>CAYVQP010000119.1:1850-9272 GCA_964452775.1 uncultured Ardenticatenaceae bacterium | reverse complement strand
TCTCCCGAGCGATCCGGTTGGGGGCGGCGCTCGTGAATTAGACCTGCGGGGTTTTTTGGACTACTCGCCAGCCAACTGACTAAGCGCGTTCTCCACGTCCTGCAGCACCTGCATGGCCGCGGTCGGGCCGCCGGTGCTGCTCCAGGCCAGGCCGTCCACCAGGAAGAGCCGCCCGGCCTGCACCGCGCTGAGGGCCTGCACCAGCGGATTTTCCAGCGCCTCCTTCATAGCCGCGTCCCCTTCCGGATTGAGGCCGCCGGCAAAGATGATGCCCGCGTCCACCAGCTGCACCTGCTCCATGCTGATCGCGTCGGTGTGCACGGGGTGGCTGCCGGCCAGCTCCAGCTGGTATTCCGGCCGGATGAAACCCACATCCGACAGCACCTGGCTGGAGAAGGCGTTGGACAACAGGATGCGCGGCCCGTCGGCCATCCAGCGCACGATGCTGACCGGCCGCAATTCATCCGTCACCTGGGCGCTGAGCGCGGCCGTCCGTTCATCATAAGCCTGCATCCAGGCCTCGGCCTCCGCCGTCTTACCCATCACGTCGGCTATCGCCTGGAAGACCGTCTTCCAATGCCAGTCGCCGTTATCCACATAGGGAACCACCACCGGGGCGATTTGTTCCAGTTCCGGGATGCGCTCCGCCAACTCGCCGTACGGGTCAGAGTAAACGATCAGATCGGGTTCGAGGGTGACGATAGTTTCCAGGTTCGGCTCGCCCAGCCCGCCGATGGATGTCGTCTGGCCCTCAATCTGGGGCAGCAGGTAGCTGGGCAGGGTCGTTTGCCCGCGGCCGTTGGGCGCGCCAACGGGAATGATGCCCAGGGCCACCAGCGTGTCCAGGTCAATTTCAGAGAGGACGACGATGCGCTGCGGGTCGGCGGGGAAGGTGACCTCCCGGCCCATCGCGTCGGTGATTGTGCGGCTTTCGGCGGCCGGCTCGGCGGTGGGTTCGGCCGGCGCTTCAGTCGGTTCAGCCGGCGCGGCGGTTGGCTCAGCCGGGACGGTGGCCGCGGCCGCGGTGGCGGCGGGTTCGGTCGCCGCCGGGCTGCAACCGGTTATGGCCAGGGCGAGTATTAATAGGATAAGTAGGGTAATATTACGATGGGATACGTGGTTCCCGGCGTTGAACGGCCGGGGTGTGTTTCCGTTTTGGGCAGCGTGTGGGCGGCCACCCATGCGCTGCTCTTTTTGATACCAGTTAACAATCCTCGACATTTGCTTTCTCCTTCTATCTTGGAAACAAATTCATCAGCCGGATCTCAGGCCGGCCAACGATGACTGACTATCAAGTCCCTGCTCACGCCTCGGCCTTAATCCTCACCGGATCGCACAGCTGCTTCTTGCAATTGGCGGCCCGGCCACACTTCTGGCAGACATGGGTGGGCTGGTTCACGTAAAGCATGTACCCGGAAAGGTCAATCTTCAGCGCCTTCTTGAGTTTGCACAGTTCCTTTGACATCAATCACCTCCCTTCACTTCTCTAACTGATTATGGCCGGCCGCCGGAGCCGGTCGCTGCCCCGACGCCGCTATCACGGTCGTCGCCGAACTGACCGCTGGCGACGAGCAAGCGCATCGCCCGGGGGAACAAGCAAGGCCTCTTCACTGCCCTACCCGATGCGCGACTGCGGACGAGGCGCTTGAGCCATTCGCGCCGGCGCCGTTGGGGACGGCGGGTAGCGCGGTGCGATAGGGCAGGCAGACCGGCGCGCCGCTGTCCGGGTCGAAGACGATGTTGGCGTGCACCTTGAAGACGCCGGCCAGCAGCGCCGGGGTCAGCACCTCGCCGGGCGCGCCGTCCGCCACGACGCCGCCGTTGTCCAGCACAATCATCCGCTGGCTGTAGCGGGCCGCCTGATTCAGGTCGTGCAGCACCAGCAGGATGGTCATCTCCCGCTCCCGATTCAGCCGCTCGATCAGCTCCATCACTTCCAGTTGGTAGCCGATGTCCAGAAAGGTGGTCGGCTCGTCCAACAGCAGGATGGGCGTGTTCTGGGCCAGGGTCATGGCAATCCAGGCGCGTTGCCGCTGCCCGCCGGAGAGGGTGTCCAGCGGCCGGTCGGCCAGCGCGCTCATGTTGGTGATCGCCATTGCTTGCCGGGCCGCCTCCTCGTCCTGCGCCGACCATTGCTGGAAGAAACCCTGGTGCGGATAGCGACCCTGGGCCACCAGCTCGTGGACGGTGAGGCCCTCCGGCGCGCTGGGCCCTTGCGGCAGGATGCCGATTTGCCGGGCCAGCTCCTTGGTGGGCGTGGTGTGGATGGCCTTACCGTCCAGCAGCACCCGGCCGGCCTGCGGCTTGAGCAGCCGGGCCAGCCCGCGCAGCAAGGTGGACTTGCCGCAGCCGTTCGGCCCGACCAGGGCCGTAATCTGGCCGGTGACGATGGATAGGCTCAGCTCCTTGATGACCGCCTCCCGGTCATAGGCCAGCGAAAGGGCTTCCGTCTGCATGCCTTCCATCTGCGTCATCGGCCTCGCTTGTAGAGCAGGTAGGCGAAGTATGGCGCGCCGATGATGGCCGTCGTGATCCCAATCGGCAACTCCATCGGCGCAAAGAGCCGGCGCGCGGCCAGGTCAGCGACTACCAGCAACAATGCGCCCACCAGCACGGAGCACAGCAGCAGCCCCTCGTGCGACGGCCCCACCAGCCGGCGGGCGATGTGCGGCGAGACGAAGCCGACGAGGGCAATCACGCCGGCCACGGTGACCGTAATCGCCGCCAGCCCCGCGCTCAGCGCAATCAGGGCCAGCCGGTACAGCTCCACCCGCGCGCCCAGGCCGGCGGCCAGGTCATCGCCCAGGTTGAGCACGTTTAGCTGCCGGGTCAGCAGGAAGGCGAGCAACAGCAAGGCCGCCAGCCAGAGCAGCACCAGGCGCACTTCCGGCCAGCTGCTGCCATAGACGCTGCCCGTCAGCCAGACCAGGGCGTCTTGCGCGTTGCTCAGCGTCATCCGGGTGAGGAAGTAGCTGATCAGCGCGCCGCAAAACGCGGCCAGCCCTACCCCGATGAGGATGAGGCGCATGGAGGAGCTGCCCCCTTTCCAGGCCATCGTGTAAATGACCGCCGCCGCCCCGAGCGCACCCAGCAGGGCCAGCCAGGGCAGATAGGCGCTGTTGGGAGCGGCGGCGAAGGTGAGATAGGCGACCACCAGCACGCCGGCCCCGCTGTTGATGCCCAGCAGGCCGGGGTCCGCCAGGTCGTTCCGGCTGACGCCCTGGATGATGGCCCCGGAGGCGGCCAACGCGGCCCCAATCAACAGGGCCAGCAAGATGCGCGGCAGGCGAAAGCTGCGCACTACCAGCAGGTGATTCGGGTCGCTGGTTTCGGCCCCGAAGACGGCGCGGAGCACATCCAGCGGGGCGATGTGGTATTCGCCGTAGCTGACGCTCAGCACCATCGCCAGGGCCAGCAGGGCCAGCAGGATGAGCAAGACAGCCGGCGCGCGCTGATCCAGCCGGAAGGAAACGGGCAGCCGGCGCGGGCGCAGGGTGATCCAACCCGGCCGGGGATACTTCTCCGCCGGCGTCATCGCATCCTCCAGCGAGCGAGATAGATGAAGAAGGGCGCGCCGGCAAAGGCCAGCATCACCCCGACCGGCAGCTCTTGCGGCCGCTGCACGACCCGGCCGGCGGTGTCCGCTACGGTCAGCAAGATAGCGCCGGCCAGCGCCGAATAGGGCAATATCCAGCGATAGTCCACCCCACAGAAGGCGCGGACGATGTGCGGGACCATCAGGCCGATGAAGGCCACCGGCCCGGCAATAGCCACCGAGCCGCCGGCCAACAGGACCACCATCGCCGCGGCCAGCGCCCGGATGACTGCCGTGTTTTGCCCCAACCCCTGAGCCACGTCCCGGCCCAGGCTAATGGTGGTAATTTGCCGGCTGAGCAGCATCGCCCCGGCCAGCCCGGCGAGCACAATCGGCCCAAGCCACAGCACTACTTCCCAATCCCGCCCGGCCAGCGAGCCGGCCGTCCAGAAGCGAATCTGGTCAAAGGTGTTCGCGTCCATCACCAGGATGGTGGTGGTCAGGGCGCCGGTGAACATGGCGAAGATGACCCCGGCCAGGGTCAACTTCACCGGCGTCGCCCCGCCCCGGCCCAGCGAGGCCAGCCCGTAGACCAGGATTGCCGCCGCCGCCGCGCCGGCGACAGCCAGCCCGCCGTAAACCAGAATGGGCGCGCCGCCCAACAGGTAAACGCCCAGCACCACCGCGAAGGCGGCCCCGGCGTTGATGCCCAGGATGCCGGGAGAGGCCAGCGGATTGGCGGTCAACCCCTGCATTATCGCCCCGGCGACGGCCAGCCCGGCCCCCACAATCACCCCGGCCACCACCCGCGGCAGGCGCACGGTGCGAATGATCAGGTGCTCAAATTGGGCGGCGTCGTAGCGGAAGAGGGCCTCGAAGATCGCGCCGGCCTTGATGTCCGCCGCCCCCACCACGATGCTCACGATCAGCACGACGAGCAGCAGGACGGCGGCGACCAGCAGGCCCACCGGCAGCAGGTTGGCGGGTCCGATCAGGCGGGTCCTGTTCTTGGAAACGGCCATTACACGGGTCATCGTCGCTCCCTCGCGCGCTATGCGAAAGCCGCCGCTCGCGCCGGAGCGGCGGGCGGTCCAGCGCGGGTTAGCCGGAATACCAGTTGACGACCAGCTCTTCCTTGTTGCCGAAGCGCACCAGGTGGTCGGCGACGACCTCCTTCAGGCGGGCGAGCATCGTCTCGTCCGCGGCGGAGAGGCTGATCAGCAGCTCTTCGGCCCCGGCGCGCAGCTCGCAATCGCCGAAGGGGAAGTGAATGTGGCCGCTCTCGTCGTCGTAGTGGGCCTCAACCTTGCGGTCAAAGTGGTTGCAGAGGGCCTTCAAGTAGCGCGAGGCCTTGGGGGTAGCCACGCGGGCCTGGGCCGACAAAGGCTGCGGTTGGGCGGCGACGGCCGGTTGGGTTGATTCGGGGGTGTAGTCCACAATGTTCTCCGTTTGTCTTGGGACCCCGTAGCTGTCCGGCGCGGCCGGGGCGGCGGGGTACGTTATTCAGCCGGCGCTTTGATAACAGATGCCGGCGAGGAAAACTAGCCCGGCTGTTAACTGGGAAGTTGCGGGGTGTTAATGGGGAATTGAACGGGGGTTAAAAAAAACACCCCGTAGGTGTCAGGCGACACCTACGGGGTGTGTCAGTTAGGTTTAGTTAGTGGCCGTTGGAGAGCCGGGCGTTGATCGCATTGACGTAGCCGGTCAACACCGCATGGCCGGCGTCGAGTTGCGAGTAGATGTCATTGATGTCGTCCATCTGTTGCAGCGCCCTGGGATTGACCTTTTCCTTCCCCTTGTAAACAAAGTGCTCAGGGGTAGGTTTGCCGACCTTGCCCCTCAGGTCGGCCAGCGATTGGGGAAGGTCAAAGGCGCGTTGCTGCTGCCGGATCTCCAGCGCTTTCCACAGGCTTGTCCTTGCCGGGTCATAGTGGCAGCGGTTGGCGACCAGCGGTAGGAACATGAAGAAGTACACCGTCTCGATCCAGTTGATCTTCATGGAGGATAGCAATGGATCGTGCATGGTCGAGTACCAGTTGCTGATCGTGGTCTGCGAGGAGATGACCGGAATCATGAAGGCCTTCGCCATGTCGTCCACCAGCTTCTCGGTGAGATTGCCTTGCAGGTCCTGGGAAATGATCTCCCTCAGCTGCTCCAGCTGCATCACGCAGAAGGCGAGACCATTGCTGAACAGGGGGTCCGGCGCAAAGGCGGCGTCGCCGACAATGGCCCAGCGGTCCGCCGAATAGATTTTGCTGGTGACGTAGTGGTAGTGGCGCAGGACGTTGGTGTCTACCACTCGGCCGCTTTGCACGAACTCCGACACCACCGGGTGCACGCCGCTGACGTAGTCAACGAACTGCTCGAAGCTCTTCACTTCACCTTTGAAGTAATCCGGATGGGAGACGAGGCCCACGCTCATCAGCTCGGAGTCGTCTTCGGCCTTGATGGGGATCAGCCAGATCCAGTTGCCGGGGCCCATAAAGTGGTGCGTCGAATAGTAGCGGTCGTAGTAACCCGGCTCTCCCGGAGGCGGGATCTTTGGACCGAGGGGGGTGAGTTGGGTGAGGATGGAGCGGTCGAAGTCAGCCAGCCGGAACCAGAAGCAATCGCGCTGTCCCTCCGGCCGGACGGTCAGGCCCATCTTGCGAGCCAGCAGTCGCTTGCGGCCGGTAGCGTCAATCAGCCAGTCGGCGGTCAGGGTTTGCATTTCCCCATCCGCGCCCTCAATCTGCAACTGGTGGCCGCCCTGCCCATCCAGCTCCACATTGGTGACGATGCCGTCTATAGTGCGGATGCCGTCGTGCTCGGCGACCAGCTTGGTGAGGTGCTGGTCGAAGGTGGTCCGGTTGAGCTGCCAGGAAATCGGCATTGGCCCCTCTCCCTCCAATGGGGGCACGGGTTCGGGAAGGCTCTGGCTGGCGTGAATGGAGTAGGTGCGGTCATTGATGTCGTTGGGGTCTAGTTTGAAGTAGTAGGTCAGAGCATACTTGGGCAAGTGATTCTGGTGCAGATACTCCCTGAGACCCAGTTGCGTCTCCAGGAAGTTGCCGGTGATCTCAATGGTGGATTCACCCACCAGCGGGAGGCCGCTGCGATCATCCGGCCCAACAACGACGACTTCTACCGATTCAGGAAAGCGCCTGCGGAAGTACAATGCCGCCATGTTCGCCACAATGCCGTTACCAACCATTACGATACGCATAAATCAAACTCCTTTGGGCTAGTAGATGATGATAAATCACAATAACCCCGCTGGTTTACCAGGTTTCTACGGCAGCAAACTGATAGACCAGCGGGGTTACTTACGAGACCTGGCGATGGAGCCTACTGGCCGGCTCACATCTGATAGTGGCAGGATAGCATTGCGGTACCGTGCTGTCTATCGCTAACAGGGGCGCGGCCGGGATGAATTAGGGATGAAATTAGGGGACTAGTCCCCCGGCGGCGCGAAGGGCAAATTGGGGTGACGGAGGTATGAAAAAGCGGCCGGATGGGGCAGAAGGAGGGGGGAGCGGATGGCGTCCGGCGTCGTTGAACGCCCCCAAACAGGGCAAAACGAGCTAAGCCGCCGGCGTAAATCCCTCTGGAGGCGATTTGACACGACTACTGTTTGGCCTATTATGACGTCAGTCGTGTCCTTGTGGCGTTCGCACCACGTAATAGCTCCTATTGATGAGCAAACATAATTTTCCCGGAAACGGCCGATATCTTATTTTCCCGGAAACTGGCCGAAGAAGTTTCCGGGAAAATAGGCGATAGAGTTTCCGGGAAAATCGAACGAAATTTTCCCGGAAACTGGAAGGAATTTTCCCGGAAACTGGACCAAAGGAGTTTCCGGGAAAATAGGCGATAGAGTTTCCGGGAAAATCGAACGGAATTTTCCC
>CAYVQP010000119.1:0-1750 GCA_964452775.1 uncultured Ardenticatenaceae bacterium | reverse complement strand
GAAAATAGGCGATAGAGTTTCCGGGAAAATCGAACGGAATTTTCCCGGAAACTGGCCGGAGTTTTCCCGGAAACTGGCCGAAAGAGTTTCCGGGAAAATAGGCGATTAAGTTTCCGGGAAAGTAGAACGGAATTTTCCCGGAAACTGGCCGAAGAAGTTTCCGGGAAAATAGGCGATAGAGTTTCCGGGAAAATCGAACGGAATTTTCCCGGAAACTGGGAGAAAGAGTTTCCGGGAAAACAAGCATTAAGAACCAGGAGGATAGCGCCCATGCCATTCGCGAGTCGTTCTAGCCAATCTCTCGGCCTGGTCTGGAAAGGAGCGGTCGCTGTGCTCTTCCTGAGCCTGCTTTCGGCCCTCTTCGTCCTCCCGGCCCAGGCCCGGCCGCCGGCCCAAAGCGCGGCGGACGGCGAAGCCCTCTTCAAGACCAAGTGCGCCGTCTGCCACACCATCGGCGGCGGCGCGACCGTCGGGCCGGACCTGCAGGGGGTGACGGAGCGGCGCGAGCCGGATTGGCTGACCAGCTGGATTCTGGCCCCCGACCAGATGCTGGCCGCCGGCGACCCCATCGCGACGCAACTGCTCCAGGAGAGCAACAACGTGCCCATGCCCAACTACCAGCTGAGTGAAGAGGAAGTCGCCTCGCTCATCGCCTACCTGGGGACGGACCCCACGCTGGTTCCCACCGCCGCGCCGGCCTTACCGGCCGGGGACGCGGCCATCGGCCGGGAGCTGTTCACGGGCGAGGTGCGCCTGGAGAACGGCGGGCCGCCCTGCATGGGCTGCCACAGCGTGGCCGGCATTGGCGCGCTGGGCGGCGGCGCGCTGGGGCCGGACCTGTCCACGGCAATGAACAAATACGGCGAGGCGGGGCTGGCCAACTTCCTGGACACCGTGCCCACCGCCACCATGAACGCCGTCTGGACGAATCAGCCGATGACGGCCGAGGAACAGGCGCACCTGTGGGCCTTCCTGAAGGGGGCTTCGGTCTCCGGCCGGCCCATTGCCGCGTTGGGCCAACTGGCCGCGCTGGCCATCGCCGGCACGATTTTGCTGTTGCTGGCGGCGACCTTTTACTGGCGGCGCCGGCTCGTTGCCGTGCGCCGGCCGCTCGTCGCTCGCTCTCGACATACGTAATTGCTCTGGAGGTCTATGAGATGGGTTGGATTCAGGACATCGTCAATCCGAAATCGCGCCAGTGGGAGGAGTTCTATCGCAACCGCTGGCAGCATGACAACGTCATCCGCTCCACGCACGGCGTCAACTGCACCGGCGGCTGCTCGTGGGCCATCTATGTGAAGGACGGCGTAATCACCTGGGAGATGCAGCAGACGGACTACCCGCTGCTGGAGCCCAACCTGCCGCCCTACGAGCCGCGCGGTTGCCAGCGGGGCATCTCCGCCTCCTGGTACGTCTACAGCCCCATCCGGGTAAAGTATCCCTACGCGCGCGGCGCGCTGATTGACCTGTGGCGGGCGGCGAAGGCCGAACATGCGAATCCGGTCGAGGCATGGGCCTCCATTGTGGAGGACGAGGCGAAGCGGACACGCTTCCAACGGGTGCGCGGCAAGGGCGGTTTCCGGCGGGTCACCTGGGACGAAGTGCTGGAGCTGGTCAGCGCCTCCTGCCTGTACACAGCCAAGAAGTGGGGCCCGGACCGCGTCTTCGGCTTCTCGCCCATCCCGGCCATGTCCTACTTCTCTTACGCCGCCGGGTCGCGCTTCCTGCAGCTCTTCGGCGGCGTGAACAT
>CAYVQP010000118.1:7155-9420 GCA_964452775.1 uncultured Ardenticatenaceae bacterium | reverse complement strand
CCCCACCACATACGCCGCAATCGGCGCGGCTACTTCGCTGCCTTCTCCGGCCGCTTCAGCCAGCACGGCAATTGCAATAGTGCGCCCGCTGCTCAGCCGGGCGAAGCCGATGTACCAGGCGTGCGGCGGCTGGCCGGCGGTGCTGCCCTGCCACTCGGCGGTGCCGGTCTTGCCGCCCACTTCCAGGCCGGGGACGGCCGCCGGCCCAGCCCAGCCGTTCTCCACTGAGGCCACCATGATCTCGGCCATTTCCCGCGCCGCGCCGCGCGAGACGGCCCGTCCCAGGATGTGCGGCCGGTGGCTGTCCAGCACGCCGCCGTCCGGCGCGGTCACCTGCGCCACCAGGTAGGGCTGGGGCAACTCGCCGTCGTTGGCAATGGTCGCGGCCACCAGCGCCATCTGCAGCGGGGTGGCCAGCACCCGCCCCTGGCCAAAGCCGGATTGAGCCAGTTGCGGCCCATCGCTCAGCCGGGCCATCTCGTCCGCCATCCGCGAGGTGGCCAGGGGCAGCTCGAAGGACATTTCCTCGCCGAAGCCGAAGCCGGCCGCCGCCTGCCACAGCCCCTCCGCCCCCAGCTCCACGGCCAGCTGCGCGAAGAGCACGTTGTCCGAAAGGGCGTAACCCTCGGCGAAACTCATCTCGTACTGGTCGCTGTTGCAGGACTCCACCACCGCCCCGGCCACCCATTGCTTGTGGCAGAAGCGGCCATCGTCGCTCCAGAACCAGATGTCATCGCTGAAATCGAAGCGGCTGTCCGGCTCCACCAGCTCCTCTTCCAGGGCAGCGGCGGCCACAACCGTCTTGAAGGTGGAGCCGGGCGGATATAGGCCGGAGACGGCCCGATTGAGGAAGGGCGTGTCCCAGCGGTTGACCGCGGCGTCCAGGGTGACCGTGTCTGAGATGACCGCCGGATCGTACAGGGGATGGCTGACCATGGCCAGCACCGCCCCCGTCTCGGCGTCCAGCACGACCACCGCCCCGCGATAGCCGCCCAACCCCTCATCCGCCGCTCGCTGCCAGGCCGGCTCCAGGGTCAGGGTAAGGTCGTTGCCTCGCCAGGAGCCGGAGAAGTTCTGGGCGATGAGCGTCTCCAGGTCAAAGCGCCGCCGGCCCAACAGCAGGTCGTTGTAGGCGTACTCCACCCCGCTTAACCCCTGGCCGATGCTGTCTGCCTGGCCGACGACGTGCAGCGCTTCCGGCATGTACAGGTAGCGGCCCGCCGTGGTATTGTCGGCCAGGATGGAGCCGTCCGCGGCGTAAATGCGACCCCGCTGCACACGGGAGAGTTGCGCGGCGCGCCGCTGCCAGGCGACCGGGTTCGCCGCCATCGCGTCCGCCTCCGGGAAGGCGGGATTGAGCCGGCTGTGCATGAAGAGCGCCCAGTAGGCCGTGCCCAGCAGGAGCAACAAGAAGGCCACCGAATAAACCTGGCCCAATTGCTCCAACCGCCAGGACAACTCCCGGTTGTCCAGCGATTGTTGCGCGTCCCCCGATAGGCGCAGCAGCAAGCCAATCATCATGAAGTTGACCAGCGTAGCTGTGCCGCCGTAGCTGAGGAAGGGCAGCGTAATGCCTGTGAACGGAATGATGTTGATCGCGCCGCCGATGATCACGAAACACTGCACGGCAAAGATGGCCCCAATGCCGGCCGCCAGCAAGGTATAAAAGAGGTCGGTTTGCCGGCGGGCGATGCGCAGCGCCTGCATGACCAGCAGCCAGTAGAGCAATAACAGCGCGACCGCCCCAAGCAGGCCCCACTCCTCGACCAGGGCCGCATAGACCATGTCCGTATGCACAAAAGGGATGTTGTCCGGCTGCCCCTGGCCCGGGCCGGACCCCAGGATTCCACCGGCCGCAATTGCATACAGGGCATGTAGATTCTGGTAGCTGGGGCAGCCGCTGTCCGGCGGGCAGGCTGCCCATGGGTCGCGATAGTTGTCCAGGCGGATGGTAACCCGGTCCAGGCCGGCCGAGATGCGGGCCGGCAGCCGCTCAAGCCAGGGCTGCTCTTCTACTTCCGCCGGCTGCTGCAGGTCGCCGCCATATCGCTGCACCCAGCTCAGCGTCCCGCCAATCAGGAACAGCACGACGAAGAGCAGCGCCGCCAGATACCAGAAGACCCGCCGCGGCAAAGCCACATACATCATCGCCGGCAGGATGAAGATGAGCAGCAGCGCCGCGCCCAGGTCGCTCATCCAGACCAGGAAGACCAGCGCCGTGCCGAGCAAGATCAGGATGGGGCGCAACTGGCCGATGCGCGGGAA
>CAYVQP010000118.1:0-7055 GCA_964452775.1 uncultured Ardenticatenaceae bacterium | reverse complement strand
CGCAACAGGCCGGGAATGGTCATGATCAGCAGCACCACGCCGAGTCCCAGCAGCAGGAAGAGGCTTTGCCGCTCCACGTACCAGAGGTTGCGCGTGGCAAATTGGAGCTGGCCGGTCGTCGCGTCCCAATAGGGCGTGGGCAGCCGGTAGAGCAACGCCAGGCTCAAGCCGCCCAACAGGCCGGCGATGGGCAGCAACAACTGGTTGGCCCGCGGCTGGAGCAAGCCAACGGCCAGGTGAACGGCGACCAGGGCCAGACAATAGCGCAAATAGGGCGCGACCCACTCCATGTTGGAGAGGCTGGTCGGCGTGCCGTCGCGCAGGTCCAGACCCAGCTCGCTGAGCACGAAGACGCCGGCCAGCAGCACGGCGACGTAGACCAGGAAGCGACGTTCGCGAACGCGGTGTTCGTATCGGGCCAACTGTAGAGCGAGCATTACGTTACCTATTAGTTAATGGGCAATACACAGTGATTAACCGGTTAATTCTTGTGGTGCGCGCGGACGAGCAGGAACAGCATCAGAAAGAGCAGGAAGAAGACGAGAAGTCGTCCGACGAATAAGGTTAGTAGGAGCATGGTTGAAGTCCTCCGCCGGTCGCCGTTCACAGTTACCCGGCTCGAAAGATGAACATGACGCTGCCCTGCAGCGGCCGGTCGCCATTCACCCGTTGCGTGGGTCCCAGCACAAAGCTGTCTCCATCTTGCAGCCGGTGGCCGTTCTCCTTCAGGCGCCGGCCGGCCACATAAGTGCCCCGGCTGCTTCCCTGGTCATAAAGCACATAGCCGCCCTCTTCTCGCCGGATAGCGGCATGGAAACGAGAGATGATGCGCTCCTTGTCCAGCTCGCCGAGGCAGATGTCGTTCTCGCGGGCCCGGCCGATGGTCACCGAGGCGCGGGCCAGCGGAAAGCGCCGCCCGTTCCCGGCCAACTCCACATACGGCGCTCTGCCGGCGACTGCGACAGCTTCGCCCAGCACGCAGGAGGTCGCCAGGCAATCGCCCGTCGCCAGCGCGGTGGACTCGACGACCTCCACCACCAACGCGCCGCGCAGCGTATAGTCGCGGGAGGTGATCACCTGCTGCAGGTATTGGCTCAGGTCCGCCTCCAATTGCTCCTTAATGGGCAAATAGGCGGCGTAATCCTCCGGCGCTAACGCCACGGTATACGCATTGTGCGCGACCGTCATCTGCAGCAGGTGATTGAGCTTGTTCTCTAACTGTTTCTCCAGCTCGGAGGCAATCCGGCCGGCGGTGATCGGCTTGCGTCCCTGGCCGATCAGGTGGCGTTCCAATCCCTGGGCCTGCGACTCTGCCCAGGCCGGCAGGACGGAGACATAGTCTGCCAGGTTGGGCCGGGCAGTGCGCGCAACGTGCGCCGATTGCTGTTCCGTTCGCGGCTCCGCGACGAAGTGGAAGAATTGCGGCTCGGCCGGCTCGCGATCCGGCTGGGGGACGCGTCGCCGGCTGGGCGGCGAGGCTGTGTCAAGGTATTCATCGCCGGCCGCAATGGGCGGCAACACGCCCGGATGCGCCAGCAGGCGTACCAGCCGCTGTCGCTCCTCCGTCGCCAGAAATGAGGCCGGCCGGTCGCCGGACAACTCCGCCAGCAGCGCGGCAATTCGTCCGAGCGGGGCGACGTGCACCCCGGCCATGTCAGGCAACGCCGGTTCGATATCCGGATGCGAGAAGAGGACCAGGGGATGAATGGCAAGCGAGCCGGCAATGCGCACATCCGTGAATACCGTTTGCGCCTGCTCGGGCACGAACAGGTAATCGCGCAACACCCGCGCCTGCTCGCGAACCAGCAGCAGCGGATTGGCATACGGCCGGCTCTGCGCGCCGACGTAGACCTGGCGGATATCCTCCCCGGCGGCGACCTCCCCCTGCCAGTCGCGCAGCGCCGCAACAAACAGGCCGTTGCGCGTAATCAGGACGACGTCAATGGCCGGCATGAGCGGTTCGCTGGGTACCGCTACCTGTGAAATGATCGCCGTGTCGTCCGGCAGCCGGGCGGCAAGGTAGCGCAGGGCCATCTCGTTGCTAATGTTGGTCACGTTTCCATTATTAAATAGCTGGCTCATTCCTTCTCTCTCCGTCCGGTGACAGCGGCCGAATTCAATCGTGATGAGACGACTTACCCGAGCGCGCGCTCGAATCTGATTTCGGTGTTGCCCAGCTTGACAACATCCCCGGCATCCAGCACCCGGCTCTGGTAGCGGCGGCCGTTGACGAAGAGGCCGTTGGCGCTGCTCTGGTCTATGATGCGTACCAGTTCTCCTTCGCGTTGCACTTCGGCGTGGACGCGGGAGATCTGGTCATCCGGCAATTGCCAGTCGCACTCCCGGCCGCGCCCGATGCGAAAGCGATCGGCATTCATCGCCCAGCTCTGCTCTCGGGCCGGCCCACCTATGACCTTGAAGTGATATTTTGGGACCAGGCGAATCATGCTTTCGAGCGACTCATGGTCACTGCTCTCCAGCCGGAGAGTTGTGTTGCCGATGGTCAGCAGGTCGCCGACGGCGATCTCAACTGGCGTCTCGGGGTCAATGCGCCGGCCGTTCAGTCGTGTGCCGTTGCGGCTGCCGCGGTCGGTAACCGTTAAACGCCCGTTGCTGCCGCTCTCGATGTACAGGTGATCGGTTGAGATGGCGCGGTCTGCTTCGATGGCCACCAGATGCACCTGCGGTTCACTGGTTGGCCGCCGGCCGACCGTGTTCACGCCGTCTGAGAGAGAGAAGTTAACGCCCGCAGGCGGCCCATCCGGTGCGCGACACTCCACGACGTGCAGCGACAGGTTGGAGACGGGGGCGATAGTCAGGTCGTCCCCTAGCCTCGTCGGCGCCTCGAAGTGCTGGTCTGTCCGGGAGACGCCGGCGGATTCAAACGCCGCCACCGATCCGACAGCCAGCTGGGCGGCGGCGCGCGCGCCACGCTGCGCGCGCCCGCTACGCGCCCAGAGAGCCAGCAGGAGCAGAATACCCGTTGTCGCGGCAAAGATGGTTACTTCGTTCATTGCTCAGTCCTTCACATTTACCTGGAGAGTTCGGTGTCTGGCCATACGCTGAAGCTCGGCAACAGCCGCCGGCTTGCGTCTGTCAGTCGCTGGATAGCGTCGAAAGATATTTGCCCAGTTTCGGGTCATACAGGAAGTCGGTTGATACCCATCCCTGGCCCACCCCGGTGTTGGTGTCCACGCGAGCCCACGTGCCGTCGAGCAGCACCTCCATCAGGGTCAGCGAGATGCCGTCGGGCAACACGTCCTTGACGGGCGCATCCAGACTGGGTCCGTAGCGTAGTCGCAGTCCCGCATAGGGATAAGTGCCGGTAACGATCACAGTAGTCGGGCTGACTGGAATGACCACCAGCTCGCTCAGCGTCTCGGTCGCTGAGATCGCCGCCTCGGGCGTCAGTGTTAGAGACGCGGTCAGCGGCGCAGTGAGGGTGTCAGAAATGCCGGATGCGGTTCCGGTCAACGGCAGGGTGGATGAGATAATCGCCGGCGCTTGCTCGGCCGGCTGCTCCACTGGGCGGCCCACTGCTTCAACCAGCTCCGCCAGGCTGGGGGCGCTCTCTCTGGCCGCGGAGGCGTTCACGTAGGCCAGGGCCAGCACAACGGCCATCACTGCTGACACCACAGAGGCGGCGATCAGTTGTATGGCCGTCGCCTTGCCACCCAGGGCAAAAGGCTTCACGCCGCTGAACTCCCCGTTGCCGGTGAGCGCTTTCCTGGAAGCTCCTTCGCTACAGAGCAGCTCGTAGAATTCGGCGGCATCGGGGCGGGCAGCAGGCTCCTTACTCAGCGCTTCGTTGAGCAGCGACTCGAGCCAGACAGGCACGTCGGTGCGAAACTGGCGCAGCGAGCGCGGCCGATCCTGCAGGATGCGCCGGCGCTTCTCCATCTCATCTGCATCGCTCAGGTCCAGGTAGTGATGTCCGGCCAGCGCGCCAAAAAGGGTGACCGCCAGAGCATACACGTCGCTCTTGGTCTGCGCCTGGCCGTTGATCTGCTCCGGGGCCCAATAGGGCGGCGTTCCCAGCATGTCGCCTACACGAGTCAGGCGATCATCTGCGCGCGGGACGTGGGCGATGCCGAAGTCGGCCAGCTTGACCACAAAGCCTTCGCCGGCCGGGCTGAGCAGAATGTTGGAGGGCTTCACATCGCGATGCACGATCCCCTGAGCGTGGGCCTTTTTCAGCGCGCCGGCCACGGACTTGCCGATCTCAATTGCCTGGGAGACGGAGAGCCGGCCATGCTTTTGGGTGAAATCAGCCAGAGAACCGGCGGCTGCGTAGGCCATGATCAGGTGCAGCCAGCCGTCATCCTCGAAGACATCGTAGACCTCGATGATGTGCGGGTGATCCAACGCGGCCAGCACCAGCGCTTCTTGCTGAAAGCGAGCCTGGATGTGCGGGGCCACGCCGGCCGGGTAGCGCAATCGTTTAATAGCTACCGGTCGCTGTAACTGCTGGTCAACAGCCCGGTAGACCTCGCCGTGGCTGCCGTCGCCCAGAAATGACTGCACCTTGTAGCGACCATGCAGAGTTGCGCCAATTGGGTTAGCCATTGCTTTCCCTTCCTTGCCATTCGATGAGCGTCACCGTCATGTTATCGCGGCTGCCGGCGTCGTAGGCGTTGTCTATGAGCGCATTCACCGCTCGTTGCAACCCTTCCTGCGAGCCCAGCCGGCCCAATTCCTCACTGCTCAGGTGGCCGCTGACCCCGTCAGTGCAGAGCAGAACCCGATCGCCTGCCTGTAGCGCGTGCTCCCATGTATCTACGCCGACGCGGACGCGGCTGCCCAGGCTACGGGTAATTAGATGACCGCCGGCTCCGTCCTGCCCGGTGAGATCGCCGGCCGGCAGACGCGGGCTGTGGTCGCCGGTCAAGAGATAGCATTGGCCGTCGCGGAGTAGATAGGCGCGGCTGTCGCCTACGCCGGCCACAAAAAGGCTTTGCTGATGGATCAGGGCGGCGATGACCGTTGTGGCCATCCGCGAGGGCATCTGCGGTTGGCCGCGCAATGAGCAGAGCCGCCGGTTGGCCGCTTCGATAACCCGCTGCAGGCTGCGTCCCAGCTCCGGCGACGGATCAGCGTAGTATCGCCCGGCAATATCCTCCAGAGCGTTACGGCTGGCCAGCTCGCCTCCTTCATAGCCGCCCACCCCATCGCCAACCATGAACAAATAGCCTTTGCGCGCAAATTGGGCGCGTTGCGGCCGCGAAATGAGCAACCCGCGGTCGCCGACGGTGAATGGAATATCCGCCGGCAATGCGGGCACGGCATACATATCTTCGTTCGTTGCACGCCTACCGCGTTCCGAATGGTAGGCCACGCGCAAGTTATCCGGCATTCTCATCTCCAATCCGTTACAGGGGGCATTATAGACAGGCGGGAATGATGGGGTGTTGAAGTGGAAACAAAATGGCAAACCGGCGCGCCCGCTGATTTTCGGTTTTGTTTCCTACGTCTTTTGAGGTAGCTCGGGCTATGTTATACTGGCGGCAATCATAGGCTCAGCGTCCATTGCCGCCCCTGGGCCGGACCGGTCATAGGCTGGAGCGCCGCTGATTGGAGGACGTGAAGTTGCCTGGAGAACAGAGCAGCTGGTCAGGGATGTTGGTTTTCCGGGCCGGCGGTGGGGAACAGGCGCCACAGGTTCCCGAGACGCTCCCCGCGGAGCATTTTCACCAACAGAGAAGGCTGCGAGGCGTCCCGCAGCCTTCTTGTTTTTCCACTGCTCAGGCAGTTTCGGTCGCCGTATCTGGACCGGCGGATGAGCCGGCCAGCACTTGCACGGTGATCCGGGTGGCCCTCCCGTCCTGCGCGCCGACGAAAAGTGTCTCGCCATCCTGCACTAGCCGGCCCCGTTCTGAGTCAATGCGCTCACCCCCCAGAAAAGTGCCATTCTTGGTGTTGATGTCATAAACGCGAATTGCCGTCATCCCCACTTCGAAAAGCAGGTGTTCACGGCTCACATTCCGGTTTTCCAGCCGGTGCGGGTGATGGGCCGGCCCACGCCGCCCCATCACGAAATCGCTGTAACAGAAGATGGGAACCGTGCGCTTCTCCTGCCCCGGCTCTTCGACGGTGAGCAAGGCCGCGCGCACCGGCAACTCAGCGTGCAGTTCGCGATAGGGCGCAGCGCGTAGTACGTCGAACGCCAATTGATGCATCTGGTCGCGTGACATGTGCCAGCCGGCGATCCGCGTAGTCCTGACCAGTTCGCCAATCTCGTCAATGCCGCGCACCTGGAACCAAAGATGGTCTTCGCCCAATTGAGGCAAGCGCGATTGGCTGTTCAGGTAAGGGTGGAAGAGCACATGAGCGTGCATCAGCTCCCAGGGCTGCTGACCCCCCGTCCGGCGGCTGAGAAAGGGGCGCCATAGTTTCCTGGCGTTCTGCACCTGTATGAATGGATTACGCCTGCTGCCGCCGGTGACCCCATGGCGCCCGTTGCGCCCCTGCGCGTACCAGTGACCGTCCAGGGTCTCCGCCACGATGGGGTCGAAATAATTCTTGAACTCCAGGATAGCAGCGAATTGTGGAGCCAGTAGTAGCGCATCGAGTTGAGTGAGCTGCTGCAGTCCCAGGACCGGGTCCGGGTCGGGAAAGATATTAGCGATCAGGGTTATGGTTGTGTGCTTATCGCCGTCGAAACGCTCGTGGAGGATGCGGGCCACGCGATAGATCGCGCGTCGCTCGTTCATATCGTCCGGCATCGGGGTGTGGCGAAAGAATTGAACGGTCATAGGCGTCCGGTCTCTCAGGGATTGGTGTACATGCTGCCGGAGCCATTTTAACCCGCCCGCTCAGGGAGGCCAATCGAGAAATTGCGCCTCCAGTTGCGCGGTGAGAGAGAGCTCTCTGGTGAGCGCGCTCGCCTCCACGACCAGCCGGCAGGCCAGGCTGCCGGCGTCGCGCAGGGGAGTAGTCAGGTCGCACCTCATCAGGTCGGTCTCGTAGTTCAGCGTCCACCGGCAGCAACCCTCGTCGCCAATCAGGACAGCGGCATTCAGTGTAGCCGCCGCCGGCATGCCGCTGAACGCATAGCG
>CAYVQP010000117.1:0-9768 GCA_964452775.1 uncultured Ardenticatenaceae bacterium | reverse complement strand
CCAGGCTTGGGTATTCCGTTTCCGTCACTGGCTGACACGTTTATTTTCGTAGCAAGGTGCTGATGCTGCCGGGCATTACGTGCGCCCTGACATCTGTGATTTTGCCGGATCAGTGCGCTGAGGTTCCAGGGGGGTATGCTTGAAAAAGCTCGGGAGGCGCTTGAATTTGCTCAAGCAGTTGCGGAATACGCCGGACGCCGGAGGACGACAGGCGTGCGCCGGGGGGACAGGCCTCAGCCGGTAACCCATTACAAACGTCTATGGATTCCGTCTGACTGCCTATAGAAATGGCATACGATGTGTCGTAGACTGTCGTGGAGTCTTTTCAGCGCAGCCGGCTCGCTGTACCAACTGCACCATACCTATCTCTGGGCGGAATGAGCTTTCTGTGAACCAGCGAACGATTGACAGGGTTGATAGCGGAGGGTGCAATGGAATGTATGCATTGCCTCGAACCGCTACCTGATGACCTGCCGTGCCCCAGTTGTGGAGAGGGCGTCGAGCTGGCCCGGATGCTGGAGCGGGAGAAGCTGGTCTTTTTGCTGGCGCGGACACAGGATTGGCCCGTTCCGGCAGGCTACCGGGCCCCCTTCCAGGATAGGCTACGGGCCCTTGACCGCCCACAGCCTGCCGATGCGCCGGCCGTGGAGCCGGTACCAGAGCCCGAGGCGATCTCGCCGGTAGAGGCCCGCCCAGAACCGGTGCCCAGGCCGGATAGCGCTGCAGCCGAATCAGCACCTGCCCCGGCAGCACCTGCCGCAGCAGCGCCGGCCGAGCGTGTGCCGTTTGACCAGTGGCTGCTCAGCGAGCGCAACATTAAGCTGGCCCTGTATGCCGGGGGGCTGTTACTTGTCATGGCCGGCCTTATCTTCGTGGGCGCCAACTGGGCGCACATCCCCGGTGCGGGCAAGTTCGCGGTCACCCTGTCAATGACCGGCCTGATGTTCCTCGGCGGACTGGCCCTGTACCGCCGCCCCACCCTCCGCATCGGCGGCGTCGCGCTCCTGGCAGTGGCCGGCGGCTTCCTACCCTTGAACCTGATAGTGCTGCAGATCTACGTGCTCGGTCCCGCCGGAGTAGACCCGGGCCTGACCACCGTCCTCGGCTCAGCGGCCTGCCTGGCGCTGTACGCCCTCATGGCGCGCTGGATGCGTTCCGCGCTTTTCGCCACCTTCGCCGTGCTGGCGCTGGTGATCGGCGTTGCAGGTCTTATCAGCCTGCTGCCGGCCGCCTGGCAGGATTGGTACGCCCTTATCTATATGACCGTTGCCTACCTTCTGCTGCTGCTGGCGCGGCTCAACCGGCCGAGCGCCCATCTCCACTGGCCGCTATTTGTCTCCGCCCAGCTACTCGTACCCCTGGTCACCTTTCTCGCGCTGTCGGAGTTCTTCGGCGACCCGGAGTCGGTGAGCGTATCCGCCCTCTGCGTGCTCTTCTATGTACTTACCGACCTTCTCTGGGGCTGGCGTTGGGCGCGCTGGCCGGCGGCCGGAGCGGCTTTTGTGGCCTACACCGACTTGCTTATCGCGCTTGGCTTCGAGCCGGAAGAGCTGCCCAAAGGCTGGATTGCCCTATCGCTGGTATATATGGCCGTTGGCTACGGGCTGCATCAATTCTCCGGTCGGCTCTTGAACGGCCTGGCTTTCTACCTGGGGGGCGCAGGCATGGCCGGCCTGGTCACCTTGCTGGCCGGCGGTGTGGCCATCATCGAGGGCTTCTCGCGTGAGGCGTCCGTCGACCTGGCTCTTGCCCTGCTGGTGGACACGGTCCTGCTGTTGCTGGCCACGGCGGTTTCGCGAAAATGGTATTGGCTGTACGCCGCGGCCTGGTTCTTCATCCTGCCGGCAAGCCTCACCCTGTACATACTGGCGCTGGGCGTGGAAGAGATAGGCCTGAGCCTGGGGCTGCTTGGCCTCCTTTACACCTTCTTGGGCTACCTGGTCGGCCGGCGCACCCTGGTCTGGGGCGGCGCTTTCCTCAGCGCGGCCGCCGGCTTGAGCGCTATCTCGGTGATGCTCGCATGGGAGGAGACGCTCTTTGCCGGGTTGCTGTTGGCCGGCTTCGCCGCGCTCTACTTGCTGGTCGCCCGCTGGTTGCGCTGGTCCTTCTTGCTGCTTCCCGCCTGGCTGGCTCTGGACCTGTTACTGGTGGTGCTCAGCAGGCTGATCGACTTGCCGGGAATGCCGGCCGGGTCAGCGCTCAACGCAGCCGTCTTCTTCAGCGGTCTGCTGTTGGTGGCCGGCTCCGCCCTGATCCGCCGAGCCGGCTCAAGGGACTGGGCCTGGCCACTCATGCTCAGCGGTGTCGTCAACATCGGGCTGGCCTATTGGGATGCACTTACGGCCATCGGTGGCTGGTACGCTCTGACCCTCTCCGCGGTACTCGTCGCTTTTGGTCTGATCTTGGCCTGGACGGAGTATCGTATGCCGATGCGGCTCGACACAAGTCTCTCCCAGCTGGACCTGGCACGCATCATCACCTTGCTATCCTTGGGCGTTAGCTTCATCCTGCTGTACTTGCTGCTCTACCTGGGCCTGGGTACTGAGCGTTTTTCGCTATGGGCGCCGCTGGCCGCCCTCTATTGCAGTGCACTTTTGTTGCTCTCCCGGCTGATCCGGCCACAACCCTTTGACCAGATCTATGGGCTGCCAATGCAGATCGCCGGTCTGGCAGCGACCCCCTTCGTGTTGATCCTTTCCCTGGTCAGTTTCGAGCCGCTTACTGTTGCCGCCACCTTCCTGATCGCCGGCCTGGCCAACGGTGCGTACTGGCTGATGAAGCGGAATCGCTACGGCATTTACCTCTCTGTTGGGCTGCTGGTCGTTGCCTACTGGGCGCTACTGGTGGAGTGGAATGTGTACGAACCTCAGGCCTATGTCATTCCGCTCGGCCTGCTCTTGTTGGCGGCGGGCCAGGTCGAACGTCGCGCCGGCCGGAACGATACCTACATGCTGAGCGCAGTTGCCGGCCTAGGACTCCTGATGGGCACAGCGCTGCTGCAATCGCTGAGCGCGGAGGCCTGGCTGTATCCGCTCTTGCTTCTGGTGGAGGGATTCCTCGCGATGGTGGCCGGCATCCTGACCCATTCGCGTATCTATGTGCAGTTGGGCGTCCTGGGACTTGCGATCAATTCGGTGATCCAGCTAGGGCCGGCATTTCTTCGCCTGCCCAGTTGGGTGCACCTGGCCGTGGCCGGCGTGTTGTTGCTGGGCGGCGGCTTGTTGGCCCTCTTCCGGCGCGAAACCATCATTGCACTGCGCAGCGAAGTGGGCGAGGTGTGGAAAGATTGGAACCCGTGAACCAAAGAGAATCCCGGTAAATCGACGGAGATGTCTGGCTGTTTCTGGGACTCTCTGCCTGGCTGTTTAACCTGGCGATCTGAATGCTAGCCAGCTCCGCGGGCCTCCGCGCCTTTCTACGATCAGGTTGGATTTTCTGTATGGCACCTATAGAAGACGTTAAGGGATAGTCGATGGGAGATCAGCAGCAGGTCGCCGCCGGCAATTTTGTCGGAAAGAAAAGCAGAAACGAGACAGTCGCTCGCTTTGCCGCGCATGTTTCCTCCGGCAAGGCGCGCTTCTTTCGTGAGGCCGGCATTGATTTCGTCCCCGGCCGGCGCGATGGACTCTATATCTGGGACGTCTCCGGCGAAACGCGCCTGATCGATTGCCATTGCAACGGCGGTACCTACAACCTGGGCCATCGCCACCCGCAGGTCGTCGCCCGGCTCCGGGAAGCGTTGACGGAACTCGACATCGGCAATCACCATCTCATCAGCGAGCATCGCGCCTTGCTGGCGGAGAGGCTGGCCGGGCTCGCCCCGGGGAAGCTACCCTATTCAGTCTTCGGCGTCTCCGGCGGCGAGGCGATCGACCTGGCCATTAAGATGGCACGCGGCTACACCGGACGGCGTAAGATTATCTCCGCCGCCGGCGCCTACCATGGGCACACCGGCCTGGCGCTGGCGGCCGGCGATAAGAAGTTCTACGCGCCGTTTGGTCCGCCGGCGCCCGGCTTCGAACAGGTGCCCTACAACGACCTGACCGGCCTGAGCGACGCGGTCGACGACGACACCGCCGCCGTCTTGCTCGAAACGGTGCCGGCGACCTACGGCATCCTCGTGCCCGATGACGGCTACCTGGAAAAGGTGCGCGCGCTCTGCGACCGGCGCGGCGTCTTGCTCATCGTTGACGAAGTGCAGGCCGGCCTGGGGCGCACCGGCAGGCTGTGGGCCGTGGAGCACTTTGGCGTTGCGCCGGACATTCTGGTAACGGGCAAAGGGCTCTCGGGCGGCCTCTATCCCATCACGGCCACCTGCTTCCGCGCGGAGCTGGAGAGCGTCTTTCACCCGGATCCCTTCATCCACGTCTCCACCTTCGGCGGCGCGGAGATCGGCTGCCACGTGGCGCTGGAAGTATTGGAGATCACTTCGCAACCGGCCTTCCTGGCGCACGTGCGGGCGATGGCGGCGCGTTTCGCGGCCGGCTTCGCCGAGCTAAAGGAGCGACACCCAGGGTTGCTGGTCCGGCTGCGCCAGCTTGGGCTGATGATGGGTCTCGAAATGGTCGACGAGCGCTGCGGCCCGCTCTTTACGCGCGCCGCCTTCGAGGCGGGGCTGCTTTCCGTCTACGCGGCCAATGACAGCCGCGTCGCGCAGTTCTTGCCGCCGCTGGTCATCGCCGAGGCGGACGTTGACGAGATTTTGCAGCGCGCCGAGCGGGCGTTGGCCGGGGTGCAACGGCTCCTGCAAGCCTAGAATCCCGGTTTCTGAAAGGGAGCAAACGGATGCAATCAAATACCATAGTCTACGACCAGGAGCTATTGCAGCGGTTCGAGGAACAGCTCGACCCATACAATCCGGGACAAGGGGAATTGCCGGCGCACGTGTTGGGATACGGCGAAATGAGCACGGTGATGACCATCGCCGCTGCCGGCCCGCACCTGGTCTTCAAGCGCATGCCCATGTTCCACACGCAAAGCGAGTTGAGCGCCTATCTCGCCCTCTACAACGACTACTTGCAGCACCTGGCCGCCGCCGGGGTGGAAGCGGTGCCGGCTGCTATCTCCTCGGTGACGCCCCCCAGGGGCAACATTGCCGTCTATATCATTCAGGAGAAGCTCGACGGACGGGCGCTGGTCAACGAGGCGATTCACGACTTGCCGGAGGAGGACATTTCGCGGCTGTTCGGGCGCATTCTAGACGGTATCGACCGCGTATTCGCCTACAACGACGCCGGCGACGGACAGGTCGCGCTCGGCTTCGACGCGCAGATGTCTAACTGGGCCATCGCGGCGTACGAACCGGATGCCGGCGCGCTACCCGAGCCGTTGCGACTGCTGTACATCGATACGAGCTCGCCGCTCCTGCAGCTGAATGGCGAGGAACAACTGGATCCCGAGCTTTTCCTGCGCAGCGTGCCATCCTTCTTGCGCTGGATTATCCGCCTTCTCTTTTTGGACGACGTGTTGAACCGCTATTACGACCGCCGGCAGGTAGTGATCGACGTACTGGCCAACCTCTACAAGGAGAAGCGCGACGACATGATCCCGGCGCTCGTCGAGCGGGCAAATCGCTTCCTGGAAGCGCGCTGCGGAGACGCCGTCTTTAAGCCGCTCAGCGGCCGGGAGATTGCCGGCTACTATAAGGAAGATGTGCGCATCTGGCGCGCATACTCGGCCTTCCGCCGCGTCGACCGCACCCTACACCGCCTCCGCGGCAAGCCCTATCCCTACGTGTTGCCCGGCCCCGTGGAACGGTAAGTTACTAATGGTTGGTTGCTGAACGCTCAATTGCTAATTGGCTGACCGGCCAGGAAGTCGCCTCAATGGGCATTGAGCTATGAGCATTTATCTGGAGGTGGGAAATGGTTATTAGAAGATTGCTCGTACTATTCGCCCTATTGGCAATCGCCGGCTTGCTAAGCGCGTGCCGCTCGGTACCCGCCGTCGACGTCACATACGACCCGGCTTCACTTCAGTTCTCGGGGGAACGAGCACTTGAGCTGGTCGACACATTTGTCACCCAGTTCCCTGACCGCGCCTCCGGCATGCCCAACGCGGAGCCGGCCGCGCGCTGGCTGCTAGAGCAGTTCGAAGGACTTGGGCTGACGTGCGTGACGGACGAATGGGAGGTGATCAACTTCAGCGAGCCGTTGCCGCTAAGGAACGTCGTGTGCGAGCTGCCGGGCACAAGTGAAGAAGAGATCGTGCTGATGGCGCACCACGACCAGTCGCCACAGACCGTCTTTGGGGCGGACAATGACGGATCTGGTATCGGCATTTTGCTCCATCTCGCTGAGCTGTTTGCCGCCGAGGAGCCGGGACGCTCCACGCTGGTCTTCCTGGCGTCTGACGGGGAAGAATACGGCATGTTGGGCAGCCTTCGCTACGTCGAACAGCATCCCGATCCGGAGCGTATCGTCGCGGGCGTTTCGCTGGACAACGTGGGCAAGGAGTTCTACGACGGGCTGGACATGTCGCCCATCGGCCAGTTCGACGGCTATGGGCCGGCCTGGCTGCTGTTGGCCGCGCGCGACTCAGCCGGTGCTGCGGCCGCCGCCGGCGACAGGTCCGTCTGGGTGCCGCAAATCCGGGCTCCGTTTGACCAGATCATCGACCAGGCGGTCCCGATCAGTTTCATGGACCAGGGTCCGCTGGTGGCCGCCGGCGTGCCCGCGTTTGGTTTCGCAGGGATTGCGCCGGCCGAGTTCGCGGAGTCGCATTATGAGACCTACCACTCGCCGGGGGACACGATGGAGATCCAGTCGGCGGCCACGCTCACCGGCGTCGGTCGCTCGACGGAGGCGCTGGTGAGGCACCTGCAGACGCAAGCGAGCCTGCCGGGCGCGTCCGGCCCATATCTGCTCTTCGCAGAGAGCGATAATGTCTTGAGCGGGCCACTGCTCTGGCTGATCTTCGGGCTGTTCACGCTGCTCTTCTTTGCCGCCGCCCTCTGGCTGGGCCGGCGCTCGCAGGACGGCCTGTTCGCGGGTTGGCGGACGGCGCTGCCTCATTTTCTCGGGTTGTGGATCCCCATGGTGCTGGCCGTATTGTCTCTCTACGCCATGACCGCGGTAGGGTTGCTCCAGCGCTTCGACCGCTATTTCGCCGTGCCGAAGCATCCGGCTTACACGAACCCACGCTGGCCTGCCGTGATTATCTTCTTGGTTGGGCTAGTCGTCTTCTTCTATCTGGGCCGCAGGTTGGCCGGCCGGTTTCAGCGCGGCCGGCCTGACTTTCTTTCAGTCAAAAGCCTGGCCATCCTGGCCGTGGCGCTTGCCTTGCTGTATATCACCATTTTCAATCCGTTCTCACTCCTGATTGCCGTCCCGCTCGTGTTCTGGTTGCTGATCACCGGCCGGCGTGGGCCGGCGTTCGGACTGGATCTGCTGTTCTTCGTCCTGGGCAGCGCCCTGCTGGTTTATTTACTGTACACATTTGGCTTCGCTATACTGCGGATCGACTGGTATATCCTCTGGTACGTGCTGATGATGATGGCCGTTCCTATGGTTGGCTTCTTCACTATGGCGGTTATTACGGCCATCGTCGCGGCCGGACTCTCGCTCGTTGTCCGCCCGCCGGCGGTCACGACCGCGCCGGCTACTCAACAAGCATTCGGCGAGGCAGCTGTCGAGCCCTAGCAGCCGGCCGGAAAAGTAACCGCCGGCCGGGATAAAGTAGACATAAGGGTTCTGGTGCAAAAACCCCGACTTGAGCGCGAACAGGCGCAGAGGTCTGCGAATGCAATGATAGTTTAGATCGCTAGTCCAAACAGCCTTGTATGAACTGATTCCCCCTATGTGCCACAATGAATGAGACAACTCCTCCCTATTCATTAGGGTGGAATTCAAGGGCAAGAGGAGTGAAGTGAAATGTCTCGCAGTGAACAGGATCGCCCATTCAAGAATGGGGCCGGGCCGATGGTTGTGCCTGACCCGCAAGTCATGGCCAGAGCCGGTCGCCGACGATTCAGCCGGGCGTACAAGTTGCGCATACTGGCTGAAGCAGAGCAATGCCAGCGTGGAGAGATAGGCGCATTGTTGCGTCGGGAAGGATTGTACTCGTCCATGTTGAACAAGTGGTGACAGCAGCGAGCCGCCGGCCGATTGGGGCGACCAGAGCCGGGTTGGGAGAATAACAGCCGGGAGCAGGCCGTCTCGGTGGCCGAACATCTGGCCGATGGCTGTGGGATCAAGAGTACCGCCCGGCTGGTCAACGTAGACCCAAGTACTGTCCGCCGGTTGAACAGCAAAGTGGGAAGACATGCCCAGCCATATCATGAACAGGAAGTACAAGACGTGGCCGTTACCGAACTGCAAGCCGATGAACGGCACGGTTTTGCCGGCAGCCGGCAGCAACCAGCCTGGGAAGCAGAGTTGATGGACCCGAAGAGCAAGTTCATTTTGGCTCATGTCCAGGGAGCGCGGGACGAATCCTTGATTCGGCGCCTGCTGGAGGATGGTGCGGCTCGCTTGCACAACCGGCATGAAGTCGCCTTGTTCACCGACGGCTTGTCCGCCTATCGGACCTTGTTCCCAAAGATATTCGGCCATGCTTACTATCCGCGCCGACAAGGGACGCGCGGCCTACACCCCCATGCCCGTTTCCACATTCCCCGGACAGCAGCCCATGTGCAAATCGTCAAGCATCAAAGCGGGCGGCGCTTGCAGGCGGTTGAAGTCCGCTATACCTATGGCAGCAAGAAGCGGATTGCGCAAGCTTTGGAGCGCTTGGGCTACCATGCCCCCAACACGTCGGCCATCCAACGTCGTAACGGGACGGCCCGGTTGATGAGCACAACTCAGGTACGCAAGACCCTGGCCTTCGCCGGCAAAGCAAGCACGAAAGACGCCATGGGCTGGTGGGGTATGACGGTTTACCACTGGTGTCGTCCGCATCGCAGCCTTAAGCAGTTGCTAGCAGCACCAGTGGGCAAAAAAAGTATGAACCGCACTCACCGGCTATGGCCATTGGTCTAGCTGATTCAATCCCATCCATTCGTGAGGTTCTCCTTACTCCGGTTTATCCGCCAGGCGGTTGGAGATAATCACACTGGACTACCCACCAACATGGCTAGCGTTAGTTTCTCGGCACGGCTCGGTCTGACCGGCCTACTCTGTTTACGGGCCAGCACATCCAACTGATGACATAGGACCAAAATCTCCAGGTCCTTGTCGCTCGCAGATAGTCGGCTAATGCGGATGAGCTCCACTAGAGAAGAAAAGGTGAGTCCAATGATGAACCAAACCCTGCAAACAACCTGCTCTGAATTAAAAGATGCAGGATCTTATCTGAGCTCAAGGCGAAGTCATTATTTGTCCTCTGTCCTCGAGTAGGTAGCCCAGGATCCGGGTTTTTGCATGGTACGGGATTCTCTCGTTGCCGGGGTGGGGACGGGTGCAGAGTCTCCAGCGTCTATCGAGGTAACCGGCATGCCGGACGATTCCAGATCCGCCCGACCGAATTCCGGGATCTCCCCGTTCAGTTCAACCGCTCCAGCGCTCACACTGTGGGCAGTTGAGCAAGCGGATGAACGTGGAGGCCCTGATGGAGACGGCGAAGAGAATCTTGATATTGTACGCCGACGTCGGTTTCGGACACCGGCGAGCGGCGGAAGCGATCGCGGCGGCGTTGGCGCAGGAGTCTCGCGAAGCGGTTGATGTTGAGCTGGTTAATCCCCTCAATCACCGCGCATCGCCGCGCCTGTTTTCCGGCATCCAGACCGGTTTCGATCACATTGCGGTGGAGTGGCCGGCGCTAAACGGGGCG
>CAYVQP010000116.1:0-9906 GCA_964452775.1 uncultured Ardenticatenaceae bacterium | reverse complement strand
CTTGCCCACATGGGTGCGACCGTCCCCGGAGAGTTCTCGCCAACTTCACGCCGGCTGCCCGCACCTCCATGCCGCAAATCTCCCGGCGCGTCCGTTTAGGTTGCTATATAGCATTGACTTAATCGTTGCAGAGGTGCATGCTGATGGCTACCGCAATCGGACAAATAGACCTGATTGGTATTGATAGCGAACGAGGCGATGTCGCCTGTTTCAGTCTGGTGCAGGAGATGGGCGCACTGAAATTGGCGGACGGCGCTGGAAAGCAGGCCTGGTTCTGTATTGACTTGCGGCAGAACGAGCGCATGCCGGGTCGTGCGCTGTTGCAGGAGGCCTACCGCGCGCAAAGGAGTGCCGGAACCGTGGTCGTCTCATATGATGGATCGCGATGCACGTTAGAAATGTTGGCTAACTGCTGCTATCAGGTGCAATCCATTCAGCTCCTGTCATCGGCTTAGTGGTTCTCTCGCGGAATTTTTACCGAAACCCCGCAGGTCATGCTGAGTATGCTCGCTCGGCGGTAGACCCGTGAAAGACCTGCGGGGCTCAGACTTTCGCGGGAGAAGTCCGGCTTAACCCGATCTCCGGCGGGCATTTCAATCCCGGCATAGTTTCTCCAAGCGCGGGCTTTTGTGCTACTATTGATCATGTGTGATTGCTTTGGCTGTGTAGCGATTCGGGAGGAAATACGATGCCCTGGGTTCCCGTTGATAAGTATTGGTTAGGTTACAGCGTCAAGAAGAAACAGTTCTACTTCTATTATCAGCTCTCCGGCGACGCCACTATCCATCAGCTCTTTCCGACGCCGGAAGAGTTTTTGGGGCTGTCGGACATGTTCCGCTATGAAGGTCCCATCCAGTACAGCACCGATAACGAATACTTCACCACGACGGCGGAGGCTGTGGGCGAGGGGGAATAGGCGCTTAAGAGCGCACTGATGCGGGCGGGAGGAGTAATCAGCGTGGCCGGAGTTCAGCGAGACTGACTCCTGCCGGCTGTCGGGGACGGGCCCACATTCCTGGGCTGGGCTGATTTGGAGTGCAAGCCATCTTGATTCCACCGGCGAATTGGTTTATGCTGTGTGCTGTGCTTAGATAGAACATTCTCGTTTCTGACAAGGTAGCTGCACAAGGAAGGTGGATATGGTACCTGTGGCGTCAACGTGTCGCTCCGGCATGTTTGGCGCACGCTGACTTTGGCCGGCTTCCATATTGTCGTGATGCCTAGCACTCTCTGGAGGGAACATGAAAAAGCGTTACACATTGCTTCTGTCCCTGGGCGCGATTTTGGCGTTCGTTCTGCTGCTATTTGCAGTCAGTCCAATGGGCGTAGCCCGAGCCGGCAATATCGCCGGCGTTATTGCCAGCGGCCTGAACAACCCGCGTGGTATCACATTAGGCCCGGATGGCATGCTATACATTGCCGAGGCCGGCATCGGTGGGCCGGACCTGGGCGATAACTGTTTTGAAGGGCCCGAAGGTTTCTCCTGTTATGGCGAATCCGCCGGTGTGTCGCGCGTCAATTATGACGGCTCCGATCAGGAGCGCCTGCTGGACAACATGCCTTCACATGCTGATCCCGCCAGCGGTGTCGGGGCGATCGGCGTCCACGATGTGGCTTTCGATGAGGATGGCCAGATGTATGCTACGGTCGGACTGGGCATGAATCCTCTTTCGCGCACTGCGAATCTCGGGCCGGGCGGCGTGAACATGGGCCATTTGGCCAGGATTGCGAATGACCCTCTCGAGGGTTATTCCTGGGAGAATGTTGTTGACATCGGCCAGTATGAGATCGACAACAATCCGGATGGATTGGTTATTGATACCAACCCCTGGGGAGCTTTGGACAGACCTAATGGCTTAGGAAAGTTCGTAGTTTCGGATGCCGGCGGCAATTCCCTGTTGGAGGTAAATACTAACAATGATGTGGTGATTGCGCTGTCTGTCTTCCCCACGCGAGAGGTGTCTTTTATTCCGATGCACGCCGTGCCGGTGGGCATTAACTATGACGCCAATGGAGACTTTTATGTCGGGCAATTAACCGGCTTCCCCTTCCCGCCCGGCGGCGCATATGTGTTCAGCGTGCCCAGCGGCGGCGGCGACCCGACGCCGATTCAGATGGACCTCACGCACGCCATTGATGTTGTCCATGGTTCTGACGGCAGCATCTTCGTGCTACAGATGGACACCGACGGCCTGTTTGTCGGCAACTTGACAGGTTCGATCGTGCAGATATTGCCGGACAACAGCCGGGTGACCCTGGCCGACGACCTGGGTCTGCCCACCGGCATGACCCTGGGTCCGGACCGCGCACTCTATGTGACGGTCTGCACGCAAACAGCGCCAATCCCGGTGCCGTGTATCGCCGGCATGGGCGCAGTCGTGCGCGTGGAAACGGAACTGCCGACGGACGTCTCCCTGAGCGGCGTTAGCGGCGACGCAGCCGGCAACCCGGCGCTGTTGGTCGTTTCGTTGGCGCTGATTATGCTCTTGCCTCTTGGCGGCAGATTGGCGCTTCGCCGGCGTAGTGCGAATAGTTAACGCCTTGTCGTTCGCCTGACCACGTGTTGTAGTAGAAGTTGATTGGGGCCGCCTGCGCCATTAGTGTGCTGGCGGCCTTTTTTGTTGGCTGTATTGTTGCGATCGCTCCCGGCAACAAGGTTCAATTTGCCGGCAATGGGGCGATCCATTTCGCCAGCAGGTTCGTTGCGCCCCCCTCTTGCTGCACCTCCCCGGCTACCAACAGCAGTCGATGCGCGTGGATGATATGCTGGTATTGTTCATAGACATCTGGGCGCACCACCACGTTGGTCATGCCGTCTTCATCTTCCAGGGTCAGGAAGTGGAAGCCCTTGGCGGTCGGCGGGGATTGATGCACCACCAGCAGCCCGGCCGCCCGCACCCGCCGGCCATTGGGCGCTTCGCTGACTTCCGCGCTGCCGGCGATGCCTCGCTCCTGTAGCGCCGCCCGGTAGAAGGTCATCACATGATTGCCCGGCGACAATCCCATCACCTCCTGCTCCATCACCATCGCCTCGACCGCTGATAGGGCGGGCAAATGGACTTCCTCTGGTGCGTATTCCAACTCCAGCGTTCCCTGCTCATCATGTAGCGTGCCCAGTTCCCAGATGAGTTGCCGGCGCGGAAGCCCCCAGCCATCCATCGCCCCGGCGGCGATCAGGTTTTCGACGATGCTGTTCGGGATGCGTGTGCGCCGGCAGAACTCCGCCAGGGATGCGAAGGGCCGCACCTCCCGGCCGGCGAGGATACGCTCTATATGCACTTCTCCCAGCCGGTTGACGTAGTTCAGGCCCAGGCGGATGCTGTTGTCAACCACGTGACAGGCGGCGCGGCTCTCGTGAATGTCTACCGGCAGAACGGGGATACTTTGCCGGCGCAGCTCATTCACCAGCACGGCGGCATTCCAAAAGCCCATCGGCTGATTATTGAGCAGCGCCGCGTAGAAGGCCGCCGGGTGATAGCGCTTCAGCCAGCCGGACTGATAAACGAGCACAGCAAAGGCAGCGGCGTGGCTTTTGGCAAAGGAGTAGCCGCCAAAAGCCAGCAACTGGGTGAAGATCAATTCTGCCGTCTCCGGCGAGACGCCGTTTGTCTGCGCACCGGAGAGAAAGCGAGCGCGGAAGCGGGCGATCTCCTCCGTGGCCCGCTTGGCGCCCAGGGCGCGGCGCAGCAACTCCCCTTCGCCGGCTGTGAAACCGGCCAGATCGCGAGCCACTTTTAACACCTGTTCCTGGAAAAGAATGACCCCCAGCGTCTCGCGCAACGCCGGCTCCAATAGCGGGTGCGCGTAGCTGACCGGCTCCATCTTCTGCCGCCGCCGCAGATACGGATGCACCATGTTACCCTGGATGGGGCCGGGCCGGATGAGCGAGATGGAGACCACCAGGTCGTTATAACAAAGAGGCTTTAGCTTGGGTAACACCTGCGCCTGCGCCCGCGACTCGACCTGGAAGACGCCGATGGTGTCCGCCTGGGCGATCATCTCGTACACCGCCGGATCGTCGAAGGTCAACGCATCCAGGTTGGGGGCCGCGCCGGTTGATTCGGCGATCAGCTTAACGGCATCGCTGACCGCGGCCAGCATGCGCAGGCCCAAAATGTCAATTTTGACCAGCCCCACTTCTTCCAGCGCCTCTTTGTCCCATTGCACCACCACGCGATCAGTCATAGTGGCCGGCTCGGTGGGGGCCCGGCCCATCATAGGCGAGCCGGTGATGATCATCCCGCCGGAGTGGATGCCCAGGTGGCGCGGGAAGCCCTCAATCTGCCGGGAGAGGGCCAGCAACATCTCCAGCGGCGCGTTGCCCTCGGGCATAGCCGGCTCCTCGCTTTCATCTGCCTCTGAGCGCTGCAACATGCGGGCCACCTGAGCCAACAACTCCGGCGCCAACCCCAGCACCTTGCCGATGTCCCGCACCGCGCTGCGAGCGCGAAAGGTGACAAAGGTGCAGGCCATGGCGGTGTGGTCCGCGCCATAGCGGCTGTAGATGTATTGGATGACCTCTTCTCGCCGGGCGGCGTCGAAATCTATGTCAATGTCCGGCACAACCCGCCGCTCCTGAGAGAGAAAACGCTCAAAGACCAGGTCATGCGCCAGCGGATCCACCGGGCTGATGGCCAGTAAATAGGCGACCAGCGAATTAGCCGCCGACCCGCGCCCCTGGCAGCGGATCCCGTTTTCGCGGGCAAAGCGGACGATGTCCCAGACGATGAGAAAGTAATTGCCCAGACCGGCCTCATCCACGATAGCCAGCTCGTGCTGCAACTGCTCATACACCCGCCGCGGGGGATCGCTGTACCGGCCGGGGATCGCCTCATGACAGAGCCGGCGCAGGTAGGCGCTACTGCTCATACCGTGCGGTGTGGGGAAGTGAGGCAGGTCTTGCAGGCCGTAATCGGGGATGAAGCGACATTGTTCGGCCAGGCGCAGTGTGTTCGTGATGGCCTGCGGATGTTCGGGGAAGAGGGCGGCCATTTGCGCCGGCGATTTCAGGTAGCATTCCGAGTTGAGGCGGCAGAGGCCGGTGGCAGCGTCCAGTGTGGTGTTGTGCGCAATGCAGACCAGCACATCCTGCAAGCGATGGTCGGCCTGATTCGCATAGTGAACATTATTGGTAGCCACATAACGCACCCCTAATTGCTTCGCCAGGGCGGTCAGGCGGGGGATTAATAGATGTTCGCCCGGCAAATAATGGCGCTGGAGCTCGATCCAGAAGTTTTCTCTGCCGAAGAGTTCCACGTAGCGCCCGGCGGCTGAACGGGCTGCTTTGGGCACATCGCGTTCCCACAGCGCCTGCGTGATCCGGCTTTGCCGGCAGCCGGAAAGCGCGATCAGGCCGTTCGTGCAGCCGGTCAGCTCGGCGAAGGGCAGGCGGGCTTCTCCTTTCGGCGCGTTATGGCGGGCGCGACTGATCAGGTAACAGAGGTTGTGCCAGCCGGCTTCATTGGCGACCAGCAGGGTGAGGTGGTGCTCGGCCGGCAACTCCGCGGCGTTTCCGGCATCTTCCTCAACCAGGGTCATCTCCGCCCCGAACACCGGCTGCACACCAAACTCGCCGGCTGCACGCAGGAAGCGCGGCGCGCCATAGACGGCGTTGTGATCGGTCAGGGCCAGCGCCGGCAACCTCAACGCAGCCGCCTGGGCAACCAGCGCTTCCGGGGAGCTGGCCCCATCCAGCAGGCTGAAGTAGGAGTGGCAATGCAGTTCGGCATAGGAGACGGCGTCAGTCATATAGTCGCTGCAAATACCACGCGCCTTGTGGCGCACCCTGCGCTGCATCCTGCGCCAGCTCGTGGTAGATGATCACCAGCAATCCTGTTTCGGTGGTCACCTTGAAATGGTCGCGCCAGATGGGTACGCGCCACCAATCCGTATGCAATCGCCAACGCTGGATAATTTCCGTTACCCCGTGTGTCTGCTTGCGCCAGGTGAAGCGCAGCGGCAGCCCGGCATCGTCTGCTACTACCACAATAGGCTCTCCATTCGCCCAGAGTCGAGTCATCAGCGTCAAACCCCGCAGCTCTTTCCAGAGCCCTTCGCGGAGCAGGCTAACACAGCAAGAGCTGCAGGGTTTTGCCCATAAACCCCGCAGCTCTTTCCAGAGCCCTTCGCGGAGCAGGCTAACACAGTAAGAGCTGCGGGGTTTTCGGAAAGACTTAGCACAAGAACCACTATCCACTATCCACCGCTCCAACGCCCACCCGTTCCAGGCGAAAACGCCGCTCCGGCAGCGGGTGCTCCGTGTGCGCCAATGCCGGCTGGAAGATGTCGCACTCCGGGTGTCTGGCGCTCACATTGTCCAATGTCTGCCGGGCCTTCTGGATGCCGGTTTGCGCGCCGAACAGGCCGGCTTGCTGGCCGGTCGCCGGCTGCAGACCCGCCAGCCGGACCAATAGTGTAGTAACGCCGCTGCTGAACGTTCCTTGAGCGAAGAGATCGAGCAGGGCCATTTCCAATCGCTGCCGGTTGGCGGTGGGCCGGCGAAATGTGACTGTCTGTTGCCAGGGGAGATCCTCCTCTGTCTCACAGGCCAACGACAATTCGCGTCCCTCCAGGCCGGCCGCCTGCACGCGGCAGGCCAAATCGCCGGCTATCTGCGCCAGAGCCGCCTGGACGACATGCGTGTTTGTCACTGGGCCGTCAAAGGGAAAGCGACACGTTTCTTGTAAGCGTGGGAGCCGCGGTTGTAACGGCGCGTCGCCCTGCCCCTGGGCCAACTCGTAATACTGCTTGATCTCCACCCCGAATTGCTCCTGCAAGGCGGCCAGCGGCAGGTTCGCCAGGTCGCCCAATGTGCGCAACCCCAACAGGCGCAGGCGGCGGGAGGTCTCCTTTTCCAGGGGTAGAAAGGAAAGCGAACGCTCTGCCAGGAACTGCCGCTGATCGGCTGCCGGCACGCTGCGCAGGTGGTTAGGGCGAGATATCGTGGCGGCGACCTGGGCCGTAAAGCGGTTATCGGCCAACCCAATCGCCGGAGCCAGAGAGGTCTCTGTGCGCACAATCTGTCCGATTTCGCGCACGAAGGGCACGGACTCCGTCAGCGGCAACGTTTCCAGGTCCAGGAAATAACGGGCCGGCAATTGCCGGCCGGCGGCGGCGTGCACCAGCCGCGGATCGCTAAAGGGGTGCCACAACTCCTCCGGCTCCACCAGGTGCGAAAAGAGGGTCAGCGTATCAATCACTTCGCTCGAAGCTTCATCATACTGGGATTGGGCAGCCGGCATAAAATGCGCCTGCGGCGACAGAACGCCGACCAGCCGCAGCGACATGCCGGGGCGCACGCCGCGATGGGCGACCTCCCGTGAATAGGCATATACCGGCCGGGTCTCCCAGGGTTGGCCGCCGATCACCAGCGGCAAACGTTGCAACGCCCCATCGGCGCGCCTTTCCACGGCGGCAGCGAAGTAAGGGATGGAAAGACAGGCAATCACGAATTTTCGATCAGCTTCATAGGTCGATCACGATGCGCACTTGTTGGCCGGCCGCAGCCAGCTTATTCTTGACTACCACTACCTGCGCCTCATAGCCGGCGATGTCACGTCGCCGGTATAGCCAGCGTTCCTTTTGGATGAGCAGCCGCAGCGCGGCGTAATGGGGCAGGGTTGCATGCGCTGGATAACCATTCGCGCCGGCCGGCAACGACATGAGAAAGAGCAGTGCGCAGCCGGATTGGGAAAGGGGCGCGATCAGTCGCCCTAACGTGGTCGCCAGGCGATTCATGATTGCCGGCTCGGACGCTGTCCCCCAGGGTAGATCATGCACAAGCAGATCAATGCCCCCGTTGATGATGAAATCCGGCAGGAGATCGATCGCCAGCCGGTTGTCCGGCGTGCGAGCCAGAAAGAGCTGCTCCAAGCGGACGCCGCAGCGGTACGCATACTCCGGGTCAAACGTCTGCTCGCCGTCCAGGTAAACGACAATGCCGCTGCCGGCCTGGGCATGGGCAATGATCTTTAGCGCCAGGGTGGTCATGCCGGAGCCGGGAACACCGGCTATCTCGCTGATCCGCCCGCGAGGGATGCCGCCCACTACCCGGTCCAGCGCGGCGAAACCTGTCGGAAGCAGCGGCGTAGAATCCACTTGCTCGCTCAGGCGCCGGATGGCCTTTTCGCCCCAGCGCTTCTGGATATCGGCCAGCGTTTGCTCTAGTTGAGCATCTTTCTTCGCACTCACTCCTCAACCTGAAAGAACAAATGTTCTGTTTTGAGAAGATATTAGCATAGAATGATGCTGCCTGGGGTACTTTTCTCCCGTGAAGATAGGGTTAAGATTGCCGCCCGCTCTGACCTAATGCACCCGATGCCGCCTCAGCAATGCCGGACGCGTGATGTGCAGGCGACTTCTCAAACGACTGCCGAGTCGTAGCAAAGCCAACCCTGCGACATGCAACCCACGTGACAACAACCCTGGACGCTGCTCGCGCGCCGCCTTGGCCTGCCGGTGCGCCTCCGCGTCGCGCATGCGGTCAGCGATTCGCTCTTTAGCCAGATGCCGATTTACCTCGTAATTGCCGTTCATCTTGCACTCCCGCGCGGCCGGCTGGACTCTGAAACCCGGTTTCGCATCTGGCTATTTAGACGGAGAAAACGGCGCTTTTCCGGCAGCCGGGGAATACTGGATGCTTGCTATCCAGGGAAGAGGAGAAGAGGATTGATTGGGTGGGGCGCCGGGCGCTTTAAGTCAATTGGCTCCGGCGCTCCAGAAGCAAAACATCCCGCCAGACGCCGAATTGCCTGGCGATCCGCTCCCGCCGTCCCACCACCCGAAAGCCGCAGCTTTGATGTAATCCGACGCTGGCTTCGTTCTCTGGAAAGATGCTGGCCTGCAGCGTCCAGATGCCGTGCTCCAGCGATTCCAGAATCAGCGCCCGCAACAACGTTCTGCCTACTCCACGCGCTCGCTGCTCCTCCGCCACGTAGACGCTCACCTCGGCTACCCCGGCATACACCGCCCGGCGCGACACAGGACTGAGCGCCGCCCAGCCCACGATCTCGCCCTCAAGCCGGGCGACCAGCCGGCCAAACGGATGATGGCTCTGGTCCCAGCTCTCCCATGACGGCGCTTGCGTCTCAAACGTCGCCTGACCGGTGTTGATGCCCTGCTGATAGATGGCGCGCACGCTGGGCCAATCTGCCGGCTGCATCGGCTGGACAACGGGCACAGCGGTCTTGCTCATCGTCCGGCGTCTAGCGGCTGCGCAGCCGTCCAGCCAGGGCAATGAGTACAGTCAGCGCGACCGCTATCGGGCTGAAGGCCAGCGCCGCCACGACCATCATCGCCCGCGAAAGCCGGCTGAATGCGTCCGGCGACCGGACGCCGTCGCGCTCCGGCTCCCATTGCTTGCGCGTTCTTTGCACTGTGGTTGCTTCAGCGGCGTCAACGGTTGCGTGCCTGGCGGCGAAGGCGGCCTCAGATTCCAGCCATGCCGGGGCTGTCACGCACATCGCGCCGCCAGATGCCGGCTCCGCGCGCGCCGGAATACCGTTCGCCCGCAGATAAGCCACAATCGCTTCTGCCTGCGCCGGCTCCAACGCCTCCGTGACCGCCTTCCAACCCTGGTAGCTGTCCTGTTCCAATTCTGTATGCCCTTGGTGTGCACCTCGTCGCTACACTGTAGACCATTCTCTGTTCCACAGCAAGTGCGGCGCTGGAGATAGCGCACTCCTCATGTTGAAGGCCGGAACCGATGTCGAACTGCCGGAAGTTAGGGACGACTACCGGCCTGGCAACGAGCTTGAACCTGATTGACCGTGGACATAGCGAGCTTACGTATATCACATACTGAGCATGCTTTGACCTTCCGGCTGAGCATTGCGCCTGCTATCATATGGCCATTAACAGGTAAAACTGAGCCTTGCTAAGAGTCACCACTGGAGAAATCAATGAGTT
>CAYVQP010000115.1:0-10025 GCA_964452775.1 uncultured Ardenticatenaceae bacterium | reverse complement strand
AACAGCGCCGGCTGAAGGTCTTTCGCCTGGAAGCGGTGCGCGCCGGCTTTCGCAAGGCCTGGCAGGAGCGGGATTACCAGACCATCATCAGCGTAGCCGGCAAGATCCCCGAAAACGTCCTGCAAGAAGACCCCAAGCTGCTCATGTGGTACGACCAGGCGCTGACTCGGGCCGGGCAGGTGGGTTGACCGATTTCAAATGTCCGGGAGATATTCCTGACGGGGAGATTAGTGATGGCTGACTTATTGACGGATCAGCAAATTGCTCAGTTACTATCTGAGCAGAAACCATTGCCGGATGATTTTCAGGATCGCATCAGACTGAAAGCAAAGCGTGGTCACAAAGAAGCTGAGCTGGATGTAACCGGCGCCGATGATTCCATCTTCCGACTCATCTTGCGGCAGAGCACTTTGAACCCACTGGATTTCTCCGTCATCCTGGCCTACCAATTTCCCCAAACTAACGTATTCTTCCGTCTGCAAAGGTACAACGGAAAGAGTCACGAACACACCAATAGGCTGGAAGGTGACCGCTTCTACGACTTTCACATTCACAAGGCGACTCGACGCTACCAGGAATCCGGTCTACGCGAGGATGCCTTTGCCGAACCGACCACACGCTACGCCAATTTTGAGGGGGCGCTGCGCTGCCTGTGGAATGACGCTGCTTTTGTGCTGCCGGCAAATTTCCAGTCGGCGCTGGCGCTCATGTGGAGTGATGAGACATGACCACGGCGACAATTGAACAAGAGTTCCGCGAAAAAGTGTGTGCGCAGGTGAACTTGCTTGCTGAAGGTCGGGCGCGCTACCGCGTATTGACCCCCTTCCATTTTGAGGATGGCGACCATCTGGCCATTGTCCTCAAGCGTGAAAACGGGGAGTGGGTACTGACCGACGAGGGGCACACGTACATGCACCTCACTTACGATTTAGACGAAAACAGCCTGCACCGAGGCACGCGGCAGCAAATCATCAGCAACGCTCTCAGCGCCTTTAAGGTAGAAGACCTGCAAGGGGAATTGCGCATGCCCATCACGGGCAGTGAGTACGGCAACACCCTGTACGACTTCATTCAGGCCTTGCTGAAGATCAGTGACGTCACCTACCTGTCACGGGAAAGGGTAAAGTCTACTTTCATGGAAGAGTTCCGCGCATTTATGGAGGAACAGGTACCGGCAGAGCGCCGGCAGTTCGACTGGCACGATCCCACACATGACCCGGATGGCAGCTACCCTGTTGATTGCCGTGTGAATGGCATAGCTCAGCCGCTGCTCGTGTTCGCCCTGCCCAACGACACAAAAACGCGCGACACAATCATTACGCTGCTGCAATTTGAGCGTTGGGGGCTAGATTTTCGCTCCCTGACCATTTTCGAGAATCAAGAGGAAATCAACCGCAAGGTATTGGCCCGTTTCAGCGATGTGGGCGACAAGCAGTATTCCAGCCTCGCCGGTAATCGGGAACGCATCGGCCGGTATCTGCAGGGAATCTTGTCATAGCCTGCGCAGTGTAATCTTCTTGTGGGCAGTTTGCACAGATTTCAGGGTCGGGAGATGCCATGACATACCAGGTTGGGGATTGGGTATGGCAGGCAGATGAGAAGCTGGCCGGCCAGGTGCTCGACCAGCAAACATTGTGGGGACAGGTAGTCTATCGCATCTGGTTCCCCGACCAGGAGACGGTGCGGCGCGTTCCCGCCGGCCGGCTGCGCCCCCTTTCCCAGGCCGCCCCGCTCTCGGCCGATGAGATTGTCTACCGGGCGGCGGCGGCGCGGGTCGCTGACGCCCTGGCGCTCGATGTGTTGCTGGCTCCCATTGAAGCCCCGGTCATCCCTTTACCCCATCAGATTCGGGCTTTGAGCCATGTGCTGGCCGGCGACCAGATTCGCTTCCTCTTAGCCGACGAGGTCGGTTTGGGCAAGACCATCGAAGCCGGGCTGGTGATGCGCGAACTGAAGCTGCGCGGGCAAGCCGAACGCATCCTGGTCGTAGCGCCGAAGGGCTTGGTTACCCAGTGGGCAGCCGAGATGCGCACCCACTTCAACGAGCAGTTCCACCTGATCATCCCCGGCGCGGCCATAGCGCTGCTGGAAGCCGACCAGAATCTATGGCGGCAGTACGACCAGGTCATCTGTCCGCTGGACTCGGTCAAACCTATCGAGAAGCGGCGCGGCTGGTCCCAGGCGCAGGTGGAGGAATACAACCGCCGGCGCTTTGACGATCTGGTCAGCGCCGGTTGGGACCTGATCGTGGTAGATGAGGCCCACCGCCTGGGCGGCAGCACCGAGCAAGTGGCCCGCTACCAGTTGGGCCTGGGCCTGGCCGAGGCGGCGCCCTACCTGTTGCTACTGTCAGCCACCCCACACCAGGGAAAAACGGATGCCTTTCGCCGGCTGATGTCGCTCCTGGACCCAGACGCCTTTCCCGACGAAGACAGCATTCAGCGCGAGCGCGTCTGGCCCTATGTGGTGCGCACCGAAAAGCGGCAGGCGATTGACGCCGCGGGCAAACCGTTGTTCAAGCCGCGCTTTACCAGCCTGTCCACCGTCGCCTGGGATGCGCTGCGGCCGGCGCAACGGCAGCTTTACGAAGCCGTCAGCGACTACGTGCGCGAGGGGTACAACCGGGCCTTGCGGGAGAAAAAGAGCTACATCGGCTTCCTGCTCATCCTGATGCAACGCCTGGTGACCTCATCCACGCATGCGATCCGGACGACGTTGGAAAGACGCCTGGAAGTGCTGCAGCAGCCGGAGGAACAACTTACCCAGCTTTCTCTGTTCAACCTGGAAGAGTGGGCAGAGCTGGCCGGGGAGGAACAGAGCGATGCATTTGTGCGCACCCGGCTGCGCGAGCTGGACAACGAGGCCTCAGAGGTGGAGCAGCTTCTGAAGCTAGCCGCTCAGGCCGAAGCCGCCGGGCCGGATGCCAAAGCGCTGGCCCTCCTGGAGTGGATCTACCAGCTGCAGCGAGAAACGGGCGAGCCCGACCTGAAGGTGCTCATCTTCACCGAGTTCTTGCCCACCCAGGAGATGTTGCGCGGCTTCCTGGAAGCGCGGGGCCTGACGGTTGTCACCCTGAATGGCTCCATGGACCTGGCCGCCCGCGAAGTAGCGCAGGAGACGTTTGCCGGCCCGGCCCGTTTTCTAGTATCCACCGATGCCGGCGGCGAAGGGCTGAATCTGCAATTCTGCCATGTGGTTATCAATTACGACATTCCCTGGAACCCGATGCGCCTGGAGCAGCGCATCGGCCGGGTGGATCGCATCGGCCAGAGCCGGCCGGTACGGGCCATCAACTTCGTGTTGGCGGACACCGTAGAGGCGCGGGTGCAGGAGGTGTTGGAAGCGAAATTGCGCGTCATTCTGGAGCAGTTTGGCGTGGATAAGACGGCCGACGTGCTGGACTCAGCCGAAGCCGGCCGGCTGTTCGACGAGTTGTACCTGGAGGCGATCCTCCATCCTGAGACGCTCGAGGACAGCGCGGACGCCGTGTTAGAGCGGGTGCGCGATCAGGCGCAGGCCGGCCGGGAGCAAGCCAACATGTTGCAGACGCCGGAGCCGCTGGACCCAGCCGTCGCCAAAGCGGTCCTGGAACACCCGCTGCCGCATTGGGTGGAGAAGATGACCGTCTCCTACTTGCGAGCGCAAGGGGGCCAGGCCGTGCAACAGGGTAATCTTTGGGAGCTGACCTGGCCGGACGGCCGGCAGATGGCCCGGGTTGCCTTTACCAGCCGGGCGGGCGACCGCGCAAGCCGGCGCCTGACGCTGGCCGATGACTTCGTTCGCGGCCTGGCGATCAATTTGCCCCAGGTTGCGGAGGGTCAAGCGCTGCCCTGCCTGACGATAGCCAACCTGCCGGCAACGGTGCACGGCCTTTGGTCTCTCTGGCAGATTGCGGTCCACAGTCCTTCCTGGCAGGGGCAGCGACTGCTGCCGCTATTCCAAAATCAGGACGGGCGGGTTTTCTTGCCGGCGGCCCAACGCGTGTGGGAACAACTTCTGCTTGGCCCGGTGAGGATTACAGATAGTCTGGAGGGAGAAGCAGCTGTTCAGGCGACCCGGCAGGCATGGAAGGCGATTGAGGACGCCGGTCGCCCTGCGTACGAGGAAATGATCCGCCGGCAGCAGCGGCAATTGGAACGTGAACAGGAGAAGTATCGCTACGCGTTTGCGGCCAGGCGGCGGATCATTGAGCGCGTTGGTTTGCCAAACGTTCGCCAGCACCGCCTGGCGCAATTAGCGCGTGAGGAGGAGGAGCGGCAACAAGAGCTGGCCCGGCGCGCCGGATCTGTGCCGGAGGTCAGCCTGGTGCTATTGCTACAGGTCACTGGAATGGGCAATTGATGAGCAGCTCCTGGCGTGACTCGATCTTGAAGGAATTTGTACCCCAGCTATCGCGCCTGACGCTTGCGGCCGATCCGGACGGCATATTGGCGGAAGTGGGTATGCAAGATGCCCTGATGGAGCGCGGCTTTGAAGTCGTGGAGTTCCAGGACTCCATTGCCTTTCGCTATCTCTATGAAACCAATTTCCGGCCGCGCTGGCAGGCGGGAGAGACATTCGAGCTGGTTATCGTATTGCGCTCCGACCAGGCGGCGCTGAGCCGGTTGCCTTTCGATTTGTTGCAGGCAGGCCGCCGGCTTTCGTTCAGTCTGAGCGACCTGTTCCCGAAACTCACTTACCATGAAGTAGCTGCGCTGGAACACAGCGATCTGGACGTGCTATATCAGGCCCAGGCCAAGTTGGGTCCGGCAAGCCTGGGGGAAAACGCTACCAAAGACTTCATCCTGGAGCACGTATTTGGCATCCCGGCCGACCGGATCAGAAACGAAGCAGAACTACTGACTGCTCTGATTCGCATCCATCACTCTGACATGCGGTTGCCGGCCCCATTTGTCGAACATCTGGCGCAGAAACTGGGCCGCAGAAACGGCTTCTCGGAGTGGCCGCTCCGGGAACTCCTATCAGACTCCGGGGTGTTGCACGAATTTCTGCAGGAACGTTGGCCATATTACCTGGACAAGGAGGCGGCCCAGCAGGGCCAGCCATTCTATGACGCCGGCGCAAAGCCGACCTATGCGCTCAATTGGCGAGGGCCGCAGCTCTTGCCGTTTGGGCAGCCGGACATCAAGGCGCTTGTGGACACGCTCTTCCTGGAAGGAAAACTGCGCCCAGTTGCTCACCCATTATCAGAAAAGCTAAAGCACCTATGGGTAGCCGTCGGATTGAAACAGGATGGGTTCGGCGCTCAGCAGCGCCTGGCGCGCCTCCTCGATCAGCTGGAAAAGCGCTTGCCCAAGGTGACAGACCGTCACCAGGAGTGGCAATCATTTGCGCCCGCCTGGGCGGAAGCAATCGTGCTGCAACACAGCTCTGCCGCCAAGTTGGACCCGGCAACGCAGGGCCGGATTGAAGGGCTACAGGCAGCGGTTGACGGCGCATTTCAAGAGTGGTTAGGGCGCAAGTATCGCTTCCTGTCAACCTTGCCGCCGGATCCGCCGGTGATGGTGCACCACATCCCACGCTCGCTAGCGCGACAAGTGAACATGCAGCCACAGAAAAAGGTGGCCTTGATAGTCGTTGACGGCCTGGCATTTGGTCAGTGGCTTATTGTGCGCGCCTCTCTGGCTGACCGGCTTCCTGAGATACGCATCCGCGAGAGCGCTGTCTTCGCCTGGATACCAACCGTCACCTCTGTATCGCGCCAGGCTATTTTCTCCGGCAAGTTACCCCTCTACTTCCCCGACAGCATCCTCACCACAGCTAAGGAAGCCAATCATTGGTCGCTGTTCTGGGAGAACGAGGGCTTGCCATCCCATTCCGTAGGATACGCGAAGGCTTTGCGAACCAGCGCTGATTTTGATAGGGTCGAAGAGCTGTTGACCCGACCTAACTCGCGCGCTGTTGGTCTCGTTGTTGATGAGATTGATCACATGATGCACGGCATCACGCTGGGCACGCCCGGCTTGCACCGGCAACTCCTGCTCTGGTTGGAAGGCGGCTTCTTGGCGGAACTGATTAGTCGCCTCTGGCAAGATGCATACCAGGTTTATCTAACTTCTGACCACGGGAACATTGCAGCGCGGGGAATTGGCCGGCCAAGCGAAGGCTCCTTGGCTAATGTCAGAGGCGAACGTGTGCGCATTTACCCCAATCAGACCCTACGCGAGACCGTTCAGCAGAGATTTCCTGAATCCATTTCCTGGTCGGTGGACGGACTGCCGGCGGATTTTTTCCCGCTGCTTGCGCCGGATCGCCGAGCCTTTGTGCCGGAAGGGGAGACCACCGTGAGTCATGGCGGCAGCCTGTTGGAAGAGGTCGTTGTCCCCTTTGTCAGGATCGAGCGGAGAGAAATATGAGACGGCCTTCAATTGGTTTCAGCCAACGGATTCAACTGAGTTGGCTGGAATGGACTGCCCAGTTGGCGCTTGCCGGACGACCCGAAGATGCCATTCAAGCCGAACTTCACGACCGGCTCAGGACCATCATTTCAGTGGGTGGAGACGACCGGACCAGTAATCGGGCCAAGAGTGTGAATATCCTGCTGAAGAGCTGGGTAGGTGTGCCTGACGAATTGCGTGCTTTCCGGGATGAGGGCCTTCAGTTGATGTCGCAGCTCCCTCCCGAAGAGCACTTGCCGGTGCATTGGGGGATGGTCCTGGCTGTTTTCCCGTTCTTTGGGGCCGTGGCCGATTCGGCAGGCCGGCTGGCCAAGCTTCAGGGCGCTATCGGAGTTGCCCAGGTGCAGAGGCGGGTTGCCGAACAATACGGGGAACGCGAAACCGTTAGCCGGGCTACTCGGCGGATCTTGCGCTGCTATGTTGATTGGGGTGTGCTTGCCGACACCGGCGAAAAGGGAATCTACCAGGCAAAGCCGGCCCGGCCCGTAGCGAATAGCAGGTTGGCTGTATGGCTGGTGGAGGCGGCGATGATCACAGCCGGCGTGAAATCAACACCATTTAGGACGGCAACCCAGCTGCCGGTTCTCTTTCCATTCACGATGAGCATTAGCCAGGTAGCCGGCAACGAGCGCCTGGAGCTCTTGCGCCAGGGTCTCGATAATGATGTGATCATGCGAACAGGGTTGTTCTGAACTGGGCTTTCCCCGTTTCAGTGGACACCTAACTAGGCGACTACTGGTAGTAGCTCAAACTCGGTGGGAGTGAGGAAGCTCAGTTGAGAATGAAGCCGTCGCCGATTGTAAAAGACTTCGACGTAGTCGAACAGCGCCGCCTTAGCCGCAGCTCGTGTAAGGAGATAGAAACTCAGGGTTTGACCTAAAATTGGTTCAGAACAACAACCACGAATAGAATGAAGAAAACTACTAAGTAAACGACGGCCATAATCGCAAAGAAGTCGCTCCTCAGCTCCCTCCACCACCAGGATACTCGAGAACGAGGAGCACGGGCAAACCGTTCCTTCCTCGCAGGGTCCGATGCTGACACGCCACCCTTGCTTGGGCTAGCCGGCTCCCGCAGAGTGGCCGGACGAGGTGATGAAGCCAACTGTGCCGGCGGGCGCCGCGATCTGGCCTTCAATGCTGCCTGCTCCTCCAACTTAATCGCCGCTCGCTTCCACATGCGAGCGACCTGCTCATCCGGCGTTTCAGCCAAAAAGGATTCCGCATAGGCACAGGCCGCCGCCCACTCCTCACCGTCCATCAGCGCCCGCATTTCGGTCCGGCCTCGCTCCCGGCGCAGCGCCTGCTCATCGGGCTCCGAAGCTGCAGGTGGACCTGCTTCCGTCGCTTCCGGCAGGGCGGCTTCGACAGGTGCCTCTAACCGCTGCAGAAACTGCGCCGCGTCCGGCTCATCCGGCTCCATCTCCTGCCAGCGCAGGGCGGCAATACGCGCTGCCGCCAGGTTCCCCGCGGCCAGGGCTCTCACCGCCTGCCGCCGCCACTCCGCCGCCCAGCCGGCGCGCTGCCGGCGTTCCATCCCGGCCAACGCCGTCGCCTCCAACGCAACTACGTCGCGATAATCCGGCTCCTCGACTTTAATCTCAGTAGCCAGGTCCAATGCCTGTTGCCATTGTTCCTCGGCAATGGCACGTTCCAACGCCGCGTATGGCTCGGCCAGCCGGTCAATGCGCAGTTGCGTCAGCGCCTGAGCCAGCTGCCCGGCGGTGAGATAACGTTCGGCCGGCTCCCGCTGCAGACCGGTTTCCAGCACTTTCGCGATCCCCGCCGGCACACCTTCCGGCCAGGCATCCGGCAGGCTCACCGGCTGGAAGTGGGCCATCATGATAGCGGGCGTGCTCTCCCCGTCGAAGAGCGTGTCCCCCGTGATCATCTTGTACAGGATGCAAGTCAGGGCGTAGATGTCCGCCCCCTTCTCAGCCGGCTTGCCCTCCCACACCTCCGGCGCGATATAGGCCGGCGTGCCCACGATGCCGCCGCTCATGCTCAGGCTCAGCGAGTGGCCGCCGACCAGCCGGGCGAAGCCGAAATCAGTCAGCATCGGCCCGCCCCCGCCCAGGATGATGTTATCCGGCTTCAGGTCGCGGTGGATGATGCCGTTCTTGTGCGCGTAATCGAGGGCGCCGGCAACGTCCGCCACAATGCGCACCGCCTCGGCCCACGCCAACGGCCCATGCGCCTCCAGTTGCTGCTTCAGGTTCGGGCCTTCAATCAGCTTCATAACGATGTACAGCCGGCCCAGCTCCTCGCCGGTTTCATACACGGGGACGATGTGAGGATGATCCAGCCGGGCCATCAGCCGGGCTTCTTTCTGAAAGCGGGTGACCCAGCCGGCGTCGCGGGTCAGTAGAGGGTCAAGGATCTTGATCGCAACGGGCCGGTCCAGGCTGGTGTCAACGGCGCGCCAGACGGCTCCGAAGCCGCCGACGCCGATTTCGCTCTGAACGCGGTATTTGCTGAACTTGTGACCCGTAAAATCGCTCATCCCACCTGCCCGTAATGTCGAGCGTTGGGCGGATCATAGCGTGCCTGCCGGAGGGTGGCAATTAACAATTAACAGTTAACAATTAATAGTGAATGGTGAATGGTGAATGGTCAATTGGAGAAGAGACAGCGAAAGCCGAGGTTGGGGTTGCGGGTGTCCGGCGGGCTGGAGGCGCGGGCGGCGCTCCACAGGTACCAGCTGTTAGCGGCCCAACTGCCGCCGCGAATGACCCGCTCCGCGCCGCTCTCCGGCCCGGCCGGCTCTAGTTGGGCCGTCTCGCTTGACTGGTAAGGGCCATACCAGTCGGCGGTCCATTCCCAGACGTTGCCGGCCAGGTCGTAAGCGCCGGCCCAGCTGTTGTTGGCGGTGTAGCTGCCCACCGGCGCGGCGTCGGCTGAGCCGTCGTTATAGGCCGCCTCGCGCCAGCCGAAGGGACAATTGCTGTCGCAGAAGTTGGCCGGCCCATCCTGCAGTTGGTCGCCCCAGGGATAGCCCCGGCTGTCCGGCCCGCGGGCGGCGTACTCCCATTGCGCCTCGCTGGGCAGCGCGCCGCCGGCCCAGGTGCAATAGGTGAGCGCTTCCGACCAGTTGACGTGTACGACGGGATAATCCGCAAAGGCCGGGTCGTCAAAGTGGGCAACCTCGTCGGGGGCGACCGGCGATGGGGCCGCGCAGACGCCGGCTTCGACGCAGGCCTGATATTGCCCGTTGCTTACTTCGTAGGCGTCCAACCAGAAGGGCGACAGGGTGACGGTGTGCGCCGGCAGCGTGTCGCTGAACAGACCGGGGGCGCATTGGCCGGAAGCAGTAGCAGCGCGACACTCCGCCTGTAGCGCGGTTAGCTCAGCCTCGCTGCCGCCCATCATCAGGGAGCCGCCGGGCACAAACACCATCTGCATCCCGTCTGCCGGGCGCAGCCAGCGCTCGCCCAGGCGGGCATTGCCGGGTGGACGAGACGGGAGCGGCGGTGGAGGGGTATCCGCCGGCGGCGTTGTCTCCGCCACCGCTGGAGTGACCACGCCGTCGCCTTCCGCGCCGGGGTCCGGCCAGAGAGCCCGCACCGCGAAGTAGGCAAGCACAGCGACGGCCAGCAGCCCGGCGGCATAGAGCCAGCGATTATCGCGC
>CAYVQP010000114.1:0-10181 GCA_964452775.1 uncultured Ardenticatenaceae bacterium | reverse complement strand
AGACCTGCGGGGTTTCATTTACTCCGGCCGCTATGATCGGCAGACCACTGAAAGCACCGGCAGATGCAGCTCATAGAGCGTGTTCATCACGCCGGCCAGGGCAGCCTGGTCCCTCAACTCGCCCTCCAGGGTCGTGACCAGCCGATTATCCTCGCCGATTGACTGGTAGACGGCCATGCCGGCCAGGAGATCAGACCAGCTTGGACTGACCCTTCCGATTACACGAATCTCGTAAGTGGCCGGGCGGTCAAAGAATAGCTGCTTCCCTGGAGACATACTTAAAGGATAGACAATCAAGGGGAGCAAATACACCAACAAATGGTGTATTTATGGTGTAGAGGAACCCCGCAGGTCTGCTTCGGGAAAAGGCCTGCGGGGTTTCTGTCAGGATTATTCGGGTGTGGAGGAACTAACGCGGAGGAAGGATGCCCAATTCCTCGGCTCGGGCCACAGCGCTTCTGCGCCCATGGACGCCCAGTTTGCCGTAGATGTTGATCGTGTGCCGCCGGACAGTCCCGTAGGAAAGTCCGAGGCCGGCGGCGATCTCTTTGATGCTCTGCGGGCCACGCAACAGGTCCAGGACCTCGAGCTCCCGGCGCGTTAACAGCTCAGCCGGAGCGGATTCATCCGGCGGCGGTTGGGGCGCGCCGCCGCCGGCCGGGGGGAAAGCGGCCAGGATGCGCTGGACGAATGGCTGGGTCGAGTGGCCCTGATCGGCGAGCCGGCTTAACATCCGCTGCATGGGCCGGCCCAGACCAACGAACAGCCGGACGAACCCGCCCGCCCGCGACAGAGCCAGCGCCTGCGCTAACTGCGAGTCAGCCGCCGCGCTCTCACTTCGGGCATCCAGCGCCAGGGCGCGCAAGGCCAGGATCTCGATCTTGTGGTGCGTGTTATAAGTGCGGTCGGCGATTTCATTCAGGGAATCCAATAGTTGCAGCGCCAGGCGCAAATCGTCTTCTGCGCCTCTGGCGATCAGGACGCGCGCCCGGGTTAACTGCGGCTCTTCCAGCCACATAAACGGGTGATCCGGCGGCGCATCGGTGAGTGTGTCAACCCAGGCGCCGGCTCCTTCCAGGTCCCCTTGCATGAGCTGCAGCCTGGCCCGCAGGGAGCGCGTTCGATTATCCTCGCTGCCGCTCTGCTGCAGGTCAAAGCGGCTGATGCTATCCAGCATCCGCCCGGCCTCAGCGCTCTCCCCCTGCGCCTGATAAATCAGCGCCAGGCCGGCCACCGCATCCCGATAGGACGTTATCTGAGCGGTGTAACGGTTCTCGACGAGCCGGGCAAAGTAGCCCGCGCCGGTCTCGAGTTCGTTGCGCTGAAAACCCACCCAGCCGAGATACCAATCAGCCAGGTTGCGCATGAAGGCGATCCCGCTGCGGGTTGCGCCATCGAGCAGCAGTTGCGCGATCTGCCAGGTTTGCTCCAGTTGGCCGCTATGCAGGTAGATCATGGCCAGCGATTCCAGGACCAGCAGGGCGTAGGAATCTGTCTTATCGCCGTAGCGATCATACGCGTCGAGCAACAACCGTTCGGCCGCCTGCCCTCGACCCGTTGCCTGCATAGAAATGCCCAGGAAAAGCATCGCCGCGCCGCGCCCGAAGGTCCACGATGCAGGCAGGAGCGCCAACGCCTGCCGGCACAGCTCAATCGTCTCGTCGGGCCGATTGCCGAGATACGCCCGCTGCGCCTTTAACAGCATGATCTGCGTGCGCAGCAGTTGCAGCTCATCGGCCGGGAGCGAGGTGTCCGCGCCGGAATCCAGCAGCGCTTCGACCTGCTGGAGCGCCTGCGCTTGCAGGTCCAGCCGCCACATGAACTGCAGCGCCCAGACCCGGATCATCAGCAGCCCGGGATATCGTTGGATCATCTCTTCCGGCAGCAAGCGCAGCCAGCGCTCCAGGGTCAGCCGGTCTTCCTGGTTGAGCACGTCGCGCAGTCCGGCGCTCATCTGCCGGGCGGCCAGCTCCTGGTCTCCCGCTGCCAGCGCATGATGCAGCGCTTCATCAACCAGCCCGCGCTCCCCGAACCAGGCTGCAGCCCGGCGATGCATCTCGTTTACCTGCTCAGACCTCATCTCGGCCGGCAATCGCTGATGCAGCAACTCCCGGAATAGATGGTGGTAGCGGTACCACTCCCGGCGGTCGTCCAGGGAGATGAGGAACAACTCAGCCCGCTCTATCCAATCTAAACAGGCGCGCGCGTTCCAGGCGCTATCCACGTCGCCGATGACGGCTTCGCACAGCGACGCGCAAAACCGGTCGAGGATGGAAGTCTGCAACAAGAACGAGTAGATGGCCGGAAATTGGCGGCTCAGCACCTCATCCATGAGGAAGTCGGTGATGTCTGCATTCTCGTTGGCGATGACGGCGAGCACGGATTCCCGGCTGCCGGCCGAACGCAAGGACAGGGCGGCGAGATGCAGGCCGGTTGCCCAGCCTTCGATGCGTTCTTCCAGCAGGAGCAAGGCGGATTCGCTCAAGTGAGCCAATTGCGCCCGGCTCATATAGGCGGCGGTCTCCTGCGTCGTAAAGCGCAAATCCTGCGTGCGAATCTCCCTGACAATCCCCTTTGCGCGCAGCGTGGCCAGCGGAAACGGCGGGTCAATGCGCGAGATCAGCACCAGATGCAGCGGGCTGGGCCAATGGCGGGTCAATTCGGCCAGCAGGAGGTGCACCGCTTTCCCGCGAATGAACTGATAGTCATCCAGGACCAGAATCATCTCGCCCGGCAGGCCGGCAAGGTCATTACACAAGGTGGTGTGGATGACCTCCCGGGGCAGTTGCTGCGTTGCCTGAAGCAACGTCAAACTCTCGTCGCAGGCATTCGGGAAAACCGTGCGGATGGCGGCAATGAGGTAGCGGATAAAGCGCTGCAGGTCGCTTTCAGTTGCGTCCAGGGAGAGCCAGGCGGCGGGCATGGCCGGCATTCCCTCGCCCGGGCCGGCAGCCATCTTGTCCAGCCAGGCGCAAATCAGGGTAGTTTTGCCGTAGCCGGCCGGCGCGCAGACCAGGGTGAGCGGGAAGGTAATGCCCTCATTGAGTTGCTCGACCAGCCGGGGACGCTCCACCAGATCATGTGGCAGGTGTGGCCGGTGCAGCTTGGTTAGCAGCAGGTTATGATGCTGGCCGGGCATTTCTGGGCGCTGTATAGAATCGCATACGCCATGTTCATTGGTTGGGATTGAAGCAGGCCCCGGGCCGTGCTCAGAAAGTTGAGGGATTTTAGCACAGAGCCGGCGGGATGAAATGGGCTGTTGTTCAGGAAAGCGCCGGCTGGTCAGCAACTGGACTGGTAAGAAGCGTATTGCCATCCTCTTCCAGCGTGACGGCCAGGCCCTCAAACCAGTCTGTCCATTGATTATCCAGGTGGCCTTTGATCCTGATCTGGTAGACCAGGGGTTGGCTGGGGAGTGATTCTGGTTCGAGTTTGTTTGACATTACTTTTGCCTTTTGTATGGACTGCATGAGATATCGTCCCCTCGATTCCTGCTCGTTGGTGGTAGAGCACCTTGAAGCCCCTGGATTCCTGCCTCAGTCGTGCGTGTCGTAAAGCCTCATAAACTTCTCGGGGTGGCACTTTGAGATGCCGGCCGTTCTTCTCCGCCTGTGTGCAAAGGGCCCGGGCGGCACAGGTTGAACAATCAGTTAAGCTGAATGCGAAGTGGATGGTTGGGCTTGCCGGAAGCTGTTCGGCCGTCCTTCCAGCAGATGCTGGTTCTACCCTCCGGGCAGGTGGCCAGCATCTGGTCCCAATCAATCCGGAACCTGGTCTGATCGTACCCATTTTCCAATCGGGTTTGCCAACTGGAATCCCGGCGCATCGGCCCAATCAGGTCTATCCCTCTTTGCCGACTACTGAGCAGGATGTCCACCTCAGTATAGCCGGCGCCCGGGACCCCGCCGGCAAGGGCGCAAAAGTCCGGTCGCTGCCGGTCGTGTATTCTTCCACCGGCCCAATTACATCACTTTCAATAAGAGGCGTTCTGTCCACTGAATTGGCCTCCCCATCTACGCAAGATACCGCCGGAACTTGACCGCAAGTTCTCGTTATAAATGACAGCATGTCCCATCCTCATCCCCTCGCCCCAAATCCTCTCAAAATAGCAGCCCACAGCGCCAAAAACGTGCATAATAGACCCCAATAGCAGGAGTCAACAGCACATGAACAACCGTCGCGGTTGGGCATCCTATCCCATCACCTATTGCTCTCGCGAAATGAGCCAGCTCGCCGGCTGGATACAGGCAGGCGACAGCGGCGCAGTAGTCGGCCCGGCCGGCGTCGGCAAATCCAACTTGCTCGGCTTCCTCTGCCGGCGCCCGGACGCCCTCGCCCTCTACCTCGACGCCGCTGCCCGGCCCATCTCTCTCATCTTCGTTGACCTGAACGACCTGCCTGCCCTTGACCCGGCCACCCTTTACCGCGTCATCATCCGCGCCATCTACGAGAGCAGACAACAGCTGTCACCCCCGTTGTTGGAATCCGTCGCCGGCGCATACCACGAAACTCGCACCAATAGTGACCCTTTCACAATTCAAACCTCCTTGCGCGAATTGCTGCATGCCTTCCATGAGCAATCCCTTCAGGTTGTCCTGGCCCTCGATCGCTTTGACCACTACTGTCAAATCGCCCCGCAGCTCATGCTCGACACCTTACGAGCGCTGCGTGACAGCTTCAAAGACACCCTGAGCTATCTGGTAGGCATGCGCCGGGACATCGCCTATCTCTCCGATCCCGCCCTGCTCGGTGAGCTTTACGAGATACTCGACGTGCATGTCTGCCGGGTGCGGCCGCTCACCACCGAAGACGCTCGCCATCTCGCCGCCCGTGAGTTGTCTGTCGCGCCCCGGCCGCCCGACAGCGCCCTGATAGACCGGCTCATCTACCTGACCGGCGGATACCCAGCCTGGCTCAAAATCGCCTGCAGTTGGTGGATGACTTCGCCCGCCCTCCCACCTGCAGAATGGACGCCGGCGTTACTCGCGGAACACACAATCCAATATCGGCTGACCGATCTCTGGGTCAGTCTCTCTCAGGTTGAGCAGCGCGTACTGTCCGAAGTCGCCGGCGGCATGGACACCTCCGCCGCTGCCCAGTCAATATCAGCCAGACACGCTAAGAAGACTCGCTCCACTGCGGATGAGCCGCTCATCTGGCAGGAACAAATCAAGCAGCCCCTGGCCCTCCTGGAAGCCAAAGGCCTCATTCAAAACGAAGCGGGCCAATGGCGCATCTTTTGCCCGCTCCTGGCGGACTACATTGCCGGCCTGCCCGGCAGCGGCCGCGGTCAAATCTGGCTAGACCAGAGCGCCGGGGACATCTATCAGGGGCAATCCGTTCTGGAAAACCTCGCTCCCCTGGAAAGATCGCTCCTCAGCTACCTCGTGGCCCATCCCAGAATCAGGCACACCTACACCGCCATCATTCAGGCCGCCTGGCCCGGCGAAGTGAACAAAGAGGGCGTCTCTAACGAAGCCCTCTTCCAGGTCATTACCGGCTTGCGCCGCAAAATCGAGCCGGATCCCGCCCATCCATGTTACCTGGTCAACTGGCGCGGCATTCCCGAGGGCGGCTATCAATGCTTTCCCGAAGGACGTCCTGGATAGAATTTCGGCTTGGCTGTACAATCTGCCGGAACGCCAAGGAGATAAAGACTAAACCCCGCAGGTCTCTCACAGGCCCATCGCGGGACGAGCATAGTCTGCAAGACCTGCGGGGTTTCTGCAAAGACTTAGCGAGAGAATCAGTAAGTCAGCGCTATCCAAGGAGATAAAGACTAAACCCCGCAGGTCTCTCACAGGCCCATCGCGGGACGAGCATAGTCTGCAAGACCTGCGGGGTTTCTGCAAAGACTTAGCGAGAGAATCAGTAAGTCAGCGCTTTCCTGGGAGCGTGTTTGTGACCCCTCGCACAGTGGGCCGATACCAGCTTCTGGAGCTACTTGGTAAAGGCGGAATGGGAGCCGTTTACCTGGCCTTCGATCCCGCCCTCGAACGCCAGGTAGCCCTGAAACTGCTCGCCCTCCCCGGCGGCCCCGAACGCCGGCGCTTCCGCCGCGAGGTCCAGGTCGCCGCCCGGCTTAGCCACCGCCACATCGTCACCATCTACGACGTCGACCTGGAAAACGATCCCCCATACGTGGTCATGGAGCTGCTCACCGGCGGCACGCTCGAAACCTACCTGAAAGACCATCACCTTACCTGGCGCGAGGCATTCACCCTGCTCCAGCCCCTATGCCGGGCGCTCGCTCACGCTCACCAGATTGGCGTCATTCACCGGGACATCAAGCCGGCCAATATCCTCTTCAGCGGTGGCGCAGAGCAAACCCTGAAACTGGCCGACTTCGGCCTTGCCAGACGCCAGGGGAGCGAGCAGTTGACCGGGGCCGGCGCGGTCATGGGGACCCTGGGCTACGTGTCGCCCGAACAGGCCGCCGGCCAGGAAGTATCCGCCGCTTCTGACATCTTCGCGGTCGGCATCATCCTCTTTGAAGCCATCGCCGGCTTCAACCCTATGCGCGGCCAGAGCTGGAGTGAGACCCTGGCCAGGATTGTCTCTCCGGATCCGCTTGACCTGGAGCCTCTGCATGCGAAGGCCCCGGCCGATGTCATTTCATTGATTGGCAAGGCCGCCGCAAAAGACCAGCGCAAGAGGTATCAGGACGCCGCTCTGCTTGAGCAGGATATTGCCCGGCTTCTGGACCGGCAGCCGGAGGAAGACGCACTTCCAACCATTACTGATTCCACGCCGGTCGCCCGGGAGCTGCAAATCGAGAACCCGCATGGGCTATCCCTCCCGGCAGGCGGCGCGGACATTCTGCGGCAGATGTTCGCCGGATACGGGCGGGTCGCCATGAAAGAGGAGTTGGTCGGCGGCCGCAGCGGTGGGCGCATCTTTCTCGTCCGGCCCATCCGCCATGATGGCACGCCGGAATTGCCCGCCGTGGTCAAAATGGCTCCGCTTCACTTAATCGAGCAGGAGTGGCGGGCCTACCAGAACTACGTGCGGGCGCAATTGGCCGGTGTGGCCGAGATTCAGGGCCGGCCGGTCATGCCGCCGGGAGTTGCCTGGGGCGGCCTGCGCTATCCCCTCGTCGGAGGGGGCGACTTTGCCATTGTAAGCCTCTTTCGCTATTTCATGGAAGCCGGCCCGCCCGACATCCGTTATCTATTGGAGCGGCGGCTATTCAAGCGCATGGGCGAAAAATGGCGGCACAACTTCGCCGTCGCTGAGTTCCGGCTGGCAGATAGTTACGATGCTGTGTTGCCGGTCAACCTGCTCATCCGGCCCGGCCCGCTGCCCTCCGACAAGACGACTGTGCTGGTTCAGCCCGGAACGGCCGGCTCATTCCAAGCCGGCGACCTGATCCTGGTTACCGATCTGGTTGTCAGCGAACTGGACGAAGCCGGTCAAAGCGTCACCCTCAACCGGGTGATCGGCAGCCAACCTCGCTACTACCCCTCTTATAGACTGCGCCTGCAACCCGTCGCGGATGTTCACCAGTACCATACCGGCCAATTAGTCGATATGGAGGGCGTAGTCACCGCCACCCGGCAGGAGCTGATGCTGAATCAGGCGCGGGATGCCCTGGGTGCTTCAGTTGACCTTTCCGCCGAGACGCTGCCCAACGGCTGGCCCAATCCACTCCATCGCCTGACCTCCTTGCTGGCCGAGACGCTAAACGTCCGCACCGGCAACATCCACGGCGATTTCAACCTGGACAACATCCTGGTTGACCCGGCCACCCGCGAGGTCTATCTCATTGACTTTGCGCTGGCCCGGCGCGATCATGTGCTCCATGACCTGCTGCGCATGGAGAAGGACGTAATCACCCGCCTCCTGCCGGAGAGCCTCCTCGCCGCCGCGTTGCCCGTCACCGCGCTGGACCAATTCTTCGCCTGGGTAGATGAGGCCCTGGCCCAGGAACGGCCGTCGGCTCTGCCGGCGCTTCCCCATCCCGCTCTGGAAAAGCCGCTGCTCATCGTCTACCTCATTCGTCGAGCGGCCCGCGACCTGCTCTTTGATCCCCACCGCTGGGCCGAATACGAGACCGGCCTGACCCTTTACCTCCTCGGCGCGCTCAAATTCAAGGACCTGACCGACCATGCCCGCCAGGTAGCATTCTGGAGCGCGGCCGCCTTACAGCATCGTCTCAGCCGGCCGGTGCTCACCCAGGGGCCCCTGGGTCCCCTGGGGCCGCAATCTCCCACGAGCGTCATCACGCCGGAGCAGCCGGCCCGACGCCGGACCCGCCTGCTATTCCCAATCGGCCTCGTGCTCTTTCTCCTGCTGCTGCTCGCCTTCTGGGTCAGTCGAGGCGGCCTCGAATCGCGCCCCATTGGCCCTCAATTGGCCACCATCATCAGCTTCACCGACGCCGTGGAAGTCAGAAGGGTGGGGGCAGACCAGCTGCAACCGGCATCATTCGGCATGCCCCTGTACGAAGGAGATGTGGTGATCACCTACGCCGGTTCGACCGTGCGCGTTCTTTGTGAAGACGGCCTGCTATATGACCTTCCGGGCGGTAGTAACATGACCGTAGATTGCCGGGAGGCCGGCAGCCAATGGCTGGTAGCTCGCCTGGACATGGAATCGGCCGCGCCCGATGAGTCCGCTCCGCCGGTCACCGAGACCCCGGCTGCATCCCAGGAGTCCAACGCCGCGCTGCTCCTTTCCCCGCGCAATACCTGGACCCTGGAAACCGAGCCGGCATTTCATTGGCAGGCGGTTCCCGGGGCCGATTCTTATCGCCTGACTGTTACCTCTGCTGACGGCGAGACGTGGCAAGTCGAAACCGAAGTAGCCGGCCTGCCCTATCCGGCTGATGCGCCGCCCCTCTTGCCGGGCAGCGTCAATCAGGTTGTGCTGGAAGTCTTCGGCGATGAGTCGTTGCGCGACGAGACCACATTGCGTGTGCTGGATGAAGCCGGCGCGGCCGCGCTGGCGGCCGATGAAGCTGCCGTCCGCGATCTCGAGCTGGACGAGGCGACTGAGCTTTACCTGTTGGCCCAACTGTACGAGCGAAACGGGCTGGCCGACGCCGCCATCAATCTACTCGAAGCGTTGGTCAGCGGCTCCGGCAACACTTCCCCTTACCTGTGGCGACAACTGGGCGACCTCTATGCATCCATCGGGCTTCTCGCTCAGGCCGAGTCCAGCTACCAGTCAGCGCTCGCCGTCACGCCTATTACGCCGGAGGAAGTGGCCCGGCTCTCCCCATCGCAAACCCCGCCGCCGTTACCTTCAGCCACGCCAACCCCAACGTCCTCAGCCACGCCCGCTATCACCTCCGCGCAAGACGTGACCCTGCCCGTCTTACCCGGCACACCGGTTCCTCAACCGTCAGAGGTCATCAGCCCGGCGAACGCCGGCCGGGTGGTCGCGTTGGCCCGCTGGGGTGACAGCGCCCTATCCGAAGTCGCCTGTTCGCCGGATAGCCGCTCGATTGCCGCCGGTCTGGCAAACGGGGTCGTCCTCTATGATCGCTCATCTCTGGCGGACGAACGCTTGTTCAGATCCGGCGCTGTGGTGCACAGCATCGCCTTCTCCCCGGATGGGCTGCTCCTGGCCGGCGGATCATCCAACGGAGCCATCCAGCTTTGGCGATTGGCGGACGGCGCTCAGGTGGCGGAAGTAGCCGGGCACGATGATCGCGTATGGAACATCGCTTTTTCGCCGGACGGCCACTGGCTGGCCTCCGGCTCACTGGACAACACCGTCCGCTTGTGGCAGGTAGACGGTGAAATGCTGCGCGAATCGGCTGTCTTCGATGATCACGCCGGGCCGGTGCGCTCGGTCGCGTTCTCGCCGGATGGGCAGCTTCTCGCCTCGGCCTCGGATGACGGCGTGATTCACCTCCGGCGCATTAGCGATGGAACGCTTCTCAACACCCTCGCCGGACACACCAGCACGGTGCGCAGCGTTGCCTTCTCGCCCGACGGCCGGCGCCTGGCTTCCGGCTCCGATGACGGCACGGTGCGTATCTGGCAGCTCCCGGACGGAGCGTTGCTGGCCACCCTGCCCGAACATGAGCGCGCCGTTCATAGCGTCAGGTTTAGCCCGGACGGGCAGTTGCTGGCCTCCGCCGGCCTGGATACCAACCTGCGCCTCTGGTCCGTCGCCGGCCAATTGCTGAACACCCTGCAAGATCCGGCCGGTTGGCTCTACAGCATCAGCTT
>CAYVQP010000113.1:0-10928 GCA_964452775.1 uncultured Ardenticatenaceae bacterium | reverse complement strand
TCATGTAGCCGATCATGCCCTCGGTCTGCGCCCCTAACACATCCAGGGGGTAGGCCTCGACATCCTTGTAAGCCGAAGCCTGCAGGGCGAGCAAGCCGACCTGCGGGCCGTTGCCGTGCGCCAACACCAGTTGATTGTGTTCCGCCACGGGCGCCAGCGCCCGCGCCGCCACCTGAATGTTGGCTCGCTGCACTTCATGCGTCATCGGTTCACCGCGCTTCAGCAACGCGTTTCCACCTAATGCAACCACTATTCTCATAATCTTTATCCTCTGCTGACTGGGCCGGCTGCCTGCGCCGGCACGACCTTCTCCGGCGCGATCAGCAGCGTGCCCACCAGCACTCCCAGGGTGATGGATAGAATCAAGACCACCATTTCGCCCAGGCCAATGGCTGCGCTCTGCAGGTCTTCGCTCAAAATGCTGGTGACGCTCAGCAGCCCGCGCGCCCCCGGCACCAGGAACCAGAAAGCCAGCATCTGCGTGGCCATGGCCGGGGCGCGCCGGGGCGCGCGGCCAATCAACTCCGAGCTGATCGCCATCAGCGTGGCGCCGGCGAAAGCCCCAATGTATGGGTTAAACAGCCGCTCGCCGAGGGCCTGCCCCAGCATGGCGACATACAGCACCAGCAACATCCAGACCAGATCGCGATTAGCCCCGGATAGGCGAAAGAAGGTGCCTACGCCGAACAACAGCGTGCCCACCAGCGGGGCCCACCAGGGGAAGCCAATCGCTTCATACGCATAAACCTGGTGGCTGTCGAGGCCGGACACGCTCAACCCGGCCGCAATGCCGACCATCAGCAGCATCAGCACCGCCGCCCCGTACATCAGCCGGGCCGAGCCGGAGATGATGTGCATGGAGGCCATCTCAATCATGCCCGTGGTCAATACCGCCCCCGGCAGGAAGGTGACTAACAGCGCGACCAGCAAGTTGGCCGAGCCGTAAATCAGCCTGAGGTTGGTCAGGGCGAAGACAAGCGTCGAGACCACGAAGGCGGCGATGACCGGGAGCAGCAGATTGAAACGAGGCCGCCTCTTAAACCAGTAGCTCAGCAGGCCGACAATGATGCCCGCGCCGCCGGCAACCAGCAGCGCGTCCAGCTCGGGCCGGAAGAGCATGGTAAGCCCGACGGAGGAGACAAGGAACGCCAACACGATCACCGCCGGGGCGTATCGCGGCCGCATGACCATTATCCGGTCCATTCGCTCGCCGGCCTCGGCAAGCGCGATGTCCCGCCGTTTCAGCCGGTCAATCAGCTCCATCGCTTCGGAGAGCTGGTCGAGTTGCAGGGTGGTCAAGCGCTGCACAGTAATGTCAATATGGCTCTCGGCCGACTCTCCCAGCTTGATTACCAGGAAGTTAGGCAGGGCCATAATCTCGCAGCTTGCCCCGTGGACGTGAGCGATCTCCGCCAGGGTATTCTCGACGAAGCCGACGGACGCTCCGGAGGCGACCATCCCTCTGCCGACCCTTCGCAGGCAGTCCAGCAGCTCAAGCTCGCCAGCCGCCGGCTCTTCGCTACGCTCAACGGGCAATTCAGTGCGCGTCATTTATCTAATACCACCTGCGGCACTTCAGCCAGGGGCAGGGCGGGGGAAGGTTCCCCTTCGTCCAGCCGCAGCACATTGATTCCCGCAAAGCCAAATATCATCCCCAGGGCAAAGTTGAGGAAGTTGAAGAAGCAATACGGCAGGTAAACAAAGGTGGACACGCCCAGCGTCGCGGTCATATATGCCCCGCAAGAGTTCCAGGGGATGAGCGGCGAAGTGACTGTGCCGGAGTTTTCGATTGCGGTGGCCAGCGTCTCGGGGTGAATGCCGCGCCGGCGGAACTCAACCAGGAACATGCGCGCCGGGAGCACAATAGCGATGTATTGATCGCCGCCAATGATGTTGAAACCCAGGGAGGTGAGCATTGCGGTGGCAATGGTGCTGCCGGCTGAATGGGTCCGCTCGATAACCGGCCGGATCAATCGCTCGTTGAAGCCGGCGTAATCCATCACCGCGCCAAAGGACATCGCTCCGAGAATGAGCCAGACTGTGCTGAGCATGCTGCTCATGCCGCCGCCGGAAAACAGTTTGTCAATCTCAGCGTATCCGGTCGAAATCGAGAAGCCGGTAGCCATCGCCGTCCAGACGGCCTTTAGCGAGGTCAACAGGGGGCCCAGGCCGGGATCATTGGCGAAATCCTGCACCACCTGCGGCTGCAAAATAATCGCCACCAGCGCGCCGGCAAGCGTACCGATGAGGATAGAGAGGAACGCCGGATACTTGCGGATGCCCAGAAGAAGCAAGATCAGGATGGGTAATAGATTCCACAGCGTGATGTTGTAGGTAGAGGACAGCGCCTGCAGCGCCGCTTCTGTGTCAACGGGCGGCGGAACGACCTCGCCATAAAGACCAATCAACAGGAACAACACCAGCGAAATCAAATAAGCGGGGACGGTAGCCACGGACATGCTGCGAATGTGCGCGTACACGTTGCTGCCCACGATCTGCGGCGTCAGGATGGTCGTCTCTGACAGCGGCGTCATCTTGTCGCCAAAATACGCCCCGGAAATGACCGCCCCGGCGGTGATTGCCGACGACGCGCCGATTGCCTGTGCGATGCCCACGAAGGCCACGCCGACCGTGGCGGCGGTGGTCCAGGAGCTGCCGGTGACGATGCCGATGATGCCGGTCAGCAACGCCGCCGCAAAGTAGAACCAGCTGGGATCAATGTACTTGATGCCGTAGTAGATCACCGTGGCGATCGTGCCGGACATGTTCCAGACGCCGATCAGCGCGCCGACCATGAGCAAGATCATGATCGCCACCATGGCCAGCGAGATGCCTTTGACGATCTCTTCGCTCAACCGCTCCCAGGAATGCCCGTTCTTGTGCGCGACAATCGCCGCCACGACGGCGCTCATAATCAGCGCCACCTGCAGCGGGCCGGTCGCTGCATCCACCCCATATAGGATGATTGACAGCGTGAGCAGTACGATCATGAAAATGAGGGGAATCAGCGCGTCCCACAACGAAGGCGGGCGTACTTCAGGAGCCGTTTCTGCGTTCATGCCACACTCCTAACTTCTCTCTTGCTATACCATCTCCAGATCGCCTCGACCACCCAGGCCAGAAGTATCGTCGCCACCAGGATTGCAAAGGTCTCCGGCGTGGTAATCAGGGTGTACCAGGCGAATAGCAGGATGGCGACGCTGGTGGCAAACAGGGCCAGATAAAGCATCAGCCGGGAAGCGCCGGTCTCGCCGGCCATACGCAAATGGGCAATTGTGACCAGCACATAGATTGCCAGCGCCACCGCGCTGCCGATTGATGCAATGGCGGCCACATCAAACAGAACTGCCAGGAGGATCACCAGCAAGGCGGAAATGACCAGCCCTTGCGAGCCGCCCGAACGACGCCGGCGCTTCAATCCGAACACCGGCGGCAGATGGCCGTCCTTAGCCATGGCATAGGTGGCCCCAATGGAGGCGTAGAGCTGCGAGTTGATCGCGCCGGTGGTAGCGAATATGGCCGCAATGGAGATCATCGCATAGCCCAGGGAACCGAAAATCGGCAGGGCCGCCACAGCAAGGGCGGTGTCGGCGTTTGCAATGACCTCCTCAACCGTCAGCGTGCCGAAAACGCCGATGGCCAGCGCCACATAGAGCAGCATGGTGAAGCCGAGGGCGATGTACATCGCGCGGGGCATATTCTTCTCCGGGTTCTCCAGGTCGCCGCCGGCAAACGCGATGACGCCGAAGCCGAGGTAAGCAAAGAAAGTCAGCGCCACGCTGGCGAGTATGTAGCTCATCGGTGGGTAGCTGGCCGGCGAGAGCATCGAGACGTCCATCTGCACCAGCATGGCGATGGCAAAGCTGCTCAAGACGACCAGCACGATGCTGACCACGGCGGTCTGCGCTCTGGTCACTGCATCGGCCCCAATGGAATTGACGAAGGTAAGCAGGACCACGATCGCAACCGCGAAGATCTTCACCCAGATCTGCGCGGCATCTTCTCCCAGGAACAGGCTGACAGCGTAGTTGCCGAAGGAGACGGCTACCATCGCGGTGACAATGATCACCGAAAAGTATCCCAGCATGACCACGCCGCCGGTGAAGAGTCCGCTGCCGTAACCTCTGACTATCCAGTCGATCAGCCCCCCGGCGGAAGGATAACGAGAGCCGAGCTTGGCAAAGGAATACCCCTGCAGAAGCGCGATGATCCCGCCGACCAGAAAGGAAACCCATACCGCCGCGCCGGCTATCGCCCCCGCCTCCCCAAACAGGGCAAAGATGCCGGCGCCTACCATCGAACCGATGCCGATGAACACCGCTCCGCGCAGGTTGATGCCCTTCTTAGTGTCTGTTTCCGCCGGTGTATCTGATTGTTCTGTCATGGATTCCCCGAAAACAAGGACCTTGCCGCCAATTCAGTTCACGTTCGCGGCGGCGATCATTACGATACCGGCATTGGGTCGTCGCCCGCTCATCGGGTCAACTCGTAGATCGCGTAGGCGAACACTTCCATCGCTTTGTACAGATTTTCGAGCACAACCCGCTCGTTGGGCTGGTGTTCGGTCAGCGCCTCGCCAACCAGGAGTGCGCCGAAGGCCACGCAATTGTCAATGGCCCGCGCATAGGTCGCGCCGCCGGAAGAGATCGGCTCTGATTCCAGGTCGCCGGTCACTAGCCGGTAGACCTTCATCAGCGTTTCAATGATGAAGTGATCCCGGGGCAGATACATAGGCGGCAACCAGTCAAACTCCCTGTAGGTCAGGCCGTAGCGGGCGGCCCGCTCGCTCAGTTGGGCGACAATGGCTTCTTTGGAGACGGTCACCGGCAGGCGGGCGTCAATGAAGAGCCGCTCCTGTTCCGCCAGGCTGATCTTGCCCACGTTGAACTTGAGCATACCCGAGTGCTCATCCTGGCAATGGCCGAAGATCTCCGTCGCGTAGGGGTCTTCGCCAAGCTCACGGGCCACAAAGCGCACTGCCCGGGAATCAACGCCGATTGCGTCCAGCCCCAGACAGAGCCGGCAGATGGCGTTAATTCCCGCCTCGGGCATCATCGCGTGCGCGGCCATTCCCTGCACCTCGATACCGGCGTCGCCGCGGGTGAAGTCAAAGCCCATCGCGGCCAGGGCGCGCGCCAGCTCATCCTGTCGCTCGCCGGCGTAACCGGCTGAATCCGGCACCGCGTTAAAGGCATTGCCGCCCTGCAGGGCCAGCCCACTGTCGTTTGGCCCTTCCAACACGAGCTGCAGCAGCCCCTTCTCGGCGTAAGTAAGCGGAAAGCGGGAGTCGGGCGAGAAGCCCATGTCCGGCAGCTCTTCCAGCTCTTTGTAGCGGTTGATGCAGCGCCAGAGGGTCTCTTCATCGGCGCCGAAGATGAAGCGCACCCGCTTGTTGAAGGTCACGCCGGCATCCATCAGCGCCTTGACCGCGAAAAGCGCGGCCATCATCGGGCCTTTGTCGTCCTGGGTTCCTCGCCCGTACAGCTTGCCGCCGCGCTCAACGGGCGCAAAGGGATGGTGCTTCCAATCCTTCAGGTTGCCGGGCGGCACGACATCCAGATGGCCCAGAACGCCCAACATTTGCTGGCCCTCGCCAACGTCCGCCAGGCCGTAATAGCCGCCGTCGCCATAGCGCGTGCGGAAGCCCAGGCCGGCCGCTATTTGCAAGGCGACCCGCAAGGCCTGGTCAATCGGCTCGCCGAAGGGGAAGCCGCCGGCGCCCTCATCGCAGACGCTGGGGATGCGCACCAGCTCTTTCAGCGCTGCCTTCATGGGCGCGCGTTGGGCGGCGAGATGATCAGAAAAGTCATACCTCATGAAGCTTCTCCACAAAGTGGCCGGCCGGCATCTTTCCGGCCGGTTTGAGAGAGTATGGGGCGCGCCGCGCCGCCGGCAGTCGTTAATCGCCCAGGGTGGCTACCATCACCGCCTTAATGGTGTGCATGCGGTTCTCGGCCTGGTCAAAGACGATGGATATTTCGCTTTCAAATACCTCTTCGGTCACTTCCAGGCTTTCCAGGCCGGTCTTTTGGTAAATCTCCTCGCCGACCTTTGTCTCCCGGTTGTGGAACGCCGGCAGGCAGTGCATGAATTTCACCTTGGGGTTGCCGGTGCGGGCGACGGCGTCCATGTTTACCTGATAGGGCTTCAGCAGCCGGATGCGCTCATCCCACACCTCTTGCGCCTCGCCCATCGAGACCCACACGTCGGTGTAGAGGTAGTCCACGCCCTTCACGCCTTCATCCACGCTTTCGGTAAGGGTCAGGCGGGCGCCGGTCTCAGCGGCAATTTGCCGGCAGGTGGCCACCAAATCCGCGTCCGGCCACAACGACTCCGGCGCACAGAGGCGCACGCCCATGCCCAGCTTGCAGCCGGTGACCATCAGCGAGTTGCCCATGTTGTTGCGCGCATCGCCCAGATAGCAGTAAGCGATCTCATGCAGATGCTTGTCGCTGTGTTCCATCATGGTCAGGATGTCGGCCAGCAACTGCGTCGGGTGGAACTGGTCCGTCAGGCCGTTCCATACCGGCACGCCGGCGTACGCAGCCAGAAGCTCCACCAACTCCTGGCCGAAACCGCGATACTCGATGCCGTCATACATGCGGCCCAACACGCGAGCGGTATCCTTCATTGACTCTTTGTGGCCGATCTGCGAGCCGCTTGGCCCCAGGTAAGTAACATGCGCTCCCTGGTCATAAGCAGCCACTTCAAAGGCGCAGCGCGTGCGGGTGGACGACTTCTCGAAGATCAGGGCGATGTTCTTGCCCTTCAGCCTTTGCTGCTCGTAGCCGCCGTACTTGGCCGCCTTCAGATCCGCGGACAGCTTCAGCAGGAACTTCAGTTCCTCGGGCGTAAAGTCAAGCTCCTTGACAAAGCTTCGGTTGCGTAGATTGAACGCCATTTCATTACTCCTTTTCTGGTGGGCGCTTGCCGGCTTCAACCATCATCGAAGAAGGCGGGCAAGCTATGAATAACCTATTCTTCAGTAACGGCCTGCAGCCGGCCGGAAGCGATCGCCTCGACCAGGGCCTGGTAGTCTTGTTCGTTCTGGTCGGCATACAACAGGGCGAAATCGGCCAGCGCCTCGTCAAAGGTGTCGCTCTTGCCCAGGTAGCCGGAGATCATCGACGCGTCGCCGCCCTTGGCGTGAGCGCGGGCCAATACCCAGCCACAGACGCCGGCATAGTTGAGCACCGCCTGTTCTCGAAGTTCGTCGAGGGGCACGGAGAACTTCATGTCGCGCAACTGGCGCATGTAGTATTGGATGCCGCTGTCGGCTGTGGTCCATCCCAGAAACATGTCGCTGGCGGACTGCATCAGCCGCTGTCCAACTACGATCCGCTCGCCGGAATGGTCGTACTGGCTCTTGCCGGCATACGGCTCCAGCACCGAGGTGCGGGCCTCCTTCGCCTGCAAGAGCAAGGGATCATCGCTGTCTGCCAGGTAGAGCAGGATGTAACAGCGCGTGCCCACACTGCCGACGCCGACCACCTTAAATGCGAGGTCCTGAAAGCGATAGTGGTCGAATAGCCGATGTAGATGCTCAGGGAGGGAATCCCTGTAGCTGGCGACCACCCTGTGCAGTCGTTCTTCTATTTCCGCTTCATCCTGCCGCGGCAGATGGAACACCAGCGGCGGCCGATCGGCGATCCGCCGGCGACCATCCTTCATCCTGGTGATCTTGGGGAAGAGATACTCCGCCAGGGAAGAACGCGCCTTGGCGGCGACACGCTTGCGAAATTCGCGGGCCTTGGCATCCGGCGCTGTCTCAATCAATGTGCGGTCATCCAAGCGCGAGTACCAGACATCGAGCACGTGCATTTTGGCGTACCGGCGGAGTTGCGTGCGATAGGTTCGCGCAAGGGCGAGCACAACCCCACGATTGCCGTAGTCCGAAATTCCGTTAGCCCGGCCGGCGACCACAAAGCTGGCGGCCAGGCGCTTGATGTCCCACTCCCAGGGCGCCGGCAACGTCTCGTCAAAGTCGTTCAGATCAAAGACCAGGTTACGCTCCGGCGTCGCAAACAGGCCGAAGTTCGCCAGATGGCAATCGCCGCATACCTGCACCTGAATGCCGCTGTTTGGGGTGAAAGAGAGGTCGTGGGCCATCAGCGCCGCCGACCCGCGCAGAAATGCAAACGAGTTTGCCTGCATGCGGCCATAACGGATCGGAATCAGTTCCGGCACCCGCCCCTGATTGGACGCCTCGAGTATGGCTATCGGGTCCCGCCCGTTTGGCGTAAACTCGTACTCCGCGTGCGCCTCGCGCGGGACCTCAGTGCGCAGCGCCCGCCCCATTTCCATTCGCTCACTGGACGAGTAATACGTCTCGTCACCTGCTTCATTGACCACTGTGAACTTTCCTTTTTGGGGCGGAAAGAGTTTTCCGCCGGGTTAGTTAGGCCAGTAAAACGCCGCCCGCCAATACCAGGATGGAGATCGCCATCAGCAGCAATAGCAGCGGCCAGACAAAGCGCCACCAGACGCCGTACCCTACACGGGCTATGGCCAGGCCGCCCATCACCACCGCTGATGTGGGCGTGACCAGGTTTACCAGGCCGTTTGCGGTCTGGTAAGCGGTCACCACCATGTAGCTGGGAACTCCAGCGAAGTCAGCTAACGGGGCCATAATCGGCATGGAGACGGTCGCCAGGCCGGAGCTGGAGGGGATCAGGAAGGAGAGCGGCAAGTAGAGCAGATAGGTGACCAGGATGAAGCCCACGCCGCCCAGGCCGGAAACCGCCTGCTCCGCCCAGTACAGCACCGTGTCGGTAATCAGACCGTTGTTCATGATCACGGTGATGCCGCGGGCCACGCCGATTATCAGCGCCACCCCCAACATGTCGCGCGCGCCGTCAATGAAGGTGTCCACCAGGGTCTTTTCCGACAGCCCGCCGACGATGCCGATCAGGATGCCGAAGAACAGGAAGTTGGCGGTCATTTCCGGGAACCACCACCACCAGGTCGGGACGCTCAGCCCCAAATCTTCCCAGGGGATGACGCCATATACCATGGTCACAAAGGCCAGCAGGAAGAGGGCCAGGATGACCTTATGCCGGCGGGTGAACTCCCCAAAGTCGGAGCCTGCCCCGGCGGACATGAACTGCTTCTCGTTTTCCGCCTTCATGTCGTAGATTAGCGACTTGGACGGCTCCTTCTTGACCCGCTCGGCGTAGCGCATCACAAACCAGATGCCGATGATCGTGCCCACGATGAGGATTAACAGCCGGCCGATGAAGCCCTCGCTGAGCGTGGTGCCCGCAAAGCCGGAGGCGATGCCCGTGGCAAAGGGGTTGATAGTGGAGCCCAGCACGCCGATGCCGGCCCCGAGCAAGATCAGCGCCCCGGCGGCCAGCCCGTCATAGCCGGCGGCCAGCATCACGGTGATGATCAGCGCGTAAAAGGCCAGGGTCTCTTCGGCCATGCCGTAGGTTGTGCCGCCGATAGCAAAGATGGTCATCAGGATGGGGAACATCCAGCGCTCTTTGCCTTGCAGCCTGTTCACCACCCAGGCGATGCCGGCGTTGATCGCCCCGGTCTTCATGGTCACCCCCAGGAAGCCGCCGATGATCAGCACGAACAGGGCCACATCAATGGCCCCAAACAGCTCGCCGTAGTTCCAGACATCCACGTTGCCGGTGTCATCTTCGATGCCGTACATGCCGTTAATCGGCCCCTTCAGGGCGCTGGCAAGCAGGTCCTGCGGGTTTGGCGGCACCTCGTGGTAGGTTCCCGGGATCGGCGCGCCGTCTGCATCATAGTCATACAGGCCGGCCGGCACCAGCCAGGTGGCCAGCGCGATCAGGATCAGTAAGATGAACAGTATGGTAAACGCTGAGGGAAAGACAAACTTCTTCTTGGTTGGCTCTGCGGTGGTCATTTACTCCTCTCCTATGACTACTTGATGTATTTTTCAAGCTCGTAAGAAACCCACTAACCGTCGTGGGCCGCCGGTATTACCCGTCGGGTGAAGCGGCAATCTCCTCCGGCCGGTCATAATTCGCCCACAAGATATACATGCTGACAAGTAGGACCCATATTGGAAAGAGCAGCGCGGCCAGGGGCATAAAGCCGATGCTCAGAATCTGAATCAGGGCCAGCACATAGCCCCCATACACCAGCCAGCGCGAAAAGATCCCGGTGCGCAGCCCCAGGGTGCAGGTAGAGATCATGAATACGCCGGCCATCTTCATGGCGTAGACATTAAGCGTCTCGTAGGTAATCGCCCGGCCAAATGAGTAGATGCCGGATTCAATCAGGCCGGCAGATGACGCGGCGTCAAACAGCGACAGGGTCCCGCCGGCCACGGCAGCCGAGGAAAAGAGCAGGCCAAGGAACAGGAGTCCACTGCCGAGAAAGACTGTCGAGAAAAAGCGGTCTTCATACTCTCCCAGGCGATCGCGCACAACACCGATGAACCACAGGAAGGCGATGCCGGAGAAAGGCACCAGGTTCAGGGCCAGCTCCACCATGCGCCAACTCCTCTCCAGCCACTCCCGGTTCCCCACCGGCGCAGTCGGGACAGCAACGCGAATCAAGGCCAGGCTGATTATTAGCAGGATGGAGAAGATGATGCCGGCAATAGCAGCGGCGCGCGGCGTCTTCAGTCGTTGCCGGGTCAGGGTGATGTCCTGCTTCATCGGTCGCGCTCCTAACCTGACCAGTTGCCAGCCAAACGTTGCGCTGTCCTGTGACGTCGCAAACCGTTCGCGCCCGCCGGCCGGAGCCGGCAATGCCCACGCCGGGAACGATCCCTTTGCACGCGTTGCCGGATTGACTTGAGTATATCCGAATTGGCTTTGGACGTGAAGAGCAGCGCCGGCCGGCCGTATGCGCCGCCCATCACGATGGCTCAGGCGCCATTGCGCCAAACAGATTTGACAAAATTCCGCGATCGGCTATCATAGAACATGGCTCCCCCCCCAGAG
>CAYVQP010000112.1:6205-11031 GCA_964452775.1 uncultured Ardenticatenaceae bacterium | reverse complement strand
GAACGATGGGCCAAGAAGTTCAACTTCTGCCAAAAGTTGAACTTCTAGCGCTAACAACATGGATAGCCGGCGCTTGCCCGCGTGTTATAATGCCGGCTCAGTAGGCGCCTATGAACCAGATGGAAACTACCAGCAAACACTTTTCCCCCGGCCTCTCCTTGCGCCGCTGGTGGCCGTTGTTGGTCGTCGCCGGCGTGCTGCTGATCATGGGCTTCTACGCCGTCACCAACCCGGAATATCTGGCGCATGACCCCCTGCTGGGCGGCGCGGACATCGCCGGTTACGCTTTTTGCCACCGCATTACTGAGCGATCATTCACCGTCGCCGGCCGGCAATTCCCTCTGTGCGCCCGCTGCACGGGCATGTACCTGGGCGTTTTTCTCACCTTTCTGGTGTTGTTGCTCGCCGGGCGCAGCCGCTGGCGGGAGCTGCCGCCGCTACCCATCATGCTGGTTCTAGTCGGCTTCATCGGCTTAATGGGCATCGACGGGGTCAATTCCTTCAGTTATCTGATTCCCAACGCGCCGCACCTTTATCAGCCGAGCAACACGCTCCGGCTGGTGACCGGCATGGGGACCGGCCTGGCTATGGGCCTGTTCATCTTCCCGGCGACCGTCCAGACGTTGTGGCGAGTCAGCGAACGCCGGGCGATTATCTCCGGCTGGATGGAGTTTGCCGGCCTGCTGATATTAGCGTTGATTACCATTTTGCTTGTGCTGAGCAACCGGCAAGCATTACTCTACGTATTGGCTGTTGTAAGCGCGGCCGGCGTCGTGATAATCTTGACTTGTCTGAACTGCATATTGTTGCTGATTCTGTTAAGACGAGATGCACGGGCCAACAACTGGCGGCAATGCGCCGGCCCGCTACTTCTTGGACTGGCGTTCGCCATAGTGGAGATCGGGTTGATAGCCTTTGCTCGCTTTAGCCTGACCGGAACAATGACCGGGTTGCCCGGTCTATAGTAGTTCTCTCACCATGTTTCAACAGAAACCTGGCAGGTCTGATTGAGTAGGCCCGCTCTGGATTGGACCGTGAAAAGACCTGCCAGGTTTTTTGTCCTTATTTCGCGAGAAGATCATCTAGTTGCCGGAGTTTTTAACTCCGAAGGGACATAGTTAATGGACGCAATCGTAGCGCTAGGCGGCATCAGTACCGCGTTCGGCCTATCCACGAGCGCCGGCCTGAATGCCTACATACCATTACTGGTGGTCGCTTTGGCCGCCCGTTTCCCACAGAGCAATCCGCTGCTGGAGCTCTCGGAGCCTTACAGCTTGATCAGTAGCTGGTGGGCCATCGGCCTACTGGCTGTTCTGCTGGTTATCGAAATGCTGGTAGACAAGATCCCGGCAGTGGATACGGTCAACGACGTCATCCAGACCATCGTGCGCCCGACCGCCGGCGCGCTGCTCTTTGCTGGCAGCGCCAACGTAATTACCGAGATGAGCCCGGTGTTGGCCTTGCTCTGCGGCGTATTCCTGGCCGGCGGCGTCCACTCCGTGAAGAGTGTCGTCCGGCCGGTGGTGACCGCCACCACCGCCGGGACCGGCAACTGGGTGGTCAGCATCGTAGAGGATGTGACGGCCTTCTTTGTCTCGCTGTTCTCCCTGCTGATCCCCATCCTGGTCGCTTTCGGGCTGCTGGTGGTGTTCACCGTGCTGTTCATCTGGTGGCGACGCAGACGCCGCCGGCCGGCTTACGGCAAATAGCTAACAACAAAAAACCCCGCAGACTTGCGGGGTTTTATCCCTGGCCGGTGAGAGGCTCACTCGCCCAATTGCTGTTGTAACCCCTGGATCTTCCCATCCAATTCGTCCAGCGCCTCGCGCCGGCTCTCGATCTTGCCCCGTTCAGCGCGCACAAAGCGCGAGAAGGGCGCCACGGCATCTTCCAGCCGCTGCGTGCTGCGCCGCATCTCCCGATCAAACTGCCCAGAGAGGCTGCTCACCAGCTCCTGGCGCAGTTTGCCTAACTTCTCCGCCAACTCCTGCTTGGCCTTGCGCTTGCGGGACGGAAGGATAAACAGCCCAATAGTCATGATGGTTACCCCGGCCACGATGCCGGTGATGTCGAAGGCGCTGGCCCCCAGGGCAGCGATGATCGCGCCCAGCCCCAGCCCGCCGATTTGCGCCAGGGCGGTGCCGGCGACCGCCATGCGCGCGCCCTCGGCCATGTCGGCGGCTTCCTTCTCCCGGTCATAGGTAGCTACCGCCTGCTGCGTCGCCCGGCCAATGGAATCAATCAGCCGCTGCCGGTCATAGGCCAGCGTGCTTTCCTGCGCGCCGCCCTGTCCCACAATGCGGTTCTTGTACGCTTGCTTGCGCGCAGCCAGATGCTCGGCCACGGCTGACCACTGGCGCAATTCTTGCTCTACCAGCCAGTCGATCAATTCATTGACCCGCAGTTCAATTTGCCGGGGCACGTCGGCCACGACTTCTTGCTCAAACGCCCGCTGAATACGCTCCGTGCGGATCAGGTCCGGTATTCGGCCCAGGCGGATGGTCTCATCGAAGAAGACGTCCCCGCGCTTCTCCATCTCGTAGAGAATGTTGTCTACCTCGCTCATTCGCGCCTGGAAATTACGCTGCATATCCTGTTCATAGTAGGACATTTGCTCCTGGATGTCGTTCAGCAGTTGCGCGTCATCGCGCAGCTCCGTCAGCTCGGCGTCGGTAGCGTCCAGTTGGCGCCTGACCAGCGTCCGGCCAACACCCAGCGGGTTGCGCAGCTTCAGCCGGAAGCGCCCCTCGTCATCCAGCGTGTCATGAATGTACTCCTCCAGCGGTTCAAAGCCGCTCTGCTCCCACAAGCGCGGCTCGCCGCTTTTCGATCGTTGCGCCAGCCGGGCAGAAACGGGAAATACGGCGGCGATATCCCCGATTAACTTGTACGCCGAACTATTGACAAAGGCCACTACCGCCTCAACATCGGCCGGTCCGGCCAGTATGTCAATCTTGTTCACTACCAGCACGATCTTCTTGCCCCATTCACGGATGCGCTCCAGGAAGGCGCGCTCGCTCTCGGTGAAGGGCCGGTCGGCGGAAGTGAGAAAGAGCACCAGGTCGCTACGCGGAATAAACTCTCGGGTCAGCGCCTCATGCTCGCGCAGGATGGCATTCGTCCCCGGCGTATCAACAATGTTGATCTGCTGCAGCAGCGCCACCGGCGCGGTGTGCAGCCAGATACCCTTCTCCTGCGGCGTCTGCCCGGCCTGCTCGCCGAAGCGTAAGAGATGAATCTGGCTGGTGGTGGGCGTTACCCCTTCCTGCAGCAACGACTGGCCCAGCAGGGCGTTGATGAAGGCTGATTTGCCGGCATTGAACTCCCCGGCTACGACCAGAAGAAATAGCTCATCCAGCTGCCGGATCGAATCGGCCAGGGCTGCCCGGTCGCTCGCCGGCGCGTCAGCCTCAGCGAGCGTATCGCGCAGGCCGGCCAGCGTCTGCCGGGTTTGGCGCAGCAACTCCTCCTGCGCGGATGTTAGTATCGCGTCCATTGCACCTCGTCACTACTCCTTGCTTCCAGAGAGAGTATAGCATGGAGTTGGGGCGCATAAAAAAGGGGCGTGTGTTCTATTCGGTCAGAAACAGAGTGCCGGGCGCGGTTGACCAATGAAGGGCCCGGCTTGATGCTGGATGAGAGCATCTTCGCCGCCGCCGCGCTCCGGTTGCCGGGTGAATGGGGCTCCACTATAATGCAATCGTCACGCGAAATAAGCGCACAAGTAGACACAAATGACCATGGCCCTAGAGGAGTCAGCCACCACTCAGCCAATCACTGCCGCTCCGGCGCAACCGGAGAAGCGCACGTACAGCCAGCCCACGTCCGTCGTTATCCGCGAGATCGTCGAAACGCTGCTGTTGACCCTGTTCATCTTCTGGCTGGTGAACACCGCCACTGGCAGATACCGGGTGCAGGGCCACAGCATGATGCCCACCATGAAGGAAGGGCAATACCTGATCATCAACAAGCTGGCCTACTATCTGGACAATCCGGAGCAAGGGGACATCATCGTGCTGCACTATCCCCGCGATCGCACGCGGGAGTACATCAAGCGGGTGATCGGAGTGCCGGGCGATACGATAGAGATCCGGGACGGGCAGGTCAGGGTGAACGGCGTGCTGTTGGATGAGCCATACATCGCCGATCACCCGAACTATAACGACACCTGGATCGTGCCGGAGGATAACTACTTCGTCCTGGGCGACAATCGCAATAACTCCAGCGACTCCCACAGCTGGTCATTCCTGCCGCGCTCAGACATTGTCGGCAAAGCCTGGCTGGTCTACTGGCCATACACCGACTGGCAACTGGTGCCCCACTTCCACCAGCCGGCGATAGCCAGCCAGGAGAGTTGACTGCGGACAAAACCCCGCAGATCTTAGTGACCTGCGGGGTTTCCATCCAAATGGTCCTCTCGCTAACTAAGGACAAAGCCCCGCAGGTCTTTCATGGCTCTACCGCTGAGCGAGCATACTCAGCATGACCTGCGGGGTTAATGTAACGAGTAAATCAAATAGGCATTTCCCCAAAAGCCTCTACAATAGAGTTTTATGACCTCTGACACACCGGACATCGAGGCATTGGTGCGCCAGGTGGTGCAGCGCACTCTTGATTCGCTGGAAGCGACTGCGCCGGCCGGCTCCACTCCGGCTGTCACGCTGCTGGGCGAGGACGATCTGCGCCGGGCGCCGGCCAATTCCACGCTGGAGGTCGCCCCCGGCACGGTGATCACTCCCCTGGCCCGGCAACTTGCCCTCGAACGGCGGATTGTGTTGCGCGAACAGGCGACAGCCGCGCCGGTGCTGTCCGCGCCCTTGTTGCAG
>CAYVQP010000112.1:0-6105 GCA_964452775.1 uncultured Ardenticatenaceae bacterium | reverse complement strand
GCCGTAGATTATCCGGACTATGCCTTTGCCGTTGCCCGGGCGGTAGCCGGCGGGCGGGCCTGGCGCGGCATCCTGATTGATGGCGCGGGCATCGGTAGCTGCATGGCGGCCAACAAGGTTCCCGGCGTGCGCGCGGCCATGTGCTATGATCAGGCCACGGCGGTCAACAGTCGCGAGCATAACGACGCCAATGTGTTGACCCTCGGGGCCGGCTTAATCGGATATAATCTCGCCCAACAGATAGTCGCTACATGGTTGGGCACGGAGTTCGCCGGCGGTCGTCATGCCCGGCGAGTGGCGAAGATAGACGCTATCGGGGCGCGATTCTCGAAGTAGCGAGCGCACACAAAAGTAAAATGTCGAAGTACGACCAGGCCACCATTGAACGCGTTATCGAGACGGTCACTCGCGAAGTATTGCTGCGTCTCAACCAGCCGGCGCACAGCACGCCCGGCTGCAATTGCACGGACGGCTCCTGCGTGCAGCATTGCCGGGAGCATGTTGCGCAGGTGGTGCAGGCGGGAGCCAGCCGGGTCACCGCTGTGCTCGGCGCGCGCCCGGCTGACAGCGACATCGCCGGCATGATTGATCATACTTTGTTGAAGCCGGAGGCCAGCCAGGACCAGATCGCCCAGCTTTGTTACGAGGCGCGCACTCATGGATTCGCTTCTGTCTGCGTCAATCCGGCCCAGGTGCGGCTGTGCGCTCAGCTATTGAAGGGCAGTAACGTGGATGTCTGCACGGTCGTCGGCTTCCCATTGGGCGCCACTCCGGCGACGGTGAAGGCATATGAGACGCAGCAGGCCATCCGCGACGGCGCATCCGAGATCGATATGGTGATCAACATCGGCGCGCTGAAATCAAGGGATTATCGGGCAGTGTTGGAAGACATCGGCGCGGTGGTGCGGGCCGCGCACGCCGGCAACGCGCTGGTGAAGGTGATCATCGAGGCCGCCCTACTCACCGATGAGGAAAAGGTGATCGCCAGCCAGCTCGCCAAGGCGGCCGGCGCGGAGTATGTGAAGACATCCACCGGCTTCGGCCCCGGCGGCGCGACTGTAGAGGATGTGGCCCTGATGCGCCGGGTGGTCGGGCCGGACATCGGGGTCAAGGCCGCGGGCGGGGTGCGCAACCTCGCCGACGCCCGGGCCATGATCGCCGCCGGCGCGACCCGGCTTGGGGCCAGCGCCGGGGTGCGTATTGTCAAGGAAGCGGCGGCATGATCATGTGTCCGCAATGCCACATTGGGCGCATGCACAACGCCAAGACCACCTACCTGCAACCTTTGGGCGACTTGATCCTGGTCTTTCCCCTTGCCCCGTCGCTGGTCTGCGACGTGTGCGGCGAGGTGCAATACGATTCGCTATTTACTGATTTGATGGATGCGCTGGTCAGCGACCGGATGGACAACGATCGCACGCCCAATTTCTCACGGGCGTGGGCCGTGGGCGAACAGTACGAAAACGGCCATCGCAATCGAATGATATGAGGCCTTATTGTGAGCGTTGATCTACGCAGCTACGTGTTCCTGGACAGTCTTCAACCGCAACACGCCGCCTTTCTGGGCACGGTCGCGCGCGGCTTTTTGCCGCTGCCCGGCGATGCGTCGCTCTGGGTGGAGATCTCCCCCGGCATTGAGATCAACCGCATCACCGACGTGGCCCTCAAGGCGACCGGCGTCAGGCCGGGTATGCAGATCGTTGAGCGGTTGTATGGCTTGCTGGAAGTTCATTCCACCGATCAGGCCGAGGTGCGGGCCGCCGGAGCTGCCATCCTGGCCGCTCTGGAGGTCTCGGCTTCCGACCGGCTGAAGCCGCGAGTGGTCTCCAGCCAGATCATCCGTAACATAGACCCGCACCAGACGCAATTAATTAACCGCATGCGTCACGGGCACATGATTCTGGCCGGCCAGACCCTGTACGTGATGGAGGTGCAGCCGGCGGCTTATGCGGCCCTGGCCGCCAACGAAGCGGAAAAGGCTGCGCACCTGAACATCCTGGAAGTGACCGCCTTCGGCAGCTTCGGCCGCGTCTATCTTGGCGGAGAAGAGCGTGACATTATGGCCGGCTACCAGGCGGCGCTCGATGCCATTGAGAGTGTAGAAGGGCGCGTTCTGCGCGAGGGTAAGGCAGAGTAAGGCGACGGTCACTTGCTGAAGTGACTGTCACCTGATGTCAAGTAATGGAAGGAGATAATCAATGACAGATGCGTTGGGTATGATTGAAACGCGCGGTTTCGCGGCTATGGTTGAAGCGTCGGACGCAATGGTGAAAGCCGCTCGCGTCGAGTTGGTCAGCTACGAAAAGATCGGCGGCGGCTATGTGACTGCCATCGTCCGCGGCGATGTCGCCGCAGTGAAGGCAGCGTTGGAAGCCGGCGCGCGCGGCGCTGAAAAGGTGGGCGAGGTGGTCTCCGTTCACGTCATTCCGCGCCCGCATGAGAATGTTGACCGCACGCTACCCCTGGGCCGGCAACCGAAAGAGTCTACGTAATCCCATGTTTCTGGGCAGAACCGTAGGCACACTCGTCTCCTCTCAAAAGGAGTCCACCCTGGACGGCCTGAAGTTCCTGGTGGTGCGCCGGCTGACCATTGATGGCGAAGATACTTCCGGCTACGTGGTCGCGGCCGATGCGGTGGGGGCCGGCATCGGCGAAGTGGTCATGGTCGCCACCGGCAGCTCCGCCCGGCAGACGATCTTCACCGACCGCCGCCCCTGCGACGCGGTGATCATGGCGATTGTGGACACCTGGGAAGTGGGCGGCGTGGTGAAGTACGAGAAGTTTTCCCCGGACTCGGCGGCCATAGAGAGCGAAGGCGCAGCAGCCTCCTGATTGCGCCGCCCAGGGTAGATAGCGATGGACGACAGCCAGATTCAGGCCATTATTGAGCGCGTCATGCGCGAGGTGGGCGGCGCGACAGCCGATCCTGCGCAGTCAGGGCCGCCGGCTGCCTCGACGCGGGCCGGCCACGGGCAATATGTGACACCCACGCCGGCCGTTGCCGGCGATTCCGGCGTCTTTCCCACCCTGGACGCGGCGGTCAATGCCGCCACAGACGCCTTCCGGCGCCTGTCCACCCTGCCGCTGGAAATTCGCAAGGACATGGTGGCGCACATGCGCCGGGCCGCCCGGGAGGAAGCCACCCCTCTGGCCGAGCTTGCCTGGCGTGAGACGGGCATGGGCCGGGTGGAAGATAAGACCCTTAAGAATCTGCTGAACGCCAACAAGACGGAGGGGCCGGAGGTGCTGGAAACCACCGCCTGGAGTGGAGACGGCGGCCTGACCATCACCGAATACGCTCCATACGGCGTCATCGGCTCCCTGACCCCCAGCACCAACCCTACCAGCACGGTGATCTGCAACGCAATTGCCATGATTTCGGCCGGCAACGCGGTGGTCTTCAATGCCCATCCCAGCGCGAAGGCGGCCTCCAACCGCGCCGTGCAGGTGCTGGAGCGGGCCATCCGGCAGGCGGGCGGCCCAGCCAACCTGCTCACCTGCGTCGCCGACCCTACCCTGGAGAGCGCGCAGGGGCTGATGCAACACGCCGGCATTCGCTTGCTGGTGGTTACCGGCGGGGCAGCGGTAGTACGCGCCGCCATGCGCAGCGGCAAGCGCGCGGTCTGCGCCGGGCCGGGCAATCCGCCGGTTGTGGTGGATGAGACCGCCGATATCGAGCAAGCCGGGCGCGACGTGGTTATCGGCGGTTCCTTCGATAACAACATCGTCTGCACCACCGAGAAGGAGACCATTGCTGTCGCCGGCATCTGCGACCGGCTGATGGATGTGATGGCCGCGCATGGCGGCCTGCGCCTGAATAGCTGGCAGTTCAACCGGCTCTGGAAGGCCGTGACGGTTAAGGATCGCGGGCCGGGCCAGTATGCCGACATGAACAAGGAGTTCATCGGCAAGAACGCCAGCGTGCTGTTGCAAGAGATCGGCATATCCGCCGGGCCGGAGGTGCGCATGATCTTCGCCGAAGTGGAGCGCGATCACCCGGCGGTCTGGTCGGAGCAGATGATGCCCTTGATGCCGGTGGTGCGCGTGGCGACGGCGGATGAAGCCATTGACCTGGCTATCGCCGCTGAGCACGGCTTCCGGCATACCGCGGTGATGCACTCCAAGTACCTGGACAACCTCAGCCGTATGGCCCGCGAGATCAATTGCAGCATCTTTGTGAAGAATGGGCCGTGTCTGGCCGGCCTGGGCCATGGCGGGGAGGGCTTCTGCTCCTTCACCATCGCCAGCCCCACCGGCGAAGGGCTGACCGGCCCGCGCAGCTTCAGCCGCCTGCGCCGCTGCACGCTGGTAGACTCCTTCCGCATCGTCTAGGCCGGCCGGCGAACAAATGACTGAACCCGCGCTCGCCCTCCTGGAGTTCAATAGCATCGCCGCCGGCATCGAGGCCGGGGATGCGATGGTCAAGCGCGCGCCGATCAGCAAGATTCACGCCGGCACGGTGCAGCCCGGCCATTACCTGGTGATGGTCTCCGGCGAGGTAGCGGACGTTAAGGAAGCGGTCAATGCCGGCGAGGAGGTCGGCGGTTACTGTTTGCTGGACAAGGTCTTCCTGCCCAATGTCCACCCGGACGTAGTGAGCGGCCTGGCAGGAGAAGGCGTCGCGCCGGAGCAGGAAGCGTTGGGCGTGGTGGAGACGAAAACGGTCGCCGCCGCCATCGAAGCGGCCGACGCCGGCCTGAAGGGCGCCTCGGTGTCCCTGGTGCAATTGCGCCTGGCCGATGGGTTGGGCGGCAAGGGGTTGGCGCTGTTCACCGGCGTAGTAGCTGATGTGGAAGCTGCGGTGGAGATCGCCGTCAAGCGGGCGCACGATCAACTGCTGCGGCAGGTGGTCATCGCGCAATTACACGCGGAAATGGCGGAGAACGTGGCCCATCACCGGCGCTTCGGCGGGCCGATGGAGTGGGAGGCGTAGCCGTGCAATTGGCACGCGTGATCGGTACGGTGGTCGCCACCCGCAAGTACGTTGGCCTACAAGGGATCAAGTTCCTGGTAGTGCAGCCGTTGACCAAGCAGCAACTCCCGTTGGGTGAGCCGGTGGTGGCGGCGGATGCTACCGCGCAAGCCGGGCCGGGAGAGCTGGTCTTCATCGTCGGCAGCCGGGAGGCGGCGCAGGCGCTGCCGGAAACCTTCGTGCCGGTGGACCATGCCATTGTGGGCATCGTGGACGATGTCCAGTTGGCCGTGCCGGAGTGAGGCGGGGATGTATTTCGGCATTGTGAGCGGCACGGTCGTCGCCACTATCAAGCACGAAGCCTTCTACGGGCACAAGCTACTGCTGGTGGATCAGTTGGGGCTGGACGGCGCGCCTAACGGTCATTATGATATTTGTGTGGACATGGCGCAGGCCGGGGTAGGGGATCGGGTGCTGGTGATTGACGAGGGAAACGGAGCGCGGCAGATATTGCGGAGGGAGATCGCGCCCGTGCGGGCGGTGATCGTCGGCATTGTGGATGAGGTTGAGCTGGAGTAAGTGATGGCGACACAGACGATTACCCTCGAATTGCCAGAGTCCATCTATCGCACAGCAAGACAGATCGCTGAGGCAACGAACCGGCCAATAGAAGAGATCATGCAAGAAAGCCTGTCTCATGCGCTGCCCCCACTGGATGACATGGAAGCTGACGAAGGTCATGTTCTGGCCAATATGTCAACCCTGGATGATATTGCACTCTGGAAAGTGGCCGACGAGGCTCTTTCCTCTGAGGAGCAGACCCAGCTGCAGATACTGCTTGATCGCCAGAGCGCCAGTGAACTGAGCGAGACTGAAAGCGTCCAGCTACAGCAATTGATGGATGGGTATGGCCGGCTACTCGTGCGCAAATCGCATGCTTGGCTGTTGCTGGCCCGGCGAGGTTATCGAGTTCCGGTGCAGACACAGTAGTTCACAGGGGGCGCCGCCTTGCCTAGGGTCCATATCCCTGATGCCCTTCGCCAAAGGATAGCCGCTGACGCCAAGCAACGTTGCGGGTATTGCCTGACTGCACAGGAGTACACGGCGATGCCCATGCATGTTGAGCACATCATTCCTGTGGGAGCCGGCGGTGAGACAGTCGAGGACAATCTCTGGTTAGCCTGTCCACTCTG
>CAYVQP010000111.1:0-11114 GCA_964452775.1 uncultured Ardenticatenaceae bacterium | reverse complement strand
TTGGGTCTCTGCCGATGACGTGGGAAGGACGCTGGCTGCGTTTGAGGAGATCCTTGCTTCTTGAATGTAAGGTTTAACCTACTCTTGAAATGTTCGTACAATCATTGTTATGCCTGGATAGGTGCAAGCAATAGTTCCAGGCTGCCCAGCGGCGCCGCTTACTGCTCTCGCTGTTGTGCGCGCAGTTGATCAGCCGGGTGCACGCCACATGATCCGGCTATCGCTCAACGGCAATTTGTTTTGGAGCGCCATTTGTCTCGTCTGACGCTTGCGTTTCTCGGTCCTTCACAAATCGAACTGGATGGCCATCCCGTCAAGACCAGCCGGCACAAGGCCGTAGCCCTGTTAGCCTTTCTGGCTGTGACTGGTCGCCCCCATTCGCGCGAATCACTGGCCACTCTCCTATGGACGGATTTCGACGCGCCCAGCGCTCTGGCCTATCTGCGGCGCACCTTGTGGGAAATCGGCCGGATGATTGGCAAAGAGTGGGTTACGGCGGACCGCGATACCATTCTCCTCTCGCCCACCACCGAGCTGTGGCTGGATGTTGGCCAATTCCGCCGGCATCTTGGCCGGCTGCCCGAGGAGTCCATTTCCCTGGTTCGCCTGGCCGAGCTGGAGGAGGCCGCCGGCCTTTATCGAGGCGACTTTCTGGCCGGGCTGCAAGTGTACGACGCGCCGGACTTCGAGAGTTGGCAGATCCAGGAAACCGAGGCCCTGCGGCGGGAGTTCAAGCTGGCCCTGGCCGCGCTGGCCCAGGGCCAGACGGAGCACCGGCAGTGGGCCGCTGCACTCGCTACTTCCTACCGCTGGTTGGCCCAGGACGAGTTCGACGAAGCTGCCCACCGGCAGGTGATGCGCGTGTATGTAGGGCTGGGTGACAGGGCGGCCGCCCTGCGCCATTTTGAGAAGTGCGCCGGGCTGCTGTCCGCCGAGCTAAAGCTCTCCCCATCAGCGGAGACGCTTGACCTGGCCGAGCGCATCCGGCAGGGGGACGATCTCTTTCCGGGTCAGCCTTCGCCGGCGACTCGCGCCGACCCGGTCCAATTGGTGAGCGATCGGCCGGCGGCGCCACGCCACAACATGCCGGCGCATCCCACCCCGTTTGTTGGCCGGAACGAGGAACTTCGGCAAATCAATCACCTCGTGACCTTTGCCGAGAACCGGCTGATTACGTTGCTCGGGCCGGGGGGAAGCGGCAAGACGCGCCTGGCCATCCAGACTGGTTTGAGCGCCGCCGGAGACGCCGAAACTTTCCCCGATGGCGTATGGTTTGTGGCCTTGGCTCCGCTGCAGGGCGCCGCCGAATTGGAACGAGCTGTTGCCAATTCCCTGCGTCTCACGCTGGACGATGTTCGCGAGCTGCGCCAACAGATCGTGGACGGCCTCCGCGTTCGGCGTCTCCTGCTGATCCTGGATAATTGCGAACACATGATTCCGGAGGCCGGAAGCCTGGCCGCCGCCATCCTGGCTGGAGCGCCCGGCGTCAGGCTGATGGCTACCTCGCGCACCCGGCTGAATTTGCAGGGAGAACAGCTTTTCCCGGTCGGTGGGATGGAGTTGCCGCCCGCTTTTGCCAGCGACGTCGCCGCCTACGATGCGGTGCACCTCTTCCTGCATGCCGCCCGTCGCTTGCAGCCGGCCTTTAGCCCCAGCCGTCCCGCCCTGAGCGATATCGAACGCATCTGCCGGCTGGTGCTGGGTATGCCGTTAGGCATTGAGCTGGCCGCGGGCTGGGTGGAGCTATTGTCGCCGGCTGAAATCGCCGCTGAGATTGAGCGTAGCCTGGATTTCCTGGAAGCCGGGTGGCAGGACGCGCCGGAGCGACACAGCACACTGCGGGCGGTCTTTAATAGCTCCTGGCAATTGTTGTCTGAGGAGGAGCGCGACAAGTTGGCGCTGCTCAGCGTGTTTAGAGGCTCTTTCAACCGCTCCGCGGCAGAAGCCATAGCCGGGGCCGCCCCTCGCTTGTTGCTGGCGCTCTTGCACAAGTCGTGGTTGCAGCGAGACGCAGCCGGTCGCTACGAGACACACGAGCTGCTGCGCCAATACGCCGCCGAAAAGCTGGAAAGTGATCCCCGCGCCGGCCATGCCGCTCGCCGCAACCACGCTCTCCATTTTGCCGGCTTTCTCAAACAACAGCACCAGTCCATTCACACCGATCAGAAAGCCACTCTGGAAGCCGTGATGGCCGAAATGGCGCAGATTCGTACTGCCTGGGCATGGCTGGTCGAGGCAGAGGAGTGGAGCCGTTTAGTTGATGACATGCTACCTGTCCTGTTTGTCCTGGGTGAAGCGTACCGGGCGCGCCCCGATATTCTGCGCCTGGTCAGCGCCGCCAATGATGCCCTCATCATCAAGGCCCCTGGGCAGTTCCATCAGCTTGCCCTACACGCGGTGCGCTCGTTCCTTACATGGAGAATGACGAATAGTGCGCCGTCGGAAATTGCCGAGAACCGGCAACGTCTGCAGCGCGAGGCGTCAGGCAGCCTGTGGTATCTCTTGCTGGTTGTTTACGAGGCACACCAGACCGGCCGGTACGACGACGATCTGGCAACCCTTGAGCAGCTGGTTGACGGCTTGCGCGCCGGCAACGATCGTTTTCTGCTGGCATTCGCTCTGGGCTGGCTGGGGGACTTTCGCCGGCACGAGGAACGCTTTCCAGCCGCCAGGACGGCCCTGGAGGAGTCCCTGGCGCTACTTCGGAGCATGTGGCCGCACTTCAACTATGTTAATGTGGCTCGCTGGCTGGCTGAAGTCGCGCGCGATGAGGGCGACACAGACCTGGTCCGCGCATATTTGGACGAGGCGGTTCGCACTGCCGGCGAGCTGGACATGCTATTGCCCTGGGGAATTCTGACGGGACTTACCCAGCAGCTCTATGACGTTGGTGACCTTGAGGGCGCCTCCAAGGTCTTTGTCAAAGAGCAAGAGCGAGCAGTTCAGCGAGGCGATCTGGAGGCTTTGGCCGATGTCCTGGGCTGGCACAGCATCCACATGGCCCGCTACGGCCTTTTTGAGCCTGCACTGGCAGCGCGGCGCCAGGTATTGGCGCTGGAAGAAACTACCAGGCCTGATGACACTCTCAAGGGCTGGAGCCGGCTGGAAATGGGCGAGATCTATCGCCTGACTGGCGACCTACGGGCGGCGCGTGAATGGCATGAAGCAGCGCGGATCCATTTTGTTGCTGCCCAGTCAGCCGACGGTCTTGCCCAGGTGCGGCGGGCGCTGGCAGACCTGGCGCTGGCAGAGGACGATTATGAGCAGGCGTTGGACGGTTTTGGCGCATGTCTGGCGCGCTTCGACGGGCGGGATTGGTGGCAAACAGCTTACGCGACCAGCGGTGTTGGCCGGGCATACCTGGGAAAAGGCGATCTTGCCGGGGCGTTGGAAGCTTTTCTGGCTGTGCTTGACCGCACCAAAACGACTCCCGGTTTGGCTCTACTATCCATTGTGGGGTTGGCCGAGGTCCTCGAAAGTCGGGGTGAGTTGACTACCGCCATCACTTTGGCGGCATTTGCTCATAACCACCCGGCGATCTGGTATGAGTCGCGGAGCCGGGCAGGTGTTGTCATGGCCCGCGTGGGTGAGCAGCTGCCGGCGGCGCAACTGGCGGATGCGTACATGGCTGCCTCCCGCCTGACACTGGCGGATGTCGTTGCGGAATGGACGCCGGCGCGATCCCAATGAGTGACTATCCTATAGACGAAAAAGAACCCTCAGGGAAGCTGAGGGTTCTTTAACTCTCGGGGGTGCATTTTGGGACGGGAGCGACGGGGATCGAACCCGCGATCTCCGGCTTGACAGGCCGGCGTGTTAACCACTACACCACGCCCCCTATTTTTGGAGCATGGCGGATCTTAGCAGAGCTTGTCCGGCGTGTCAAACAAGATCAACTTGCCGCAACCCGGCTACGAGTAGCCGCCAGAAGCTGATCGGCCGCCGCGATCACCTCCTCCGGCGGCAAGTTGGATTGCCACGAGAAAGGTTCCGTTATCTGCGCTTGCAGAACGACTACCCGGCCAGGGCGGGTATAGGGCTGGGTTGTCTCTGCCCTGGTCGGCCCATAGAGCACCAGCGTCGGGCAATTCACCGCCGCCGCTACATGCGTGGAACCGCTATCCATGCCTACGAAAAGGTCCGCTACCTCGCACAAAGCGCCCAATTCGCCCAAGGTTAGCTGGCCGGCCAGATTCACCACTGGCGTGGACATCATCCCGCCAACCGCCTGCGCAATGGGGCGATCCTCCTTGCTGCCGGCCAACAGCAGCCGCGCCCCGTGACGTCGGGCCAGATGATTGCCAAGCAGGGCGAAGCGCGCCGCCGGCCATCGTCTTTGCTCGTCGCTGCCCAGCGGGCTTTGCCCAATTCCCGGATGCAACACCACCAACGGCTCTGCGCCCAGCCAATCCACCTGCTCGATCAGCCGATGCGTGATCGCTGCCCGGTCGCTGTCCGGCGGGTAGAACTCCATCGGCGGTCTCTCCTCAATTCCAAACGCTCGCGCCACCCCAAGATATATCTCCGCCTCGTGCGCCGGGGTGGACGGCACAGGCACGGCAGTAGTATGGGCAAAGCCGCGCCCGCGATGATTCAACCCAACGCGCTGCGGGATGCCGGCCCGCCAGGCGACCCAGGCCAGGATGCTGGAGCGGCCGGGAATCAGGCAGGTGTCATACCGTTCCCGGCGCAATGCGGCAATCAGCTGGCCGATATCTGACCAACTCGCCCCCGGCAGTCCGACCCGCCCGCTGTCAATCAGCTCGGCGATGCGCGGGTTGCCCGCGATGGCCGGCCGCGCCAGGGAACCGACCGCCCAATCAAATTGCGCTTGCGGATAAGCATTGCTGATCGCTGCCAGCATCGGCGTGGCCAACAACACCTGGCTGAGGCAGCAGGGTCTGAGAATGATTGCCTTGCGGGGTGGATAAATGGGCCGGCGCGCCAACAGCCAGAAAGGCAGCCGCGCCAGGCGCGCCGCGGCCAGGGTAACGACATTAGGGCGCATCGAACTCATCAACGGTGATCAACGGTTCCAACTCCGCGAACGTGGCCGGCCCGATACCGGCGACCTCCTGAATAGCGGCTATATTGGCGAACGGGCCGTTTTCCAGGCGATAGTCAATGATCTGCTGCGCCAGAGTCGGCCCGATGCCCGGCAACTCCTGTAGTTCTTCAAAGCCGGCCGTGTTGATGTTGATCAGTCCGGCAGCGCCCGCCCGCTGCGACTGCAAATCGGTGGTGGCAGCCGGCAGCCCGATTACGGGTGGGGCTGTTTCGGTCTCCGCAATGGCGGGCACGTAGATGTGCATCTCGTTGATCAGCGACTGGGCCAGATTCAACTGCCGGGTATCCGCGTCCGGCGCAAATCCGCCGGCTGCCCTGAGCGCATCATTTACCAGCGCGCCGGGCGGAAACTCATACACCCCGGGAACCATCACGGCGCCGTTGATGTAGATGTGCAGCAGCGCCGGAGATGCGACGGTCGTGGGCTGGGGCGACGGAACCGGCGAAGCAATGATGATGGAGGCTGGTCGCAGCCATTCAGATAGCCGGTTTGACGCACGCCCGGCTGCGAAGACAAGCACCAGTACGACGAGGATCAGGACTACAATGATTACCGCGGCCTTTTTGCTCATCGTCCGCTTGCCTTTATATGAATCCTTCGACGACTTAACTCTATGTTGGCCTCGGCGCCGCTCAGCCTTTAATCACGGCTACCGGCGTCAGCCGAGCCACCTTCCTGGCGATGCCGGCTCCATGCACCACTTCAATGACCCGATCCACATCCTTGTAGGCCACGGGCGCTTCCTCGGCCAGGCCGGACAGGCTGCCGGCGCGCACATGTACTCCCTGCGCCTCCAGCTCGCCGCGCAATTCGCTACCCTGGACGCTCTTCTTAGCCTGGCTGCGGCTCATCGTCCTTCCAGCCCCATGGCAGGTCGAGCCGAATGTTTGCGCCATCGAGCCGGCTGTGCCCACCAGCACCCAACTGGCAGTGCCCATTGAGCCGGGGACCAGCACCGGCTGGCCGATGTCCCGATAGACGGCCGGAATGGCCGGCGATCCCGGCCCAAAGGCGCGCGTCGCTCCCTTACGATGCACGCATACCTGCATTCGTCGCCCGTCTACCTCATGCTCTTCAATCTTGGCCATGTTGTGGGCGATGTCATAGATCTGGTAGACCTGATGATTGGCGACCTGCCCGCCCAGGGCCTCCTCAAAGCTGCGCCGGATCAGGTGGGTGAGTACCTGCCGGTTGCAGAAGGCAAAGTTAGCGGCGGCGCGCATCGCCGCCAGGTAATCCTGCCCCTCCGGGCTGCTCAACGGCGCGCACACCAACTCTCGATCCGGCAGATGGATGCCGTAGCGCTGGATACTGCTCTGAAAGCGATTGACGTAATCGGTGCACACCTGATGCCCATAGCCGCGCGAGCCGCAGTGGATCTGCGCCACGACCCGGCCCGGCGACAGGCCCATCCGATCGGCTGCCTGCTCATCAAAGACCTCGTCCACCACGTCAACTTCTATGAAGTGGTTGCCGGCCCCCAGCGTGCCGATCTGCTGCAGGCCTCGCTCTTTGGCGCGCGCGCTCACCTTGTCGGCGCTTGCGCCGGCGAGGTAGCCGCCTTCTTCCGTGCGCTCCAGGTCGGTCTCATTCGCGTAGCCGTGCTTTAGCGCCCAGCGCGAGCCGCTTTCGACCAGCCGGTCCAGCTCGCCGGCGGAGAGGCGAATCTGCCCGCCCTGGCCCACGCCGCTGGGGCAGTTGGCGTATAACGCAGAGGCCAGATTGTCGAGGTAGGGCGCTACCGCTTCAATGTCCAGGTGCGTACCCAGCAACCGCACGCCGCAGTTGATGTCATACCCAACCCCGCCCGGGCTGATCACCCCATCCGGCAATTCCGTCGCCACCACGCCGCCAATCGGAAAGCCGTATCCCTGGTGAATATCCGGCATGGCCAGGCTGTACTTGACGATACCGGGCAACGTGGCGGTGTTCACCAGCTGGCTCAGGCTCTTATCGCCCAACGCCCCGGCGAGCAGTTCCTCGTCGGCATAGAAGCGCGCCGGCGCGCGCATGTCGGCGCGGTAGCTTGCCGGGATCTCATAAGTAAATGGCGCTACCTTCTTAAAATTGGATCGCTCAACCATCGGCCGTCTCCTTGTCGCGCCTGGAGTGATGCCCTTCGCCGGGTATCCGGCAAATCATACATCCAGGACAATTGTGGTCTCCAACCCCATTTCCGTTTCAATGATCGCCAGGTCGTGGTAAGTAACCGCCTTGATATGCTTTTGCAGTTCCTGAACCTTATCTCCCTGAAGGCGCGCCTTCAGCGCCGTTGAGGAGACATCCGACAGCTCCAGGTTGGAGAAGATCAGGCTCTCCATCTCGGCGTAATAGGCCAGCTCGCTCAGCCATCCGACCAGCAGGCTCTCACGATCAAATGCTTCCAGGGCAAACTGCCTTTCAATGCGCGCCGGCACTGTTTCAGGCCGGCTGACCAGCAGCGTATTCATGGCGCGAGCGGCGTTGAGCAACAGCGCCCTGAAATCGCCGCCCCAAACGCGGATGGCCCAATCCGCCGTGTGGTCCACTACTTCGAATTCTGCCGGCGGGCCCGTGCGCTTCTTCTCTTCCATGTAGCGCTCCTGTCCGTTTCCCATGGTATGGCGCTTCCCGCACAATATCATCGGGGAACACCCGATGGCCGGCATTATAGCAAAGAACTGGAGTTACCCGCACTACTCGCCTGACTTGCCTGCGGTTGCCCGTTCACGGTTGGACTCAACGGGTCCGGCTGCGCTATACTTGGCAGTCGGGTCGCGAAATCGTCCGCGACCGCACAATCAGCTAAGTGGTCTACTCGCTAAGTATAGACAAAACCCCGCCGGTCTTTACCAGGATCATCGCAGGACGTGCGTACTCAGCCGGACCTGCGGGGTGTCTGTCGAGGCGTAGTGAGAGAACCACCAAGGAGCTCGTAATCAAGGATGAGCACAGAAAATCCCACTCCGCCGGCGAGAAAGCAGATCTCCATCGAGTTTCCAAAGGAAATGGCGGGCGTTTACTCAAACGTGGCCTTCATCACCCACACCCAGACAGAGGTCATTCTTGACTTTGCTCTGGTGCTGCCGCATGCGCCCAAGGGCCGGGTGCTATCGCGCGTAATCATGTCGCCGGCGCGGGCGAAAATGCTCCAGCTTGCCCTGGCTCAGAACCTGGCAAACTTTGAACGCCAGTTCGGCGAAATAAAGCTCGCCCAGAATCCAAACCTGGCGGACGAGTTGTTTCGCTTCCGGCCTGACGAGAAGGATAAGGAGCCGGAAGAATGAGCCGGCTGGAGGAGATCGCCGACGAGATACGCCGGCAATTCGAGGAGCTGAACGGCGCCCGCGACCTGGCCTACCAGCGCTCACGCCAGCTAACCAGCACCTGCGCCCGCGCCATCCGCGCCGTTCATCGCGAAGAGTGGGAACGGGCGGAAGCGCTGATCGCTGAAGCTGCGGAAGCGGCGGGTACGATGGTGGCTGATTTGCAAGCCTATCCGGCGCTCTACTACGCCGGCTACACGCAGGATGCGCTGAAAGAGTATGCCGAGGCTGAGCTGGTGTATGTGCTGGTGCGAAACCGCCCGCTGTTGTCGCCCGGAGATCTCAGAATTGAGCAGAACACCTGGCTGAACGGCCTGGCCGAAGCCGCTACGGAGCTACGCCGGCGCGCTCTGGACTTGATCCGGCACGGTCACAGCGAGGAAGTGGAGCGACTGCTGGATGTCATGGATGAAGTGTACAGCATCCTGATGACATTTGACTTTAACGACACCATCACCGGCGGGCTGCGCCGGCGCACGGATGTCGTCCGGAGCGTGCTTGAGCATACCAGAGGAGATGTCACCCGCAGCCTGCAGCAAGCGCGCCTGGAAGAGGCATTACAGGCCCTGCAGCACAAGCTTACGGCGGCTACCGGCTAATTGTCAGGTAGGCTCATCCTTGTTGAGCGGGTCGCCGGAGCGCCCCAACCCGGCTAACAACAAACCCGCTCCCAACCCAACCAATAGACCGCCGGCGGCCCAGACCGGCATGCCCGAGACGACCGGCGCAATCTGATCCGGCGTGAATTCCGGGCCGTGCGCGTGTAACCCGCTCTTCAGCGCCATGAGGAAAAGAGTGAGCAGCGCACTACCCAACCCCATTGTTAGCCCCGCGCCGGCGCAGAGCGCCAACCAGGCGAGCAGCGACAGCGTGCGCCCGGCGACAAAGCGCTGAAAGAGATTCAGCAACAGGAAAATCATCAGCAGGATCGCCAGCAGCCAGACGCTTGCCGGGTTGCCCTCAATTGCAATCCAGATGGCGGCGTAGCCAATCAGCAGGATCGCCGCCAACCGCCGGCCAGGGATTTTTTCCGGTATGCGCACGACGACATTATAGCAATTCAGCGCGAAAGCCGGCTGTCCGGCCGGCCGGGCTGTCTTGACTCAGCCGGTGAAAATTGGATAATCGCCCCACAATATACCTGCACCAATAGGAGCGATCGCTCGTTCGCATGGCTCAAACCCGTCATTACCGCCCGCAAGATTACGAACCGGCTACCTGGCGGCTTTTGCTGACCGGCTTACAGGATGGCGCCACCAATATGGCTGTTGATGAAGCCGTCTTGGAAGCGGTGGCCGCCGGCGAAAGCCAGCCAACCCTGCGCTTTTACGGCTGGCAGCCGGCCTGCCTGTCGCTCGGCATGGCCCAGCCGTGGGATGACGCTGACCTGGAGCGGTGCGCCAATCTTGGTTGGGATGTCGTCCGCCGGCCAACGGGCGGCCGCGCCATCCTGCATGTTGATGAACTGACATATTCCGTATGCGCGCCGGAGAGCGAACCGCGGGTGCATGGCGGCGTCCTGGAGAGTTACCAGCGACTTTCCACCGCCCTGACGCAGGGACTGCGAGCGATGGGCCTGGACCCGCAGCGAGCGCAATCAGTCTACGAGGATCGCGGCGCAGCCGGTCCGGCCTGCTTCGACGGCCCCTCGCACTACGAGATCACCATCGGCCAGCGCAAGCTGGTCGGCAGCGCCCAAATGCGCAAGAAAGGGGTGGTCCTGCAACACGGCACCTTGCCGCTCTATGGGGATATCACCCGCATCGCCGAAGCGCTGTATGCAGACGCGCCGGGCCAGCGGATGGCGATTGTGTCGCGCCTGAACTACCGGGCCACGACCCTGGAAGCGAGTCTTGGCCGGCGCATTGAATATGACGACGCACTCCAACAAATGCGCCAGGGCTTTAGCGAAGCTCTGAACCTGACCCTGGCTGAAGGGCAATTAACCGCCGCCGAACTGGGTCGAGCGGCTGCGCTCCGCCAGGAGAAGTACACCAGTCAGGAGTGGACGGAACGCGTCTAGCCGGGGATGTTTCAGGCCGGAGCGGGGGCCACAAACCAGAGAATATACAGGTAGTGGCAAAGTCCGCCGGCCAGCACGAAAAGATGCCAGATTTCGTGATGACCGAACACGTTCGGCCAGGGGTCAGGCCAATGGCGGTAGTAGACGACAAAGCCGATCGAGTAGGCGAGGCCGCCGAGTAGTAGCCATATCAATCCCGGCGATGAAACCAGCGTCGCCAGGCTGAGCGTCAACAATAAGGGAATGGCGCCGCCCCAACCCAGCACCAGGTAGATTGAAACATTGACCAGCCCATGGATGCGCCGGCTGAAGATCTTGAAGCCCGCGCCGATGAGCGCCGCCGCCCACAGCAGCGTCAGGACTGCCAGGCCGGTGGGGGTAGGGTACAGATTGTAGATGATCGGCGTGTAAGTGCCGGCGATCAGAAAGAAGATCGCCGCATGGTCCACCCGATTCAACCATTCTCGCAAGGGGGCGGACCCGCGCACCCCGTGAAACAGGGCGCTTGCCAGATAGAGAGCCGTGAGACAGATGCCGTAGATGATCATGGAGATCATCTTGCTGGGATCCTCGCGCGTGAGCTGCACAAGAATCAACGTTCCGGCCAGGGCAGCGATCGCCCCGGCCAGATGCGTCAAAGAGTTGACCGGCTCCTGCAGGTAATGTTCAAGTTTGGGCAATGGGGATTGCTGCTGCCAAATTAAGAACCCCGTAGGTC
>CAYVQP010000110.1:0-11151 GCA_964452775.1 uncultured Ardenticatenaceae bacterium | reverse complement strand
CTGCCCATGCAGCAGCGCCAGCAAGCCGAAGAGCACTACCCCCAGCCAGCCGGCGCTGCTGAGTAAACTGCTGACCATTGCCAGCAAGAGCACCAGGAAGGCCAGCGCGCTGGCCGTCAGGAAGCCAAACACCACCGCCCGGCGCGCAATTGACGGCTCCGCGGGCCGGCTGAAATAGGCAGTGACCGCCGCGCCAATGAAAACCGCGCCCAGTAACCGCACCAGCATCGCGGAGGCCGGATCCGCGTCCAGCCCATACACCGCCAGCGACCGCTCCGGCCCAATGACAAACAACGCTCCGAATATCCCACCCACAGCGGCATTGATGAACATCAACAGATTAAACGGCATGACTTCCTCCGGCTAGTCCGGCTGCAAAAAGTTGAGACCCGGCAGCTATTTCACAGGTCAACCGCTCAGCAAGCATTCTCAGCTAGACAGGCGGGGTCTCCGGCACGGCCCAGCGAGAGAGCTACGCGGCTCACAAGAGTGTAGCACGACGACCGCTCACATTCGAATTATGGAAACGAGCGCTCAGCGTAACCCCGGCTCCAACCGCTCCTCCAGCGAGTAGGAGATCAACACCAGACTCAGCACCGCCAGGGTGATCATGATTCCCGCCGGCAGCACCCACCACAGCCAGGCGTCGCTCAGAAAGACGCCACTGGCCTGCGCAAAGAAGAGCATACTGCCCCAGCTTATCGTCGCCGGGTCCCCCAATCCCAGAAAGCTGAGACTGGCTTCGGCCAGGATGCTGCTGCCGGTGACCAGCACGAACTGCACCAGGGCAATCGCCCGCGCACCCGGCCAGATGTGCCGGATCAGGATGCGCCATTGGCTGCTTCCCAACGCCTGCGCCGCCTCCACAAACGGGGCGTCGTTCAATACGACTACCCGCGAGCGCACCAGTCGAGCCGGCGCAGCCCAGGATACGAGCGTGAGGATAATGATCACGTTGCGCTGGCTAGACCCCAGATAGGCGCCTAGCAAGATCACCAGCGGCAGGAAGGGCAGCGCCAGGGTCAGGTCAATCAGCCGTTGCAAGATCAGGCTGAGCCAGTTGTGGTAGTAGCCCGTGTACAGGCCCACCAACGTTCCGATTGTCACCGCAAGGAAGGCTACTACCAGGCCGGTCAGCAGCGACGCGCGGGTCCCCCAGACCAGCTCGCTGAACAGGTCCTGGCCGATGTCGTTCGCCCCCAACAGGTGCTCGGAACTGGGCCGGGCGAAGGGTTCTGTGATCGGCTCGCTGGGGTCATAGGGCGCGATGGTTGCCGGGAATGTCGCCAGCAGGATCAGCCAGGCCAGGATGAAACAGCCGAGCATGCCGGTGAAGCGGTATGCCCGCCGGCCCAGGCGTGGGGCGCGGGAGCTGCCGCCCGGTCTACGCGTCCGGACAAAGGACGCGTCGCTCATTGGCGCACCCGCGGGTCTAGCCGCGCATACAGCAAATCAGCCAGCAAGTTGACCGTCAACACACCCACGGTGAAGATAAGGAAGCCGCCCTGCAATAAGGGGTAGTCGCGCCCCTTCACCGCTTCGAACATCATGCTGCCCAAACCGCGGTAGTTGAATACGGTCTCAATGAGCAGCACGCCCCCCAGCAGTTGTCCGAAATCCAGGGCGAAGATGGTTATTACGGGCAACATCGCGTTGCGCATGGCGTGCCCATAAAGCGTTTGGCGCTCGGAGAGCCCCCGCGCTCGAGCCGAACGGATGTAGTCTGAGCCGACTTCGCTGAGCATGGAGGCGCGCATGACCGCGAAGGCCGTGGGAATATAGGCCAGGGCGAGGACGGTCACGGGCAGAATGGCGTGATGCACCACATCCAGCACGCGCTCAAGCCCATCTTCCGGCCGCGGAAACGAATAGGAGTCGCCCACGGGCAAGATCCGCCAGTTGACCGCTAAGATGGGGATCAAAATCATCGCCAGCCAGAAGGAGGGGATGGCCCGCAAGGTGTAAAGGGCGGTAAGCATTCCCAGGTCCTGCGCGGATCCGTGCCGCCACGCCGCCCACGCCCCTAAAAATGAACCAATTACGGTCGCCAGCAGCAGCCCGGCGGTGACCAGACCCAGCGTCCACACAAAGCGCTCCGCCAGCACCTGCGCCACGGTCCGCCCGCCGCTAAAGCGATAGGATTGGCCCAGGTCTCCCCGCGCCAGCCGGCCCAGGTAGACCAGATATTGTTTCCACAGCGGCTCGTCCAGGCCCAGCTCCTCGCGCAGCTCGCTGATCTTCTCCTCCCCCATCTGCTGCACCGCGTTGCCGGCAATGAGCGCCAGCGGGTCGCCCGGCATCGCGTGCGGCAACAGAAAGTTGAGGGTGATCGCCAGGAACAGCGTCAGCGCATAGGCGGCCATGCGCCGTTGCCAGTTACTTTGCCGGATTTCCGCTGCGGGCATCTGTGGGCCAGTCTAAGGGGTCGAACGGCGCGCCGGTTTCGAGTCCTACACGAAATCCGCCAACCGCCGGCCCAGCAAGGGGAACAATCCTTCCCAGTGTCTGGCCGGCGCGCTCCCCGGCGCGAATGGCTCCAGGGAGACGCGCCTCGCTGCCGGGATCAGCCACAACGCCCAGAGTTTCTGCGCGTATCGAAATCGCTCGCGCTGCTCCTCTGCCGGCGGCTCTGCCCATCCCATCTCGTCATAGTAGCTCCAATAGCGGGCGATCACCGTCTCAGGCTGCAGGTGGCGCGCGTTGCCGTATGGCTGGAAGAACAAGTAGGCCAGGTCTACTTCCGGCAGCCCGCGGCTCGCCATTTCCCAATCAACAATGATCGCCCTGCCCGCCGGATCCAGCGGCAGGCCGACGTTGCCCGGCGTGCAATCCAGGTGGAGCAACGAAGCCGGCAGCTCCTCATAAGCCGGCATGCCATCCAGAAAGCGGGCCAACGCTCGCTCGAAGGCGGGTAATTCAGGGACCAGGCCGAGATCGCGCAGCTGGATAACCATCTCAGGCAAGCAGTCCGCCGTCTCATGCACGCGATCTTCCAATCGCGGAATCAAGAGGGAGCTCTCGGCGGCCGTCAACTCGAACTGACTTGAGCCGGCGTGCAGCCGCGCATGCGCCCGCAGCGCCGGAGCAAGTTCCTCCATATTCCAGGCATGATTCGCCGGCAGAAAGCGATGGGTGCCGCCGTAGTCGGCCAGCACAATCAGCTGTCGCTCGCTGCCCGGCTCCGGCCCGGCAAAGTGCACTCGCGGCACATCCACAGACAGTCGCGGGGCGATGTGCCGGTAAAAGTGGACTTCTCGCAAATGACCCTGGGGGTCCCCCGGCCAATCCTTGTCCACCTGCTTAACGATGAGGCTCAAGCGTTCGTCGTTGACCGTGGTCAAAGCCACCCGCAACACAACCGTCGGCGCGCCATCCTGCTTCAGCGGGATGGCCGTGCCTTCGCGCACCTCCCGGCCAATGACCCGGCCAAGGAACTCCAGGTCCAGCAGTTCTGTAAGGGGTTCGGCGATCATGAGGGTGCAGCAGGAGACCTGGCAGGTCTCTAAAGACCTGCCAGGTCTACTACCTTGACGCTACGGCCGCGCTTCCGGCGGCAGGAACGACCAGAAGGTCATGATGCCCGTGCCGGTCACGTACTCCCAGTCGTCATACGCCTCGGGCCGGTAGCCAAAATGGCCGGCCGGGGACATCAGCGGCACCCAGGGCAGGTTCTCCGCCAGCCGCTCCTGGATGAGCACGCTCAGTTCCTCCGTGCGGGCCGGGTCCGATTGGGCGACATATTCCGCCGTCAGCTCGTCCAGTACCGGGTCGGCCGTGCCCGTCAAGTTGCCCCAGCCCACGCCGCCGAAGTCGCCGTCCAGCAGGCCGCGCAGAAATCCTTGCTGGAACTGCGTGCCGCTCGACCAGCCCCAGATGGCCATATCATAGTCCGGGTTCGGCACCGCCACGAAGTTAGGCCAAATCATGGTCACCGAGGTGTCAATGTCCAGGCAGTTCTGCACCGCCTCGATGCCGATGTCACCCAGCCAGCCGGCTATCAGTTCCGTACTCCGGATCTCCACCTGATTGTTGGTGTCACACAGGATCTCATAGCTCATTGGCTCGCCCTCGAACTCGCGAATGCCGTCGCCGTCGCTGTCGGTCATGCCGGCTTCCTCCAGCAAGGCCACCGCTCCTGAGGAGTCGAACTCATGCGGGATGTTGGTCGCCCAGGGGATCTCCGGGTGATACCAACTCAAGGGCAGCTCCACGCCCCGATTAACCATGACCGTCTCAACCAAAGCCTGCGTGTCAATCGCCCTGGCAATTGCCTGCCGCACAACCGGCTGGTCAAACGGCGGGCGCGACCCGTTCATGTAGTAGACGTAGTTGAAGAAGTCCGCTCCTTCCGCGATGGCAATGTTGGGGTCGTCGGTCAGCTGGCCCACCTGCGCCGGCGGAATGGAGGAAAGCACCGCGGCCGCCTCCCCGGCCCGTAACTGGTTGAACTGCTGCGTGCGATCCTTCACGACCTTGGCAATCACCGTATCAACTGCCGGTGGTCCGCGGAAATAATCCGGGTTGGCGCGGAAGGTGTAAGACTCGCCGGGCACGATTTCCTCCAGGACATAAGCGCCCGTGCCGACCTGTCCCTGGAATTGGCTCAGCTCCCCACTCACCGGCTCCTGGTCGGCCCAGATGTGCTCCGGCATAATGTAGTAGCCCGCCAATCCCTCGTTCAAGAAGAACGGGGCCGGCTCGGAGAGGGTAATGGTTACCGTGTAATCATCTTCGGCGACGATGCTTTCTACCGCCGCCAGATTGGGTGCACGGCCGGCCTCCTTCAGCCAATTGTAGGAGAAGACGACATCGTCAGCCGTAAACGGCTCACCGTCGTGCCAGGAAACGTCATCGCGCAACTTGACCTTCCAGGTAAGGCCATCCTCTGACGGGGTAGCCTCTGTGGCCAGCGCCGGCACAGGGCCAAGGTCCGGCCCACGCGCAAACAGGCTGTCGTATACCCAGCCGACCATCCAATAGCCGATGAATGTGTTGAAGTTAGCCGGCGTGATGGGTCCCTCATCATTGTCAATCAATACGACTAACGGCTCACCCGCCGCTTCATCTGCCCCGGCTTCGGCGGCCTCCTCCCCTGCCTCGTCCACATTCTCCGCTTCTTCGCCGGTCGCAGCGGTAGCGTCCGCATCAACTTCTTGCGCACTATCCGTTGACTGACATGCGGCCAATATCGTTACGGAAAACAGCAGTAAGATGAACAGCAGTGCGGCGCGCTTCATGAACATCCTTTCCTCCTGTGGGCTATTTGCTTGCTGAAATGGGCAATCAGTGCTTCATAATGTTATAGGCAATCTGAGAATCGGCAATCGGCGCTCACCAGGGGCTGTTCGCAAAGATCGCCTCCAGCAGCGTCGCCCGCTCCTCCGGCGTCATCTCGCGCACGCGCGCATAATCCTCATTGATGCCGGTCCAGAGTTCGGTGTTCAGTAACCGCCCGTCGTAAAAGAGATGGGTGTCAATGAACATCTGCCGGCTGCCCAGCGACCACATCTGGTCGGCCAGCAAATTGCCCAACCCGTAGTGCACGAACGACCCGGCCGGAAATCCAAAACCCTGAGGAAAATGCGCGTGGCTGCCGCTGACCACCGCCGCTCCGGCCTCGGCCAGCCAGTCAAACGCCTCCTGCTGTTCCTCCAACACCGTATACTGATAGTCCTCCAGATACTGTATGGTGGCGATCACCAGAAAACCCTGCTCCGCCAACTCAGCGACTTGCGCTCGAATCTCGGAGTAGTCGCCGCAAGGCAGCGCGCCCGGCCGGCCCTCTGCGGCATAGCCGGGAGGCGGCCCCACCGAGTTGCAGCCGACAAACGCAATGCGATTCCCATTGTGTTCGATAAGCAACGGCTCTGCAGCCTGTTCGAGGTCCCGCCCGCCGCCAAAGGTGCCGATGCCGCGCTCCTCGTACAAATCAAACGTGTGCAGGAGCGCCTCCGGCCCCCAGTCGTACAGGTGGTTGCCGGTCATCTCATTCACGTCAATGCCCATCCACTCCATCAGCCCAATGTATTCGTCGCGGTTGCAGACAACGTTGCTGTCAGTCGGGTCGGGCAGCGGGCAATCGGCGGCAAAGGCGTTTTCGTTGCTCATATGGGCGATGTCCACCGCCTGCAGAACGGGGCCGGTCTCTTCGCCGGGATAGTTGATGCCGTAGCGCTCCATCCGGTCGGCGACTGCCCGCCTCATGCCGGCCGGGCCGGTCATCGCCACCCGGGTCATCAGGCTTTCGTCGCGATTGGTCGCCGGCGCCTCCCAGGCAGCTTTCACGGTCTCGACCTGCTCCGGCGCTCCCACCAGGCCAAAATCAAAGGCCAGCGGATAGCGCTCTATGCCTTCCGCAAAGTCCGCCCGAACCGGCGATAGCTCGTCAACCGCCAGCACCTTCAGCCTCGGCTCCAGCTCTTCAAACGGCAATAGGCCCAGCGACAGCCCATCCACTTCCTGGCTCCACAAGGCATCCGCGACCTCGCCGGCCGGCAACCTCCGCGACGCGGTCGCCGGCTCTCCCCAGGTAGCGCGCAACAGAGCATCAATTTCCGGGGTCAGCGTGAGCCGGCCCTCCTGCCAGGCCAGCAGCACCTCGCCTGCGCCGACCCCGTCCGTAATCGTGTTGAAAGGAGCCACCAGCGCGTATATCCAGGTGGCAACGCTCTCCCCGTTCTCTGGGACCAGGGTGACGTCCGCGCCCTGCTCTACCCAGGTGAATTGGTCGGGGCTCTCGGAGGCCAACTGCCGTAGCGACGTGCGCAGGGCCGGCGGCGCGCCGGGCGCGGCGCTGATTGTTATTGGAGCGGGCAAAGCGGGTGTGGCCGGCGAGGAATCCGTTGGGGCGATGGTGGCCGGCGCCGGAGAGGGTATCGTAATGGCGGTAGTCAGGGATGAAGCGGTTGTGCCGGCGGGCGATGGAGTTGCGCTTGGCGGCGATGTGGTGAAGGTTGGAGCGATCGCCGGCAGAGGACTACTGGCCGTTTGCCGGCAGCCGGTCAGTGCAAAGAAGGCAACAGCGATGATCAGGACGGCAAGGGTGACGCTTTTCATGATCCTATTTTCGCTGTTGCGCCATTAACTGCAAGTTGGCCGGCGATAGTGCCTGTCTAAACATCCGGGCTGATACATACTGTCGGTATATATCACGGGAGGCATGCAAATGGACACAGCGAAACTATTCAGGAATGGCGGCAGCCAGGCGGTCAGGCTGCCACAAAAGTACCAGTTTGAAGGTAGTGAAGTGGTTATCCGGCGAACTGGCGATATGGTAATCCTGATTCCATACAGGCAGCCATGGAAGGCGCTGGAGGAAAGTCTGACCATGCTTTCAGATGACTTCATGGAGGAAGGGGTGCAACCGGCCCCGGTACGGAGGGAAGGGTTGGCAGAATGAGGTGTTGATCGCTGCCCACGCGCTCAGCCTAAAGGTTACCCTGGTCACAAACAACACTCGAGTATTCTCGCGGGTTCCCGGCCTGACACTGGAGAACTGGGTAGAGACAGGCTAGACTTGCTCCAGGTCCGCGAAAGCGAACTGGCCCACTCGCGACCTGCTCTGCCAGTGCGCCCGGCCCTTCCCCTTAGAACCGCGACTGAATATAGCGCGCCGCCTTGCTCAGCGGTAACGGTTGGCTGCCGTTTCCGGCCCGAATGTAGAAGCTCTCCTCCCCTTTGTTGCGCAGATATACCGGCTCATCGGCCGGCTGCGTCGCCAGCAGGCAAATGGTCACTCCACCTACCTCGGGAAACGTCGCCTGCACAAAGCGGCGAAACTCCGCCCCAATCATGGTATTGAAGGCCACATTAAACTTGTTCTCAAAGCCGTCGAGGTTCCCCTTTTGCATCGCCTGCAGGTCCGGCTCCAGTCCCAACAATTCACCCTCGTCGCTCACCCCGATCAATACGTAGCCGCCGATGCTGTTCATGAACGCCGCCAGGTTCTTCATCACCGGCTCATACAACTCCTTGTTCACCCGCTGCTGCCGGTAATCCCACTGCAGGCTGGCTTTGAATTCCACGAACTGACCCTCCCCCTGGGCAATTAGCTGTCCGGCATCGGCGGCCGGCAGTGCCGGAAATGCTCCCTGGTTCGCCGGCGATTCCTTCAACGCGGCCGCTGCTTCCAGCAGCCGGCGCAATCGCTGCGGATCAGGCACATCACGCATCAAGGCCGGGCTTACCTCATCGGTCACGTGCAGAGCCAGCGTGGCGTAACCGAAGCGGCGACCCAGCGCGCCCTGTCGCTGCTCCACGCGCACGATGTCCGCCGTTTCGGCCAGTTGCCGGTCCATGCCCAGCCCGCCGCGTCGCTGGATCACTCTTTCGGCGTCAATCTGATAAGCCTGCGCGTACCAGGCGACAAACAGCCCCACCAGGATTAGCACCTGCAGGGTCGTGAGGAGCAAGATTAACAGCAGGTCATAGGAGAACGACAACGATATCTCCAGCGACTCATAGCCGGCTCGAATCTGCGCCAGACCGATCAGCGCCAGCGGGACGAAGGCAAATAGCAACTCCACAATCACCAGCCGCTTGAGGAAGGCGAAGGGACTGGCCCGTACCACCACCGCCGATTCGCCCACCCGTTCAGTTGCCAACACGTTCTCTTCCATCGCTCGATCGTTATCGCTCAGGCGTAATGCGCGCAACGAGCCGTGCAGCGCCGCGTGATTTGCGCTCCTTATCATAGCAATCAGCGCGTTGCCGGCAACCCTTAAGCTGGCCATAAGGTTGCTGCGACCTTCCCTTAAAGGCAGCCGGACCGGATTCCGCTATCCTGTCACCTGACGTTGGCTGCCAGCAGGCATTTGCCGCGTCCCCGTCACGTACATAAGTAGAGGAGTAAAACAAATGGACATGACCGCAGTTCGAACTATGAATGATCAGGTGCGACAGGAGGCTGCCTTCCTACAGCCGCTGGTCGCCGAAATAAACAAGGTGATGGTCGGCCAACAGCGATTGGTTCACCGCGTATTGGTGGCCCTCCTGGCCGACGGCCATATCTTGCTGGAAGGTGTTCCCGGCCTGGCAAAGACCCTCCTGGTCAAGACCACCGCCGAGGCAATCAGCGCCGACTTTTCGCGCATCCAGTTCACCCCCGACCTTCTGCCGGCTGACCTGATCGGCACCCAGATTTACAACCCGCGCACCAGCGAGTTTAGCGTGCATCAAGGCCCGCTTTTCGCCAACCTCATCCTGGCTGACGAAATCAACCGCGCCCCGGCCAAGGTGCAGAGCGCGCTGCTGGAAGCGATGCAGGAACGCCAGATCACCATTGGCGACACCACCTATCCCATGGACCCGCTCTTCCTGGTGCTCGCCACGCAAAACCCGATTGAACAGGAAGGCACCTACCCGCTGCCCGAGGCCCAGGTTGACCGCTTCATGCTCAAGGTGCAGGTGTCATATCCCACCCGCGCCGAAGAGCGTCTGATAATTGACCGCATGGCCAACGGCCCGTTGCCCGCGGTCCGGCCGGTAGTCACCCCCGGCGACCTGCTGCACGCCCGCGAGTTCGTGCGCCAGGTTTACGTGGACGACCGCATCAAGGAGTACGTGCTTGACCTCGTGCTCACCACTCGCCGGCCCGGCAACAACGGCCTGAGCGACCTGAACAAGCTCATTGCCTTCGGGGCTTCCCCGCGCGCCGGCATCTACATGATCCAGGCGGCCAAGGCGCACGCCTTCCTCAGCGGGCGCGGCTTCGTCATGCCCGAGGACATCAAGCAGATTGCGCCGGATGTCCTCCGCCACCGCGTCATCACTACCTACGAAGCCGAGGCTGAAAACATCACCAGCGACCACATTGTCCAGCGGATCCTGGAACACACGAACGTTCCGTAGTTCTACTCCTCTAGACCTGCCAGGTTTTCTGAAACCTGGCAGGTCTCGTCTTCAATAAAGCTAGCAGAGGAACGCAACCATGATTTCCGCAGAACTAATGAAACAGATCCGCCGCATTGAGATTCGCACCCGCCGGCTGGTTGACGACAGTTTTGCCGGCGAGTACCACTCCATCTTCAAGGGGCGCGGCATGGCTTTTGACGAGGTGCGCCCATATCAGCCGGGGGACGAGATTCGCAGCATTGACTGGAACGTCACCGCCCGTACGGGCGAACCCCATATCAAGCGCTACGTCGAGGAGCGCGAATTGACCGTCATGCTGCTGGTTGACGCCAGCGCATCCGGCGACTTTGGCTCCGTCCTCCGCTTCAAGCGCGAACTGGCCGCCGAACTGACCGCCGTGCTGGCCTTTGCCGCCACGACCAACAACGATCGCGTGGGCCTGATGATGTTCACCGATCAGGTTGAGCTATTCATCCCGCCGCGCAAGGGGCGCACACACGTCCTGCGCATCGTGCGCGAGTTGCTGGCCTTCGAGCCGCAAGGCAAGGGGACGGACATTCGCCGGGCGCTGGACGAAACGAATCGTATCCTCAAGCGGCGCAGCATCGTATTCCTCGTCTCCGACTTTCTGGCGGATACTGAAGAGTACCGGCGCGCGCTGGCCGTGACCAACCGCCGGCACGACCTCATCGCCGTCGAGCTGCATGACCCCTTGGAAAGAAAGATGGAGAACGCCGGCCTGATCACCCTGGAAGACCCGGAGACGGGCGAGCTGTTTTGGGTAGATACCGGCAGCCGCGCCTGGCGCGATGCATTTGCCGGCCAGGCCGCTCGGCAGCTCTCCGCCAATCGCCAGGCCTTCAACCAGGCTCGCGTTGACCGCATCTCTATCGGCACCGACCAGGATTACGCCGCGCCGTTGACCACGTTCTTTCAAGAGCGCGCTCGCCGGCTAAGACGCTAGAGGATTGCCATGAAAAAGCTCATCTTCATTGCTCCCATACTGCTCCTGCTGGCGCTGTTCGGACTCTCCGCGCCCGCCGGCGCACAGGAGGCGATCAGCGCCGAATTGACCGTCGCCCCCGGCGACAGGACCGTCGGCGACCCCCTGCCGCTCACCCTGACGGTTGATCATCCGGCAGGCACGCAGGTGATCGTGCCGCAATTGGGCGAACAGTGGGGCGACTTCGTTATCGCCGGACAGCTCCCGCCTCAGACGGTCACTAACCCGGACGGCAGCATGACCACCACCGCTCAAATTGACGCCCGCCTCTTCGCTCCCGGCGACTTCCAGACGCC
>CAYVQP010000109.1:0-11330 GCA_964452775.1 uncultured Ardenticatenaceae bacterium | reverse complement strand
CCCCCACCAACCGCCTCTTGACAATACGTACGCAATAACGTACCATTCCGGCAACATCAAACAGGCGAGGTGCATTATGCCCACCATTACCGCCACGGAAGCCCGGGCGAAACTCTATAAGCTGCTTGACCAGGTAGCCGACCTGCATGAGCCGATCCTCATCACCGGCAAGCGCGCCAACGCCGTCCTGCTGTCCGAAGATGACTGGCGGGCCATTGAAGAGACCATCTACCTGCTCTCCATTCCCGGCATGCGCGAATCAATCATCGAGGGCCTCAACACGCCGGTGGAAGAGTGCTTCGATGAGGTCGAGTGGTGACATGGCGCCTGACTTTTGCCCGGCAGGCTCGTAAGGATGCCGGGAAGCTGAGCGCCGCCCGGCTGCAACCTCAGGCTGAGGCGCTGTTGGCCCTCTTGCGGGAAGACCCCTTTCAAACGCCGCCGCCCTTTGAGAAACTGGTGGGCGACCTGCGCGGCGCATACTCCCGGCGGATCAACATCCAACACCGGCTTGTCTACCAGGTTCTTGAGGAAGAGCGTATCGTAAAAGTCATTCGCATGTGGACGCACTACGAATGAGCCGCATCTGCCTCGACTGCCCCCGGCCCGTACCGGGGCCTAACCCCGCAACACCTCCCCAATATCCCTCACCCGGTGATAGCTCGAATGTCCGTCCAGGTCATAGGGCCATGCCGGCTTGCGCTCCTTGCCGCTAAACCACTCCTCCGGCGCTTCCCGCAGGGCGACCAGCACATCCTCCTGCACCGCCCGATGCCAGGCCAGCACCTCCGCCGGCGAGCGGTCGCGCCAGTGCAGGTACACCAGCTGGTTGCCATCGCTTTCCGACAGCCCGCGCTCCTCCGCCGGCCGGCGCTGTCTCCGGCTCGCCCGGGCCACATCCGCCTTCCAATGCGTGATGTGCGCCAGCGCGTCCTTCACCGTCCAGGGATCCTTCGTCTCCGGCCGGCGCAGCAACCGCCCCCACTGCTCATCCGTCAGCCCCGCAATCAGCTCATCCAGCAGCTCAAACTCCCGGATAGTGCGCTCGATAACTTCCTCACGTTGGTGGCGCATGCGCTTACCCCTCTTTAGTTGCCATTCCTTGCTGCCCTGCACCATCGTGCGTTGCCCGCGTCCAGATTGTACCAATCTGGCAGATTGGTCCAATCTTTCATCACCCCGGCCCGCCTCATCACTTACCCTTCTGCCTCCACTTCCGCAGCTCAAAGTAAAACATCACCGGCCCCAGCACCAACACCAACAGGATGAAACCCAGCCCCGTAACCAGCACAAAATAGCTGCGCGCACTCGCCCCCGGCTCCAACACCGACCGCCCCGGCGCGTCCGGATCATAATAGACCTGCACCCCCTGCCCTACCGGATAGCGGTCCAGGATCTCCTGCGCCTCCTGCTGGTCATCGTAGCTGTTATCGCCAAACTTAAGCGTCGTCCCCACCTGCTGCCGGCCGCCCGCCGGGTACTCATAGGTCACCTTCGGCTCCCACGACTCGCCCATCTCCGCGTCCACATCATGCTCCAGCCCTGAGCTGACGATCACCCCCGAAACCGCCGTCCAATTCGCGCTGGCCCGCGCATTTACCAGCACCACCAACCCCCAGCAGCTCAGCCCCACGCCGGCCAGCAAGAACACACCCAGGAAGCCAATCGTATCCAGCTGGTCAATAATCAGCTCCAGGCAGCCGCTGAGGCTGTTGCCGGTGGCGCGCTTCAGGGGAGTTTGCCGCATACAATCCTCGCTCTATCGCACCTTTGCCCGTTCACCACACAGGGCTGAGCGACAACTACCGGGCCTATGCCTTCCTCCTGTAAATCGAATTTCCAATTCGATACCAAGACCCCGCAGCGCTCGCTCGCTCCGCAAAGACCTGCGGGGTTTTGTCCACCTTTAGCGAACGTTCCAAATAAAGAAACCCCGCAGGTCTGGCCGCGGCCTCGCCCACTCCAATCTACCCACCGCGACGAAAGAGGACATTAATCATCCCGACAATGCCAACAAGAACGGTAATCACCACAAACAACCCGCCCGTCCCCAGAATAATATAACTCCCGGCGGTAACCCCCGGCTCAAGCACCGACCGCTCCGGGTCCGCCGGGTCATAATACACCAACACCGGCTGGCCCACCGGATACCGGGCCAAAATCTCCTCCGCGTCATCCCGGTCGCTGTAGCTGTTCTCGCCAAACTTGATCGCATAGCTGGTGCGCTCCTGATTGGCCGCCAGATAACGGTAACTGATCTCCGGCGACCACGAGTCGCCCCCTTCCGTATTTTCGCTGTGGTCCAGCTCCGCGCTAATCACCACCCCCGGCGCGGTCGGCCACCCCACACTTTCCCGCGCATTACCCAACACATTCCAGCCCCAGTACATCAGCCCCAACCCAAGCGCCAGAAACAGGGCCATAAGCCCCGCAGACGTCAGACAGCCGGCCAGCCCATCCAGACACCCGTCCAGAGTACGCGCCTTGCTGCCAGTTGCCGAACCTGCTTGCATCCGTACCTCTCAAGAAGAATTACATCACCACATCAATAAGCCGGGCCATGGTCAGCCGCTACATGTCTGACTGCCACAAAATCCGGTCAATGCGCCCTTCCAGCGACTTGATATGCTCGTAAGACTGCTGCACAATCTGCTCAAGGACGGGCAACTCCACATCACTCAGCCGCTTGATATAGAGGCAATAGCCGGTCGTGCTATGCTTGCCCAACCCGGCCAACAAATCGGCGTAGCGCGCTGTGCCGTCCATCACGTAAATCGTAATCTTCCCCTTTCTCGGGTAGAAGCCAAGCACGTGGCCGTCCCCCTCGCGGCCGCTCTTGTACTTGTAATGGTAGCTGTCAAAGCCGATAGTGCCCGCGTTCCAGATCGCCGGCTCGTGCCCGCTGATCCGGCGCATCATCTCCAACAGCACGTACGAATCTTTGACGCATTGCTCATCACCCAATGCATCAATCAGCTCTCTCACTGCGGCGTTGCTTTCATCTGTCATAGAATGAATCGTACCACATCAGAATAAATGTCGAACCGAATCGTGCGCGTCTTCGGGGTATGGCGGCAAGAGGCGTGCGTCACATTCGACAATGCTTACCCGACAGGGATGTTGGGGCTACGCGGGTTGGTTGTTGCAGTCGCCGGGCGGGAAACTAATACTTGCCGGCCGGCCCCACATCCACTATCCTTGTGCCGGCTGGGTTCTCCGGGGTCAATGGCGGCGTCGCCCGTCACGGCGCGGCCAGGAACAACCGGGAACACCATCCGCACAGTTAGCCCATTTAACCCAATCGAATAGCAAGGAGAGTCCCATCATGCATCGAACTGCAGCAAAGGTCGCGCTTTTAATGGCCCTTCTACTCACCGTCGCCCTGATTGGCGCATCCACCAGCAGCGCCCAGACGGCCGCGCCCGAGGCCGTATTTGAACTGCAACTGCTGGCCATCAACGATTACCACGGCCATCTCCAGTCCAGCAGCCCCGGCCCCATCTACGGCATTCCCGCCGGCGGCGCCGAATACCTGGCCGCCAAGCTGAAGCAATTGCGCCACGGCCACCCGCGCACCCTGACCGTGGCCGCCGGCGACCTCATCGGCGGCTCGCCCGCTTTCTCCGGCCTCTTCCACGATGAGCCTTCCGTCGAGTCGCTGAACGCGATGGGCATGAACGTGGCCAGCGTGGGCAACCATGAATTCGATGAAGGGGTGACCGAGCTGCTGCGCATGCAAAATGGCGGATGCCACCCCGTGGACGGCTGCTATTTCCCCGCGGATCCGTACCGCGGGGCCAAATTCAGGTGGTTGGCCGCCAATGTGGTGAACGAGGTAACCGGCAAGACCGCCCTGCCCGGTTACGCAATCTATAAAATCAATCGCGTAAATGTGGCCTTCATCGGCATGACCCTGGAAGCGACCGACACCCTCGTCGCCGCCGCCGGCATTGAGGGCTGGGACTTCCAGGACGAGGTCGAAACCGCCAACGCGCTGGTACCCTTCTTGCAATCGCGCGGCGTGCAGGCCATCGTCGTGCTGCTGCACGAAGGCGGCTCGCAAACCCCGCCTCCCGGCGATGTCAGCGCGTGCGTCGGCATCAGCGGCCCAATTGTGGACATCAACGAGGGGCTTGACCCGGCCATTGACGCCATCATCACCGGCCACACCCACCTGCCCTACAACTGCGTGCTGGACGACCCGGACGGCAACCCGCGCATCGTCACCAGCGCCTATTCCTATGGCCGGGTCGTTTCCGAAGTGAGCCTGATGCTGGACTCCAGCACGGGTGATGTGGTCCGCGAGCTGAGCAGCGCCCAGAATCATATCGTAGAGCAGGCCGCCCTGACCCCGGATGCCGCCCAAACGGCCATCATCGCCAAGTGGCAGCCGCTGTATGACGCCGCCGGCAACACGCCCGTGGGTACCATCACCGAGGACATCAACCGCGGCGGCTTCCCCGTCCCCGGCGTAGAAGACCGCGGCGTGGAGTCGGCGGCCGGCAACCTGGTCGCCGACGCGCAGCTCTGGGCCACCTCATCCAACGGCGCCGAAATCGCCTTCATGAACCCCGGCGGCGTGCGCTCCAACCTCACCTACCTGCAATCGCAGGTGCCGCCCGAAGGAGACGGCGTGGTCACCTTTGGCGAGGCCTTCACCTTCCAGCCCTTCGGCAACACCCTGGTCACCATGGAGATGACCGGCGCGGAAATTGTCTCCGTGCTGGAGGAGCAGTGCCAGCCGACCGGCTCCAGCCGTGCCTTCCTGCACCTCGGCGTCTCCGACGGCTTCACCTACGACCTGGCCAAGACCATTGACGCCGGCAACTGCGTCTTTATCTCCGTCACCAACGTGATGCTGAACGGCGTGCCGCTGGACATGGACGAAGGCTACATGGTCACCGTGAACAGCTTCCTGGCCACCGGCGGCGACAACTTCGTCACCTTCGCCGCGGTCGCCACCCCCAGACTGGACGGCGGCGTGGACCTGACCGCCATCACCAACTACCTGGGCACCTACAGCCCCGTCGCCCCGCCGCCCACCGACCGGGTCAACGAACTTCCCTGACGCCCCCTCTTGACCCCGCAGGTTTTCTTCAACCTGCGGGGTCTTAATCACCCCCAGAATCCCGGAAACTTCTGAGTTTCCGGGATTCTTAACCTCTTGACCCCGCAGGTTTTCTTCAACCTGCGGGGTCTTAATCACCCCCAGAATCCCGGAAACTTCTGAGTTTCCGGGATTCTTAACCTCTTGACCCCGCAGGTTTTCTTCAACCTGCGGGGTCTTAAAACTTCTGAGTTTCCGGGATTCTCAATCTTAACTACATCAACCCCCTCACAAACTCCAACAACCTCCCGGCGTCATACGGCTTCGGCAAATACCCCAACACCCCCGGCCGCTCCGCCGAACGTTGCGGGTCATAGCCGGACGTAATCGCCACCCGCGCCGCCGGATCAATCTGTCGCAGCGCGCGCAACACGTCATCCCCGCTCATCCCCGGCATGGACAAATCCAGCAACACCAGCCGGATCTCGCCCATATGCTGCTGATACAGGGCCAGCGCCTCCGGCCCATCACCCGCCGCCAGCGAGCGGATGCCGCCCAGCTCCAGCATATCCACCAGCGTCAGGCGCACGATCGGGTCATCATCCACAATCAGCGCCAACCCGGCCGGCGCGCCAATCTCCCCAGCGCCGCTCTCCGCCGCGCCCTTCTCTGACGCATCAACCCCGGCGGCAGCGTCAACCGCGGTTGACGATTCCTCCCCGGCCGGCAACAGCAGCTCAAATCGCGTCCCATTTCCGGCGCCTTCCACCGGGCTAAACACCCACACCCCGCCGCCCAACTGCTGCACAATGCCCAGCACCACCGGCAGCCCCAACCCATTCCCCGTCTGCTTGCGGGTAAAGAACGGCTCAAAGATACGCTCGGCCGTCCTCGGGTCCATCCCCATGCCCGCATCCTGCACCCACAGCTCCACATAGCGCCCGGCCGGCAGGGGCTGCGACTCAAATAGGGCCACCCCGGCCGCCGGCGCGCGCTCCTCCTGCGGCAACAGGCGCAATCGGGTGCCCAGAGTCACCGTGCCCACCCCTTGCGGATACGCTTCGGCCGCGTTCAGCAACAAGTTCATCACCACTTGCTGCAATTGCCCGGCGTCGGCCATCACCGGCGGCAGGGCGGCGGCCAGCCTGGTCTCAATCGCAATCCCGGCCGGCAATACCCCTTCAAAGAGCTGGCTGTTGGTCCGCACCAGCTCATTCAGGTCAATCGGCCGCATCTCGCGCCGTTCCCGGCCGGCAAAAGCCAGCATCTGGCCGGCCAACTCCCGCGCCTGTTCCGCCGCCTGCATGGCCCGCTGCAGATGTTCGCCGGCGGCCGAATCAGCCGGCAACTTCTCCAGGGCCAGCGAGCCGTGCCCCAGTATCGCCACCAACAGGTTGTTAAAATCGTGCGCCACCCCGCCCGCCATCACTCCCAGGCTCTCCAGCTTTTGCGCCTGCCGCAGCCGCTGCTCCGCCCGCCTCTCCGCGGTCACATCCAGGGCCAACCCCAGCACCCCGTTCACCCGGCCCTCCGCGTCGCGCAACGGCTCTACGCTGACCAGAAAATAGTTGTCGCGAAAAGAAAACTCATACTTCGCCCGCCCGCCGCGCAACGCCTCCTGATGCCCCTCCAGCGCCCTCTGCCGCTGGCCCGGGTCCATAATCCCATCAATCACCGAGCTGCCAATCAGATCCTCCGCCGCGACCGGAAAACGGGCCAGCGCCGCCCCGCCCACCGAGCGATAGTTTAGTTGCCGGTCGGTTGACCAGAGCACCGCCGGAATCTGCTCCACCAGCATTTGCAGGCGCAAAGTGCTCTCAGACTCTTCCGCCATGGTCCGCGCCCGCTCCTGGGCCAGGCGCAGCGCCTTCCGGCTGCTCTCTCGCGCCAATCCCACCGCCGCTGCCAGCAACAACAGGGCCAAGATCGCGCCGATGCGCACCCCCTGCGCCGCCGCGTACCACTCCGGCTCCTGCACCAGCCGCAGCAGCAAGCTGTAGGCCGGCAAGATGACCAGCGCCGTAATCGCCACGCCCCCGCGCAGCCCAAAGAGCCAGCCGGCCAGGGATACGGGCAAGACTGCCAGCAGGCCGGCCGGCGGCCCCACCAGCGGGTACAGCAGCACATAGCCTACAACGAGCAGCACCCCCGCCGCGCCCAACAGCCCCAATCGCCCCGCCGTGCTGAGCCGGTCAACGGCCGATAGCCGGTGCATCCATCTAAAGACCTGCCAGGTTTTCTGAAACCTGGCAGGTCTTAACCCTCCGGTAAGAAATATCGAACGCCAATTCAGCCTCGCGTTCAGTCCTCACCCGGCCGGCTCACTCCTCCTCATCATCATACTCCTCATCCGCAAACGGATCCTCTTCGCTGAAGCGGTCGTCCTCCGGGTCATAGCCCTCGTCCGAGAAGATGTCGTCATCCGCAAACGGGTCGTCCTCGTCCTCGTACAACCCGGCCAGGAAGTCGCTGAAGCTGTCCGCCAGCCGGCTGATCCACTCCGACTCCACCTGGGCGTCATGGTTTACAAACACCACCGGCGGCGCATCCTTATCCGCGCGATAGTCAAAGGCAAGCTGGTTGCCGGAGCCATCCTCGCTAAACGGGATCACCCCCGGCGGCAACTGCTCGCGGCGCAGGGCCAGATTCTGCAGCAGGCCGTAATTCTCATTGGGACCGGCCTTGCCGGGGGCCAAGAAGTGAAACAGCGGCCCCATGGCAGCGCTCGCCGGCCGGCCGTCCTCGATGAAGTCAAAGCGGTAAGGGTCCGGCGTCTTGCCCTGCTGCAGCCGGACCACCGCCCAGTAGTCGGCCGGCAGGCGCACGCCCAGCTCCCCTTCCACGCGCTTCAAGTCGGCCTCGCTTGCCGGCCGGTCGCCGTCCCAAAGATAGTATTCCCAGTTCACCATCACCAACTTCCCCTCATTCACCAGAGACCCCGTAGGTCTCCCAAATCACCCTGGCCTACGGGGAAATGACAATTTTCCCGGAAACTGATTCTGGCCTTTTCCCGGAACCGCCGACTAAGTTTCCGGGAAAATGACAACCTTCCCAGAAACCGATTCTGGCCTTTTCCCGGAAACTGCTCTTAGCCTTTTCCCGGAAACTGCTGTTGGCTATTCCAAAAGCCGCGCCGACTAAGTTTCCGGGAAAATCGCTGCGCCCGGGAAAATCGCCGCGCCCGGGCACATCGCCGCATCCAATTCTCGCCGCGAAAATTGTACCATAATGCCGGGGGCGGAAACAATGTGCTAGAATGATCGCGTCCGGCTGCCAACCCCCACTTTCTATCCCCGGCGGCCCGCGTAAGCAAAGAGGATGCAATGTACGATCAAGTGTTTTCGGTCCACCTGGTACCCGGCCTGCGCATGAAAGGCATCGCCCACGCCAAGAAGCTCAGCGCCCATTTGAAGGAGAACTACGGTATATCGTCGCGGGTGCTGGGCAACGAGACGGGCGCCGTCTACCGCCTGCACCTGGTCATGACCTACGACAGCCTGGCCCAATTGCAGCAAGTATCCGACAGCCTCCTGCCCGGCGAGTTTTATGGCGACTGGTTCGCCGAATCACGGATGGACGAGCTATACGACTGGAGTTCGGCCAAGATACACCTGTATCGCGCCTATTAGCTCCGCACCCCAAAACCCCGCAGGTCTCATCCCCAACCTTCGCCGGCAGCGGCTATCCTTGCCAGACCTGCGGGGTTTCTCTCGCATCCAACGCCAAAAACCCCGCAGGTCTCATCCCCAACCTCCGCCGGCAGCGGCGATCCTTGCCAGACCTGCGGGGTTTATCTGTTCGTCTCCGGCAAAAAAAACCCGCCCAATTTCCCACAACTCCCGCCAACATGTAAATCACGCGCCAAATCCCCCGGCGCCCCGCCACGACCCATCCTATTCGATTTCAGAGGACTTGCGCCAATCAGGGAATCGTCTGCAACACCGGCCACGGGTCCACCCGGCCGGACGCCAACCGCAGCTCAAAGTGCAGGTGCGGGCCGCTCGTATTGCCCGTCATACCCACCGTACCCAACTGCTGCCCGCCGGCCACCGCATCCCCCGCACCCACCAGCACCGGCTGGCTGGTCAGGTGCGCGTACAGCGTCTCCATATCCCCCGCGTGCTCAATCACCACATAGCGCCCGTAGCCGCCGCTCTCATAGCCCACCTGCTTCACCGTGCCCGGCGCCGCAGCGTACACCGGGTCCCCGCGCGCCGCCCCCAGGTCCACCGCCTCGTGGCCGGCCGGGTTGCCCCAGGTATTGCCGCCGATAGACAGCGCCCGGCTGGGAATCGGCCAATGGCTGAGCAGCGCGCCCGTCACCGCCTCAATCTCGTAGAAGTAATCCAGGTCCAGGTGCTCCGACTGCACCCCGTACCGCTGGGCGTCATCCGTCACCCGATATTGCCAGCCCCACCACTCGCTCCAGCCCGGCGGCAAAGCCGGCTCCTGCGCATCCCAATTCGCCACCCACAGCCGGAAATCATCCGCCCAATCCACCAGCCCCACGTACTCCGTCCACCAGGCCGCGTTGGTATAGACCACGCCCGCCCCGGCCGCCAGCATGAAGCGGTGAATACTGTCGCCCAGCCCCCCGCCGCCGTTCGCCGGGCCGCCGCTGCGCTCCTCAAAATCCCCGGCCGGCGCGTAATCCCAGCTCACCTGCGCGTATTGGGAGCGAAAATGCGCCGCCTGCTCCTCCGGGTTGCGCTGGTTGTGGAAGAAATGGTAGGGGAACACCTTGATGCCGTAGGCGCGCGCCCACTGATGATTATTGCGCCACTGGGCGTCCACCAACTGCACCCCTTCCGTCACCTTCACCCCGGCGATGCGCACCCCCATCTCCTTCATCAGCCGCCAGTCAATCGTCCCTTGCCAGAAAGAGACATCCACGCCCGGCAAGGGCAGCACCGGCGGCGGAGGCAACGGCGGGCCGCCCACCGGCCGGGCGATGGCCGGGTCCGCGCTGACCGTGCCGCGCAGCGCAAAGCGCAACTCCCCGTCAATCGTCACCGGCACGCCAAAGAAGCGCGTGTCCACGGGCAACGCGCCCACAATCGTGCCGTCCGCCTTGCGAATGGCCGCTCCGGACGGCGCGACCACAACCAGCTCCTGCCCGCCCGCCGGCGCCCCGCCCGCCGGTCCGCCTTCCCCGGCCGTCGTCTCCCCGCTGCCGGCCAACTCGCCGTTGCCGCTCGCTTCACCCGCCGCCGCTTCCGCCTCCCCTTGCACCGTCGTCTCCGCGTAGCGTTGGGAGAGCGCCGCCAGGCTGTCCATCTCCGGCTGGGCGGTCAGGAACCAGTTCGTCTCGCCGTTCGTCGCCCCCGGCCGGCGGGTCGTATACAGGTTCAGCGCGCTCGCTCGCCGGCCGTGTTGCCGGTTCCAATTGCGCGTGCGCTCCGCCCAGTAGGCGATGATGTTGTTAAACTTAATCGGGTCCCCGTTGCAGCAATCCTTGTGCCGCCAGCCGGCCCCGGCCGCCGCCCCACCCTGCGCGTTGCGCCCAATCGGCCCGCCCTCGCCAAACAGCCATTTCACCGCGTGGCCCGCCGCTCGATAGCGCTCGTCCATCCGCGTCCAACGACCGCTGAAGTTCTCCCACTCCCCGGCCACGGGCGATCCGGCCGCGGTGAGGATATAGGCGTGGTAATCGAGATAATAGCCGTTCTCGTCCGCCAGCGCGGCCACCTCCAGCGGGATGTCGTTGCCCACCCCCGCGCTGGAAAGGGCCAGCGTCGCCCCCGGAAAGCGCGGCGCGTACTCGCTCAGCCACACTTCCGAAAAAGCCTGCTCCTGCTCAATGCGGTCCTGAATCTCGGCCGGGCTGTGCGAGGCGGCGTACACATCGTGCCACAGGCCAATCAGCAGCTGGTTCAGCGCGCGCAGGCCGGGGTTGTTGATGAACAGCTCGAAATAATTGCGCGCCCGCTCCCGCTTGACCGCCGGCGGGGCCCCATCGTACAGCTGATGATGGATTGGCTCCTGGTCCACCCAGCGCCGGTAAAGGGGGATGATCTCCGGATTGACCCGCTGCGCCTCCACCAGCAGCCCGATATCATTCACCGATTTCAGCACCGTGCCCAACGGCAAAGCCGCCGCCGCCCGGGTCCAATCCGGGGCCGGCTCCTGCATGTGGAAAGAGATCAGGCCGTGGTACAGAGTCATCTCAAGCCGGCCGGCAGTCCCTCAGCGACCGCCGCCCATACAATCACCCGCCATTATAGCGCACAATCCCATATTTGGAGCGCCGGCATCCCTGCCGGCTCTTTCTCGCCGCCCCACC
>CAYVQP010000108.1:0-11424 GCA_964452775.1 uncultured Ardenticatenaceae bacterium | reverse complement strand
ATTACCGCGCCGATGACCCCCAACCAAATCAGCAATCGGTGCGAAGGACCCGGCGGCTGTTGCGGCTCCGCCTGTGACGCCGGGAATGTCGGGTGCGGCGTCTCGCTCGCCGATTTGACCGCCTCTTCCCCTGTAGAGACCGTCAAAGCTACGGATGCTGTCGCGGCATCCGCTGCCGCTACAGCCGGCGCGACGGGAAGGACCGGCTTCCGGGGCGCATCCAGCGCCGCCAGCGCGCTCGCAAATTCACCGGCGGCGGCATAGCGCTCCTCCGGCTCCTGGCTCAGCGCCTTGTTCAGCGCCTCGCTCAGGCCCGGGGGCGCGTCTGCCGGCCATTCCTCCGGCAGGGGCGGCGGCTGGAAGTGGGCGTGCATCACCGCCGGGGTGGATGGGCCGTCGTATAGCCGCTTGCCGGTGAGCATCTCAGCGACGATGCAGGCCAGGGCGTAAAGGTCGGCCGCCTCCGTGGTGGGCTGCCCGCGCCACACCTCCGGGGCGATGTAGTGCGGCGTGCCCACCACCCCGCCGCTGAGCGTGCTGCCCATGCGGCTCTCGCCGATCAGCCGGGCGACGCCGAAGTCGGTCAGCACCGGCCCGTCCGGCCCCAGGATGATGTTCTCCGGCTTCAGGTCGCGATGCAGCACGCCGGCCCGGTGGGCGTGGTCCAGCGCGCCGGCCAGCGCCTGGGTGACGCGCAGCGCCTCCGCCCAGCCGAGAGGGCCGCCGTCCTTCAGCCGCTGGCCCAGGTTGGGGCCGGGGACGTATTGCATGGCGATGAACAGCCGGCCGGTCAGCTCGCCAATCTCGTAGATGACGGCGATGTGCGGGTGGTGCAGCCGGGCCATGGCTGTGCCTTCCCGCCGGAAACGGTTCACCCACAGCTCGTCGGTCATCAGGATGGGGTGTAGCACCTTCAGGGCGACGGCGCGGCCGAGCGACTCATCTACTGCCCGGTAGACGGTGCCGAACGCCCCCTGCCCGACGACTTCCTCAATCTCGTATTTGCCGAACTGCTCCGCCATGTCCCTCGCTGCTCCTTTGCGTAGCCTGGGACGATTATCGCCCGGTGCTGTCCCTCGCGCAACGGTCGCCGGGGCCGGCGCGCCACTATAGGCGGCGGGCGGCGCGGCGGCCGGCTTAAATCCTGATTGCTCACATGCTTTCAGTTGCGCCGGTATTTGATTATAATGTAGAGACGCGTCCAAAAGCGACTGCAACTCCTGGGTGGAGTGGTTGCTTTTGGGAGGAGGGAGGATGGACCGCAAAAAAGAGCCGCAGCCGGCAATATATGTAGAGGAGGAGCACTCCTACCTGGTTGATCTGGGCGTCGTGCCGGTGATCAACTGGCAAGAAGCGCGTGGTTCGCTGCGGGTGGAGATTCCCTATGACCGCGCCCTGCTGGCCGAAGACGCCCCGGCGACAAGCGAGTATGAGGTGGGCCGGCTCTATGTCCGGGCAGGGGAGGCGGGCGCGTGGGAGACATTGCCGGTGCAGATCGGCGCCGGGCCGGGCTGGCAGGAGTTTGTAAGGGGCAACAAGAAACACGTCACCAGCACCTCATTGGCCGTGGCGGAGCCGGGCGACCCGCTGATCTCCATGGAAGGGGTAGTGCTGGATGACCTCAACGAGGATGGGGCTGCGGGCGTGACGGATGGCATCTTCAGCGATATTGACGCCTACAGCAATCCATTGGTGCTGCAGCTCTTCCTCTGGGTCCCCGATCTGCTGTCGGAGACGCGCCCCAGCGAACTGCACGAGTTGGAAACGATGCTCCTGCGCGGCGAGAACAGCCGGCAGATATTCATCGGCAACATCTCCGCCCAGGGAATAGAGTCCGCCCTGGCCGAGGGGCTTTCAGCGCTGGCCAATACAGCCGGCGGTTCTATCTTGTTGGGTGTAGAGCGAAACGGGCGCGTATCCGGCCTGAGTATGGATCCCGAGAGCCGCCGCCTTGTGAAGGGATTGCTGCTGCGCGCTGCGCTGAAGAGCCGGCCGCCCGCGCCCATCGCCCGCCTGACCGAAATTGAGCATGCGGAGCGGCGGGTGGTGCTGCGCGTCGAGACCGCGGCGACCGGGGCCACCCATTGGTTAGGCAACACCGTATTTCGCCGGCAGGGCAGCAGCAACGTGGCCGAAACAACGCAGGAGGCGGCCGTGCGGCAAAGCGGCGCCGCGACGGTAGCGCCGGAGCGGAGCCTGCAAGCTGTCTTTGACCGCGGCGAGGCGGGTGACATTGTGCCCAGCAGCGGGGAGGACGCAGTGGTGCTAAACGGCCGCGATGGGCTGCGCAAGCTGCAGTTGGGCGCTTACCTGTGCGGGCTGATAAACGCCGGAAAGCGCGCCGGCCGCATCGTGATCACCGACCTGCCTCGCGGCCGGACCGGCCGTTTCCCTGACTGGTTGAAGGGCGAAGAGGAGCTGGAAGATGTGCTGGAAAAGGAGCTGGAGCAAATCTTGCCCCAACTGGACCCGCCGGCCGTGGAGCGCAGCCACCTGGGCGACCAGCAGATCGCCATTATCCACCTGCCGCCCTGGCAGCTTCCGGTCACCCTTTACCAGGGAAAGGGCTTCATCTGGCAAAATCGCTCGCTGAATGAAGCGCCGGTGGAGGAGTTGTTTGACCGCTTTGTGGATCTGGCCGGCAGCCAGGGCCAGGCATATAGCGACCAGGATGTCTTCTTGGAAGAAGCGCTGCTCTACCGGCCAATCCGGCCGCCGGAACGATTGGAGAGCGGCGTCACTATCGAGGGAGAGGCCGGCCTGGTGTATGACCCCGAATACCAGGCGCAGGTGTGGCGTCCGCGCGCCTTCCGGCGGGATAGGGACACGGTCGGCTTCTCGCTGCGCCTGCTGGCGCCGCTGCACCACGTGTCGCTGGCTCTGGAGCCCGACGGCAGCGTTTATGCCCGGCGCCCCCTGGCCGGCGGTAGGATACGCATCCGCCTGAACGATGTCCTCGTTTCCGGCTTTGAGATTCGGCCGGAAGCGAATCCCGGCAGCCAGTGGCTGCAATCAATTCCGGTCATCAAGCGGACCTATTTGAACATCGAATACCGGGCGCGGCTGAACGAGTTGTTCGAGCGCCGGACCAAGACTTCGCGCATGCGCTTCTTGATTCCACACGTGCTGCTGGATTGGGAGCGGGTGGAAGACATGGTGCAGATCTGCGCCGACGAAGGCTTTCGCATCTACGACAAGGTGGTTTACGATATCGCCCCGACTGTGCCGGGAAAGGCGGTCATTCGCGGGATCCGCAGCTTTGCTTACTACGATATTGCCCTGCTGATCGGCGTCATCTGTCATCGTTCGGAGTTAAACCGTGAGCTGCACTATGACGGTTGGCGCGACAGCAAGGCGACACATACGGCCATGTTGGACGTGCGGGTGAAGATGTGGGGCGTAGGCGATAACGCCGAGAAGGAGATAGGGCGGCTGCAGATGCGGTTGTATCAGACGATGCACCAGCGCCTGCAGCACCTGCGCGCCGAATAGGAGGGGATGAGGCAATGCAAGCAGACTCAATATCGCCGGAACAGGCAGAAGCGGCTGCAACGGGCTTTCGGCAGGGCCGCCGCGCGAACGGGCGCGTCCTGAGCGACATACGCCACACCATCGCTCGTGACGATAGTCAGATTGTACGCAGCTATCGCAGTAACGACCCCGAAGTGCAGGCCATATGCCATCACTCCGGCCAATACCTGACCGCCGCTGAGGCCAACCACCCGGTGTGGAACCGGCTGTTGACCCGCCTGTTGCGCGAACAGCACGACTTTCCCGGCCTGCGAAATCTGGATCGCGCCTTTCGCCAGGCGGTGCACGCTGCTGAACACCAACACATTGTCTGGAGCCGGGTAGCGATTCAGAGTATAGCCCTGCTTGTGTTGGGGCCGCTGGTGTTGCTGCTGACGGCGGCGCTATTCCGCCTGCAAGATGTAGTGCCCCTGGCTTACTGGTATCCTTACCTGGCCGGCCTGGCTCTATTTGCCGCCTTTGGCGGGCTGATGATCGCCTTCGGCCTGACGCGATACGCCCGCCGCGAGTCACTCTTCCATCGTCGCGCCGGCCGGATGCCGCCGGCTATCCCCGACTACCCGGTGCAAGGTCGCTTCCACATTGCAGCGCGCGAGACAGTGACAATTGATTTGGACAATGTGCAGCGCTACCACTCTCTGGTGGACAATCAGGCCGGTAGTGTAGCCGTTACGTTGACTCCCCGGCAGGGGCGCTGGGAAGATTATCAACGATACCGCCGCCAATATGCCGGCCATCAGGCCGGCGGCTACCTCCACGGGGGCGCTGTCGCCCTGGAGAATCTCCAGTTCGTGCGCTTCCTGGACGGCATGCCGGAATATGATCATCGCCTGGTGCTGCGCGCTTCTGCTGAATCCATTGACCCGGACATCCCCGGCTTGCGCTTGCCGGCCATGACCATCCGCACTCATTACCAGTTGCTGCCGGACGCGCTTTACCCACCGCATCTCGGGTTGCCCCGCTTTCCGCTGGAGATTGAGCCGCGTCTGGCGCGAAACGACAGCCGCTCCCTGGAACTGCGCTTCCATTGGCGCAGTGCGGACCCGGCGCCCGTTTGCCGGCTGGAAGAATGCGTGTTGAATGTGCCTGACGCCCTGGGCAAGGTCACCCGGGTCACCTTTGGGCGTTACGATCAGGAAAGACAACAGATTGTGTGGCGCAATCGCTCCTTTCGTGAGCGTGATCTCTGGCTGCAGGTGACTTTTGAGCAGCCTATTTTGAAATGTCAGGAGATGCTCACCGGCAGCTATGCGTTCAGCTATGAGGGTTTGCTCTCCGGCATGGAGATCCGGCCGGAGCATGTCTGGACAGTCCTGGGCCGGCCGGTCGCTCCCGACGACTGCGAGATCACGCTGCACACCGGGGTTACCGGTAAGCTGACGGTGAGCCTGCAGCGCCTTTCACAGGAACATGAACACGTGCGGTCAATGACGACCATCGTATGCGACCTGCCGCCGGACGAGAAGCTGGTGGAATGCGTGAACAACGTCCTGCTGGAAGAAGGATTCGACTTGCAGCGCATCATGCGCGCCGCTCCGCGGCTGGATCCGACAGGGCGACTGGACAAGCAACTATACTACTGGGATGTGAGTGGCCGGCGCTATAACGAAGAATTGCTCGATTCGCTCGACGTGCACGTGGTAGTCACCGGCTATGATCGGGTGCTGGATACGGGGGCGACGGTAGACAGCTTCCAACCGCGAGCCAATATTGACCTACGGGTTCGTTGTCTGTCGGACCCGCGCAACCGGGTTACGCCGGATGCCATTGACACACTCCTGGGTGGCGAGGATGGCTATAGCCTGGCCGGAAAGATTAAAGCCGCGTTGCAACGACAGCTTGGCGGCCATTGCTCATGAGTAAGTATTCTGTCCCTGCTGAGTTAGACCATGCGCTCAGGGCTGCAGTCATTTCAGGGCTGGCAAGTTATGCGGAGTTGCAGGCGTTATTCTCAGATATGAGGATCGCGGCCTGGCGCTCGTACTTGCCGGCAGCGGGCGCAGACGTGGAGCATGTGCTCGCCCCGTTATTCAAGGCGCTGGCAGAGGAAGAGCCGGCCGGCGCGCAGGGCGGACTGCTGCTATTTCTGACCGTCGCCGGCGAGCGATTGCCGGCCGGCGACGCTCGGCGACGCACGCTACGCGCGCTGGCTGGTCGCTTGCGCCGCACGGCCCAGCTGGTGAAGAAGCCGGCTGACAACGTGCAGGCGCGGGTAGGGCCGCTGTTGGTCACGCTGACCGGTGGACGCGGCCACTGGCAGATGCGGGTGGAGAACGAAGGGCGGGAAGCGGTGCGGCGCGTGTCAATTGTCCTGCGCCCATCATCTGCCATTACGGTGGCCCCGGCCCTCGTCCAGGTCGGCGGGATTGAGGGCGCCGGCGTCGTCACTGCCCAGACCAATCTGGTCATCCGGCCGAAGAATGCCGGGCCGGATGGGCTGATCACTCTGGAGTTCGAGGCAGTATACGTTTCGGCCGCCGGGCCGCAACGTTGTGAGAGTCTCTTTCATATTCCAATCTGAGCGTGGGAGCGCCAAAGCTGATGAGTGAAGCACCTCAGCCAATACCGGGCCTCGGCGGGGCCGAAATCAATGAGTCTGTGGCGCACGACGCCATGAATATTGAGCGCCGCCTCTGGCCGGAGGAAGTGCGTAAGGAAGCGCGTACCGATGCCTTTCCCTGGCCGACGCTGATCTTTGCCTTGCTTCCCGGCTTATGCGCGTTGAGCCTGTTGCTGGCCCCGCTACTATTGCTTGGTCAACAGGCGCGACAACAGGTCGTTTTCAGCACTGCGGATGGTGGGCTGAGCGCGGTGCGGGCCGGTGGGGGCGCCGCCTGGACCATCCGCGACGCCGATTTTGGGCTGAATGGCGAGGAGCGCACCCAACTAAACGACAACCTGCCGGTGCTGGGCTTGCCCATCTGGTCTCCGGATGGCTCAACCGTCGTCACAACGTTAATGGTGGAGCAGGCGATCAGGCCGGCACTGGTGCAACCGTTTTCCGGCACGACCACTCTCCTTTCCTCGATGGTGGCCGGCGGCAACCAGCTTGTCGCGCCGGCCGGCGGCTGGTCCCCCGATGGCACGCACTTTGCTTTCCTGGAAAGCGATGGCCGGCGAGTTTTTGTCACCCTGTTGAACGTGGAGGCCGGTTCAAGAGCGATGATACCGGTAGAGTCGCTGTCCATTGATAATCGCGCTGGTCTCTCCTGGAGCGCGGACAGCCAGCAGCTGCTGGTCACAGCCGGCCTTGATAGCAATTTCCCGCTAACTCTGCAGCGGATTGGCAGGAGCGGCGAAGTGCGTGAGTTTCGCCCGTCAGATGAAGCGGGGATGCGTGCTGACGGTGTCTGGTCGCCGGATGGAAGGTTGGTAGCCTACATCGTGCCGGACAGCCGGCAACTGGAAGAGGGCCGGCTGGCCGGGGCGCTTTGGCTTGCAGACGAGGCAGCGGGTTGGGCCACCGTACTGGTCGAGAAAGGGATCAATATGGCTCCGGTGTGGGATAGTGCGGACCGGAACCGCATCTACTTTACTCGACTACTTACTGAGACCAACTCGCTGGCGCTCTTCCGGGTCAACGCCGGGGGAACGCCACTCGTGCAAGAGATAGGACAGAGCAGTGAGGCGCTTCTCGATTATCCATTTGACCGCCAGCGATTTTGGCCACGGGCAGCTGCCGGCGGATCGGTTGCGAGTGGGTCCTTTGCACTGAGTGAAACGCCTCTGCCTACCGTCAGCCCGCAAGGCATGACGGTCAACGCCGTACTCCGTATGTTGCTGAACCGTTCGCTGCCGATTCTGGGTGCGCCGCAGTGGTCGCCCGACGGCCGGCGCCTGGCCAGCACGTCGTGGGATGGGGACCGCATCCGGCCGATCTTGTACGGCGCTAATCTGCGCCAGCAGCCGGGTCCGGCGACCGCGTCAGAGATACAGGCGGCGCCAACTGACGGCTGGTCCGATGATGGCCAGGCGTTAGCGCTGGCGGAATACACCGATGGGCGGACGCTGCTTTCAATTTACCTGCCGGCCGATCAGCGTTCGATCCCCTTTGACTTTACGCTGGATCATCGGGCGGGCATTGACTGGCGCCCTGACAGCCAGGACCTGCTGGTAACTGGTTATACGGAAGAAGCGCCCACCCCCCGGCTGCTGGTAGTGAGCCTGGACGGTTCGGTGCTTGAACTGGCGCTGAACGACGGGCAGAGTGTGCATAGCGATGGAGCCTGGTCGCCGGATGGCCAGCGAATTGCCTACATCGCCGGAGACAGTTACACGTCCACGCAGGACATGCTGGTTGGAAATCTTTGGGTAGCTTTAGATGGGCAGAGCTTACAGCTGTCGCCGCACGAGGCGCTGGCTCCATTATGGGCTCCTGCGGGGGATGTCATCTATTATACCCGCCCGCAGTGGGGCCGGTTCGACCTGTACCGGGTAGCTGCCGACGGCTCGTCCCCACCTGAGTACGTAGGGCCGAGCAGCGAACTGATGATACGCTATCCTTGGGACCGTAGCCGGCTGGCTCACTGGTCACAGGATGGCCGGCAGTTAAGCTTTCTGGGAGTAGAGCCGGCGCCGCCCGATGCCTATCTGGCTCAAGCGCCGACGGAGGAATCTTTAGGCGAGATCCGTAGCCGGTTACCGGTGGCTGGCAACGGGCGCTGGTCAAACAATCACTCGTACTTCGTAGGCACAATTATCAACGAAGGCCGGGTCGGAGTAGCCCTTTACCGATCATCGGGCGGCCCGGCCATTCTTACGCCAGAGACAGACGACTGGATAGTGGCCCCGAGCGACGGCTGGTCGCCGGCGGGTACACATGTGGCTCTGCTGCGCCACGATGGCGCTCAGGCGCATCTGGCGGTGCTGGATGTGGTTCAGGCCAGTCTCAGTCCACCGGTGCTGAACGTGGACCTCCGCGCCGGGATGAGTTGGTCTTCCGGCGGTGAATCATTGATGGTGACGGCTTTTGACGGCGAAGGGCTGACCCCGACGCTGAAAATCCTTAACATTGCGGACAATACGGTAAATGACTTTGAGCCGGATGATAGGCAGAGCATACATGCCGATGCTATGTGGTCTCCGGATGGAGAGCAACTCGTTTATGTCGCGCCCCGAAGCATTACCGCTACCAAAGAGATGGATTTCCTGGCCGGATCATTGTGGCTGATCGGCCAGTTTGGAATGTCTCCGCGGCCGATTGTAAGTGAAGGGTTGAACTTCGCCCCCATCTGGGACATGGCGAATGAACGACTGCTTTTTACTCGCTACCTCACGGAGACCGAACAATTTCAGTTATTTGAATATGACTTGACGACTGAAGCGGTGACACATTTGGGGCCGAGTAGCGCTGCCTTTGCCACATTTCCCTTTGACCGCAGCCAGATACTGAATTGGTCGCCCGAAGGCTGGCATTGGATGTTGCCCCACACTACCAATGACTCGCCGCTGATGCTTTATCGAGCCATCCAATCTGAAGCCGGCCTGGCGGTAGAGCCACTTGACACACAATGCAACAGTCCTGAAGTCTTCAGCACCCAATGGACGCCTACTAATCGAGCGTTGCTGGTGGCCTGTCCAGGTGGCAAGATGTTTCTACACTGGCTGGATCGCGAGCGCCCTGACACGACCTTCCCTTCCGGTCTGTTCCCGACATGGCAGCCATAAGCTGGATCAGAACAGCGGGTGCTGGAACAGTTGCCGGACTGCTGATGATGGCCTGTACAGGACAGCCAACTCCTACAGCCGTCGTCGCGCCGGCAAACATCGTTGTCCGCGAACTACCCTCCGCTACCTGGACGATCGCTCCGACTGAGACCCCGATCCCCACCCCAACACCTACGCTTACGCCAACCATTCCGCCTACGCTTACCGCCACCCCGACGACAGCGCCCGTGCCGGCGCAAATCGTCTTTCACTCTAGTCTGGACGGAGACTTCGAAATCTTTGCTGTTAACCTTGACGGCAGCGATCGGCGTCAATTGACGCAGAACAGCTTTCGTGACCAATACCCGCGTGTGTCGCCGGATGGCCGGCTGATTGCTTTCGAGTCGGAGCGCGGCGGTAACCAGGATATTTACCTGATCAACCGCGACGGCAGCGGCGAGCGGCGGCTGACGTCTGATCCGGCCGCCGATCATCTGCCGGCCTTCTCTCCCGATGGGCGACAAATCATCTTCAGCTCGGAGCGCAGCGGCGCGGCTGACCTGTACATTATCCAGAGCGACGGCAGCGGCGAACGCCTGGTAAGCGGTACCTGGGCTCGAGAGGGGCACGTAAGCTGGTCAGTGAACAACCAGTTAGTCTTCAATGCCAGCATTGAGCTATTCTGGCAGATATACGCAGCAAGTACTGATGGCGCCAATCGCCGGCAATTGACCGCCAGCCGGTTGGATGAGTGGTCGCCGGAATGGTCGCCGGATGGAACCAGAATCCTATTTCTATCAGAGCGGGATGACACGACGAACTCCGGCATCTACGTGATGAACGCCGACGGCAGCGGGGTTCGGCTGATCTATAATGGCCCCAACGAAGAGTGGGGTGCTGTCTGGTCAGGGGACGGGGAACAAATCATTTTCACCCTGGAGCTAAGCAACGGGACGTCGGATCTGTATGTGATGAATGCTGATGGTGGAGATCTGCGCCGGCTGGCAGAGCGCGGTGCATATCCGGCCTGGGCATCGCCGGTGCGCTAATGAGCGGCAACCGATTGCTCGCACAACCATTATCCGTCGCAATGCTGTTTTGCCTTGCGGCAGGGTCATCCTGCCGGCAGCCGGCGGCCAACCCAACGGCGTCGTCTTCGGGCCGCGTCATAATAATGGAAGAGCTGGCGACTCCGTCGGCCGCACCCTCAATCCCGGCCACCACCACGCCGCCTCCAACCATTGCACTTCCCACCGTGACACCAACGACAACTCCCATGCCAGTTCCTACATTCTCAGCCACACCCACATTGCCGCTCACGCCGACGACATCCGAGCCTTCCCTGGTGCAGCTGACATTCTCACCCCGGCTGGATTACACACCGGCAATTTCGCCCGATCTGCGCAGACTTGTGTTTAGCACTAAGATTGATGACTACTGGCAATTGATGGAAGCTGACCCAAATGGGGGAGGGGAAGGGCGCCAGATTACCAGCGGTCAGGCAAATTACTACCATCCCCAGTTTTCGGCTGACGGTCGCAGTCTGTTGGTCGCATCGGACCTGGACGGAGACCAGGACCTTTACTTGCTTGATGCGGAAAGTGGGGCCGTGCAACAGCAGTTGACCAACGCGCCCGGCGATGACTACTATCCGCATTGGCTACCGGATTTTAGTGGCATCGTCTTCTCCTCCTCTCGAGACGGTAACTATGAGGTGTACATCTTAATGTTGGCCGATCTCACTGCCCGCCGGCTGACCGATGACGCCCGCTTCGACGGCTTTGCCGCTCCTTCGCCGGATGGCGCGTTGGTGGCTTTCTATTCGAATCGCACGGGGGATTACGAGATTTACGTGATGAATATGGATGGGGGCAATATGCGCCGGCTAACCCAGTCGGCCGGACGCGACGCCTCGCCGGTATTCTCACCGGATGGCGAATGGTTGCTCTTTGAGAGCGAGCGTAGCGGCAACTACGAGATCTATCGCATGCGGCTGGACGGTTCACAGCTAGAGAACCTGACGAACAACCCGGCCGGCGACTGGTTTCCCTACCTGCCTCCTCATGACGGCCGGCTCTTCTTCCAATCAGATCGGGACGGGGATATGAACATTTATCGCCGGGAGTGGCCAGGCACCTGAGATGCATCTATCGTTCAAGACGCTCGGTATTTCGCATCCAACTTACCCGGAGGACTGGTCCGTGCGCCGAGGGGAACTGGACCCGTACCCCTACTTGATTGCCTGGA
>CAYVQP010000107.1:6626-11477 GCA_964452775.1 uncultured Ardenticatenaceae bacterium | reverse complement strand
CATCCAGACCGGTTTCGATCACATTGCGGTGGAGTGGCCGGCGCTAAACGGGGCGGCCGAGGCGCTGTGCGATACGGCCGCTTTTTCGGTGGTGGCGCGGCAGGTGTATGGGAGGACGCTATGCGCGCCGGTGCGGGAGGCGCTGGATGCCTACCAGCCTGACGTTGTAGTCTGCACGCACTCGGTTTACCTGGCCCCGGTGGCGGCTCTGAATCGCCGGCATGCCGGGCGGCGGCCGATGATCAGCGTGGTGACCGACCTGCGCAAGCTGCACCGGCAATGGTTCCATCCGGATGCCCACCGCTGCCTGGTCCCTAATGAAGACGCGGCCCTGCTGGCCCGGAAGCGAGGGCTTGGCCGGGAACAGGTGGTGCTGACCGGGCTGCCCATTGACCCGGCCCTGGCGCAACCTGCTTCGGATCGCCGGTCGGTACGCAGGCGGCTCGGACTGGAGCCGGACCGCTTTACGGTGCTGGCGGTGGGCAGCAAGCGCGTCGCCGGCCTGCAGTGCCACTTACGAGCGCTGGACCGGGCCAGATTGCCGCTGCAAGTGCTCGCCGTGGCCGGCGGCAACCGCGACCTGGAGGCGGAACTGCGGCAGACGGAGTGGCGCAATCCGGTGAGGATACTCGGCTACGTGGACAGTATTCCCGAGCTGCTGCATGCCGCTGACTGTGTCCTGAGCAAGGCCGGCGGGCTTATCGTTTCCGAATCTCTGGGGGTTGGGCTGCCGCTGCTCTTGATCCAGGCGATCCCGGGAAAAGAGACAGGCAACGCCGGCTACGTGGTGCAGGGCGGCGCGGGAGACTTTGTGCCGGCTCCGTGCCTGACGGTTGCCGCCCTGCGCCGCTGGTTGGCTGATGGAGGGTCGTTTTACCAACGGCGGGCCGAGTGCGCCAGGCTGCTGGGCCGGCCCCGGGCTGCGTTTCGAGCAGCTGAGGAGATTGTGGCCGCGGCGGAATATGCCTGGCGACAAAACCCCGCAGGTCTTTCATAGGCTCATCGCGGAGCTGGTTTGTCCGGCAAGACCTGCGGGGCTTCCGTGGAGGCTTTGCTGGCGAAGTGCGATTGCAGCATTCCGTGGACGAACATATAGGCGCCGCCCACCTTGCGCAGGAAGGCCAGGTTGGCCGCCTGCTCCAGGAACGGGACTGCGTCAAACGGCAGATGACCCTGCCGCGCGCACAGAAAGCGCAGCCAGTAATGCTTGAAGACGTTAGCGCCGCCGTAGAGCGGCAAGACGCACATGGCGACCAGCCCGGCTATGCGCAGCGCTCCGCCCAGGCCGCGCACAGGCAATGTTGAGAGGAACATCACGGTCCCGACGGCGAAGGTGGCCAGCAGGCAGTTGACTATCGCCAGGTAGGTCCCCTGGTTGGGATGGGCCGTCGCTTCCACCCGCCGCCCCTGCATGCCGCCCAACAGTAAGCCGCCTATCGCAAAGGTGACCAGGTTGGCGGTCATGCCGTTGTAGGTGAGAAATATGGTCTCCACCAGCTCGGACAGCAGTCCCACGATAATCCCGATTCCCAGCCCGGCGATGCCTGTGAGCCAAGACCATCCAAGCGCTTCCACCTGCCGGACGTCATCTCGGAAGCTCTCACCGTGGGTGAAGAAGGCCAGCATCGCGAAAAAGAGGGTGGCCGCGACCGTGAGGCTGACAACGGCAAAGGGAGTGACAAACTCGGCGGCAACCATGAGCATGGAGCCGACGGCCACCAGCAACCCGACCAGGAACGCGTGGCCCAGTCGCCGCCGGCGGGTGACGCGCAGCCGGGCCGCCTCGCTGGAGCGCCGGGCGTACATGACGCTCTCCAGCAGGCCAATCAGCAGCCCCAGGATGGCGCTGCCCGGCACGAGTAGCGCCGGCTCCGCCCACGGGCCGGGTGATTGGAGCACCGGCAGGCTCGCCGCCAGCGCTTCCGGGGCCACGAAGAAGCGAAGTAGATGCACCACGTACCAGATGATCAGCCCTGTGTACAGCCCCTCAACCAGCCGCGACCCGAGCAGGTACAGCTGCCGGGCCGGGCCCGGGGTCAGCCAGCTGGGTTGCAGGTCCTCGAGCAGGAAGAGCGACTCGTTGTGCCGGGTCATGTTGCGGGCGAGCCAGGAAAGATAAGCGGAGATCTGCGCAGGGGGGATAGTCGCTTGCCGGCCGCGCCGGGCATACATCTCGTCCTCGTAAACCGACAGTAGCGCCTGCTCCTGGCGGCCACCCCCGCCCACGCGAATCTCGGCCTGTCGCTCACCCGCGTAGGCGATGATCAGTACGCGCAACATCAGCGGCGTGCTGGTCAGCCGGGCCATTTCCGGCTCGTGGTCCAATATCTCGAGCAAGCCCCGCAACGGTTCGCCGCCGGCCGCCAGGTAAGCGTCCACACTCTCCCGCGACAACGGTTCCAGCACAATGGCGCCGCCCATATTGAGCTGCCCCGGCATCTGTTTGTACTCCTCCAGCCGGCTGCAGACGACCATGCCGGCCAGGCCGTGATCGTGATGGAAGTCGTTCAGCGCGCGAATACAGGCCGGCCGGTGGCGCTCGTCCACCTCGTCCAGCCCGTCCAGCAGGAGCGTCAGGCGGTACTCTTCCAGGAGCCGCCGGCCAATCGTCGTCGGGATCTGGTACTTGGATGACAGCTCTTCCGCCGCCCATTCTATGATAGGCAGCTCCTGCGCCACCCAGGAGATTAAGGAGAAGATGACCGGGATGGCAGCTTCCGGCTCCGCTTCCGCGCGGTTGAGGAGGGCGCGGGCCAGGATCAGCAGGGAGGTCGTCTTGCCGCTGCCGGGTGCGCCCGCGATGAGCAGCGCCCGGTCGCTGTGGTCATACATGTCTTCGATGCGGCTCGCGCTGCCATTGGGCGCGTAGACGCTGGGCGACAGCACGTCCTGCCAGGGATGGGTGGTCAGGTCATCGCGCCAGGATGCGGCCGGCTCGACCAGCGTTACGGCTTGCGTTGATTGAGCAAGCACCCCGTCAATCCAGAAGCTGCGCACCTTGCGCAGCAGGATGCGCTCAGTGCGCGGTCGCTGGGCCAACGCCGGCGCTTCTACATGGAGGGGGGTTTCGGCGGTGGTCGCGGGCTGGGGCATACGCGAGGCCGCTGGAAACAACTGCGCCCGCTCTTCCTCGTTCAGGCCGCGGAAGTTGCCGGACCACAACAGCTCGTCGGCCTCCTTGGGCGCGGTCAGGCCCCCAGACTCGCTGAGAACGGCGATAAGCGCCAGCAGTACATAGCGGTCGTCCGCGTGCATCCGGCTTTTGTCGCGCTCCCAATCGCTGACGGATGATCCGCTGTAGCCGGCGTCGCCCAGCTTCAGGCCGATCATCTCTCCCAGCCGGTCCTGGGTGAGGGCGCCGCCACGCAACGGATCGCTGCAGCGACGGCGATAGAAACGAAGTTGTGAGCCGAAAGATTGTGTTTCCTGGGCCATGCCCCACCTCAGCCGGCGCCAAGCTTACCAGCACTAGGCTCTCCACATTATCGGCAAAGAGGGTGAACTGTCAAAAACCTGTCCGAATTGCCGGGCGGCAGTGAAAGCCGGCCGGAGCCGGTCAGCGAACTTCGGCGCGAAATGGCTGTTGGTTCTCGCAGTCTCGTACCTTAACATTCTTGAAATAGTCGTGCCTCTTGGGCCATAGGAAAGAATGCGAATGCGAGACCAGCAAAAACCGGGGGCAAACTCAACGAGTTCGACAGCCGGTGAGCGACAACGTCAGCACATCCAACGTGTCCACATGAAGGAGCGCGTGCGTTGCCTTTGTCATCTCCTGTAGCCCCCGGATTCTGGTGGTCTCCTTTTCCGCATCCTATTTAGCCGGCCGGCAAACCAGCAACGCCCTTCCAGCACGCCGGAGGGCAGCCATCGAGCAACGGGAGCTGCCCGCGCGAACCGCTATCAGGGAGTCAGGGCCAGCTCAATCTGGATGAAGTCGCCGGCGGTGACCTGCAGGCTGCGCATCGGCTCCAGATAACGCTCGGTAGTGGTGATGCTGGCGTGGCCCAGCATTTGCTGAATTTGGCGCAAATCAGCGCCCCCTTTTAGCGCCAACGCCGCCGCAGTTCGCCGGAGGTCGTGTGCGGCAATGGTGGGTTCGCCCTTCCTATTAGAATGGCCGGCAGCCAGCACGTGTTCGGCGACGATGTTGTAGATGGCCTGCGCGGTCAGGTTGCCGTCGCTCCAGCCGCCGCCTTTGGTGCGCACCCGGCCGGCCAGTTGCCCATCCTTGTTCAGGGCGCGAAAGACCCGGCCTTCCGATATTCCCGCGGCCCGGCTCCAGTTATCCAGGGCAATCTTCACCCAGGGCGGGATGCCGGCCGAGCGCACCCGGCTGCCTTTGCCGACCAGGTCGATGATCGCCCAGCGGCCGTCGCGTTGTTGGATGTGTTCCCAGGTCAGGCCGGCGACTTCTGCACGGCGCAGGCCGGTCCCAATCATCACCGCCAGGATCGCCTGGTCGCGGACGGCTTTCAGGGCGGGGATCTCTTTCTGCCGCCGGCGAAGGATCGGGGTATTGATTAACTGCTCGGCTTGCTCACGGGTGAGCCAGTTGCCGGCGCGCACGCCTTCTTGCCGGACGCCGCTGACCCGCTCCACGCCGTAGGCCAGGGTAGGGGGGACCAGGCCGTTGTCCGCCGCCTCAGCCGCCAGCTTGCGAATGGCCGACAGCGCCTGGTTAATGCTGCTGCGGCTGCGGCCGGCTTGCAGCAGCGCTTCGCGGTAGGCGTGGATGGTGGCGCGGGTGAAGCCGGGCCGGCCACGCTGGTCGTACCAATCGAGGAAGTCAATCAGGGCGCGGCTGTAGGCGCGCTTGCTGTGCGGGCTGTCCACGCTCTGCGTGACCAGGTC
>CAYVQP010000107.1:0-6526 GCA_964452775.1 uncultured Ardenticatenaceae bacterium | reverse complement strand
TGTCTGTCCGGAGGTGATTGGCTTATGAAACGCGTGTTGAAGTGGATCGGCATTATTCTGGCGGCGCTCCTGGGGCTGCTGGTAGTCACGGCCGTGTCGGCGGCGATTGTGGCCAACGCCAGATTGAACCGCCGTTACGACATACCGGTTTCGGCGATCGCCGTGCCCGACGATGAGGCGGCTGTTGCCCGAGGCGAGCACCTGGTGTTTGCCGTTGCCGGCTGCGACCAGTGCCACGGAGCAGACCTGGGGGGTATGGTGCTGATGGATGACCCGACCATCATGGCGATTTACGGGCCGAATCTGACCGCGGGCGCAGGTGGGGCCGGCAGCCGTCTCAGCGACGAGGAGTGGGTGCGGGCCATCCGGCATGGGGTCGGCGTGGACGGCAAGCCCCTATTGCTGATGCCGGCCCATGAATACAATTCCCTGCCGGACGAAGAGTTGGGCGCGATTCTGGCTTTCCTCAAGACGGTGGAGCCGGTAGACAACCAGATACCGGAGCCGCGCATTGGGCCAATGGGTCTTTTCCTGGCTTTGATGGAGCCGGTCTTTGTGCCGGCGGCGCTGATTGACCACGCGGCCCTTCCAGCGGCGGCCATCGAGCCGGAGGTGACCGCCGAGTACGGCCGTTTCCTGGTGGACATTGGTCACTGCCGCAGCTGCCACGGCGAAGAGTTGAACGGCCGGCCTTTGCCGCCGATGCTCGACGAGCCGCCGGCGCGCAACCTGACCCCGGCCGGCAACCTGGCGAGCTGGTCGGAGGAAGATTTCGTGCAGACGATTCGCACGGGGGTCAACCCGGCCGGACAGGGGCTGCGCGAGCCGATGCTCACCACGCTGATGCACCTGCGCAAGCAAACGGACGACGAGTTGCGGGCCATCTTCATGTACCTGCAATCGCTGCCGGCGCGGGAGAATGGTTACGACTAGGACTAGCAACAGGCTGATGCGCGGCGCAGCGGGCCTCCCAGACCTGCGGGGTTTTGCCGGACGCCTATTGGGAGATACGCAACCTGGAAACCCCGCAGGTCTAAGAGGAGTGGCGCATTGGAGAACGGGTACGACTAGCAACAGGCTGATGCGCGGCGCAGCAGGCCTCCCAGACCTGCGGGGTTTTGCCGGACGCCTATTGGGAGATACGCAACCTGGAAACCCCGCAGGTCTAAGAGGAGTGGCGCATTGACGAATACCGGGTTCTTCACCACACCGCGCATCGCCGGCATGCTCATCCTGTTGAGCGTGCTGATTGGTCTCGGGGCGGCAGGCGCTATTGCCGCGCAGGGCCGGCTGCCAGGGATGGAGGCGGCTTTTCGGGGCGTGAGTTACGCGGCCGGAGACGCTTCCGGGTTGCGCACCATTGGCCGCGCGATGACGCCTTCTCTGATGGCGCAGCTCGCCGGCTTTGCCCTGCTGACCCTGCTGTTGCTCAAGGCCGGGGACCAGGGCGCGGCCTTGATTGCCCTGACGCTGCTCGTATTCGCGACGGTGATCGCCGCATTGGAGGTCACCTTTCACGCCAGCGTCACCGTTTGGGCGGCCGGCGCGGGGTCCGCGCCGGAGTTCTACGAGCCGTTGCGCCGCTGGCTGAACTACGATGTGCAACGCATGTACATCAGCTTCATGCTCACCGCGATGCTGCTCTTTAGCTGGTCGGCATTGCACCGGGACGTGCTGCCGGCGTGGATCGGTTGGGCGGCGCTCGGCTGGAGCCTGCTGTCCTTTCCGCTCTATTTCTCCGTCACCGGCGCGCCGGTGGTCTACCTGCCGGCGCCGTTGTTGTTGGGCATCGGGCTGGTTTGGCGCGGTTAAGGAGAACAGCCTATGAACGACTCGAATTCATTCAGGCGGCTGGCCGCCCTCTCGGCCATCGTATCGGTGCCGCTGTCCCTGGCGAGCTGGCTGCTGGTTGCCCTGGCGGTCGAGTTCGACGCCGAGGCGCTCGCCGAGCTATCGGACATTATCACCCTGGGACCTCGAGCGGCCGGGTATGCCCATCTGGCGTGGATGGTGGCGGACACATTCGGCCACAATTTGCTCCTGGGGCCGGTGATTGTCTACTTGTGGGTCTGGTTGAGACCGCGCAGCCCGAGTTTCGTCACACTCTTCTCGCTCTCCGGCTGTGGCTACATTCTGGTCGCGTTAATTGGGGTCTCGCTCCTTGGCGGGCTGGCGCCGCCGATGATGCGGGAGTATGCGGTCGCCTCGCAGCCGGAGCAAGAGGCGCTGGCCATCACGTTCCGGAGCGTCTTCAATATGCTCTTTTATGGGACGGGTCCACTCGCACTTCTGCTTGCCGGCATCTGGTGGCTCGGCATCGGCGCCATTCTCAAAAGGGAGCAAACGATGCTGGGCGTGTTCACCATGATTGTCGGTGCGCTGGCGCTTACGGTCTGGCTGAGACTGACCTTCCAACTGGAAGCGCTGGCCATCTTGGAAGCGCCGCAATCGTTCGCCTCATACATCTGGTTGATTTGGCTCGGCGTGGTCATCTGGCGGCGCGACGAGCAAAGTGAAATTGCACTGGAGCCGGCAGCGGCCGGCTGACCTGCGTTCGGCTCGCTTGATGAAGGCGGATCACGGTAACGGCTCGTTTTCGTCTATAATGATTTGTAACTTGTAACCGACGACAAGAATGCGGCTCAGTCCAATTTCCGGGGCCGGCGCCTTCACCGGCGGGCCGGTGTGGCGCGGTGGCAGCGCAAAGGGTCTGGAATGATGACCAGCATGCGACATATCGCCCTATTCACCCCTGACTTGCGGGCAGCCGAGGAGTACTTCCGGCCGCTGTTCGACATGGAACTCATCGGCCGCGAAGCTCTATTGGATGACGGCCAGTGGTACACCCTGCCCTTCGACAAGGGTTGGGAGGATGCCGGAGCGGCCGGCATCGCCCTGGGCATGGTTGCGTTGCGCAAGGGAGATTTCGTCCTGGCCCTATTCCATGGCGACGCCCCCCAGGGGCAACTGTTCGCGATTGGGCTGAACATGCCGGAGGAGGAGATCGGCCGCGTACGCGCCCGCCTGCCGGAGGGTACGGTAGTGCTGGAGGACAGCGCCGGCGCCCTTGTCTTCCGCGACCCCTATCAGATCATGTGGCAGCTTTCCCATCCCGGAGACGAGTTCAGCACGTCCGGAGTGTTTGCCAATCGTTGGATTCAACTGGATGCCGCTGGTCTACATTTTCCCGGAAACTGAGTTGGGTCAATCGCAAGCGTGCGCTGATTGAGTTTCCGGGAAAATTGAAGCAACATGATGGACAAGTTGATTACCAATCCCGGTCCCATAGACGCCCAGCTGCTCCGGCCGGCCGGCGCGCCTACCGGCCGGAGCGACGCCGGCGCTCCACGCCCGCGCTGGATGCGCCCGGCGCGGGTGGGCTGGCTGGTCTGTGTAGCGGCGATTCTGGCGGTCTATGTGCCGGCCGGCGTCGCCATGTTGCTTGACCAGGGGCCGGAAATCGTCGCCCGGATGGTGGCGCAGGGCCAGACGCCACTGGTGATCGGCTTGCGGGCGGGCGGAGCGGTGGGCGTGGCCGGTGTGACCCTGTTTGCCCTGGTGGTGGCCGCGGTGCTGTTCTTCAAGCGCCCTGACGACCCGATGGCCCTCTTCCTGGCCTACTTTTACATCATTTTCGGCTTCATCCATGCGGGGCCGGGGCCGCTGAGTTATCTGGAAGGCGAGTTCCTGCACTCGCACTACATCGTTGACGGCCTGTTGCAAACGCTGTTGTTCGGCCCGATGCTGGTGCTTCTGCTGTGCCTTTTTCCCGATGGCCGCTGCGCACCCGCCTGGACCCGCCGGCTGGCCATTGCCGGCCTGGTCTACGCCCCGCTGAGCGCGATCCTGTTCACGAGCATGTCCCCATCCGTCGCAGCGCCGGCTTCGGTGGTGGGCGTGCTGGGCTGGTTTGCGCTCTTCTTTGCCGGCCTTTTCGCGCAGATCCGCCGTTACCGCTTCGTCTCCGGCCCCGTGGAGCGCCAGCAGACCAAGTGGGTCATCTACGGCTTTGGGGTGGCGGTGCTCTTCGCCATGCTGCCCTCGTTGGCCACGGTCCGGCTCATCGTGCGACCCGCCGGCCTGCCATCCAACTGGTGGGCGGCGCTCATTGGGCTGAGCTGGGCGGTCTCCTCCGCCGCCCTGCCGCTTACCCTCTCCTTCGCGGTGCTGCGTTACCGGCTGTATGCCATTGACCAGTTGATTAATCGCACCCTGGTGTACGGCCTGCTGACCGCGGGCATTGTGGGGCTGTATGTGCTGCTGGTGGGCGCGCTGGGCGCATTCTTCCAGACGCAGAGCAACCTGCTTGTTGCCCTGCTGGCCGCCGGGCTGGTGGCCGCGCTCTTCCAACCCCTGCGCGCCCGGCTGCAACGCGCCGTTAACCACCTGTTCTATGGCGAGCGAGACGACCCGGTGGAGGCGCTGGCCAAGTTGGGCCGGCGACTGGAGGCGGCGGTCCCGCCGGACCAGGTGTTGCCGGCGTTGGTGGAGACGATTGCCCAGACGTTGAAGCTGCCTTATGTCGCCATTCATCTGCCGCTGCCGGATGGGCGCCCGATTACGGCCGAGTACGGCGAGCCTGTGCCGGATGTGGTCCGGCTGCCGCTGGTCTATCAGGGGGCGGAGGCGGGCGAGTTGGCGGCGGCCCCGCGCACGCCGGGAGGCGCGTTTACGCCCGCCGAAATGCGCCTGCTGCGCAACCTGGCCCGCCAGGCCGGGTCAGCCGCTCATTCGGTGCGCCTGACGGGCGAGCTGCTGCGCTCCCGGCAACAGTTAATCACCGCCCGGGAGGAGGAGCGGCGGCGATTGCGGCGCGACCTGCACGATGGGCTGGGGGCGACGCTGGCCGGGTTGAACCTGGAGGCGGCGGCGGTGCGCCGCTCTATCCGCAGCGACCCGGCCGGTGCGGAAGCGACGCTGGACGAGTTTCAGCAGGATATTCGGGCCAGCATCGAGGATATCCGCCGGCTGGTGTATGCCCTGCGCCCGCCAATGCTGGACCAGTTGGGACTGGTGGAGGCGGTGCGCGCCCAGGCGGCGCAATGTAGCCGGGAGCCGGGCGGAAAGGGGCTGCAAATCAGCGTGGAAGCGCCGGCGACCCTGCCGCATCTGCCGGCGGCGGTCGAGGTGGCGGCCTATCGCATCGCGCAGGAGGCGCTGACTAATGTGGCCAGCCACGCGCAGGCGCGGCATTGTGTGGTCCGGCTGGAGGCGGGCGACGCGCTGCGGCTGGAGATCGTTGATGACGGCGTAGGGTTGCCGGCCGGCCGGCGCGCCGGCGGCGGTCTCGGCCTGCTTTCCATGCGCGAACGGGCGGAAGAGTTGGGCGGCGCGTGTCGCATTGAGCCTGCGCCGGGGGGCGGCACGCAGGTGTCGGCCTGGCTGCCCTTGCCGGCGGTTTGATGAAAATTAAACCCCGCAGGTCTCGCGGAAAAACCCCGCAGGTCTGGCAGAGTATGCCCGTCCAGCGAAGATCCCGGTAGAGACCTGCGGGGTTTTGACCTGCGGGGTTTAGTTAGATTAAGAGGACCATCTAAGTGACGCGCACCTACAGCGTACTGATCGCCGACGACCATCCCCTGTTTCGCAAGGGGATGCGCGCCCTCTTGGGGACGATGGCGGATATTACGCTGGCGGGCGAGGCGGGCAGCGGGCCGGAAGCGGTGGAGCTGGCCCTGGCAGTGCAGCCGGATGTGGTGCTGATGGATTTGCAGATGCCGGGCGGCAGCGGGCTGGCGGCCATTCGCGAGCTAAGCCGGCGCAGCCCAAACGTGCGCGTGCTGGTGGTCACCCTGTTTGAGGATGACGAGTCAGTGTTTGAGGCGTTGCGGGCCGGCGCGCACGGCTACATCCTGAAAGACGCCGATGAGGGGGAGATGATGCGGGCCATCCGGGCGGTGAGCGAGGGGGAAGCCATCTTCAGCCCGGCCATCGCCGCCCGCCTGATGGATTACTTCGCCGTCGCCCGGCGGGAGGTCCCGCGAGAGGTGTTCCCGGAGCTGACCGAACGCGAGCGCGAGATCCTGTCCCTGATCGCGCGCGGGGAGTCGAACGCGGCCATTGCGGAGCGGCTGACGATTAGCGTGAAGACGGTGCGCAATCACGTGTCCAACATCTATGGCAAGATGCAGGTGGCGGACCGGGCGCAGGCGGCGATTCGGGCGCGAGAGGCCGGGTTGGGCGGGACGGAGCAAGGCGGGATATAGACCCTTTGTAGTCTTACCAACAATGATGCCTTTGCTTGCGGTAAGACCAAATGTAACCCGGCGACAGGAGAGCGGCCGGACAACTTGTCTGAAGGCCGCAACAGTGGCACTATCTCTGGGGGGCAGCCGGCTTGCCGGCCGGTTGTGGTCAGCGCACTGTTTGCAGCGCCCGGCCCGCTATTATAGAGAGTGGGCGACTCAAGGGATGACCAGAAAAGAGAGCACCAAAAATCGGGGGCAAGCTCAACGACGTCGGCAGCCGGTGAGCAACAATGGTGGGGGCGGCATTGTTACAGGCCATCGAGGCTGGCGAAAGGTGG
>CAYVQP010000106.1:8402-11581 GCA_964452775.1 uncultured Ardenticatenaceae bacterium | reverse complement strand
TGGGCCGGCGGAAAAGAGGCCGGCCAGGCGGCGAGCGTTGGTGCGAATGTTGAAGCAGTTGACCACCAGTTCCCGGCCGGCGGCGGCCAGAGCGGCGGCTTCCTCCGGCCGGCGATGGACGTGGGCCAGGCAATCGGCCAGGGCGGCGCTGTCGGCGGGTGGGACCAGGTAGCCGGTCCTGCCCGGCTGGACCAGCTCGGGGATGCCGGAAAGGTCGCTGGCGATGACGGGCAGGCCGGCGGCGAGCGCTTCCATCAGCGCCACGGGGATGCCTTCCATTTTGCCGGAAGGCGCGACCACGCTGGGCTGCACGTAGCAATTGGCGCGCGCCAACAACGCCGCCACCTGCTCCTCCGTGCACGCGCCGGCCAACTCCACCCGGCCGTCCAACCCAAGCGCCGCTCTCAACGCCTCCAACTGCGGGCGCTCCTCTCCTTCGCCGGCGATGCGGCAATGGAAGGGAACTCCCAGGTCGCGCAGCCGGGCCAGGGCCTGCAGCAGGTAGCGCTGGCCCTTGTAAGGTTGCAGGCTGCCGATGCTAAGCAGTTCCAGCCGGCGAGAGGCGGCGGGAGCGGTGGCCGGGGCGGAGGCGTAGCGCTCGGGGAGCACGCCGCAATGCACCAGGTGCGTCCTGTCCAATATCCAGGGCCCGAGCCGGCGAGCCAGGAAGTCGCGGTTGTATTGCGAGATGGCGACCACAAAAGCGGCGTCGCCCAATTTGCGGCCCAACATGGTCTGATCCACGAAGATGTCGTGGGCGTGGACGGTGACGCTGTAGCGGATGCCGGTCATGCGGCTGACCAGCCAGGCGAATAGGGCCGGGTGGGTGGCGTAATGGGCGTGGATGTGCTCAATCCCCTCCGCACGCATGGCCTGAGCGGCGGCGACGGCGCGAGGGAAGATGTACAGGGCGCGGAGCAGGTTGCCGGGCGAGCGGCGCAACTCGCGGACCATCTCCAGCCACAGGGCGGGCAGCGAGCGGGGATTCCGGGCCAGCGCTCGCACGTTGGCAGCGACCAGTTGCGCTGCGGACAGAGAGAATGCGCGCGCCAGCCAGGGCCGGGCCTCCGGGTGGATAACCGGCTGTTGCTGTACCAGCAACGGGTAAAGCGACAGTTGATGCCCCTGCGCTTCCAGGGCGACCATCTCGCGCAGGATGAAGGTCTCCGGCAGATGGGGGAAGCGGGACATGACGTAGGCAACACGCATGGCGGCTAACAGGCTCCTTCCCGGCGGCAAACGGCGCCGATGGTGCGGAAGAGGATGAGCAGGTCGAGGGTGATGGAGCGGCGGCGGATGTAGGCGATGTCCAGCCGGACGCGCTCGTCAAACTCCAGGTTGGAGCGGCCGGAGACCTGCCACAAGCCGGTCAGGCCGGGGACCGCTTCCAGCCGCTCGGTGTGCCACAGCTTGTAGGTGTCGGGGTGGAAGCTGGTCGGGCGGGGGCCGACGAAGCTCATCTCGCCTTTCAGAATGTTCAACAGTTGGGGCAACTCGTCGAGGCTGCTCTTGCGCAACAGCCGGCCGGCGCGGGTGATGCGCGGGTCGTCGGCAATCTTGAAATCGGGCCATTGCAGCTCGTTCAGGTGCATCAGCTCCGCCTTGCGTTGCTCAGCGTCGGGGACCATGGTGCGGAACTTGTAGAGGCGAAAGCGGCGCCCGTTCCGGCCGGTGCGGGTCTGGGCGAAGATGACCGGCGCGCCGGGCGATTCCAGCCGGACCAGCAGGGCGCAGAAGATCAGCGCGGGCAGGGTGAGCGGCAGGGTCAGCAGCAGCAGGATCAGGTCAAAGAGGCGCTTGGCCCGCTCGTAGGCGCGGCCGGCCAGCAGCGGGGCGCGGTCGTCCGCGTATAGCCACCAGCGCCGGCCGACGGGCAGCCGGGGCCGGGCGCTGAGTACGGGCGGCCGGGGCGCGCGAACTGTGGGGTAACGGCTATCGCTAATTGTCGTGGTTGGCTTCATCATCATTCTTTCCACTGTCCTCGCTTAAAGCAGCTGGCAGGTCTTGCCGGAAGAGCTGCCGGGTTTAGCACAATTGAGCCCGCGCTTCGGCGACCAGCGCCGGAAAGGTCAGGCCCTCGTCAGGAAAGGTGGCGGCGGCGCATTGAGCGGACGCGCCGGCCTGCTCCAGGGCGTGCAGAACGCGGCCGGCCAGGTCGGCGGCGGTTTCCCGGTCGGCTTCCGGGCAAAGGACGAGCAGTTCGCCGTCCACCTGGCCATCCAGCACCAGGTCAATCGAGCGAGCGGCGCGACGGACTTCGCCGGCCAGGAGGGCGCGAGCGTATTGGCCGGCCAACTCGGCCTGGGCGGCGGCGATGATTTCGTCGGTACGGGAGGCGCTGTCCCGGCCGTTCAGTTCGATGGCCAGGACGCTGAGCGGGCGCTGGTAGTGCCGGCTGCGGGTGATTTCCGCCTGGATCTGCTCCAGGGAATCGTCCACGCCGGGCAGCGGGCCGCCGGCGCTTTCGAAGGTGATGTAGGCGACGCTGCGGCGAAAGTCGTCCAGCGAGCCGGCGACAAGGTAGGCCAGGGTGGCGAGCAGGATGAGGAAGGCCGGGCCGGTGAGGCCGGTGAAGAGTTCAGCGGCCGGCGATGGGCTTTCGGAGAGGCGGGGAAGGATGAGCAGGCGGCTGGACAGAAAGAGGCCGCCGGCGGCCAGCACCCCGTACAGGACGATGCGGCGAACGGATGCGGGGACGAGCAGCATGATGAGCACGGCAGCGGCGACGGGCGCGCCCGTGGTCAGCCATTGGGCCAGCGAATGACCATCCAGGCCGGCAAAGGGGGCCAACGTGTAGTAGAGGGCCAGGCCGGCGATCAACAGGACGATGCGCGTCTGCAGGTGTCTCATTTCTCAGTATCCCGGACCATTTCGATTGCCGGCCGGTGGTTTCGCCGGCCACTCGTACCTCATTTGCAGCGGCAAGTCGTGCGACCCGGGCGGGGCCGTTCACGCTTGCAACCTGACAGAGGAGGGTGCGGGCCGAAAAATACATGCAGGCGAAAGTTGTGCGGAAAAGCTCCCGCACAATTTCACCGTTCGGGGTCTTGGGTTACGCGCTGGTCAGTTTTCGGGGGAAGGTGGATGCTGTGCGAGAGGGTCAGTCGTTGTCGCCGGAGTCGCTGTTGTCCCCGTCGTTGTCGCCGGGACCGCTGTTGTCCCCGTCATTGTCGCCGGGG
>CAYVQP010000106.1:0-8302 GCA_964452775.1 uncultured Ardenticatenaceae bacterium | reverse complement strand
TGTCGTCGTCGTTGTCGCCGGGACCTTCGTTTTCGCCGGGACCGCTGTCGTCCCCATCGTTGTCGCCGGGGCCATCGCTATCGCCGGGCGTGTCGTCATCATCGCCGGGTGTGTCGTCATCCAGATCGTCATCCAGGTCGTTGTCATCATCGGCGAAGGGCGTGGCGGTGAAGGCGGCCGGCGTATCGGTGGGGGCGGGCAAGGGCGTGACGGTGGCGGTCGCGGGCATGACGGTGGGCGTATCGGTTGGGGTAAGCGAGGGCGCGGCGGTCACCAGGCGAGGCGGTTGGCCGGCGGGGGCATAGGCCTGTTGGCCGGCGGTCACGGTGAGCGCGCTGCCGGCGGCAGAGATGATTACCTCGCCGTTGTCCACGGCCAGGTATGTGCCGCCGAACTGGTCAACGCCCAGCCGGTATTCCGCCTGGTTGCTGCTGAGCTGGGACGAGGGAGTGACGACCTCGAAGCGGGCCTGGGGTGGGCCGGCAACGACGTGGTTGAGGATCTCGCCGTTGCGCAGGTCGAGCAGAATGGCGCGCGGCTGCAACTGCAATTCAGCCAGGATGAGCAGGGTGTCCGGCTGGAGGGTGGTGGTGCTGCCGTCCGGGTAGGCGACGAGCAGGTTGCCGTCCGGGCCGGTGTGCAGCACGTCGCCGGGTTGCAGGGTGGCGCCGGGTTCCAGCGGGCTCCAGAGAGCGGCGCCCTCGGATTGCACTTCCACGGAGCCGGAGACGGCTGAGGCGCTGACGGCCATGACGTCGGACAGGGGCAGGGTGAGCAGGAGCAAGCCGGTCAGGATGATGACCAGCAGGGAGAGGGCCAGCACGGGCCGCCAGCCCAGACGGCCCCGGGAGCCGGGGCCGCGTAGCCGGTGGAGGATGCGCTCCCAGAGGGTAGGCGACGGGGCGGAGACGGGCGGTTGCCGGCGAAAGGCGTCGAGCAAGGGCGCGTGCAGGACGTCGGGCGGGGCGACCCAGTCGGAGCCGGCGAGGGAAGCGGTCAGCCGGAGATAGGATTCCAGCTCTTCCCGGCAGGCAGCGCAGGAGCCCAGGTGCTCGTTGGCTTGCTGCTCCTGGTCGGGGGCCAACCGGAGGTCGGCGAGGTCAATGAGTTCTTCCGGCGTGAGATGTCGCATGTTGTTATCGCGAGACACCGTCTCGACTCAATAGTATAGAGGAGATTGGAGGCAATTTGATACATGCAGCCGCGCCGGTCCGCCATGTGCGCGCAGATGGGAGCAAGGCCGGGAGGGGGCTACGAGGGTAAGGCGCTATCACGGCAACAGCTCCTTCAGCTTTTGCAGACAACGGGCGCGAGTGGGACCGATGGAGCTGACCGGCATGTGCAGGCGTTCGGCGATTTCACTGTAGGCGGGCCGGTCGGGGTCGGTGTAGAGCAGGTGAAGCAGCCGGCGGCAGCGTTCTTGCAGGCGTTGGAGGGCCTCGTGCAGCCGGCGATGCTCGTCGTGGCGGGCGACGATTTCCTCGGGTGTGGCGCTCTCAAACCAGGGGGCGGCCGGCTCGGGCAGTTCGGCCGGGTCCACATCGTGGGTGCGCTGGAAGTCAGCGCCGCGCCGGCGTTCCCAACATTCGCGTTTGGCGGTGGTGACCAGCCAGGCGGCGACGCGCTCGGGCTGGTCCAGGGCGGGCAGCCGGCGCAAGAGGGCCAGCCAGACGGATTGGTAGACGTCGTCGGCTTCGGCCGGGGTGAGGCCATAGCGCAGGGGAATGGTGTACACCAGGCGCTGGTATCGTTGGATGAGGACATCCCAGGCAGCGGCGCGCCCCTGCCGGCAGGCGGCGATCAACTCGGCGTCGGTGAGCGATTCGAGGCTGCTCATCGCCGGGCGGCGCTCATCAACGGGGGTGAAGCGGGCATGGGGCCAAACTTTAATCGCTTTGCGGCGAGCGGGCAACCCGGCGGCTGCTATCGCGCCGGGATGGATGCTTACGGCCAAGCCGGCATGATTGGCCTAATCTCCGGCCGGACAGTCCTATCCAGGCTCACGCTGGGGCGACAGCTTCCTGGCAAAGGCGCTCGGCCGGCGAACTGCTCGACGAGTTCCCCGGTTGTATTTGGCCGCTGGCGAAAACACGGTCGCGACGGTGAGGACGCCGGCGGTAATCGCCGCCAATTCGAAGGTGGTCGTCCAACGGCAATTGGGCGAGGAGCTGCTCCGGCAGGACGCGCCCCGTGCGCCGGCCGGCCGTTCACCATCGCCCGAAATCCCTTGACACATCGCCCGGCTCGTGCTTTAATGTACCCACTAACCTGTAGTAACAAGTAGACAAGTTTACATGTAGACAGGTCTACAAGTTGGCGGCCCCGGCCTCCACAGGAGACGCGCAATGCCCCCGCCCAACCCCGGCGCACAAACTATCAACCGCAGCAGTCCCGTGCCCCTCTACCAGCAGATTGCGGCCATGTTGCTGCGCGACATTCGGGCGCGCTCGGCCCCATCGCGCACCCGCCCCCTGCCTTCCGAGGCGGAGCTGGTCGAACGTTACCGGGTCAGCCGGGTGACTATCCGGCGGGCGTTGGATGAGCTGGAGCGAGTCGGGGTGATCTATCGCGAAAAGGGGCGGGGCACGTTTGTGCGCCGTTCGCGCATCGCCGGCTTCACCATCTTCGGCAGCTTTAGCGCGGAGGTCAGCCGGCACGGCAGCGAGGCGGACAGCCGGCTGCTGCAGGTGAGCGTGGTGGAATCGCTGCCCGGCCCGATGGTGCAGCATTTCGGCGTCTCCGAAGAGCGGATGGGGACGGAACAGTACGTGAGGCTGAAGCGGCTGCGCCTGATTGACGAACAGCCGGCGGCCATCGAAGAAGCCTATCTGCCGCAGAGCGTTTTCCCCGGCCTGGAAACGGCCGACTTCGAAGGGCCGCGGTCGCTGTATGGGCTGATGGCCGATGAGTGGGGCATCACGCCGCTGTGGGCGGAGGCGCTGGTGGAAGCGGCCCCGGCCGGCGAGGAGGAGGCGGCGCTATTGCAGCTGCAGCCGGGCGCGCCGTTGCTGGTCGCCTGGCGCATCGCCATTACCAAGACGGATGAAGTGGTCGAATACGTGCGCTCGGCCTACAGCGGGGGGCAATTCCTGCTGGACATTGGCCGGCATCGCATTCAATTATGACCGATGTGTAGCCGGCGGGCGGCGCCACCCGCATCGCTCGCTTAAGGAGGTGCAACAGACCCCATATGCACATGGAAACCTTCCCCAATTCACGGCTGATGAGGCCGGGTTGAGCTCTATTGTCTACTACTTCTCTCGACTAGGAGGATGAAGAACATGTACAGGTTCGTTCGAATAGCAGCCATATTCATGGTGGTAATGTTGATGGTCGTCGCCTGCGGCGGGAGCGCGACCCCGACGGAGGCGCCCGAGCCGACCGAAGCGCCGGCCGAAGAACCGGCTGAGGAGCCGACCGAAGCGCCGGCTGAGGAGCCAACTGCAGCCCCGGCTGAAGAAGCTGCGGCGCCGGTCTTCTTCTCCACCCAGTTCGTGCCGGTGGAAGAACAGGAGAAGTTCCGCGCCATCCTGCAGGAAGGCGGCTTTGACGTGACCGGCAGCGAAGAAGGGCCCATGTTGGACCTGGTGCTGGCCGGGGCGGAGTCGGGCAGCGGCGAGATTGACGTCATCGGCGCGCTGCACGGCAGCTTCCCACCGCTGGCGGAGGCGGACGCGATGATGAACATGATTGACGTCGCCGATGACCTGTCCGCTGACCGCGAGTTCATCCCCGCATTCCTGGAGACGGGCTTGTTGGGCACGGAGGATTTCCTCTATTACGTGCCCTGGATGCAGGCGACCTACATCATGGGCGCGAATGTGGCCGCACTGGAGTATCTGCCGGAGGGTGTGGACATCAACGCCCTGACCTGGGAGCAGTTTGCTGAATGGTGCCAGAATCTGATGGACGGCACGGGTGGGCCAAAGTGCGGTCTGCCGCAAGCCGGACTGTTCCATCGCTTCCTGGAAGGCTACATGTGGCCCTCGTTCACCGGCGGCATGGTCTCCAACTTCCGCAGCGGCGAGGCGGTGGACATGCTGGTCTGGGCGCGCGACGTGCTCTGGCCGACCATCCACCCGGAGTCGCTGAACTATGAGTTCATGCAGGAGCCGCTGCTTTCTGAAGAAGTGTGGGTCGCCTTTGACCACACGGCGCGCTTGCTGGAGGCCTTCAACGGCGACCCGGAGAAGTTCGTCGCCTTCCCGGCTCCGGCAGGACCGGCCGGCCGCGGCTTCATGCCCGTGGTGGTCGGCCTGGGCATCCCGGCGGACGCGCCCAACCCAGAGGGCGGCCAGGCGGTGATTGAGTTCCTCACCCGGCCGGATGTGCAGGGCGCGATCTTGCGCGACCTGGGCTTCTTCCCGATGGTGGGCGGGGTAGACACGTCAGATTTGCCGGCCGGGATCGCCGTCGAGTTGGGGGCGGTCGCGACACAGGCCAATTCGGCAGACGCGCTGCCGGCGCTGTTGCCCATCGGCCTGGGCGAGCGCGGCGGGGAGATTAACCAGATCTTCCGCAACGCCTTCGAGCGGGTGGTAATCAACGGCGAGGATGTCTCCGCCGTGCTGGACGAGGAAGGCACAAACCTGGAAGCGCTGATGAACGAGACCGGCGCGCCGTGTTGGGTGCCGGACGCGCCCAGCGATGGGCCGTGCCCGGTCGCTCCGCTCGGAGAAGGGAGCGCGGCGGCCGCGCCGGCGGAAGAGGCAGCCGCCAGCGACGTGGTCTTCTTCTCCACGCAGTTTGTGCCGGTGGAGGAACAGGAGAAGTTCCGCGCCATCCTGCAGGAAGGCGGCTTTGACGTAGTAGGCAGCGAGGAAGGGCCGATGTTGGACCTGGTGCTGGCCGGCGCGCAGTCGGGCAGCGGCGAGGTGGACGTGATCGGCGCGCTGCATGGCAGCTATCCGCCGCTGGCCGCGGAAGACGCCATGATGAACATGATTGACGTGTTGGATGACCTGTCCGCCGACCGCGAGTTTGCGCCGGCCTTCATTGACACCGGCCTGTTGGGCACCGATGACTTCCTCTATTACGTGCCCTGGATGCAGGCGACGTACATCATGGCCGCCAACGTGGCCGCGCTGGAGTACCTGCCGGAAGGGGCGGACATCAACGCCCTGACCTGGGACCAGCTGGCCGCCTGGTGCCAGAATCTGATGGACGGCACGGGCGGGCCGAAGTGCGGTATGCCCCAGGCGGGCCTGTTCCATCGCTTCCTGGAAGGCTACTTGTGGCCCTCCTTCACCGGCGGGATGGTGACCGAGTTCCAGAGCGCCGCCGCGGCGGACATGCTGGCCTGGGCGCGGGATACGCTCTGGCCGACCATCCATCCGGAGTCGCTGAACTATGAGTTCATGCAGGAACCGTTGCTGGCGGAGGAAGTGTGGGTGGCCTTTGACCATACCGCCCGCCTGCTGGATGCCTTCAACGGCGACCCGGAGAAGTTTGTGGCCTTCCCGGCTCCGGCAGGACCGGCCGGCCGCGGCTTCATGCCCGTAGTCGTCGGCCTGGGCATCCCGGCCGCCGCGCCGGACCCCGATGGCGGGGCGGCGCTGATTGAATATCTGACCCGGCCGGATGTGCAGGCGCGGGTGCTGAGCGACCTGGGCTTCTTCCCGGTGGTCGGCGGGGTGGATACGTCCAGCCTGCCGGCGGGCATCGGCATCGAGGCCGGGGCGGTGGCGGCGCAGGCTAATTCCGCGGACGCGCTGCCGGCTTTGCTGCCCATCGGCCTGGGCGAGCGCGGCGGGGAGATTAACCAGATCTTCCGCAACGCGTTTGAGCGGGTGGTGCTGAACGGCGAGGATATCGCCACGGTGCTGGCCGAGGAAGCGGCGGCGTTGCAGGCCCTGCTAGACGAGACGGGCGCGCCCTGCTGGGCGCCGGACCCGCCGAGCGAAGGGCCCTGCCAGGTCAATGAACCTTAAGGCAGTCCGCTAGAGTGAGAGTCTAAGCGATAGACCTGGCAGGTTTTTAGAAACCTGCCAGGTCTTGCTCAAGGAGTCAACAGATGAGCGCAGCGCAGAGCTCGGGACGGCGCAAGCGATTCAACTGGGCGCCCTACTTGCTTATCCTGCCTTCGCTATTCTACCTGGCCCTGTTCTTCGCCTGGCCGATGGTGCGCGGGTTGACGCTGGCGGTGTGGAACGATGAGGCGCTGTTGTCGTTGCACGCCGAGGCAAACTCAAGCAGCGAGGTGGCGGACACGCTGCCGGTAGGGGCGGCGGTGGCTATCCTGGACCGGCAGGGCAATGTCGTGCCGGTCGAAGAGTTGGGCCAGGCCAACCTGCTCACCGAACGGTGGTTCCAGCTGAGCGCGGAGGATGTGGATGGGCAGCCGGTGACCGGCTGGGTGCAGGAGAGCCGCATCCGCGTGCGGGAGGAGGCGGAAGACGGCACGCCGCTCGGCGGCACGGTGCGCCCGAAGCTGGGCAGCGACGCCGACCCGCTGACTACCCTGCACGCAGAGCAAAATGAGGATAGCGAGGTGGTGGGCCGGCTGGAGGCGCGCACCGTGGTCACGATTCAGGGAATAGCCGTCCTGGAGGTGTGGTATCAGGTGCGCGGAGAGCCGGGGGAGGACGGCGGCGCGCCGGCCGAAGGGTGGGCGCCGTCGCGCTACGTGCAGGTGTTCGGCGAGGGGGAGACGGGCCGGGTCAGCCGGGGAGATACGGGCGCGCTGACCACCGAGTACATCCAGAAGATGGTCAACGACCGCTTCTTCAAGTCCGCCTTTTGGACCACGCTGTTGCTGATGGTCCTGATCCTGCCCCTCCAGTTCACCCTGGCGATCATCATGGCGCTGGTCATTCAGGCCAACCTGAAGGCCAACAGCCTGTTCCTCTATGTGTTTGCCATTCCGCTGGCGGCGTCCGACCTGGCGGTGGGCATCGTCTGGTTCTCCATCTTCACCACCAACGGCTATCTGAACACGATCTTGCAGGGGTTGGGGATCATTGACAGCCCGCAGACCTACCTGTCGGCGGCGACGCGCTATTGGATCATTGTGGCCATCGTGCTGGCGGAGGTGTGGCGGGCGACTTCGATTGTGATGGTGATCGTGGTCGCCGGCTTACAGGCGATCTCCACGGAAGTGCTGGAGGCGGCGGAGCTGTTCGGGGCCAACCTGTGGCAGCGTTTACGCCACGTGATCTTGCCGTTGCTGCGCCCCAGCCTGCAGGTGGCGTTGATCTTGCGCACGATTCTGGCCCTGCAGGTGTTCGCGGTGGTGGTGGCCCTCAGCGGCGGCGATGTGGTCACGGTGCTGGCGAATGAGACTTACCGGCAATATTACGACTTTCGCAATCTGAACGTGGCGGCGGCGTATGCGGCGCTGATCCTGATCATGTCCCTGTTCACCGCCGTCTTTTATTTGCGCGCGGTGCGCACGCAGGAGGAGGCCCGAGAATGAGCACGGTCGCCGAAATCACACGCTCGCCGGCCCAGGCGTCCGAGGAGGTGCGGGCGGTCCAGCGGCGCATGTTGCGCCGCCGGAAGCTGAATCGCGGCTTTACCTATCTGGTGGGCATTCTGATTGTGCTCTGGATCACGGTGCCCATCTGGTTTATCACCTCGATGGCCCTGACCACGCCGGAGAATGTGCGCGCCTATCCGAAAGGGGTGTTACCCTTCATTGAGTTCTCGTTTGAGACGATGCGCTTTTTCCTCAACTCGGAGGGCATTGTTCCCGGCATCGTCAACAGCATTATCGTGGCGGTGATAGCGCTGGTGTTGTCCACGCTGATCGCCGCGCCGGCCGGCTACGCCCTGTCGCGCTACCTCTTTCGCGGCCGGGACAGCTACCGGCTGGCGATCCTGACCGTGCGCGCCTTTCCCATTGTGGTGCTGGCGATTCCGTTGGTGGTGGTCTATATCAATCTGAACATGTTTGACAGCCTGTTGAGCCTGGCGCTGATGCACACCGCGTTGACCCTGCCCACCACGGTGCTGATCATCGCCAGCGTCTTTGCCAGCGTGCCCTATGAGTTGGAGGAAGCGGCGATGATCTTCGGCTGCACCCCATTGCAGGCTTTCCGGCGAGTGGTCTTTCCGCTGGTGCTGCCGGGGATCGCGGCGGCGGCGATCTTTACCTTCGTGCTCTCCTGGAATGAGGTGTTTGCGGCCAGCGTGCTCACCATTCAGAATCGGACCTTGCCGGCGCAGGTGTTCAACACCCTCTCGCAATCGTCGCAGGCGTACCAGTTTGCGGGGGCGTTCTTCATGTTGATTCCTTCGATGGTGTTTATTTTCATCATCCGCCGGTATCTGTTCAATATGTGGGGGCAGATTACGAAGTGAT
>CAYVQP010000105.1:0-11760 GCA_964452775.1 uncultured Ardenticatenaceae bacterium | reverse complement strand
GAAATGCTCCCTATTCCCCGTCAACGAGTTGTCTCAAAGTGCTTGACACATTCCGCCTTCTCAAATCGATACGATCTGCAATCGGCTCGTCGGCATTTTGGAGTCTTAAGACGAACTCACGACCTCGTTTCTTACTGGGTTGGAGCAACTATGTGTTCATAGCAAATAGTAGTGGAGCTGATCTCGGCCCTCTTCCTGACAAAGATGGCAATGTTTTCGCGCTGTCTTTTGATGACCAGTTTGCGCGATCAAGTAACCAGCTCGTCTTTGGCTCGGGTAAACTCAGCGATCACATCGAGTCCGGATTGGACTTCGTCGAACGATGTCTTAATAGTCCGCCTCCGCAGAAGCAGAATCAATCGACCGACAGGGATTTGCTTGATGACCTCCAGCGCTTAAATATCTTGGGTTCAGCTTACGAGTTCGGTGAGTTCATATTCTTGAGGGCACTTTGGCTAGGATGGCAGCTTGTTGAAGACAAGTCATCTTGGTTGTTTGTGCCTGCCGACATCGATCGAGAAAGATTCTGGGAGGCATCCCTCAGACGTGCATCCAACAGGTTAATTGAGAACCAAGTCTTGATATCTGATATTTGGGCCACGGCTCCCGCTGCCCTCCGTTCTTGGCCAAGAGATTCCGGCGGTGTACCGCACTTCATAATCCGAGAGAAGAAAGATGTGATACTTCTCGATTTCCAGCAAAGACGTAATCCATCATCTCCGCCGAGCTTCTTAGTCAATGATTTCATTGTAAGGAGTGATTACTACACTCTATTACTCGACGAGCCAATGCCAAACCTTAATGACAAGTGCCTCAGAGATGTGCTCGATCTGTTTTTCACGTTGAGTCTGGTTTCTGATGAAATTGTCAACCGTCTTCCGGTCGATGGCGCCGCCATAGAACTAGACGACCTAAATCGCTTCTGTCCAGCTATTCAACACAAATCGCTTGTAGAAGCCTTTTCACAGGCAACAGATTTGAGAACGCAAGACATCAAGGCAATTCTAAAGGCTCTTACATGGTCAGCGGGCAAGAGTCTCTGGTTCCATCCCCTTGTGCGTACGGGCAGCAAAATGGGGCCGGTCTATTACCTTGCTTTGTTGCCACTCCAGGCGCCCAATATACACTGGTGTATCGAATACTGGCTAACCGAATTCGGCCTAACTCTAGAGCGCCGAGGTGAGTTGTTCGAGAAGCAAGTTGTTGACGGCCTGAATAAATCAGTTTACAGGAGATGGGCACCTCAGCAGATTAAAGTTGCAGGCCCGCTTAAACTGAAGTCAGGTGATCGTTCGTCGCAAGAGCAAATTGATCTCCTCGTGCTGATTGACAATCTGCTAATTGTTGGTGAAGCAAAATGCCAGAAGTACCCTATGACTCCAGTCGAGACACACAAATACCTGGAAACGCTAAAGGATGGTGCCAGCCAAGCCTCGCGCAAGACAAGTTGGGCGCTTGACAATCTCGACGTGATCGCTAATGCACTTGGTGTTAATCAGACCCAGTTCGCTGGGCAAGTTCAGCCCATTGTAATAAGCAACCACCCTCTGGGAGTAGGGATGGTATTTGACGGCGTTCCGGTTCTTGATCTCTCATTGGTGAGCAACTACTTTTTAAAGCCTTTCCTTTCAGAAATGCAACTTGGTTCCGAAGGACTCAAGTTCCATCGTGCTAGTTCCAAGTTCTATGAGAGTCTACGGGAGATGGCTGACTACTTTCCAGATTATGTAATAGACCCTCCGTTTCTTCGGGTTTATCTTAACTCCCTCGAACCAGACCTCCGACCGCTGTCTGTATCCAAGAACGGCAAACCGCTTCAGATGCTCCAATTTCTCGTGAATCCAGACAACCTTCCTAAGGTGCGTTCAGTTTGAAAACCGTAATCTCATCGTGAGGTGCCAATACTTTGGCCCCCCTAATATGGATGTGCACGACAAAAGCTGTTTTTCAGGAGTCCCAGGTCTCCAACTGATCTGACTATAAGTGTCAACGGCCTTGAAAAGGGAACACAGGGTCTAGGTAGTAGTTGCCGATTCTTGAGTCAGGAGAGTTGAAATGGCGTATTTCACTTGCCCGATGGCCTGCGCTCATTATGTTCCTGAGTGGACAGACTTGCAGAACTACATCAAGACAGATTGGCCCCCTGAGCAAGCGGCCCACCTTGGTGACCTGCAGCATCATCTTGAAGCCAAGGCGCTGTGCATCATCTCGATGGCGACACGGCTGATGATAGCGGCAACTCAGCTGTCCAAGCCGTCTGGCTGGAAGCTGATCTTTATCGAGGCCACCACACTCTTATTTCCAATGATTGAGCTCATCGGCGCGGCACGACTTGGCAAAGCTCCCGTTACCAGTGACTGGAGATCTCTTGCCTGTGGCATAGACTGGCTACTCGATCCAGAATTCCTGACAACGAAGTCCAGGCAGCCGTTTCCGGGTGAAGACACTACCCGAGTAAGTACCCTTGGTCCACACATGAACTCGCTGCCCAGTGGACCAACGGTTCAGGAACTCTATCACTTACGGAACTATCTCGTGCATGGATTGAAGAGTATTCGGTCACCAAATTTCAGTATAGGATCACTCCAGACAAGCATGAACTATGAGCTGCCACGAGCCATAATTGCTCAAGCGGGGGTTGGGTTGAAGATCTACTGGAGGCAGCTGAGCAATTCAGACGGGAAGGAAAACCAAGATTGGATTAATCGGCTAGCAGAGGCGGACATCTATCCATTCTGTATAAAGGGATCGAATCTATTCGAGAAAGGATTCATTGAGCCGGAAATCGTCTACAGCCTACAATGAAAAAAGGCTAGCAGCGCTCGAACTATAGTTGCAGTTCTGAACCGAGTCTAGAGAAGATCAAATGACCTATCGAAAGAAACTCATCGAAGTCGCCCTGCCACTGGAAGCGATCAATGAGGCCAGCGCGAGAGAGAAGTCCATCCGGCATGGCCACCCCAGCACACTGCATCTGTGGTGGGCGCGCCGGCCATTGGCTGCCTGCCGGGCGGTGATCTTCACGTCGCTGGTGGACGACCCCGACGACCCGAACGCGCCGCCCGAGTTCGTAGCGGCCTGCCGGCGATTGCCGCTGGGCAAGAACGCGACCGCCAACGACACCCCCCGGCAGCGCCTCTTCGACTTCATCGAGCGACTGGTCACCTGGGAGGCGACGACGGACGAGGCCATTCTGAACACGGCGCGCGAGCTGATCCGGCTGGCGACAGACGGCAACCCGCCGCCCTTATTGGACCCCTTCGCCGGGGGCGGCAGCATCCCATTGGAAGCGCAGCGGCTCGGGCTGGAAGCGCACGCCAGTGATCTGAACCCCGTTGCTGTCATGATCAACAAGGCGCTAATCGAGATCCCGCCGAAGTTTGCTGATCGGCCGCCGGTCAACCCGCTCGACCGGGCGAAGATAGGCGGCAAGGGAGCATGGAAAGGAGCCGGCGGTCTGGCGGCCGATGTGCGCTACTATGGCGAATGGATGCGCGAGCGGGCGTGGGAGCGGATCGGGCATCTTTATCCGCAGCACAACGGCGAGACGGTGATCGCCTGGCTGTGGACGCGGACAGTGAAATGCCCCAACCCGGCTTGCGGGGCGCAGATGCCGCTGGTGCGTAGCTTCGACTTGAGTCAGAAATCCGGCAAACGCGCCTGGGTAGAGCCCCAGATTGACCCGCACACGAGAGAGATTTCCTACGCCGTTCGTCAGGAGACAGGCGGCAAAGGGCCGGAGGGGACCGTCAATCGCAGCGGGGCGAAGTGCATAGCTTGTCATTCGTCGGTCCCTTTCGCTCACATCCGAAGCGAAGGCAAGGCATGGCGAATCGGGGCACAGTTGATGGTGATAGTCTCAGAAGGAGCGAACGGGAGGAACTATCATGAGCCAGTGCAAGAACATGAAGATGTTGCAACCAGCGAATCGCCAAAATGGGTGCCACACGGTGAGATTTCCCACTGGCCGGGAAGAACGAACGTCGTCGAATATGGTATGACAACTTTTGAGAGTCTGTTCACCCCCCGGCAACTCGTGGCCCTGACCACCTTCAGCGACCTGGTGGGCGAGGCGCGGGCGCTGGCGCTGGCGGATGCACGGGCGGCGGGGCTGCCGGATGATGACATTCCGTTGCGCGAGGGTGGAGTTGGCTGCCGGGGGTATGTGGAGGCAGTGAGTGTGTACCTGGCATTTGCTGTGGACAAAGCGGCAGACCATTGGTCTTCGTTGTCAAGCTGGCGCAACACGGTGGAAGCGCACAGAACAACTTTCTCACGACAAGCGCTGCCGATGGTTTGGGACTATGTGGAAATCAACCCATTTAGCGATTCGGCTGGAAATTGGAACGATGCCTGTATCGATTTGCTAGACAAAGCGATTTCGGCCACACCTTCCTCCTCGCTACAGGGTACCGCGAACATGGCTGATGCAGCTGAAATTGACCTGCGCACCAGAAGACTCATGGTCTCAACCGATCCACCGTATTATGACAATATTGGATACGCCGACCTTTCGGATTATGTATACATTTGGATGAGACCCATGCTAAGAGGCCTGTTCCCTGCCATGTTCTCCACCATGTTGGTGCCAAAAGAACTCGAGCTGATTGCTTCGCCATACCGATTCAACGGCAATTCAGATGCGGCCAATCGTCACTTTGAATCGGGCCTTCAGCGGGCATTTCAGAACATGCGCATGTCTCGGCAGGTCGACTTCCCGTTGACGATCTACTATGCGTTTAAGCAATCGGAGGTGATTGAAGCGGGAATTGCGAGTACAGGCTGGGAAACCATGCTGGCCGGCCTATTGGAGGCTGGATATTCCATTCTTGGGACCTGGCCTATGCGTACGGAGAGGGGTGGGCGCATGATTAGCGTGGGCACTAATGCCCTTGCCTCCTCCATTGTCCTGGTTTGCCGGCCACGCCCGGATGACGCCCCGGCAACCTCCCGCCGGCAGTTTGTGGCCGAGCTGCGCCGGGAGTTGCCCGGGGCGCTGCGCGAGATGCAGTCCGGTAACATCGCCCCTGTCGACCTGGCTCAGGCCTCCATCGGCCCCGGCATGGCCGTCTACAGCCGCTACAGCCGGGTGCTGGAGCCTAACGGAGACCGGCTCTCCGTGCGCACCGCCCTACAACTGATCAACCACGCCCTCGACGAATACCTGGTCGAAGCGGAAGGGGAGCTGGACGTCGATTCCCGCTTCGCCGTCGCCTGGTTCGAGCAATACGGCTTCAACAGCGGCGAGTTTGGCGTCGCCGACGTGCTGGCCCGGGCGAAGAATACCTCCGTCGCCGGGCTGGTACAGGCGGGCATTGCGGAAGCCGGGACGGGCCGGGTTCGATTGCTTTCCTGGGAGGAGCTGGACCCGGGCTGGGAGCCGGCCGGCGACAAGCGCGTCACCGTTTGGGAGGCCTCCCATCACCTGATCGAGCGCCTGAACACCCACGGCGAAGAGGGGGCGGCGCTACTGTTGGCCAAAATGTCGCCGGATCTCGCCGCCGACGCCCGCCAGCTCGCCTATCGCCTCTACGCCATTTGCGAGCGCAAAGGCTGGGCCGACCACGCCCGCAACTACAACGCCCTGGTCATCTCCTGGAGCGGCAGCCAGGAACGAGCGGCTAAAGTGAATCAGCAGCAACAGGGACGGCTATTCGATTAATTGGAGCACAAGCATCCCTGCTTGCGAAAGCGCGTAGAGTTCTGCCGGCACTGATGCCGGCGCTTCTTCTGCTTATTGACACTGGCGCGGGTTGTCGTCATCATAGGTAATCATGACCTGACATACCGGCGACTTGTCAAAAGGGAATGACTTATGACAGCGACAGTACAAAGTATCGATCTCATTTCAACCGACCCGAAGGTGCGGGGTGGCCGGCCTTGCATTGCCGGGACAGGGCTCGAAGTCTCGGCGCTCGTGATCGCCAAACTCTTCCATCAGATCAGCCCGGAGCAGCTCGCGGCAGACTATGGCCTTTCTCTCGCCCAGGTCTATGCTGCCTTTGCCTACTATTACGAGAACAAAGAGAGCATGAACGAGATGATGCGCCAACAATTAAAGTTTGCCGCAGAGTTAAAGGAGAAGCGGGTTGGCAGCCGGCATCCGCCTCTATTTGGATGAAAATCTCGACCCTGCCATTGCGGAGCAACTGAAGCGACAGGGCTATGACGCCGTTAGCGTGCGCGGAATGGGATTGCTGGGCGACACTGACATCAATCATCTAGCGCGAGCCACGGAAATGGGCCGGGTGTTGGTTACCGCAGACACAGATTTTCTCAGGATGGCGGCCGAGGGGATGTCGCACGCCGGCGTCATCTTTGGCGTTCAACAGGAGCATTCGACCGGGGACTGGGTAAGGAAGCTGGAACTCTGCTGTTTCGTCTACTCAGCTGAGGAAATGCTTAACCATGTGGAGTATCTCTAGTGGCACTAAGTAACAGAGAACGCGTTGGAAGAGTATTGGAAGCGCTAAGGGACGGACTGGCGCCCTTTGTCGACCGCGAATATCGCATGATCTACCACAAGGATACACCGCGCGAGATCAGCAGCGCATTGACGACCAGCGCTTATGAACTGCCGCGAGACGCTCTGGAAAGCGCCCAAAGCCTTACCGCCAGCCTGGATGTGCAGAATGTGCTCAACCTGATGTGGCGGCGCTGGAATGAAGTCTTTCAGGACAAGCTCGGACATGCGGGCCGGAACTATGTGAGCGAACTGATCAACGCCCGCAACGACTGGGCGCACCAGCGCGCTTTCTCAAACGACGAAGCCTACCGGGCAGCCGATACTGCCGGACGCTTGCTGCGTATGGTCAGCGCCGGCGACCAGGCGACGCAGGTGGAGCAGATCGCCCACGAGCTGTTGCGGCTGCGTTTTGATGAAGATGCCAGGAAGGCGCAGCGCAGCGCCGAGCGGGAGAAGCCGCCGGAAGTAACCACTACCGCCGGCCTGAAACCGTGGCGCGATGTGGTCAGCCCGCACCCGGACGTTGCCAGCGGGCGCTATCTGCAGGCGGAATTCGCCGCCGACCTCTCGCAGGTATTGGCCGGGACAGCGGAGCCGGAGTACCAGGAGCCGGTGGAATTCTTCCGCCGTACCTATCTCACCGAGGGGTTACTCAATATGGTGGTGACCGCCATCCAGCGCCTGACTTCGCAAGGCGGCGACCCGGTCGTGCAACTGCAGACCGCGTTCGGCGGCGGCAAGACGCACTCCATGCTGGCCCTGTATCACCTGTGCGGCGGGCGGATCAAGCTGGCCGACGTGCCCGGCGGGGAGCGCATCCGGGAGCGGGTTGGCAGTGTGGACCTGCCGGAGGCCAACCGCGCCGTGCTGGTCGGCACGGCGTTAGACGCCTCCAGGGCGCGGACTTATCCAGACGTGACCGTGCACACCTTGTGGGGCGAGCTGGCTTACCAGTTGGGCGGCGCCGCAGGCTACCAGATCGTGGCTGCCGCCGATCAGAAGGGCATCAGCCCCAATTCCAATACGCTGACCGAACTGCTGGACACTTTTGGCCCCTGCCTGATTATGATCGACGAGTTCGTGGCCTATGCACGCAACATCTACCGGGTTGACGGCCTGCCCTCCGGCACGTTTGACTCGGTGACCACCTTCATGCAGGCGCTGACGGAAGCGGTGCGGCGAGCACCTGATTCCATGTTGCTAATCTCTCTGCCGGAGTCAGATATCGAGGTGGGCGGCGAGGCCGGGCGCGAAGTGCTGGAACGCCTGGCACATCTGGTGGGCCGCATTGAATCAGTCTGGAAGCCGGTGACCGCCACGGAGAGTTTCGAGATTGTGCGCCGGCGGCTTTTTGCCGGCGATTTCGATTACGCTGCGCGAGATGCCGTCTTGCAGGCTTTCAGCGCTATGTACCGTCACGGCGCAGGCGAGTTTCCCGCCGGCGTCGCCGAGCGCCCTTATTACGAGCGCATGCTTTCCGCTTACCCCATCCATCCAGAAATGTTCGACCGCCTTTACCTGGATTGGTCCACGCTAGACCGCTTCCAGCGCACGCGGGGCGTCCTCCGCCTGATGGCCGCCGTTATCCACCAGCTATGGACGCGCAACGACGCCTCGCTGTTGATCATGCCGGGGACGGTGCCGCTGGCTACGACGCCGGTGCGCAATGAACTGCTACGCTACCTACCGGACACTTGGACAGCGGTCTTTGATCGCGACGTGGATGGGCCGGAGTCGCTGCCGTTGGTGATCGACGGAGAAGTGCCCGCCCTGGGCCGCTACGCCGCTTCCCGCCGGGTAGCTAGGACCATCTTTGTCGGCAGCGCGCCATCGGTCGCGGCGCAACGGGTGCGCGGTCTGGAGGAAATCCGGGTGCGATTGGGTTGCGCCCAGCCGGGAGAACCCGCCGCGGTCTTCGGCGACGCCCTGCGCCGGATGGGTAGCCAGTTGACCTATCTGTACAGCGACGGCAGCCGCTACTGGTACGATACCCGGCCCACCGTGAATCGGCTGGCAAAGGATCGCGCCCAGGGTTTTCCCGCCCCCGAAGTCTACGCCGAGATGACCCGCCGCCTGCGCAAGGTCTCCAAGAACCGGGAATTCGCCGCCTTCCACGTTGCGCCTCAGGATAGCGGCGATGTAGCCGACGAAGACCGGGCGCGGGTGGTGGTGCTGCCGCCGGAAGCGGCCTACAAGCGGCGGACCGCAGAGAGCGACGCCTTGGAGCTTGCGGAGTCGATCCTGAGGAGCCGGGGCAATGCCCAACGCCTGTATAAGAACATGCTGGTTTTCATTGCGCCCGACCAGACCGGCATCGATGCCGCGGCGGATGCCGTGCGTGAATTCCTGGCCTGGCAATCTATTAAGGACGAAGAGGAGCCGCTTAACCTGGACGCCCAGCAACGTCGGCAGGTGAGCAACAGTCTGCAAACGGCCGACGAGACGATCGACCTGCGCCTGCGCGAAGCATATAGCTGGCTATTGACGCCGGTGCAGCCGGATGCATTGGGCGCCATTGAATTCCAGGCTAATCGCATCAGCGGTGATGACAGTTTTTATGATCGCGCAGCACGCAAGTTGAAGCAGGACGGGCTGCTCATTCGCGACTGGTCGCCGGACAACCTGGGCATGGAACTGGAGCGTTACATCTGGGGTGAAGGCAAGGGCTGGACTGTGAGGCTGAGGCAGCTTTGGGAGTATCTGGCCCAGTATTGCTACCTGCCCCGCCTCTTCGACCAGGAGGTATTGAAGCAGGCGGTGGCCAGCGGGGTCAAGCGGCTGGATGCCCCCTTTGCTTTCGCGACCGGCGTTTCGCCGGAAGGCTACCACACAGGGCTGGTGCACCGCTCCCTGGGACAGATCTACCTGGACGAGCAAAGCATCCTGGTGCATCCGGAGCATATTGTAAAGGCGCCGGAACGGGAGCCGGATCCCGGGCCCGATCCTGGTCCCGGCCCCGGTCCAGTCCGAGGTCCAGGACCTACACCTCAGCCTCCCCCGCCGAGGAAGCCGTCGCGCTATTACGGGCGGGTTTCGCTGGACCCGCAGCGCGTGAACCGGGAAATGGGGCTGATTGTGGAAGAGGTCATCGAGCGGCTGACCGCCCAATTAGGGTGTGAGGTGGAGATCACGCTTGAAATCGGGGCCAGGCTGCCGGAGGGTTTCGACGAGGCCACCATTCGCACCATCAACGAAAATAGCCGCACACTCCGGTTCGACAACTTTGACTTTGAGAGTGATTAAAGGGAAACCAGGTAATACAGATCTCATCCCGCCCGGCCCGTTACAGGCCTGTCTGGCGTTTTAGAAAGCTCAACTGCTCTCCCAGCCTCATCCCTTCAAGTGGCACCTCATATGACTGCAAGTAGGGTATCAGGTACTTCCGATACTCATTACCAGCCAGCAAGATGAAGTGGTCACTTTGCAGATTGGCTACTCTGCCCAACGCGGCAACTACTTCAGCCGCCCAAAGTTTCACGTCGCGGGCCGGCATCCACTTCAAAGTCTTATCATACGGTTCGATCTTTTGCTCCGGATCCAACAGGCCATGCTTCGCCGAAAGAATGAATAGCTTGTCAGCTTCCAGAGTGCCGGCATAGGCCATACTGAGCTTGAACAGCGTGCCGGCATAAAGGTCCTTTGCCTTGGCTTGGTGTCCAAGTTTTCGTTTGCCGCACGCCACCAGAGCTACCCGTTTTGACCTCCCGAACGATTCCATGCTGCCGACCTTCTTCCCAACTACATCAAGGTCAAACCCCGACCTTCGGGCAAACATCACCCATCCGGCATTCACCGCAATTGGGATGAATAGCGTGACACCAACGCCGTCCGATCACCCAGAGGGGCGCGTCCAATTCTCCAGGATAGTCAGGGTGCAATTGCCGGGCGGTCGCCACTGCTTCCCATTCAGATTGATGCTTCGATAACCCTAATCTGAAAAGCACGCGCATCGTGTGAACGTCTGGTTTTATGTTCACGCTTCTGTGATCGTAGTCACTAAACCGAATTCCAAAAGCCTTTTCGATCAACAGCACTGCCATGCTGGATATGCCGGGACCGACCCCGTAGATGCTCTGAAAATTGTGCTGCACCTCAAGGGCACTTTTGTCCCGCCATATTTGGCTCGCATCGCCGCCATAACTGCCAATCACCTGCGCCGTCAGTTGATAAACGGTTCGCGTTGCGGCACTAATGTATCGCGGCCGGCGCGGCAAGCGATGCAGTAATTCGCTGAGTTCAGCAAAGTCCATCTGGTGAATCTTTTGAGGATCAAGATGGCCGAGCCTTTGCCTGATGTAATACGGAATCGTCCAGATGACGTCCGCCTTCGTGCCCCGATCCAGGCAAACGGCTAGCGCGAATGCATACGGATCTCCCAGCACAAACTCCGTTGCACCCGCTTCCAAAGTCGGAAATAGCTCCAGAGGGTCGATCTCCCCACCGAAGATTAACAAGACCTGGACTATGGCCGAATCGCTATCGGATCTAGTCATCATGATTCCAAATTGCTGCTTCTGGCCCTGACAAGTATGACCCATGTCTCGGCAGGGACACGAATATTGGCGGGAAAGTATGCGACTTCAGGTCATCAGAATGAGAATATCCTACCTCTTGCACACTCCTCGCGCCAGATCATTAGGCCCCACTATCAGTCACAAGCCTGCGATAGTATCCGCATGACTATTTACGTAGTTAACAGAAGTTTGACAACACCTCGGTCCGCATGCCTTCGATGTGGAAACGCAACTGCGCCGGTATTTCGGCACTCTGGTGTTCGACACCGCGATCCCCAAGAACATCAGCCTGGAAGAAGCGCACTCGAATCACACGCATGTGTTCGAATATGCCCCCAATAGCGCCGGCGCTCGGGCTTACAGGGAGCTGGTAAAGGAGGTGTTGGCGCGATGCAATGAAGAGTTCATAGATTACTTTCTCTTTGTCTGCCGGCCAGATCTCGATTATGACTGGATCTACAGGGCCCCTTTTATTCCAGAGTTACGTTGGTTCTGACAAAAATGCCCCCGAATTGAGCAGCCTTCCGGGCGACGCACGGTGTGACGGCCTAACGGCCGTAGGCTTTGCGAGGCTAGGCTGCTGTTTGTAGCTAGAACAACAGCAAATAACCCCTCATTTATCGACCAGGTCGGAATCTGTGCCAACAGATCCCGGCCTTTTTTGCTGCCTGATACGGGCAAAAGGAGATGCGATGGTTTTTCGTGAAGGATAGGCCAGACGGCACGTTTGGCTGTTCAAAGGGAGGCGGCCGGGGTGAGAGCAGGAGCCCATCCAGATTC
>CAYVQP010000104.1:0-11816 GCA_964452775.1 uncultured Ardenticatenaceae bacterium | reverse complement strand
GGCACGCCCGCCGGCCACTCATCCGGCAACACCGGCGGCCGAAAGTGGGCCAGCATCACCGCCGGGGTGTTCTCGCCCTGAAACAACGCTCGCCCGCTGGCCATCTCGGCTACCACGCAGGCCAGAGCATAAATGTCGGCCGGCGCTTCGCCTCGATTGCCCTCCCACACCTCCGGCGCGATATATGCCGGGGTGCCCACCACGCCCCCGCTGATGCTGCTACTCAGGCTATGCTCGCTGACCAGCCGGGCAAAACCGAAGTCGGTCAGCATCGGCCCGTATGGTCCCAGCAAGATGTTGCCCGGCTTCATATCGCGATGCACGATGCCGTTCCGGTGGGCATAGTCGAGCGCGTCAGCCACCGGCCGCAGGATGCGCAATATCTCGTCCCAGGGCAGCGGCGCACGCTCGGCGATGACCTGGCGCAGGTCCGGCCCCTCGATGAGCTTCATGGCAATGAAGAGCCGGCCGCCCTGCTCGCCGGTTTCGTAGATGGGCACGATGTGGGGATGGTCCAGCCGGGCAAGCAGCCGTGCTTCGCGTTGGAAGCGGGAGACCCAGGTCGCATCGCGCGTCAGCAGCGGTTCGAGGACCTTCAGGGCGACGGGCCGGTCCAGGCTGGTGTCAACGGCGCGATAGACGGTGCCGAAGCCGCCTTCGCCGATAACCTCTTCAATCTGATACTTGCCGAATTGCTCCATTACGCCGCCCGACCCTCAAGTAGTAACTGAGTCCTATTATTGCGTGAAACCAAACACAGGGCAAAACGAGGCGTCAAAGAGATTCTACTCAACGAATTGTCGCCCATCCTGTGAAGCAGAAGTTGTAACTTGTGACATCCGGCCGGATTGTGCTAAACTCCCGGCAAGTTCCAGTGCGCTTGCCGCAGACCGTCGAACTGCAGCCAACATGGATAGCCGGCAGAGTGGGATCTGCCACACGGGGATGGCGGGGCGTACGCAGAGAAATGGCAATCTCATAGGTGGGTCTGGAGGGATCAGCCGTGCTTTGCCCATTCTGTCTCGAGAATATCTCTTCCGGCAACAAGAATTGCAGCAATCCGGATTGCGGGCGGGAGATTCCGGCGCTCTACAAGAAGCATTATCCCAAAGGTTTTGGTAGCAAGCCGCCGGCGATCATGAGCGCGGTCGGCTTTAGCGGGCATGGCAAGACTGTCTATTTCGCGGCTTTGCTGCATGTTCTGGACCAGGAGCTGACCAAGGCGTGGGACGGTTTCTTTCGCCAGGGGCTGGAGAACTTAACCGTGCGGACAATTAAGCAGAATCTGGAGCTTCTGGAGCGGAAGGAACTGCCGGAGTCGACGCGCCAGAATTTCCCGGATCCCAGCATCCATCGACTGGTCAAAATCCCTGGGCAGAAGGAGCGGTTGATGGTCCTATATGACACCAGCGGAGAGGCCTTCGAAGAAGACATCCGGTTGGAAAAGTACGCCCATTACGTGGCCCGTTCGCGCGTGGTGCTCTTCTTCGTCAGTCTTTCCGATCTTGCGGCGCCCTTGACCAACGAAATGCACCGTCTGCTGGAAGTTTACACGCAGGGCATGGCCAAGCTGCACGGTAATCCGAAGAACCAACATCTGGTAGTCGTATACAGCAAGGCGGACCTGCTTGAGGAAAGGTACTTTCAGGACTATCCCTCGATATTAGCGCACCTGAACAACTCGACCTACGTGGAGATGGGATCGTACAAGGATTATGTGCGCAGACTGGTTGAGCTTTCACGGCTGCTGGACGACTTTACGCGCAACAAACTGGAATCGCGGGCCTTTGTCAATCTGGCTACAACGGAGTTTCGCACCATCTCCTATTGCGCCGTGTCGTCGTTGGGCAGCGCGCCGGAGGGATCGAAACTGCGCGAGCGGATGAAGCCGGTGCGGGTGGCGGATCCGTTGATCTGGGTGTTGGAGAGGAGCTGAGAAAAATGAGTGTGAATGGGCAAGGGGATCTGGATTCGGAACAGCCGGCAGGGCCGGATCCAGACACGCAACAAGCGAATCAACCGCGACCGGACCAGCCCGCATCGGCAGACCCTGAAGAGAAGGGAGAAGAGTCGGGTAACGGGGATCCTCGGAAAGTCGCTGCAAGCGGACTCGGGCAGACGCAGGCAGAGGCGGCTGAGCCTGTACCAGGCGCGGGAGATAAGCCACAATGGAAGCGGCCAAGCGACGACGAGTTCATCAACATCATTAAGGGTAATCGGGAAGGCATTCCCAAGCGTTCAGGACTGGAGGAATTTCAGAGCGAAAGGCTGACCAGCCAGCGAGAGTTTCAACGGCGAAACAACCCCTATGTGGATTTCGGCACAGCCCATATCGGCCAGATAGTCATCAGCGCCCAGCAGGCGGCGGGAAGCACGACGACCGCCGAGGCTGGCGCCATAGGGAGGGCCATAGAACCTCTTGACAAAGGCTTTGCAGTCGCCATCTTTGTTGAACCTGAAGGCTTTGCAGAAGCTTGCCTAACTCTACAGGAGCAGCACTGCATTGTGCTCTGTGGTTCGCCCCATCTCGGCAAGCGGACCGCCGCACTGTACATTGGCGCATATCTCTTCGGTGATACCCACCTGCTTTATGAGTTACCGCCCGAAACCAATCTTCGAACGGCTAGCACCTTGACTGATCTCGAACAGAGCTGCGTATACCTTTTGGACTTACAGGCAGGACACCAGCAACTGCCGGGTGACGAATTTCGCTGGCGCGAGCTAGGACATAGCCTTTCAGTGCGAGACAGCTACTTGATCGTTTGTATGCATGAAACTGCACATGTCGGCGGCGAGTTTGTCTCATGGATCTTCAAATCGTGGCAGCGGCCGTCCAACGCGCGCAAGGTTATTGCAAAGCATGTTGGTTACTTCTACGAAAGGGATAGGCTTCGTGGGGAACCTGCATACACAAAGGAGCAGGCCATTGCGACGCTCGATTTCGATGTGGTTGCCAAGCTGCTTGAGAGAGACTTATTGCCGTCGCGACTGGGTCGCGCAGCGGAACAGATCTGCCGCTATTGCGCCAGCGATTACGACAGTCTGAACGAGGCGATCGGAAGTCTTCAGGAAATGACCGACAAGGAGGTGGGTGAGCAGTTCGCCATGGCCAAAGGTGACAGCGAGCGCGCTTTCCACATCGCTCTGGCTGTATTCAACAACGAGCGCCTACACATTGTCGAAGAAGCAGCATCGTTGCTGGAAGCGCTCCTGAAGCCCCCCTCGGCAAATGGCAATGAAAAAGTGGAGAGGGTGGACGAAAAGCCGGCAGTCAGTTCGCTGTTTGATGACCCGACGCCCTTAAAGCTTGAGCGGGCAAACGCTGAATTGACCAGGGTAAAGTTTCCGGGACTTGAGACGCACCTGGAGGTCGTGCGCCTGAAGAACCCGGCCTACCAGAAGGCCATGCTTAGTTACATCTGGCGCAACTACGTCCCTGTGCGATCAATACTTCTGACCTGGTTGGGAAAGTTCGGAGGCAGCACCAATCCCGGCATTCGCCTCTGCACTGCTGCAGCGATTGCCTATCTGGCCCGGTTTGAGTATCTGAGCGTGGTGCACGAGGTGCTTGTTCCCTGGGCCGAAGAAGATAGTTACTTTTACCGGCGGACGTTAGGTTTTACGTGTCGGGCAATTGTGGAGCAAGGAGACCTGACCTTCGACATACTGAAAATGCTGCGTGCATGGGCGGAAGTCGGTCCCAGGCGGCTGGACCTAGTTTGGGCCGCTACCAGAGCCTACGGAGAAGTGGGTCAGCTTGCACCGCGGGAAGCTATGGCACGCTGGCATGGGATCTTCACAAGATACCTGTATCCAGAGAACGATCATCTGACTTTGTCGGAACACCTTGACCGGATCTCGCTCCTTCAAAGTGCCTGGGATACGCTGGCTAACTTCTTTGCGGCTGCGTTAGCGCTCAGCACCGATCGATTTGTCTATGTATATGCCGGAATCCTCTCTGGATTACGCGCCTGGATAGAACCGGAGAAAGCCGGGTTCTTCGCGACAAGTGTGGCGTTGCCCGTCTTCTCGGCGCTGATGACAGTCCGGATGAGCGACGGTGAGGAAGACAGACCATCCGCGATCCCGTCCACCGAGGAAAAGCAGCCGCCATCACCGCCAGCCCTTCTGGTGCTTGTCGCCGCGTTGCATCCGGAAGCCGTATTGAACGAACCGCCCTATCCGGTCCAGTTGATGACACTGGAGACACACCCGATTCTGATGGATCTGAGCTGGCTGCTGAGTGCGGCCATCCGCACACAAGAGGCGCGCACAGGTGTTGTTCAAGAAGAGCTTCATGACTGGCTGATTTTTGTGGAACAGGACATGAAATACTACCCGACTTTGCTTACGGTGCTTCGCGCCCTGCTGAGTGAAAGGGATTTCGCGCACAGGCACTGGCAGCGCGAACTGGGTCGTCCGCTGGAAAACTGGGCATACTCCAGGCGGCGACCGCTCAAGGTGGCGGCAAGGTTGGTGCGGGATTTAGGAATTCAGCGCTGAGCATCGAGGAGGTGAGAATGACACACAGTCCAATCGTCAAACAGGGTCGTTGTGGTATGTCGCAGCCGGAGGTTGGACACACACAAAAGGGCGTTCTGAGCAGTGGTCCGCAATTTCGACTCGTGGAACCAGGAGAGAAGCTGTCTCTAAGCGAGCGCTGGCAATATAGCAAATGGCAACTCTCGCTCGTGAATGTTGGCAGCCACGAATGGAACTGGTTGCCCGAATTCGATTCCGACGACGATGGCAGGCCGTTCCAGCTAAAGATCGTCTTGCGCTATCGCATTGCCAATCCCTGGCCGATAGTCCGCGACAACATCCATGACTTGGAGAGTATGCTCACCATGGAGTTGCGTGGAGAGCTGCGCAGTATCGCACGCCAGTATCGGCTTAACGCACACAAACAGGCCGCCAAACGGATTGCGGAGGCGATCATGGACGATTCCGCCTTTGGGAGACTCGGCCTGGAGTTGGACAGAGACGTCGTGGTGAGCGTACGACTCTCTGAAGAAGACCAACGTTTCGCGAATGAACTGGATATTCTCGAAAGGGCGCGGGAGTTGCCCAGGCAACAGCGATTCACCACCGAGCTACCCTCCGAACAGGTTACCTACGGCTTCACGGTGGTTGCCACAGTTCAGTATCTCCTAAGTGAGGTCAGTCGAATTTCCACGCTGGAAGAGCTGGAACAAGCGGTCAAACTAATGTGGGAAACTAACATCGTGAAAGTGATGAGCCGTGTCTGCCGCAATTACACCTTTCAACAGGTGGTGGCCGCGCAGGATGCGCTCGACCGCGAGCTGGACAGCCAGGTGTTCAATGAATTCGGTATCCGCGTGGTAAATGTGTTGGCGACCCTGGATCTGAACACCGCCAGCCGGGATGTCGCAACCTTTGATGAGGCCAAAGCAATTGAACATGGTCGCGAGATAACTGATCTGGAGCACAAACACAATCTACAGGACAAGGAACAAGAGCGCTTGTTGGCCAAAGTGCTCACAAATCACATGGCTTACTTAGCCACTATGCTTGCCCAAGGCGAGCAGAATATGGAATGGGTACTGAACTACATCGATCAGCAACGGCTTGACCTGCCGATCAAGACAATCACAGAATTGCGCGAGCTAAAGGTGCTGGACATGGATATGGCGCAGAATGCTGCCCAGACCATCCTTGCTGGCTTGCTAACTTCTACTGCTGCCCGGCCAGACGCTCGACACATAGATGTATTCATGGATGCCATGCGTACTTCTGGTCAGGTGCCAGACCAGGCGGAAAACACTGATGAAAATGAACAGGAGGTCCACCAATGACTCCCAGGGATCGCTCCCTCGACCCACCAGCAACAATCAGGCTGCTAGCTGTCTGGCCAGAAGCATTGGTGGAGAAGCTGGAACTGGCCGGCAGCGAACAGATTGTGGCGTTACGCCTCATCATAAGTGAGGCTACCCCCGAGACGTTTCGGCATAGATTGAAGGTCGGCCGCCATCACCTCCTGGTGACGCCAGAGTCGGTCTTGGGAGCAGGGTCATTAACTGGTCTATCGTCAGAACAGCTCTCCCTGGCCATCATTACTCCTCTGCCTGCCGAAGAGGAAGTAAAGAGGCGTGACTGGCCGGATCTGGCACCCGCTGTATTGGTCATGCCGCCCGACATCGACACTAACAAACTGGTTGCCTTCGTCCACGAGGTCTGCAGGCTGTTGGGCGCCGGTTATCGCCTGTTGACGGTCATAAGGAACGCATGGGAACGAACGGATCCCTCACCGGGTCGACCCTTCCTTTACGTGCCGGAAGTCGCCGAAGCCGTTTGGCCTCTCCCGGTTCAACGACTTGCGGAAGCATTGCGCAGACCTGAGACTATTCCTCAAACACCACCACTTACCGGCATGCCCTTCATCATCATTCGGAACGCCAACATCGTCGAAGGGGATCAGATATACACAGACCGATCTACAAGAGTGACCTGATCATAATTCCAGTATTGTATCCGGAGGAGCGCGATGCAAATCACGGTCTCGCAGCACATTTTCACCAACGTGCCCAAAGAGCAGTCGCCGCAGGGCAAGCGCGGATATCAGACGTTGCTCTATAGCCGGGCGGACCTCTCCCGTGATGATGTGCTGCTGTTAGAGGAGCGCGCGCTGTATTATGGGGGTGAAAGCGAGCCGGTGAAATATCAATTTTGGATGCTTCCCGGCGGCCGGGCGGTAGTGAGCCGCACCCTGCCGCTGCCGGAACCAGACGAATTCGGGCGCAAAGGCCGCTACTTCGCGCACAACCTTGTCGTGCATCCGGCCGATTTTCAGACCCTGGGCTTTTATCCGCTCCTGTTATTGCGTGAGCAACATTTCATGCGCCGGCCGGAAGAGGCGCTGGCACAGGGTGATGCACGCACGGGAGACCTTGCACCCAGGCGTATTGAGGTCAATGAACAGTGGATGGATGCAGCGTTGCAATTGGCCGGCCGGTGGGGGAGTTCGGAGATTACCCGGCTGGCTTCGCTTGGCTGGAATGCACAGGGACTGCGTGCCCAACGTCGGGCCGTCGCCCTTCTGGGTGATAGCGCCGAGCAACTTCGCGCACTGACGGTAGCGTTCTTGCTGTCCCCGCCCGATTTGCGTCCGCAACTGACATTCGACACGTACACAAATGGCTGTGACTGGAGCCGAAAGGGATTCTTCTGGGCATGGGGCGGAATGGAAGATCCCCGCATTTCGACCATCCAGGTTGACTGCGCCTCCTTGAAGGTCATTGGCGATGCACCTGAGGTCTCCGAGCGCCCATTTGCGCGCTGGGTGGCCCAGGACGCGATTCCAAAACGGTTGCGTAATTACAAAGATGAACATCTGCAGGTGTTGTTGCTGGAGACTGTTCTTCAGGGAAAGCATGCGCGTGTGGATTCCGCGTCTGACACTTTGGGGTCGTTGTTCTGTACCATTAACCAGCAGGCGGTGCTGCACTGGTTGGTAGGACAATATCCTCCCGAACTAACTGAGGAGTTCCGGCGCAAGCTTGCGACGAGAATGGGCGTACACCTGTGGGAGTACTTCAAGTGGGCTGCTCCCGGCCTGGATGCCAGCCAATTGGCCGACTCCATTTATGATCTGCTGACGTCAGGCGCGGCCGGCGAGTTGGGCAAAGGGGACTATAAACCTCTTTCGAGGTTAGCGGCTGAGGCAGGCGACTCCCGGCTGGGTTGCGTACTCCTGTTTTATTCGGGCGACCGGCGCACCTTTGAGACGGCGTTGGGCGAACTGTCCCCGGCTGATTACCGGGAAGTTGCGGAGCAGATGTGGGCAAAGCAACAGGCCAGCGCCCTTGACCTCTTCCTTCTTCAGCGCTTGCCGGAGTGGAGCCGGATTCCAGGCTTGCGCCTTGGGCCGGGAGACCTGGAAGAGGCGCTAAAGCGCATTAAGAAGGCCAAAGAGCCGGTCGATGCCGACGGCCTGATGCCCTTGTTGCCGGCGCTTCAAGGCTACCAGCGACAATTGCTAATCGAATGGCTGCAATCTTATACGGGGCCGGCAACCCAGCTTAGAGCCAGTCTGCGCATTCCCGAGCCGGAGCAGCGCTCGTTGCGTGGTCGCTTACGGGGGCTACTGGGGCGAGAGTAGGAGTCGTTGTGAGGGGAATGGGGAGCAGAGTGGCAGGGCGGCCATGACATCGGTTGAGATTCCAGAGTCAGCCAGGCAAGCGCGTTCAGTCCCGCAGATGTCTGCCGCTGTAGAAGTACTTCGCAGTGCGGAAACGGTGCAGGCAATGCCGTATCTTGCCCGTATTGACCGCAAGGTAACCGGCTGGCTGACCATTATCGCCGTCTACGCGCTACGCATGAGCCTGGCGCTGGGATTCTTTGCCCTGGCCTTCGTGGTCGCGCTACTTTCGTTGCGCCTGGTGCTTCAATACGGTGCAGCCCTGACCATGGTGATTCGCAGCGAGCGGACGCAGCTGGTCTGGCTGTTGCTCTTGCTTGTTGGCGGTCTGTTGGTCGCCCGTTCGAAGGCCATACGCCGCATGCTGGAGCAGGGCGACGTGTGGCCGGACACGCAGGTCCCGCGCCCCTTGTATCCGGTGCTGCGCCTGGCTGACGGCCTGTCGAAGGGGCTGGTCGTCGCTCTCGTACTCTGCTTTGCGCTACTCTGGCTGCTGCCGTCTGTTCTGTTCATACTGGAGGCGTCGGTGCGCCTGCCGGAGTGGTATCAGCAGCGGGAGCTTCTTCTGGGGTTGGTGCGTCCGATATGGGGCGCGGTGTTGGCTCTGGTCATCGTGTCTATTCCACTGATCTACTGGATAAGCCAACGACAGAATCGCAATGGGCTGATCCAAGCAGTTGTCTTCGTGCTGTCCATAGCCGGGCTGGCGACACTGTTCGTGGTCACGCCGCGGGACGCCGGCTGGCTCTACTATGATGGAGCATTCTGGAACGCTCCTGCCCTGCCCTTGCCGGAGCCGCTGTTTGGCTATTACGTGCAGTTTGCTGCCTGGGCCGCTGATCCGCTGGCGCCGCTGGCTGTCCTTCCAGCGCCGGCTATTGCGTTCGGATTACTGATCCTGGCGCTAATCTTTCCATTCGGCATGGCCCCTGGGCTGGCGTCGCCGTTGCGCTGGCCGTTCCTGCTGTTTCGGGATGCATTGTACTGGTCGTGGTCGCGCATGAGGCTTCGTTGGGCGGCGCGGCGAGCCATTCGCGACCATGCGCGCCGTAATCGGGGCCAGGTGTCAGGCGACCCCTGGGCGACCGTCTGTCGCGAGCACTTGCTGCGGTTTGAAACGAAGACGGTGAAGCGTTCCTACTTTCGCAAGTTGTCCTATCACTTTTGCCCGGCTTGCGGAGAGGACAATCAGACCTACAACGGCGTCGAATGCCTGACGCTGCTGCTGGACAGAAGCGCCGATGTCACACCACAGATGCAGGGCAGCGCCCTCATGATTAGCGGCATTCTCTGGCTACTGGACGGGGGAAAGCAAACGCCGCCGGTGTTTGACGCGATTGTAATCGGCCAGGTACAGCCGCTTGATATCGAAGAGTTCATACTTCATTATGTGCAGTACACAGATGGTGCACCGTCGGCCCATCACAAGCCGCTGGCGCGCGTTACAGCGCGCATTGCCCGGGACAGTAACATCGAACTGGGCCAGCGGCGGATGCTCGAAAATCATGTGGCAAAGACCGAAGCCGGCTTCGATCTCCAGGAGGAACGGGACCCATGCGTGAAAAGCGTCCGGCAGAGTTTTGGCCGCGAACAGAGAAGCCGGCAGATCCGTCGTCTGGCCTGGCGCACAGCATTCCTGGTCATCATGCTTGTCGTTGGCTGGCTGCTCTTTGCCCGTTTACCCCGGCTGGTAGATGCAGTGGACGAGTGGCGTGTGGAAGTCTGGCCCACGATGCAGCAGGTGTTTGAAGAGCAGATAGCCGAGGAACGACCGCCAACCCGCACGCCGCGTCCGCCTGCCACCCGCCCGGCCGTCACGCCTGCGCCGGAGGAATCGCCTACAAAAGAGGACGTATCCGCGGAAGCAGGCGCGTCCAGCAATGGGAGCGAGCCGGTAACCGTTGCCCCCGTTGCTGAGGACGGAGCTGAGTTAGTATTCATGCCGGCCGGTACGTTTACGATGGGCAGCAATGCCGGCAGCAGCCTTGCCGGCACGGAGGACGAGTACCCGGCGCACGAGGTAGACCTGCCTTCCTATTATATTGACGCCTACGAGGTGACCAATGGGCAGTACGAGGCATGTGTGCAGGCGGGCGAATGTGACCCGCCGCAAAGCACGCAGTCCAACCGGCGCGGCAGCTATTACGGCAACGACGAGTTCGCTGACTATCCGGTCATCAAGGTCACCTGGCAGAACGCTGCTGATTACTGCGCCTGGGCGGGCCGGCGACTGCCCACCGAGGCCGAATGGGAGAAGGCGGCCCGCTGGAGCCCGGATGGCAGGGATCGCCGATACCCCTGGGGAAATGAGACGCCGTCGGTTGAGCTATTAAACTTTGCTTACCTGGTGAACGACACCTCTGCTGTGGGCGCGTACCCTGCCGGCCGCAGCCCGAGTGGGGCTTATGATATGGCCGGCAACGTGTGGGAATGGGTCAGCGACTGGTACGACGCCGGCTACTATTCACAATCGCCGGCCGAGGATCCGGCCGGGCCGGAGACGGGACTGTACAAAATCCTACGCGGCGGCGCATGGGGCAACGCCGACTATGACGTGACCGTCACTCAGCGATTCTCGGCCAACCCGTTGGATAGCCGGTTTGATGGCGGTTTCCGTTGTGCGCTGGACGGAACCCGCTAATCGGGCAAATTGCCGACCTGTTACCGGCCGCCACCAGGACCTTCTGTACCATCCACAGAATTTCAAGATTCAGTCCACTGCTTGTGGGACAACACAGCGGAACCCGACACTATCAAAACGAAGATTGGGATCGCGCTTGGCCCGAGCGGCTGAGCGCACATCTTGCTTGGGGAAATCCCAGCTGCCGCCGCGCATCACCTTTTCGCTTCCGGCTGAGGGGCCGGCCGGGTTTGTAAAAGGCGAGACTTCATAATAATCGCTGTCGTACCAGTCCGCAGTCCACTCCCAGACGTTCCCGGCCATGTCCAATAACCTTGCCCAGCTCACGCCGGCCGGATAGCTGCCCACCGGCGCGGTCTGCCTATAGCCATCATTGTAAGTCGAATTTGCAAAATTGAACCGGCAGTTGGCGTCACAGAAATTGACCAGTCTGCCGTCGAAGGAATCACCCCACGGATAGCGATTTTCGCCGGGTCCCCGCGCTGCGTATTCCCACTCAGCTTCAGTGGGCAGGCGACCGCCAGCCCACAAACAGTAAGCGTTTGCATCATACCAGGAGACGTGCAAGACGGGGTGCTGCAACAGCCCGTTCAGGTCGCTTCCCGGACCGGCGGGATGTTGCCAATCTACACCATCTTTGCGCCCCCAATCCGTCTCCAGGAAAACCCAGCTCCAGCCCTCATCTTCTGCTGTCGTCTCGTAGCCGGTATCGCGCACAAATAGCTCGAACTGCGTGTTGGTCACTTCCGCACGGTCAATCCAGTAAGCGTCTAGAGTCACCTGGTGCATTGGGAATTCATTGGAATCGGCGTCCGAATCACCACCATCGCTGCCCATCCCGAAACTGCCGGCCGGCACGTAGACCATGACCGCCTCGTCGGCCGGCCGGAGCCAGGTGTCACCCAACTCAGCTGCAGCCGGTGGTTCACTTGGGTCCACTGTCGGCGTGGGAGTCGGCTCCGGCGTGTTGGTCGGCGTTACTCCCGGTGTGGGAGTGGGGGTGGGCGTGGGAGTGGG
>CAYVQP010000103.1:11031-12265 GCA_964452775.1 uncultured Ardenticatenaceae bacterium | reverse complement strand
CCGTCATACACCAGCAAGGCCCGGCGCAGGGCGGTTGGCCGGTGGGGCAGCAGCAATATCGGCCCCGGCGCCGTCTGAATCAGCTTTTGCAACCCCTTCTCCCGCGGCTTGCCCCCTGGAACGGGCAGCACAATCATATCCACCCAGCGGGCCAGGTCGTACACCGCGCCCGGCAGCGGCCCACTCTCCAGCGTCAGCCGGCCGGAGACCAGCGCCGCATCGCAGCGCCGCCGGAACGCCTCCTGGAACTCCTGCACGAACAGCGTCTCCGCCTCCTCATCGCTGTTCAGGGAGAGCAGCCCGCGGATATGCCCCCCTTCGCGTTGGGCAATGGTAAACGCCTGGTCCAGCGCCGCCCAACTGCTCTCATGCCGGCTGAACGGAACCAAAATCGTCTCGAACAGGTGGTCATGCACCCCCTCCGCGGCCCCTTCCGCCAGCCGCTCCACCTGCTCCTTCATCAGCGGCCGCTCCGGCCCGGCGTCCCCCGCCTTCAGCACCCGGGCCAGCCCAAAGGAAACGCCGGCGTCCGTCGAGTATCCCTTCAGGTCAGCCGCGGCGCGGGTGGGCTTCACCTTCATCTCCAGCTCGCCCTCAATGCGCGCCCGGTGCTCAGTCAGCCACAGGTACAGGTCGGCGGTGGTACGGTTGGGGAAGTCGTACAGCAGGCCGCCGCGCTCGATCAGCCGGGCGATGGGCTGATAAACATCGTCGTGCCAGCTGAGCACCGCTTCTTCGTAGGGAACCTCCCGCCGCTGCTCCAGACCCATGTAGTAGCGTCGCACCTGGATATGCTCCAGCAGCAAGGGGAACTTGCCCGCCGAGGTGACGCTCAGGTCCGTCTCCGGCCGCAGCCGGTCGAGGTGCGTCCGCTCCAGGAACTCGGCGTGCTCCGCCTTGTTAATCAGGTCCTCCGGCTGCAGGTCCGGCCCCAACGGCACGCCGGTCTGCACCTCGGTCACGTAGGCCTCAATCGTCTTGCTGCCCATCTGCTTGGCGATGGAGACCCGATGGTTGCCGTCGTGTACGAAGTAGGCCTCGCCAATCTGATAGACCGAGATGGGCGGCATCCCCTGGCTCTCCTGGGCCACTTTGACGCTCGTCCAACGCTCTTTGTCGTCGTCTGACAGGGGTAGAAAGGAGCGCGAAAAATCCCGGTAGCGGCCGACGCTGCCCACGATGGCGTCCAGGGGGATCTCTTGCAGCCCGCGCTCGACCATGCTGCTGGCCCGCA
>CAYVQP010000103.1:4745-10931 GCA_964452775.1 uncultured Ardenticatenaceae bacterium | reverse complement strand
AAACCTGGCAGCTCTTTCGATAACGACTCATTGCGGCTATAATAGCATAGCGAAGGTTCGATTGCAGCTTATCAGGAGGCTACCGATGAGATATGCACTGTTACTGATCGCGCTGCTCATGCTGGCGACATTGGCTTGTGGCATGGGTCAGCAGGAGCTACCCACCATCACGCCGCCGCCTGTAGCCACCGATATCCCGGCTGCCACCGCCATTCCGCCCAGCCCGACAGGCGAGACGGTCGCCTCGCCCACAGCCACACCCTCCCCAACGGAAACGGCGACGGCAACCGCCACGGCAACGGCGACTGCCACCAGCACAGCAACCGCCACCGCAACCCCTGCGCCCGGGGCCGGCGCTACACAACCGCCGGCCGGCCTGCCCACCCTGCCGGGCAACCTGGCCACCCTCATCCCGCCGGACCTCCTGGCCACGCTCATCCCACCCATCCCGACTATCCCCGGCCTGCCGATTCCGCCAATTCCGGGCTTGCCGTAACCTTCTTCCGAATCCCGGAAACTTCTTGGTTTCCGGGATTCTGTTCATTATCCCGGAAACTCAGAAGTTTCCGGGATAATAAAAGTGCTCCTACTCATTAAACTGCCACAAAAACGCATTCTCAAACCGGCAATACGTCGTCCCGGACTCATTCAGGGCCACAAAGGCCACCAGCCCGCGCTCGATGACGTTCGCCGGCGTGAAGTCCCCCAGATACGTGCCGTTGCTATAGAAGCTAAAGGTATTCCCCCGGCCAATCACCGCAATCCGGTTGGTGGTGTCGTTCTGCCAATCAAACAGCGGGTCAATGCCGTTGGCGTAAATGTCAATCGAGTCATCGCGGACGACATTGCCCTCAATTTGCGTGGCAAATATCACCCGCCCCGAACCGCCGCGGGTGGCCACGGTCAGAAACTGGGTGATGTTTTCCTCCTTTCCGTCGGAGCGCATGGCGAAGCCGCAGCCCGTCGAGCCGAAGGTCGTATTCCAGGTGATGTCCGCGGCGATGACAAAATCGCGCACCACCCGCACCAGGTCCACATCCCAGTCATACTGCTGGTAGCCGGAGACCGTGATCTCCACCGGCGGGTGCACCCAGCCCAATTGTCCCTGCGCCGGGTCAATGCCCATCGCTCGTAGCTCCGCCTCAATCGGGGCCAGGGTAGCCAATTCGTTCGCCGCCTCGGTCGTGGCCAGCGCGTTGGAGGCGGCAAGCTCCGCGTCGCGGGTAGCGGCGGCCGCGGTGGCTGTTCCCCGCGCTGCGCTCTGGTCCTCCCCGGCGGTCGGCTGCGGCGGGACGGTCGCTTCTGCCGGCGGGGCGGTGGCGGCGTCCGGCGGCGCGGTGGCCCCGGGCGGCGGCGTGAAGGTTGGCGGCGCGTTTGTCGGCCCGCTCAGCAGCGCCTGCGCCGTCATCTCCTGACTGCTCGGCCCGCCAAGGTCCAGCGACGGCCCGCAGGCCAGCATGACGGCCAACAGGACGCCAATCAGCAACAGGAGGGAGCGATGGCGTCTCATCAGATTACGTCCTTTCGCTTCTGCAGGATGACAATCAGCACGAAGAGCACCAGGTTAATGAACACCAGCGCCGCCCAGGAGCTGGTAATCACGTACCAGTAGCCGAAGAAGTCATCCTTATTGGTAAACGTCCAATGGAAGCCGGGGTAGACGGTGCGGATGGTCTCCTCAGCCGGCACGATATTGCTCGCCTCTACCCCCAGCTTACGGGCCTGCCATTCGGCGCGCGCCCGCTCGTAGTCGGCAACGATCTCCAGGTACTCGTTCAGCCGGTCGGGAAAGGCCTGCGCATCTTCCAGCGCGATTTGCGATTCCGCCCGCCAGTCATCCAGCTCCACCTGGAACGCTTCTTGCGTCGGCTCAATCAAGGCCTGCCAGGCGTTAAAGGCGGTGCGAAAGTCCTGCTGGCAGATCACGTCCCCTTCGTCGGCGCAAGGGGTAGGCTGCGGCGGAAATTGCGGCTGCACCGGCTCGGGCGGCGGCGGGGCGGGCGTGGCCGGCCGGGTGGCATCCGGCGCGACCGGCTCCGGCTCGGTGAAGGTCGCGCCCACGTTAGCCAGCACGCCGGGGAAGCGACACTGCGAAAGGATGTTCGGCCCCAGGCAGCGACAACTCTCCAATTTCTGCTGTTCGGTTAACGCCGCCTGCTCCTCATCACTAAGCAACCAGCAGGCGTCCGCGTCCACATCGGAGCCGGCCCCCGTTATCGCCATGAAGCTCTGGTACGCCCAACGGGTGGAGGTAACCGAGGTGACAAAGCCGGGCAGCGGCACCAGCGCCCCGGCGAGCACGATTTGCGGCAGCACCAGCAGCACGACGATGAGCGGGGCGGAATTGGCGTTGGGGGCCAGCGCGGAAGCAAACAGACCCAGCATCATGCCGGACATTGTCGCCAATGCCAGCGTGATATAAATCAGCCCAAACTCCAGCCACCCTCCCGGCATGGAGAAGACCAGATAATGCACAAAGACGTAGACGAACGCCTGGTACAGGGCCAGGATGGCCGCCACCCATATCTTGGAGAAGATGTAGGGAAACAGCTTCAGATTGACCAGCCGTTCCCGCCTATAAATGTCCTGCTCCTTCACAATCTCGCGCATTTGGGCCAGCCCGCCGACCATCACCCCATAGACGGTCAACAGGAACAGGGTGATCATCACGTTTTGAATGGAGCCGTCCACCGGGTCAAAGAGGTTGCGCCCCAGGGCCAGCGACAACACCACATCCAGCATGCTGACAATCGGCGCGGCCAGTAACATTAACAGCAAGGCGAAGCGGTCGCGGGTCAGGATGCGCACGTTGCGCGAGGAGAGGATGCGGAACTGGCGCAGCGAGGAAACCTGCCGCCGGCGTTTGCCGGCCGGCCCCGCTCGGACCGCCTGCTGGGCGGGGGCCAGGTCCTTGTGCTGCAGCGGCTGGGCGATGTATTGCTGGTAGGCGGGATGGCGCATGTAGCGCTCCGCCCAGTCGGCCGGCTTGCCCCGGCTGCTGTCGTCCAGGATGGCGTAAATCTCATCAAACTCGATTTCGCTGGCCCGCCGGTCGCGCTCAGAGCGGAACTGGTCAAAGTAGGCCAGCGCCTCATCCGGCGGCCCGAACCAGGCCAGATAGCCGCCGCGCGCCAGAAAGACCACCTTGTCCGCCAGCATCACGTTCTTGGTGGCGTGGGTGATTAGCACGATGGTGCGCCCCTGGTCCGCCAGCCGGCGCATCAACTGCATCAGCGCCGTCTCCGTGCCCGGGTCCAGGCCGGAGGTCGGCTCGTCCAGGAAGAACAGGCCCGGCTTGGTCAACAGCTCCACCCCGATAGAGACCCGCTTTTGCTGCCCACCGCTCAACTGGCTGATCTGCGTGTCCTTGCGGTGAACGATGTCCAGGTCCTCCAGCACCTCCATGATGCGTTGGTGGCGCTCCGCCTTGGTGGTATCCGGCGGCATGCGCAATTGCGCCGAGTAGTCGAGCGCCTGGAAGACGGTCAGCTCCAGGTGGATGATGTCCCGTTGGGGCACAAAACCAATCTCGTTGCGGATGGCGTCGAAATTGCGATAGACATCCACATCGTTCACCTGCACGGAGCCGTGCGTTGCCGGCCGGTAGCCGGCAATGGCGTCCACCAGCGTGGTCTTGCCGCCGCCGCTCTGCCCCACCACCACCACAAACTCGCGCGGCTGGAAGACCAGGGAGATGTTTTGTAGGATGTTCAGGTCCTTGCGCACCCACTTATTCAGCCCCACCGCTTCCACTTTCAGGCCGCCCGTCTCGTCGTACTGGGCCAGCTTCTCCTCGCCCATTACGAAACGCATCTGGCCCACGCGCACGCTGTCATCCGGCTTCAACCAGACATCGCCGTCAATGCGCACGCCGTTCACAAAGGTGCCGTTGGAGCTGCGCAGGTCGCGCACCCGGTAGCGCTGGCCCACGCGCTCAATCTGGGCGTGAAAGCGGGAGACGCTGGGGTTGTCCAGCACCAGATCGTTGCTGGCGTCCCGGCCAATGGTAATCACGTCCCGCCCGGCGAAATCCAGCGATTGGGCCGCTGAGCGCAGCTCCGCTTCCGCCGGCGAGCGATAGGTCAGGGTGACCATCGAGCCGGGGTCCTGCCCGCCGATGCGCAGCAGGTCCTGATGGCGCAGTTGCCGCGGGGCGGCCAGCGGCCGGCCCTCGAATTGCACCGGGTTAGCCGCGTCCGGCAGGGGCACGAACATGTACCCGCCGTCCACCCGCTGCAAATAGGCGTGGTGGCGGGAGACCACTCGCGAGGGGATGATAATGTCGTTGTCCTCCGCCCGGCCGATGGTCACCCGCGCCTTGGTCAGCAGGTGCGAGCGGCTCTCGCCGCCGGCCACCACCACATCCAGGCGCAACGGCTGGTCCGAAGGCGGGCCGACAAAGGCCTCGCCGATAATCGTCGCTCCCGGTTCCGCGCTGGAACGCTGGACGGGGGGCGGTTGTGCTGCCCGCGCCGCGGCTTGAGCGGCAGCTGCGGCCGCGGCAGCTGAGGCAGCGGCAGCCGCAGCGGCTGCCTGCGCCGCGGCAGAGGGGGTCGCCGGCTCATCATAATCCAGCAGTTGCGTCGCCCCGGCGGCGGCCGCAGACATCCGCGTGGCCGCCCCTTCGTCCCGAGCGGCGGCTGAGGCGGGGGCCATGTAGCCCAGCAAGACCACGCTTTCCGCATCCGGCCGGCCAATCACGGCGCTATCCCCGTGTCGCAATGTGTACGCGCCCACCACCGGCGCATCCTTGATCATCACCGGGTTGCTGGCCGAGGGCGACGGCTCCAACACGTAGCCGTCGCCGCGGCGGGTCAGCCGGGCGTGGTAACGGGAGACAATCGGCGAGCGCACGATAATGTCGTTGTCATCCGCCCGGCCAATCGTGTAGGTGGGCGCGGTTAACGTATAGCTCTGCGAAGAGTGGCCGCCGACGGTCACCAGCAGGCGCGGCGCTTCCGGCTCCGGCTCAATGGCCTTCGAGGTCATGGTGGGCATGCCGCCGGGCGCGCCGGTGGCGGACGCCATGGTCGGCTCGGCGAACCCTTCCATCATCGTCGCGTTGATTTCCAGCTGGGTCGGTTCCGGCCCCTCGGCTGCGGGCAAAATTGGAATGATGAAGGTCAACGTAATCGTCTGCCCCAGGCCAATCTGGTCGCCGGAGTTCAGCGGTTGGGTTCCGCTCAGCCGCTTGCCGTTGATGAACGTTCCGTTGCTGCTGCCCAGGTCTTCCAGGCTGTATTGCCGGCCGTCAAAGTGCACCCGGCAATGTTGCCGGGATACGCCGGCCGCCGAAATGACGATGTCCGCGCCGGGATCCCGGCCGATAATCGTCTGCGGCAGCGGCAGGTCGTACTCCTCGCCCGCCGTCGGGCCGCTGCCGACGACCAGTTTTCCGTACAGTGATTGCATGGCTCGTTCCTTTACGTTCGCTTACATCCCTTCTTAAACCTGGCAGGTTTCAGAAAACCTGCCAGGTTTCTTCTCGGCAACCCTCGCTACGGCCCCGGAAAGCCCGGCAAAGTCGGTAGCCCGGCCGGGAAAGTCGGAATGATTCCGGGCGGCAAGGTGGGTATCAGCGTGGCGATGTCCGGCGGAATGGTGGGCAATCCTTGCGTGGCCGCGGGCGGGAGCGTCGAGCCGGCGGGAATGGTGGCCACCGTCGCCAACGGGGTGGAAGTCATGGTTGCCGTGCCCGTAGCGGTCGGCGTCTCGCTGGGAACGGGCGTGGCCGAGGGCGCGGCAACCGTTTCTCCGGCTGTCGTGGCCGCCGGGGGCGGGCTGGTGGCGGCGGGGACATCGGTGGCCGGGGCCGGAGTCTGCGTCGGGACCAAGGTCGGCGTCCCTGCCCCGCAGGCCAGCGTGGCCACAATCATCAGCATGAGCAATATCGTCAGAGCCTTCATCTTCTCCCTCAGTTACTGCTGCACATTACGACCAGCGCCTATTATTAAGCGGTTACCCCATTTCCGCAAGTTTGCGCCGCCGGAAAGGCGCGCGCCGCATCTCTTGATGGAACGCAGCCGGCGCCGGCCGGACGCCGGCAAGATGCCGGCGCTCCCATTCCACCAGTAGCCCCGGCATCCTTGCCGGGTCTTCCGCTCTTACCCGACAGGGTGGTGCATGGAGCCCCGGCATCCTTGCCGGTTCTTCCACCTTTACCCGACAGGATGGTGCATGGAGCCC
>CAYVQP010000103.1:3086-4645 GCA_964452775.1 uncultured Ardenticatenaceae bacterium | reverse complement strand
GAGCCCCGGCATCCTTGCCGGTTCTTCCACGCCCACCCGACAAGGATGTCGGGGCTACGGCGGGATATCTCACCCGGCCTACCTGAGCGTGAGTATTGGCCCGTTTTCCGAATCTCCTTACAATAGATTCATGGCGCCGGCGAGATGAGGACCCGGCATCGCGCAAGATAAAAGGATGAACAACCCAATAGTAGCCTGGATTGCATGTAGTTCGCGCGTGACGCGCTAATATTCCGGCATGTTGTCATCCTCGAACCTTCGTAGCTCTTTTCCAGACCCGGCGCCGAACGCATGAATGGCACAGAGCTGCGGGGTTTGAATGAGTGATTTGCGTTAGCGCATGTGACGGAGTTCAGACTGAAAGGCCTATGACATTGCCCGTACCTAACCAGAGCAACCCGAATGCGCCGGCCACCCTGGTCGCCCTGTTGCGTGGCCTGGCCGAATCCCAACCAGACAGCCCGGCATACGGCTTTCTGGTTGACGGCGAACATGAGGACGAGCTGATCAGCTACGGAGAGCTGGACCGGCGGGCGCGGGCCATCGCCGCCCATTTACAGGCTCACGGCGCTCCCGGCGAAAGGGCGCTCTTGCTCTACAATCCCGGATTGGAATACCTGGCCGCCTTCTTCGGCTGTCTGTACGCCGGGGTGACCGCCGTGCCCGCCTACCCGCCGCGCCTGAAGAAGCGTTCGCCGCGCATCGCCGGCATCGTCGCCGATTCCCAGGCCCGCTTCGCCCTGGCCACCCCGGACATTCTAGGCAATATCGAGCAGCGTTTCACCCAGTCTCCCGAGCTGGCCGCCCTCGACTGGCTGGACACCTCCCTCATCTCCTCTGAGGATTACGCCGGCTGGCGGCCCGGCGAAGTCACGCCGGCCACCATCGCCTTCCTGCAGTACACCTCCGGCTCCACCGGCCGGCCCAAAGGGGTGATGCTCAGCCACGGCAACTTGATGCACAATTTGGCCGTCATCGAGCACGGCTTCCGCATCCGGGCCATCATAGCCGAGTCTGGACGCATGTGCAGCGCCTTCTGGCTGCCGGTTTACCATGACATGGGCCTCATCGGCGGCATCCTCACCCCCATGTTCGTCGAACGTCCGAGCTACATCATGTCCCCGGCCTCCTTCCTGCAGCGCCCGGCTCGCTGGCTGCAGGCCATGAGCCGGTTACGCGGCATGATCAGTGGTGCGCCCAATTTCGCATACCAATTATGTGTGGACAAGGTAAGCCCGGAGCAATGCCGGGACCTTGACCTCAGCCACTGGGTGGTCGCCTTCTCCGGCGCTGAACCCGTGCGCCAGAGCACCCTGCAGGCGTTTGCGGAGAAATTCGCCCCTTACGGCTTCCGTGAAGAGGCCTTTTACCCCTGCTACGGCCTGGCCGAAGGGACGCTCATCGCCGCCGGCGGGCAGGGAGCGGCCCGCCCCACCATTCTCACCGTCAACCGGCAGGCGCTGAAGCGTAACCAGGTAGAGCCTATGACCGGCCCCAACCCGGCGGACAAAAACAGCGCCGTGCTGGTCGGCTGCGGCAACGCCATCCTCGACCAGCGG
>CAYVQP010000103.1:0-2986 GCA_964452775.1 uncultured Ardenticatenaceae bacterium | reverse complement strand
TTGGCCGGCGAAGAGCGGCTGGTAATTACCCACGAGCTGAGCCGCGAACAGCGCCGGGCGGACTTTGAGCAGGTCATCGCCGCCATCCGCCAGGCGGTCGCCGAGGGGCACGAGCTGCGCGTTTACGCCGTCCTGCTGCTGGCTCCCTTCTCCATCCCGCGCACCTCCAGCGGCAAAATCAGGCGCCATGCCTGCCGGGAGGGCTTCCTGGACGGCAGCCTGCGCGCGCTCAGCGAATGGCGCGACCCGGCGGCCGCCGTCAGCGATGACCTGCTCGCCGCTGAAGCCCCGGCCCAACCCGCCGCGCCCACCGCCGGCAGCCTGGTTGAATGGCTCGTCGAGCAACTGGCCGGCCTGCTAAAAGTGCCCACCCGTGAGGTGGACCCCGACCGGCCCTTCACCTACTACGGCCTCGATTCCGCCCAGGCGGTGGGCGTGGCCGGCGAGCTGGAACACAAGCTCGAGCGCGACTTGCCGCCCACCCTGCTGTGGGATTACCCGACCATCAACGCCCTCAGCGCCCACCTGGGCGCAACGCCGGCCGCTGAGCAGTCTGCGCCGGAGCCATCGCCGGCTGCGTCCGTCCCCGAGCGGCCCATTTCTGAGCCGGTGGCTATCGTCGGCCTGGGTTGCCGCTTCCCCGGCGCGGACGGGCCGGACGCCTTCTGGACGCTGCTGGAGAACGGCGTGGACGCCATCCGCGAGGCGCCCGCCGGCCGCTACGACGCCGCCGAATTCTATGATTCCCAGCCGGCCACCCCCGGCAAGCTGATCACCCGTTGGGGCGGCTTCCTGGACCAGGTGGACCAGTTCGACCCGCACTTCTTCGGCATCAGCCCCCGCGAGGCGTCGCGCATTGACCCGCAGCAACGGCTGTTGCTGGAGGTCGCCTGGGAGGCGTTGGAGCACGCCGGCATCGCCCCGGCGGATCTGGCCGGCTCGCCGACGGGCGTATTTGTGGGCATCAGCGCCAACGAGTATTCGCGGCTGCAATTTGGCCGGCTGGAGGATATTGACGCTTACGCCGGGACGGGCAACGCCTACAGCATCGCCGCCAATCGCCTCTCCTATTTGTTTGACCTGCGCGGCCCCAGCCTGGCCATTGACACCGCCTGCTCCTCCTCGCTGGTCGCCGTTCACCAGGCGCTACACAGCCTGCGCAGCGGCGAATCCGACCTGGCGCTGGCAGGCGGGGTGAACGTGATGCTCTTCCCCGACCTGACCATTTACTTCTCCCAGGTGCGGGCCATGGCCGCCGACGGACGCTGCAAGGCGTTCGACGAGCGCGCGGACGGCTACGTGCGCAGCGAGGGCTGCGGCATGGTCGTGCTGAAGCGGCTCTCCGACGCCCGGCGGGACGGCGACCGCGTGTTGGCGGTCATTTACGGCTCAGCGGTGAACCAGGATGGGCGCAGCAACGGCCTGACCGCCCCCAACAGCCTGGCTCAGCAGGCAGTCATCCGGCAGGCGCTGGCCAACGCCGGGGTCGCCCCGACGGACATCTCCTATATCGAGGCGCACGGCACGGGCACCGCTCTCGGCGACCCCATAGAGATGCGCTCCATTCGCGCCGCGCTGGAAGATGGGCGCGGGCCGGAGGATACGTACTTCGCCGGCTCGGTGAAGACCAACATCGGCCACCTGGAGGCCGCCGCGGGCGTAGCCGGCTTGATTAAGACCGTCCTCGCCCTGCAACACGAGGCCATCCCACCCCACCTGCATTTCACCCGCTGGAATCCGTACATTGACCGGCAGGGGTCGCCGCTGCAGCTCCCCACCACGCTGATCCCCTGGCCGGCCGGCGAGCAGCCGCGATTGGCCGGGGTCAGCTCCTTCGGCTTCGGCGGCACCAACGCCCATCTGGTCATCGGCGATCCGCTGGCCGGCCACCCGGTAGACTCCGTTGCTCCCACGGTCGAGCGCGCGGTCGAGCGCGCGCGCGAATGGCAGCTGTTGCCCATCTCCGGCCACACGCCCGCCGCCTTGCAGCAGAACGTCGCCCGCCTCAGTGATTACCTGGCTGCACTGCCGGCCGGGGTGGAAGTGGCCGATGTCGTCCAGACCGCGGCCACGGGCCGGAACCACTTCCCGCACCGGCTGGCCGTCGCCGGCTCATCCGCCGGGCAACTGCAGCAGCAATTGGCCCGCGCCGCAAGCCGCCCACCCGCCGTTCCGCGCAGCCGGCCGCCGAAGATTGCCTTTCTCTTTGGCGGCACGGGCAACGATTACGCCGGTATGGGTGCCGGGCTATACGAAAATTTCGCCGTTTTCCGCGCCGTCATTGACCGGTGCGACGTCCTGTTAAGTGACCTCTTGCCCTTCTCCCTGCGCGCCGTTCTTTACCCGGATATTTTCGGCCTGCACCCAGACGAACGCGAGCGGGTCGCCGGGCAGATGGCCTATTTGCAGCCGGCCCTCTTCACCCTCGAATACGCACTATACGAACTTTGGCGCTCCTGGGGCGTCAGCCCTGACCTGGTGATCGGCCACAGCACGGGCGAGTACGCCGCCGCCTGCGTGGCCGGCGTGTTCAGCCTGGAAGACGGCCTGCGCCTGATCGCCGCTCGCGGCCGGCTGATGGATGAGCACGTCGCCCCCGGGTTGATGGCCGCCGTCTTTGCCCCTCGCGTGCAGGTGGAGCCGTATCTGGCCCACGTGGTAGAGGATGCCTGCATCTCGGCGGTGAACGCGCCCAACAACATGGTCATCTCCGGCCGGACGGACGCGGTGCAGATGCTCAGCGCCCACTTGCGCGAAGCCGGCATCGAGGTGCAGGAGTTGCCCGTCTCTCGCCCGGCCCATTCGCCGCTGGTGGAGCCGATGCTGGAGCCGTTTGCCCGCCTGCTGGCAGGGGTTACCTTCCGGCCCGCCGCGCTTCCCCTGGCCAGCTCAGTCACCGGCCGGCTGGTCCAACCCGGCGAAACGCTGGACGCGGAATACTGGCTGCGCCACCTGCGCCGGCCGGTGCTCTTCCAGGAAGGGGTCA
>CAYVQP010000102.1:3036-12562 GCA_964452775.1 uncultured Ardenticatenaceae bacterium | reverse complement strand
TGCGCCAGAGACCTGCCAGGTTTTCTGAAACCTGGCAGGTCTTTACAGCGGCGCGTGGAAGCCCCGGCAAGGATGCCGGGGCTCCACGCGAATGACCACCCCGCGTAGCCCCGACATCCTTGTCGGGTGAGCGCGCGGAAGAGCCGGCAGCGCGGAAGATACGGCAGCGTGTGCATCATAGACCTGCCAGGTTTTCTGAAACCTGGCAGGTCTTTACAGCGGTGCGCGGATGACCGGCAAGGATGCCGGGGCTCCACGTGAATGACCGCCCAACGTAGCCCCGACATCCTTGTCGGGTGAGCGCGGTGAGCGCGCGGAAGAGCCGGCAGCGTGTGCGTCACAGACCTGCCAGGTATTCTGAAACCTGGCAGGTCTTTACAGCGGTGCGTGGATTACCCGGCAGAGGCGGCGCCGGTCACGCGCGCCGGCCGAGAATATCAAACAACATATCCCGAAACAGCGCCCGGTCCACGTCCATCGCAAAGTGGACGTTGGCCGGCTTACCGCTGCGCCGGCCGAAGTCGCAGACGGTGCGCCCGTCGGTCAGCTCCCCTTTCGTCTCCACATCCACATGGATGAACTCGGTGGTGATGACCGAGGGTTCGATGATGGCGCAGACGGCCAGCGCATCATGCACGGGCGCGGCGTCCGGCTCGGCCATCGGCTGGTAGACGTTGTAGCCGGCGATGCGCCGTTCGACAAAGCTCGCGGCGGCGGTCGCGGCGGGTGTGTTCAATTGGCGCAGCCGGGCGCAATCGTCTAGCGAGACTAACGCCTTGTGCGTGGCATCCAGCGGGACCATGCGCATCGGCCGGCCACAACTAACCACCAATTTCGCCGCTTCCGGGTCTGCCCAGATGTTGAACTCCGCCGAGGCGGAGCGATTGCCGATGTGGTGCGCCCCGCCCATGATCACCAGCTCGGGAATATTCGCCAGGATATCGGGGGCCTGGCGGATGGCCATGGCCACGTTGGTCAGCGGGCCGACGGGGACCAGGGTGATGTCGCCGGCCGACGCCCGATAAGTGTCCACCAACCAGTTCACCGCGTGGATGGGTTGCGCCTGACTGCGGGATGTGGGCAGGGCGAGGTAGTCGCCATGCACGAGACTGGGGCTGCTGCGGGGGAAGTCCGGCCGCACCATGGGATCATCCATCCCCGCATACACGGGCACATCTACCCCAATATAGTCAAAGACGCGCAGGGTGTTCTCCCGGCAGATGTGCTGCGGGCAGTTGCCGACCACCGTCGTTGCGCCAATCAGCTCCAGATCCGGCGAGAGCGCGGCCACCATCAGCGCCACCGCATCGTCCGTCCCCGTATCCACGTCCAAAATCACCTTCGTAGCCACACTAACTTCCTCCTGTCGAAATGGCTGAAACAGGGCCGTCCCCCAATTCAAGCTCCTCGATGGTCGTCCCGTTCTGCTGCGCCCAGATGAACAGGTCTCCTTCCGTCCGGCCGGGGAACTGCGTCAATAATGAAGTGTGCCGGATGGCGGCGGTCGCGGGATCATAGACCTCCTCATGCCACTTCCGGAAAGCCTCGTCCGTTGACATGGGCGTCTCCAGCATCGCTTCCATTGCCCGGCGATAGCGCTCGACCTGTTCGGCTACCTCACTGTAGCAGCCGGCGCACGTGAAACGCATGGCTTGGGCGGCCGGCAGATCGCCGGAGGCAACTTGTTCCATGAAGGCATCCTGCTCCTCACGGATCAGCAAGTCGTCAATGCCGGCGTTCAGGTTGATGGCCACGGAAGTGATGAATTCGGTCACGTACGCCTCAATGGCGGGCACGCCGCGCTGGCGGGCGGAGGATACGCGGTGGTTGCCGTCCAACACAAAGTAGTCGTCGCCCACCTTGTACAGTTCCACGGGCGGCGTCTTGCCTGCCTTCATCGCCAGGTCTACCTGCACCCAACGTTCGCGCATATGCTCCTTGCGCGGCAGAAAGGCATCGCTGAAGTCAGCGTAGCGCCCCACGCTGCCCCGAATGGCGCTGACCGGCACTTCCTGCAGACCGCGGGAAACTTGCTGGCGCAGGTGCAGCCCCTGGCGCGCCTCGTCAAAGGAGAGCAAGTCCACGGAGCAGCGCTTGATCACACAGACGACCTCGTCATACAACAGCTTGCGCCGAGCGCTGCGCCATTGTTCCTGGGAATTTGCCTGCTCCATGGTCTGGTTCATAGGCTACTGCTCCTATAGTGGTTCTCTCGCTAAATTAGGACAAAACCCCGCGGGTCTTTCACGGCTCTATCGCCGAGGAGCATGCTCCGCAAGAGCTGCGGGGCATCCGAAACGATTAGCGAGAGAACCATTAGACTTCACTGTGCTCGGTTTACCTGATTGCGGAGTTTGCCCGAAAGTTGAAAAAGCTTTGCGGGAAGATTGACGTCTGGGAGACCTACGGGGTCTGTCAAGGGCGTACCTTCGCCGGCAGACCTCCATACCTCCTGCATCCATTTTGCCCGATTCAGCTATTGCGCGCCAGTAGCTCTGGCGCGCCACATGCAATGGCGCGCCGGTCATGGGAACCCATGCCGGAGCAATGAATATCAGGCGGGAAAGCGCTCAGCGTTGAACTTGCTCCAGTCGAAAAGCGGGCTAGAATCCTGCCATCCAATGCGTTTCTGCTTCACCGGCCGCGCCGGGGCCGGCTCTGTTGCCGAAAAGAGCAACAGAAAGCTGCCGGCAGCCCACTTGCCATTGGCCGCTGTTGCGGGCCAACCCGTATACGTAGATAGGAGGTTGAAGATGATTGAGGCCGCAATGTGGAGCGCAATCGCCACCACCACGTTGCTGATCGGCATGTTTATGGCTTATCGCAACATGGTCGGCCCGCGCTGGACGGGGCTAATCATGGCCTTCGGGGCCGGCGCCATCGTCAGCGCGGCCGCCTATCAGCTTGTCGGAGGGGCCATCGCCGAGGATATCAGCAAGGTCTACCTGGTGGGGTTGGGCATTGCCGCCGGCGCGCTCACCTTCTATTTTGCCGACCGTTGGGTGGACAATATGGGCGGCGAAAAGCGAATGGACATGGACGGAGGCCAGTCGGCTGGTTCGGGCACGGGCATCCTGCTGGGTTCATTGCTCGACGGCGTGCCGGAATCGCTGGTGTTGGGGCTGTCGCTGGTACATTCGCCGACCGTGTCCCTGGCCTTCGTCTTTGCGGTGGCAATCAGCAATGTCCCGCAAGGATTGGGGGGCACGGCGGGCATGTTGGCGGCCGGCTGGGCAAAGAGCAAGATCACCCGGCTGTGGCTGGCCGTCTGCGTGCTTAGCATTGCCGCCGCAGTGCTCGGCTATTGGATAGGTTCGGCTATCCCCGGAGCCAACGGCGCCATGGTGGACTCTTTTGCGGCCGGGGCGCTGCTGGTCATGTTGACCGACTCCATGATCCCGGAGTCATTTGAGCATGGCGGGCGCGAGACCGGCCTGTTTCTGGTGCTGGGCTTTGGGGTTGCGGTGGCGATGTCGCTGAGCCAGCTCCCGTAGTCGGGTTGTTCGATTGGTCGCGTGTCGTGTGTCGCGTGCGATTCTAAGAAACCCCGTAGGTCTCAGTAGCTCGGAAGACCTACGGGGTTTGGTCGCGGCTGGACCGGCTACTCGCTCAAGTGAGCGTGCAGCCGGCTCATCCCCTCATTGAGCGCTCGTTGGGCGGCCTCCAGTTGCTCCGCCGCTTTCGGCGGCAGCTGGGCCTGTCCATCGCCCAACGCCTGCAGCAGCATGCTGGTCGCATACAGCGTCTGAAAGGTGTCGTCGGTGAGTTGCCGGGCGGCGGCTCGTTCTTGCCGGGCCGCGGCCAGCAATTGCGCCTGATAGTCGGCCGTATCGCGCTCGTCCAACCAGCGACCGAACAGGTCGAGCACAACCAAAGCGATGAGCGGGCCCAGCGAGGCAAAAAGCAGCAGCTCCATTAATAGGTGCAGCCGGTAGCCATAATGGATGATCATCCAGGGGGCTAGGGTCAGGTTGTAGACAATGACGGTCAGGGCCAGGGTGATCGGCACAATCCAGCGCAGGCGGTCAACCAGTTGGCGCAGCTCCGGCAGTTGCCGGCTAATCCGATGTTTTCTCAAAATTGCGGTGGTTTGAATATCTCCGAGCGCAGAGGCTGAGGAGTCAGGTTGTTCAGGCATCGTACTTCTCCGGCGACGCCAGAGGGCCTCCGTGTGGGCCAGGCATCTTGAACAGTATAGTCGCCGGGCGGATATGATGAGAGTGACATAGGTCACCCAATTCAGGTGAGGATGTTCACCTGATGGGGTGTACGCGACACGACATTCCGCGAGTACCAGGGTAGCACGCGCCGGAGGTTCACACAACCCGGCAAAGATGAAGCCGAGAGCACAACCGACACCCCAAATCGCCGGCTTGTTGTACCATATGCGAACATTACCGGCACCGGCAGAGCTACAGGGATTTGCAGCCGGCTTGCGGATTGGCCACATTTGGGGCAATGGCGGAGGATGGATTAGTTGAAGCGTATTGGGCGGATGTTGGCGGCGGAAAAGACGCGCGAGGGATCCGGCTGCCGGTATTGCGCGCTGCTGCTGCTGTTCTTGTTGATTCCGGCAAGCGGCTGCAGCGCGGGAGAGCGGCCGGTCGGCACGGAAGCGGCAATCTCGCCGCCGGCCGCGTCGAGCACGGCGCCTCCGGCTCCGACCAGCCCGGCCCCCCAGGCAACATCCTCCGGCCCGCCCAGACCCACAGAGGCCATCCCAACCAATGCCGGACCGCCGCCCTCGCCCACCCGTCCCGGCCCGTGGATGCGCCTGGCCCCGATGGCGTTCCCCCGCTCCGAGATGAGCGCCGCTTACCTGGGCGGGCGCATCTACGTGCCCGGCGGCTTCGAAAACGGCGACCCGGAAATCATCCAGTCCGCCGCCTTCGAGGCCTACGACATCGCCGCGGGTAAATGGCTGACCCTGGCCCCATTGCCGGAAGCGCGCCACCACCTGATGAGCGTCGCCTATGAAGGCAGCATCTACGTCTTTGGCGGCGCTGGGCCGGAGACGCCGGCAAATAACGCCTGGCGTTACGACCCCGCCTCCGATAGCTGGAGCACGCTGGCCCCCATGCCGGAAGAGCGCATCGCCGGCGCGGCGGTGGCCCTGGACGGCTATCTCTATGTGGTTGGCGGGCAGGGTGGAACGGCGGCGTTGTTGCGCTACGACCCGGCGACGGATAGCTGGAGCAGCCTGGCGTCCATGCGCCAACCCCGCGAGCACAACGCGGCGGTGGTTTTGGACGGCGAGATATGGGCGCTGGCCGGGCGCTGGCAAGGGGCGACCGGCGCGGTGGAGAGCTATGATCCGGCTACCGACCAGTGGACCGAACGCCCCGGCATGAATCAACCCCGCTCGGGCTTCGGGGCGACGGTGCTGGACGGGCGGATCATCGTCGCCGGGGGCGAGGTAGTAGACGGCGCGCCGTTCGCGCTGAACAGCATCGAGGTGTACAACCCGGAGAGCGGCGGCTGGGCGATCATTCCGCTGACCTTGCCGGGGCCGCTGCACGGCATGCCCATCGTGGCGGTGGATGGGGCGTTGTATGTGGCCGGCGGGTCGGGGGTGGCTGCCGGGGTGTCGAATCAGGGGGAGTTGTTTAAGGTGCTGTTGTTGGAGTAGGGAAGGTATAGTTTAGCCATTCCGGCCGGTTCTCAGGTAGCCATTCTACGAGCCAGTCCAGCGACTCCCGGCGTTGCCGCGAGCGCACCCCGTCCCGCCACTCCGCCCACTTCTCTACCAGCAGCCGGAAGCCGATCAGCTCCCGAATATCTGCCCACGAGCCGTAATCCAGCAGCCGCACCGCCGCCCATCGTTGATCCAGCCGGCCCAGCGCCAGACCGCCGGCGAGCATTTCCCGGAACTGCTCTTCGTTTACATCGTAATCCCATACGTACTTTGCGCGGCTCATCTTCAATGCCCTTCTATGCCGACAAGCTGTTATCTTAGCACAGATTAGAAGCGTTTCGGTCAATCGCCGGCAACGCAAGTTATAGACGCATCGCCACATGGGGAGGAAGATTACCCCGAACTCCGTAAACGCAAAGAATATTGGTGTCAACCTGACCGGCTATACGAAGCGGGGAGGGATACTTTGACCCCGGCCGGCGCGTATGGCGGCCCTGCATCGCTGGCTTTCTCTGGATGCGCCGGCGCTGGATTGGCCGCGTTTGGAAAGCTAAATCGAACAAGGACATTAAGACGCAATATTCCCGGAAACTAATCACACGAACCTGGCGATAGACCCGGTTCAGTTTCCGGGAATGTGAGCAGTTGACATACACATTACCAGATAGTATCCTATCCATATGATGGATTAGATACCACTGAACAGGTGCAGACATGGCTGTTTATACTGAGCGTGTGCAAACACTTTTGACCAGCGAGCAACTGGACGAGCTTCGCCGGCTGGCCGATGAGCGAGAGAAATCCGTCAGCCTGCTCATCCGTGAGGCCGTTGAACAGGCCTATTTTGTCGAGATGACGCGCCGGAGGCGAACGCAGGCGTTAGAGCGGCTGCTGGCCCTGGAAGCTCCCGTCGGCGAATGGGCGGAGATGGAGGCAGAAATCGAGCGGGGCGCGGCCGGTGCGTGACGCGCCCTTCTTTATTGATGTCAATATTGCCATGTATGCGGCCGGTAAAAGCCATCCTTACCGGGAAGCATGTGCCTGGGTCCTCTCGGAGGTGGCGAATGGAAACATTCCGGCAGTCATTGACAGCGAGACAATCCAGGAGATCCTCTATCGCTACGGGGCAATAGGCCGGTCTCAGCTGGCGGTAACCATGGCCACGAACTTGCTCGACCTGATTCCGATAGTCTTGCCGGTGACTCACGATGACGCCCGGACGGCCATTGAGTTGTATGCCCGGCACGCGCACAGCGGGGCAAAGGCGCGCCACGTCGTCCACGCGGCGGTAATGCAAAACAACGGCATTTCGGGGATAATCTCGGTAGACAAACACTTTGACCACTTTCCCGGCATCGTTCGCCTGGATCCCCAGGACCTCTTTGCCGGGCGCAATTAGCATTCGATTCTTGACCAGCCCACCAAAGGAACTTCCGTGTCTCAAAACCACTACAAATACATCGGCAAGCCCCACCGCCTGATTGAGGGGCGCGAAAAAGTCACCGGCCGCGCCCGCTACGTCGCCAACCTGAGCGTGCCGGGCATGTTGCACGCCCGGCCCATCCTCAGCCCCTACGCCCACGCCCGCATTGTCTCCGTTGAGCGCAGCGCCGCCGAAGCCATGCCCGGCGTGCATGCCGTCCTGCTCGCCGAAGACCTGATCACGCGAAACAAGACCATCTCTTCCCGCAACAGCGCTATCCTGGCCAAAGGAAAGGTCGTCTGGTGCGGGCAGCCGGTGGCGGTGGTCGTCGCCGAAAGCGAGGCCGCTGCCCAGGACGCCGCAGACCTGGTCCAGATTGAGTATGAGCCGTTGCCGGCCGTCGCTGACGTCGAGCAGGCCGTCTTACCGGACGCGCCCATCGTCTGGCCGGACGGCCTGCCCAAGGAAGAGGTTGACCTGACCGAGGTGCATGGCGGCGGCTCTGGGGATAAGGTGGTGGAGCAGCGGCGCGATTTGCCCAACGTGCACAGCCGGCGCACCTACCAGCGCGGAGATGTCCAGGCCGGCTTTGCCGAGGCTGACCTGGTCATCGAGAACAGCTTTCGCTTTGAGACCCTGCATCAGGCGTACATGGAGCCGCACGCCAGCCTGGCCGAGCCGGATGCCGGCGGGCGCGGAGTCACCGTGTACACCAGCACGCAGGGGCAATTTATCGTCCGCGACGAGGTGGCCCGCATCCTGGACCTGCCGAAGAGCCGGGTGCGCATCGTGCCTATGGCCTTTGGCGGCGGCTTTGGGGCCAAGTACGGCATCCTGGAACCGCTGGCCGCCGCTCTGGCGGTCACTCTGGACCGGCCGGTGAAGGTCATCCTCACCCGCTCGGAAGATTTTCTGGCCACCACCCCGGCCCCGGCCATCGTGGTAGAGCTGAAGACGGGCGTGAAGGCCGACGGCACGCTCACCGCCTTACAGGGACGCGTGCTGCTGGACAACGGCGTCTTCTCCTTTACCATGGGCAGCATCGCCGCGCAGATATTGGGCGGCTACTACCGCTGGCCGAACCTGCAAGTCGAGTGCCTGGAAGTGAGCACCAACAAGCCGCAGGCCGGCTCCTATCGCGCGCCCACCGCCCCGCACATGACCTTCGCCATCGAGTCGCACATGGACGAGATGGCCCGCCGGCTGGGCCTGGACCCCATCGAGTTCCGCCTGCAGAGCGCCGTCGAAGGGGGCGACCTGGGCGGCACTAACAAGAAGTGGCCGGCCCTCGGCCTGAAGCGGTGCCTGGAGACGATGCGCGACCATCCGGCGTGGCAGGAGCGGACCACAGGCCCCAACGAGGGCATCGGTCTGGCCGTCGGCGGCTGGCCCTCCTTCCAGTCTCCGACCACCTCCATTTGCCGGGTGGATAGCGACGGCACGGTCAACCTGCACCTGGGAACGGTGGACATCTCCGGCATCAACAGCAGCTTTGTGCTCGTCGCCGCCGAGATATTGGGGGTCACGCCGGAGGAAGTGATAATCGTCCCCGGCGACACCAGCAATAGCCCCTTCGCGCCGGGCAGCGGCGGCAGCCAGGTCACCTACAGCGTGGCCGGGGCGGTGCGCGCCGCCGCCGAATCCGCCCGCGACCAGTTGTTGGCCCTGGCGGCAAATGAGTTCGAGGCCGCCCCGGAGGATATCGAGCTGGTAGACAGCCACGCGCAGGTGAAGGGTGTGCCGGATAAGCGCATCTCCGTCGCCCGGTTGGCCGAGATCGCCCAGGACAAGCGCGGCGGGCCGGGGCCGGTGGTGGGCACGGGCAGCGCGGCGGTGGAAAAGAACGCCCCCGGCTTCGGCGTCCATCTGGTAAAGGTGCGCGTCGAGCCGGAGACGGGCTGGGTAACTGTACTTGACTACCTGGCCGTGCAGGACGTCGGCTTCGCGCTGAACCCGATGATGGTCGAAGGGCAGATGCACGGCGGCATTGTGCAGGGCATCGGTCTGGCCCTCAATGAAGCGCTAATTTATGATGAGAACGGCCAGCTACTCAGCGGCAGTTTCCAGGACTACTATATGCCCAGGGCCGAGGATGCGCCCCACCTGGAAACGGTGCTCGTCGAGAACCCGTCCCCGTTGGGGCCGTTCGGGGTGCGTGGGGTGGGCGAACCGCCGATCATCGCCGGGCCGGCGGCCATCGGCAACGCCATCCGCGACGCGGCCGGCGTGCGCGTGACCCAATTGCCGATGAAGCCGGAGGTGGTCTGGCGGGCCATACAGGATAGCTCTCCCATCCCAACGTAACCCGATTTTCCAAATCGGCATCGCCCGTAACCCGATTTTCCAAATCGGCATCGCCCGTAACCCGATTTTTCAAATCGGTATCGCCCGTAACCCGATTTTTCAAATCGGCATCGCCCGTAACCCGATTTTTCAAATCGGCATCGCCCGTAACCCGATTTTTCAAA
>CAYVQP010000102.1:0-2936 GCA_964452775.1 uncultured Ardenticatenaceae bacterium | reverse complement strand
TCGGTATCGAAATGGAATTTCGATTTACGGTGTGGCCGCATTGATAGCCCGCTGCACAACGCCGCGCTACAATGATCACACTTAGCGTCCACGAACATAAGAGGGTGTCCCGTGCTGATCATCGTCGCGTTTTTGGCCCTCATCTTTCTGTTCAGTCTGATTGCCCGGCGTACACAGAGCAGCCTGATCTCCGGCCCGATGGTCTTTACGGGAGCCGGCATCCTGCTCTACTTCCTCTCCCAGCGGCCCGAACTGGGCGGCCCGACCTCCATGGCCGGCCTTACCAACCCCATCTTCCTGCTGGTGGGCGAGCTGACCCTGGCGGTGGTGCTGTTTAGCGACGCCACCCACATCAGCTTCCGGCAGATACGGCAGGAGAACCGGCTCGCCATTCGGCTGCTGGCAATCGGCATGCCGCTCACCATCCTGGCCGGCGCTATTGCCGCAGTGCTGGTCATCTCCGGCGCTCCAATATGGGAAGCGGCGATCCTGGCCGTCATCCTGGCCCCGACCGATGCCAGCCTGGGCACGGCCATCTTCAACAGCAAGCTGATCCCGCTGAACATCCGCCAGGCGCTGACCGTCGAAGCCGGCCTGAACGACGGCCTGTCCATGCCCTTCCTGGTGCTCTTCATCGCCCTCTCCGGCGTGGAATTGACCGGCCACGACCAGAGCTGGTTCGCCTTTACCGCCCAACAAATCGGCTTTGGGGCGCTGGGTGGAGTGGCGGTCGGGCTGCTGGGCGGCTGGCTGATGGTCGCCGCCGACCGCAAGGGCTGGACAGAGCCGAAATCCCGCCAACTGGCCATGATCGCCCTGGCGATACTCTCCTGGCTGCTCACCGACCATTATCTGCACGGAAACGGTTTCATCGCCGCCTTCGTGGCCGGGGCCGCCTTCCGCTACACCTATCGCCACGCCAGCGAAGAAATGACCGGCTTCGACGAATCCTGGGGCGACTTCCTCACCTATCTCATCTTCTTCTACTTTGGGTTGGCGGCGGCCCCCTGGCTGGCCGGCATCGGGGCCAACTTGTGGCTGTTCGCCGTGCTCAGCCTGACGGTAGTGCGCATGCTGCCGGTAGCTATTTCGCTAATCGGGATGGGATTGAATCCACCGACCGTGCTGCTCATGGGCTGGTTCGGGCCGCGCGGCCTGGCCTCGGTAGTATTGGGGCTGATTTACCTGGAAATTCTCACCGTGCTGGACGCCAGTTCGTTCATCGTGCTGGGCATGATTGCTACCGTGTTGCTCAGTGTGTTTGCTCACGGGGCAAGCGCCTATCCGGCAACGAAGCTATACGCGCGCCGAGCCGGCTAAACCCCGCCGGTCGTTCACAGGTCTGCCGGCGAGCGAGCATCTTCAGTGAGACCTGCGGGGTTTTTGACCAGGTTAGATTTCGCAAGGAGATTATGCATGAACGATGATCAGCAAGCAGTCCGGCAAGTACTCGACGCCTACGGGGCGGCCGTGTACGCGAAGGATGTGGCCGGCTTTGTTGCCCTCTATGCGCCCGACATGGTGGTTTTCGATATGTGGGGGGTGTGGGCCTACAATGGCGTGGCCGCCTGGCACGGCATGGTGACGGAATGGTTTGGCTCGCTGGGAAGCGAGCGGGTCCTTGTCGAGGCCCATGACGTTGAGGTCATGGCCGACGGCAATCTGGCGGCCATGCACGCCTTTGTTACCATCAAGGGCCTATCCGCTGCCGGGGAAGAGCTGCGCGCGATGCAGAATCGCTATTCGTGGGTATTGCGCAGGATGGCCGGGGAGTGGAAAATCGTGCATGAACATTCTTCAGCGCCGCTTGACTTCGAGACCTCAACGGCAATTCTGCGGCATCAATGAGCGCGCACGTAGCGTAAGTAAGCCTTTCTGCCATTGGCAAAGAGCCCCGGATAACGGTGAGTTTTCCGGAAGCTATTTGTCCCTAGGTTAATTCACAGTTTAACAGCGTTTCAAAGTTAGCTTAACAGGGGTGATAGACTTCGGTTAGGGAACGTGCTACGGTTCCTCTCCGGAGGAATATGCTATGACTTATAGAATTGATGAAAGCTTGAGCCCCTTGTATTTGCTGCACTTCTACGGCCACATGGGCCTTGACGAAACCAAGCAGATGCTGGCCGAAGTGGATGTACTGCTGGCCCGCGGTGGGAGATTCGGGGTGGTGATGATCGTCAATGAGGATGAGCCGGACGAGGACTTCGACCGGGATTTCGACGGGGAGTTGGACGAGGACGACGACCACGATCACCGGCACAAGCACAAGCACGAGCCCGGCCTCGCCAAGACTCAGAAGGCCTGGCTGGTCGCCAACCGCAACCGCTTCGAGCAAGATTGCGTGGGCATTGCCATGGTCAGTTCCAACAGCAAGTTCGTTACCTTTTATGCGCCGCTGGCCAATAAGATAATCAGCCGCATGTATCGCTGTCCCGGCGCGCTCTTTGGCGACGCAAACAAGGGCTTGGCCTGGGTGCAGGCCAGGATGCCGGAGCCGGCTGCCGTATAGTCGTATTGCCGGAATGGCCGGAACAAAAAACCCCGCCACCTTCCAACCCGGGTATGGGTTAGAACGTGGCGGGGTTCTATATCAAAGCAAAAAGCCTCCTGGCGATGACCTACTCTCCCAGGGGGCTACCCCCCAAGTACCATCGGCGCTAACGAGCTTAACTACCGGGTTCGGGATGGGACCGGGTGTGACCTCGTCGCTCAAATCACCAAGAGACTTTTCTAAACCAATTGCGTTCCGAAGAGCGCAACGCGGTTGTCAAAGGGAGCCAATTGAATAGCAAATGGGCGTCTGTCATAGCGACGTTTGCCGTCGCGCCGAATCACGCATGTTACCCATTGGAATGCTTCCTGGCGGAGAAAACGTCAGAACTCCGAATTCTCCGTATCATACTTTAAGCCCTCGACCATTAGTACGGCTTAGCTGA
>CAYVQP010000101.1:6037-12630 GCA_964452775.1 uncultured Ardenticatenaceae bacterium | reverse complement strand
CCATCGGAGCGCGGTTGGAGACATCAGACTCCACCAGCTCGGCAGCAGTGAGTTCGCTGTAGATGTGTGAAGGCAGCGGCTGCCAGAAGTTGACGAAGTAGGTGGAATCCATGAAGCCGGGGATGCCGGTCCAGCGGGCTGAAGTGTCGCCCGTGGCTTCATAGCTGGCGGTGCGCTCGATGGTGAACTTGGCTGCGGGCGTGTCGGGGTCAGCGGCCAGGTTATAGGAGTAGACCGAGTCAGCGGATGTCACCGGCGTGCCGTCTTCCCAGAGCATGCCGGGGGTCATGTTGAAGTCAACGGCCAGCTGCTGCATGGTCAGCGCAGATGAACCGTCGTACTCAACTGTCTCGCCGGCGGCGTTCTTGACCATGACGCCTGCTTCCAGGGCCACCGGCTCGCTGGCGGCATTCAAGACGATGTCGCCTGCGGCTACCTCTACCTCACTGACCACGGCGTCGCCATCAGCGATGCTGGGCAGCTTCGTCAGGGCCGCGCCGGCCTGGTAGGCATAGGAGAGGGTGGTGACAGTATTCTCGTATATGGCGTGCTGCATCGGGAGAGCAGCGAGCATGTCCGTGCCGTAGATGTACAGGGTGTCCGGCTCCTGCGCCTGGCAGACTACCAGGTTCTTCGGGCCCTCTTCTACCGGTTCCGGCTCTGCGGTTACCTCAACAGGTACCTCAACTTCCTCCGTGACCACGCGGGTGACCTCGACGGTCTCGCCCTGAACCTCTACTTCTTGCGTAACCACGCGGGTTACTTCCACGACCTTTTCGACCGTTTCCGGCTGACAGGCAGCTAACGCGACAACCGCGATCATGACAAGGATCGCGGCCAAAGCCCAACGTTTGTGACTAAACATCAGTTTTCTTTCCTCCTCGGAAGGGTGCTAATAGATAGTTTGGCTCTCAATTCACGGACAGTAAGCGAATGTTCACAACAGCTCTTTCTCAATTCACCTCCTTCATTGCCCGCACCCGGATCCCAAACCGGGAGCTCCACCCAGCTCGTCAAAACGCTGGGGGAATCAATATTCCGTGCGGGACTGTCCAAGGCTCCAGTGCTCCGTTAGCTTGGCTTCTACATTTTCCCGTAGACTGAATTTGGTCAATCGCCTCTGTTCGCTGACGAAGTTTCCGGGAACATTGATGCAAGATTCTGCCTAACAAAGCACTAGCCGACGACCAGCTAAGTGGTTCTTTCGCTAACTACGAACAAAACCCCGCAACTCTTTCACAGGTCACTCGCAGGGCAAGATCATTCGGTGAGACCTGCGGGGTTTCTGTAAAGACTTAGTGAGAGAACCACCAATGTGGTCTCGGTTAAATCAGAACACTTAAGATTATAGAAACTAAGTGGGCGACTGTCAAATCAGGGGCAATAAAGTGTCAGCACAGAGACAAGCGGTAAATAGCCGGGGTAGCAAAGGGGGCAATCCCCTGTTCTGCCCGGCGAGTGAAGCACTGCCGGTTCAGCAGCAGCCGCTTCAATTGGATTCAGCAAGCATTGACGATCTTCGAAACGGGATCAGCATCGCGGAGAGTCCATCGTAAGCTCATATTAATCTCTGGCTGCTATAATTACCAGGGTCACTGCCAAATACACTTGATACGAGGGGAAACGGAAACGCTATGGACGGTCGGACAGTCAGCAGACGGGAGTTGTTACGCATGCTTGCCGCCGGCGGCGCGGTGGTCGTCTTGTCTGCCTGTCGCCTCCCCACCGGCAGCGAGACAGATGCAGCAGCCGAGCAGACAACCGACGCCGCTTCAGGCGTGGCCGGCGCTACGGCGACAATCACTCCCGCCGCAACGGGGACAGCCGCGCCGGCAGCGACAACCGCGCCAACAGCCACCACCACACCCGCCCCCTGGACGCCTCCCTTAGAAGTGCGCATCACCCCTATCGAAGATTTCTACGAGATGAAATACCACCCCTCCCCGCCGCCGGAAGTGGACCTGGCCGGCTACCGGTTGGAGATCGCCGGCGGGGTAGACAATCCACTCTCGCTCACCATGGAGGAGATCCGGGCGTTGCCGGCGGTCAGCGAGATGCGCACGCTGGAGTGCATCAGCAACCCCGTAGGTGGCAACCTGATCAGCAACGCCAACTGGGTGGGCGTGCAGATGAAGGAGATCCTGGCGTTGGCCGGCTTGCAGGGCAGCGCCAAGTATCTGAAGCTGGAAAGTCTGGACGGTTACCACACCGGCATTCCGACCGCACTGGCCCTCGATGACCATGCGCTGCTTGTCTATGAGATGAACGGTGAAACCTTGCCGCCCAAACACGGCTTCCCGCTGCGCGCGCTGTGGCCGGGCCGGTATGGGCAAAAGCAGCCCAAGTGGATCAACCGCATCACCGCCCAGACTACGCCACACACCGGCCATTTTGAGAAAGCCGGCTGGAGTGATAACGCGTTCATCCTGCCCAATACGCGCATCGAACAACCACCACCACGCGAGTTCCAGCCGGGAGAGTTTTATGTGGCCGGTATCGCCATGACGAATGAAACCGGCGTGGAGAAGGTCCGGGTAAGCCTGGACAACGGCAATAACTGGCAGGAAGCAGAGCTATTACGCGGCCCATCCAACCTGACCTGGACGCATTGGTGGGTGGCGGTCAGCGGGTTGGAAAACGGCGCTTATCGGGTGGTATCCAACGTGACCGATGGTGAAGGTCATTCCCAGACCTCGCCGGAACGCAACAGCTCCCTGGTGGAAGGCACCTTTCCGGACGGCACGGATGAGATGCACCGGGTGGTGGTGCAGGTGAAGATTCCCTGAGTTCCTGGATTCCCGGAAATTGCCCGGCACATATGATCGCGAGTTGAACGCAGAATTTCCGGGAATCTTGGCGTTACTAGCAGACGCCGGCGCGCAAATCCTCGATGAACGATTCGTAGCCGGCGAGATCTTCACCCGCGGCCTGACGCATATAGTAATCTTGCGCGATTTGCGCCTGCGCTTCGCGATTAAAGGTGCGTAAGGTGCGCCCGGCAGCGCGTGCCGTGGCCAGGCCGCTTTCTCCCCCGTAATGATAGCAGGCCATCCCCATCTGTCGCTGTGCGTGGAGCGCTTCGCCGATGTAGCGACTGCCCACCTGCTCATATTGATAGACGTGGGTCAGCTCGTGGATCAGCAGGCCCAGATTGCCGCGATGGCGGTGGCCGGCGCCGGGCAAATGCACGCTGCGCCAGGTGGCAAAGGCGCGCCCACGGTTATGCCGAAAGACCAGCGGCAGGATTCCCCGCTCCGCGATGCGCACCTCGCCGTATCGGATTGCGTTGCTGCCCAGGATCGAGCCGGCGGCGGCGATCTCTTCGGCGGTCAACGGCGAAGTGACCATGAACAGGTGCATCAGGAACTGCGCCAGCTCCGGCCCGCCGGTCAGGTCAAACAGCGCGCAGCTGAGCGTATGCAAACGCCACTTCCACGATCGCCCCGGATAGGTCACGGCGGCAAAACGGCGAACACGCCGGGGGCCATCCCGAAAGAGGTTCACCGGCCAACGCAGCAAATCGCGCACTCGCTCGAGCAACCAGTAGCCAATTGTTCCAATCGCGCTCATTGCGCCTCTCCATCCGGCATGAAGAGCGGCAACTGCTGCGCCTCGCCGCGCAGGTAGGCGATTATCCGGCGGTCGGTTGCGGCAAAGGCATATGCATCCAGGTCATCCGGCACGACCCAGGCATGGCCGGCAACGCCCAGGTCGCGGACTTCGCCGCTCACATATTGCGCCTGAAGCGCATACAGGGTAATTCGAAAATGGGTATAAGCGTGCGGCACGATCGTCAAGAGCGGCCCGGCCTCGATCTCAATCGCCAGTTCCTCGCGGATCTCGCGCTGCAAGGCAGCCGGCAACGTCTCCCCATCCTCCTGTTTGCCGCCCGGAAATTCCCACAAGCCGCCCAGCAATCCGTCCAGCGGACGTTGGGCGATGAGTAGCCGGCCGTCGTGCCGCTGTATGACGCCGGCTACTACATTATAATGCGGCAATCGCTTGCGCGCGGGGCGCACCGGTCGCTCCAGTTGCGTACCCCGCGCACGGGCCAGGCACAAATGGCCCAGCGGGCAGGCATGACAGATTGGCCGGGCGGGCAGACAAAGACGCTGGCCCAGCTCCATCAGCGCCTGGTTGTAGTCTCCCGGTCGTTCAGTGGGGATCATCGCCCAGGCCAGTCGCCAAAGCTCCTGCCGGGTTGCGCTGCCGGTCACATCGTCCGGCAAATCGTACAGGCGGCTGAAGACGCGAATGACGTTGCCGTCCAGGATGGCAGCCGGCTGATCAAAGGCAATCGAGGCGATTGCGCCGGCGATATACGGGCCAATCCCCTTCAATCGCCTCAGCTCCGTTGCTGACTGCGGGATGACGCCCCCGTGTTCGCTGACGATCGTCCGCGCCGCCGCATGCAGGTTCCGCGCCCGGCTGTAATAGCCTAATCCTTCCCACAGCTTCAACGCCTCGTCCAGAGAGGCTTCCGCCAGGCTCTCCACGGCCGGAAAGCGCTCCATCCAGCGTTCGTAATAAGGCAGGACGGTGGCTATCTGAGTCTGTTGCAGCATGACCTCGGCCACCCAGACAGCGTAGGGGTCTTTGCTCCGCCGCCAGGGAAGATCAGCGTGGCCGGCATCCCACCACTCCAGCAATGGGCCGACAATATCCAGGGACTGCCTCATAGTCCCATTGTAGCCAGCGTCAGGTTGTGGGGTCAAACAGGAGGGAATTGTGGAGAATGACGGCGGCGAAGGCGCCGATCATTGTTGTCCGGCGGACGAATCATCTCCCAGGCGGGAAGCCAGGTCCGACAGCCGGGCGCTCAACCAGTGCAGGCCGCGAATCAAGCCGACCTTCGCCGCCGCGGCGCCATGTTTGGCGCCGGCGCGCACCACCGCTTCCGACTGCCGGCGCTGCTCACTATCCCAGGCGGTGCGGGCGCGGGTAGCCAACTGGCGGCTGGTGTCGGTAACAGTGGCGCTGACGCCGGCTCCGTGCTGTTGCGGCTTCATCGCCGGCTCGTCTTCCAGAGGTATCTCGATCTTCAGCGGTTCCTGTTCAATGGGCATGATCATGCTCCTTCCTGCGGCTACTAGCGTGGCAACGGCAGGGTCTCTCTACGCGTATTGTAACAGGATACGGAAAAGCGGAGCATAACGTTGCATCTATGAGAAAACTGCTCGCCGGCCTCCGCCCTGTTTCACTTTGCCCGGCGGGACCGGTTCTGATCTGAACCCGCTAAGGCCGGATGTGGCCGTCGCCGATGCAGATCCACTTGTAGGTAGTCAGTTCCTCCAGGCCCATCGGCCCGCGGGCGTGCAACTTTTGGGTGCTCACCGCTACCTCCGCGCCCAGACCGAATTGTCCCCCGTCATTGAAGCGCGTGCTGGCGTTAACGAACACGGCGGCGGAATTGATCTCATTCACAAAGCGCCCGGCGTGTTCCCAGTTGTTGGTCAGGATGCCGTCCGAGTGCTCGGTGCTGTGCGCGTGAATATGGGCGATGGCCTCATCGAGATCGGCCACGATCTTCACGCCCAGGATGAGCGCCAGCCATTCCTGGTCAAAGTCGCCTTCTCCAGCCGGCACAACCCGCGCGCCGTGCCGATTCTCCTGTAGGATTTGATGCGCTTCGCCCGCCGCGTGTATTTCTACATCACTCCGGGACAGGCGAGCCGCCATACGCGGCAACAGTTCTTCCGCCACGGCCGGGTGCACCAACACGGTGTCCAGCGCATTGCAGACGCTCGGTCGCTGCACCTTGGCGTTCTCAATAATGTCCACCGCCCGCTCCAGGTCGGCGCTCTCGTCCACGTAGAGATGGCAGATGCCGATGCCGCCGGTGATCACCGGGATGCTGCTCTGCTCCCGGCACAGCCGGTGCAATGCGTTTCCTCCCCGGGGGATGATCATGTCCACGTATTCATCCAGGCGCAACAGCTGGCTGACCAGCGCTCGATCAGGGTTGTCCACGTACTGCACGGCCGCCTGCGGCAAACCCTCACGCTCCAGCGCCGCCTGGATGACGCTGACCAGGGCCAGGTTGCTGCGCAATGTTTCGCTGCCGCCGCGCAAGATGACGGCGTTGCCCGTCTTCAGGCAGAGGGTGGCCACGTCAAGGGTCACATTGGGCCGGGCCTCGTAGATGACGCCGAGTACACCGATCGGGATGCGCCGCTTGCACAGGCGCAACCCATTGGGCAACACGCGACTGTCCATCTCTTCGCCTACCGGGTCGCGCAAATCGGCGATACGCCGGCTGTCGGCGATCAGGCCGGCGATGCGCCCCTCGTTCAGTAACAGGCGATCCAACAGGGCCGGGCTGAGTCCTTTCTCCCGACCGGCGGCGATATCCAGCTCGTTTTGCGCCAGCACCATGCCGGTCTGCGCCGCCAATTCATCGGCGATGGCGTGCAATGCGGCATTTTTCTGCGCCGTGCTCAGGATAGCCAGTTGGCGGCCGGCTGCTTTCGCGGCCTGGCCCATCTTGATCAAGTCCGTCATATCTCGCATCCTCAGGCTCTCCGCTTTTCCCGGAAACTTCAACCCTTTCCCGGAAACTTCAACCCTATTTTCCCGGAAACTTCTGAGTTTCC
>CAYVQP010000101.1:0-5937 GCA_964452775.1 uncultured Ardenticatenaceae bacterium | reverse complement strand
TTCAACCCTTTCCCGGAAACTTCAACCCTATTTTCCCGGAAACTTCTGAGTTTCCCGGAAAATAAGAACCCCTACAGCAAAATCATATCATTCCGATGCACGGCCACCGGCCCATAGCCGTAACCCAGTCGAGCCTCAATCTCGCTGGAACGACAGCCGGCGATGAGCTGCAATTCCTGATGGTCATAGCGGGCGATGCCGCGCCCAATCTCGCGACCCTGCGGGTCAATCAGGGCCACGGGGTCGCCGCGCCGGAACTGCCCGGCAACCCTGACAATGCCGGCCGGCAACAGGCTGCTGCCGCCTTCGACAAGCGCGTGCGCCGCGCCGGCATCTATGGCCAGCTCGCCCGCAGGTTTGGCAGACACAAATATCCACTGTTTGCGCCGCTGCAGGGGGGTCTCCAGGGCCGGGAAGCGCGTGCCGACGCTCTCGCCGTGGGCGACGCGCAGGATTGCATTGGGCGCGCGTCCGGCGGCTATTACCACGTCAATACCTGCCCGGCGAGCGATATCAGCCGCCTGCAGTTTGGTGGCCATGCCGCCTACGCCCAGGCCGCTGACGCTGCCGCCGGCCAGCCGCCGCAACGTGTCGTCTATGGTGTGCACTTCCGGGATCAGTTCCGCGTCCGGATTGTTGCGCGGATCGGCGGTGAACAGGCCGGGTTGATCGGTCAACAACAAAAGCACGTCAGCCTCGGCCAACAGAGCGACCATGGCGGAAAGGTTGTCGTTATCCCCCACCTTAATTTCGGCGGTGGCGACGGCATCGTTCTCGTTGATCACCGGCACAATGCGCCGCTCCAACAGCATCTGCAACGTGTCGCGAGCGTTGAGATAACGTTGCCGGTTCTGGATGTCGGAGCGGGTCAAAAGCACCTGCCCGACATAGATGTTGTATATCTCGAAGAACATCTCCCAGACCAGCATAAGCCGGATCTGCCCGACCGCAGCGTACATCTGCTTGGCGGCCACAGTGTTCGGCAATTCCGGGAAACCCAGTCGCGCTCGCCCGACAGCAATTGCCCCGGAGGTGACGATAATCACCTCCTGGCCGGCTTCGTGCAACATCGCACACTGCCGGACCAATTCTACGATGTGGGCGCGATCCAGTTGCGGCGTGCCGCCGGTGAGCACGCTGGTGCCCAGTTTGACCACGATGCGCTTGTAGCTCACTTCATATTACCTGCTGCACCAAATTGAACGGGCATTATATAGCAGTATCCGGGCAACGTCAGCCGGCGTGGCGCGCCGGCGAGCGCGCCTAAGAAGGCCGGGTCATTCGCCTTCAAGAGAGACGAACTCTGGCCGCAGATTCCGGCTGAATTGCAGGGAACTCGGCTGAGCAAGCCGGCTTCAAGGATAGGCAGCGAGCGGGCGCGCTCGAGCAACCGCGTTGACTTCGTACAAGATGTAGGTGGCCTCGACGGCCCGCGCGCCGCTGGTCAGTAAGCGCAGCAGGATCGCGCCGTAACGAACACTATGGTCGTACGCGTAAACGTCAGCTTCCGAAATGTCCAGTCCGATCCACAGGCCCAGGATTGCCCCAAACAACGCCCCACAGGCAAGGCCGGCTAGCGCGACCCCGCCCCAAATGACCATCGGGTCGCCGGTCATCTGGGGCACAAAGGTGGCGGTCAAGCCGGCAATTATCCCGATGAGCGTCCCCCACAGCGCGCCACCGAACGCCCCCGAGATGATCGTTTCGCCGACCGTGCTACCTGCTCCCTCGTAGAACTCCAAATCGGCAATTGAGACGGCGCTGATATCGCCGCGAGGGAAGCCGGCTGCCTCCAGCCTTTCGCCGGCCAGTTCAGCGTCCGCCACCGTATCAAACAGTCGCACCACCAGTTGCGTTTCTTCGCCGCCAATCAGCAGCTCCACTTCCTCCCGAGCGGCGCGGATCGCTTCCAGCTGGCGTTCGAGAAGCTCGCGGGTGGAGGCGGGGAGTTCCTTGCTGAGCGCATTTTCATACGCTTTGACAATCGCGTTCTCACCCCGGCGCGCCTCTTTCAAGACTGTCTTCTCAACGTTCAGCGGGCCGATGGTGAGCGCCGCAACGATGTTGATCCGCCCGCGATGGATGACGCCACGCACGCTACGCCGCTCCGACCAACTCCCACCGAGCGATTTGATCTCATCTTGCAACGCCCGCACAAAACCGGCGCGCTGTTGTGCATATGACTTCAGGAGAACCTTCAGGCCCCGGTTGCTGACATTCCCGGCGACGACCTCAAAACCCTTTTCACCGGCGACGCACAGCCGGCGCAGGCCATTGAGTTGGCTGGCTACCCGCTTATTGTTGGCGGCCATTTCTAGTTCCTCCTATCCTACGCAGAGGAGCATTGCAGAGGGTGCACGAAGTGCTGTCGCAGTGACAATTGCACGATAGCACAATCGGGGGCGATCAGGCAATAGTTCGGGGCCATCACGGGCGGAACAAGCATGACATTTGGGCCATAAGTACGGGGTCGTTGCTGGCCGCTTTGACGCGTCGCTGAACCCTCTTTATGATAGGCTTGTGTCAGACTTGCCCGCAGACGCCGGCCGGATTGCGCCGGATGGTTAGCTGACTCCCCGCCGAAGACGACGCCTCTTTCTCGATATGACTGTGCGAGAAGCAAAGCCGGGAACCGGCAGCAGCGGCCAATTCACTATGCGGGCGCAGAGAAGTCTGGAGATAATCATGAGCAAGCGGCGCCGGTCGCTGTTTTTGGCAGCAATCATTGGGATCGCAATAGTGGGGTCAGCCGCGGCTGTCCGGGGTAGCGCCCCGGAAGCGAACTACAACAATTATCTGCCGGTCATTGTCGAAGACGGTTCCCCGCTGAGCGATGAGGCGCGGCCTCTACCTGAATTGGGCACAGGAACTTACCTGGGTTTCGAGGGTGGACTGTATCCGGGTGGGGCGAATGAACCGCCGGCGGAGCACGTCGCAGCCGGAATGGCGCGCATGCAAAACATTCAGCCCTTGGACTTGCAAGGTAACCCTTCGCCGGATGGGAAGATTGTTTTGCTCTCCATCGGGATGTCCAACGCAATGATGGAATTCTGCGGCGAATATGTGGTATACACCGAGTGTGAGCCCTATTCCTTCATCTACAAGGCCCTGGCGGACCCCGTGGTGGATCACCAGTCCCTGAGCGTCATAAACGGCGCGCGTGGCTCGCAGGTTGCCAGCGACTGGGTTGACCCAGATCACGAAAACTACGATCTCATTCGTGATGGTTTTCTGGCGCCCTTCGGACTGGGCGAGGAACAGGTGCAGATTGTCTGGCTGAAAGCGACGAACTATCTGATGGGCGATCCATCCCTGCCGGCTGAAAATGCCCAGGCTTATACGCTGATGACCACCCTGGCAGAGGTCGCGCGCACCCTCAAGATTCGCTATCCAAATCTGCAGCAGGTATTTATAGCCAGCAGAATATATGCCGGTTATGCCACGCATCCCTTGAGTCCGGAGCCATACGCATATGAGACGGGATTCGCCGTCAAGTGGCTGATAGAGGCACAGATTGAGCAGATGGCTTCCGGCGGCGGGAACTTTGGTAGTCTGGTTGGCGACCTCAACTACAATACGGTTGCTCCCTGGTTGGCCTGGGGACCATACCTTTGGGCCGACGGCGCAACGCCCAGACAGGGTGACGGCCTGGTGTGGCTGCCGGAGGACTTTGAAGAAGACGGCACACACCCATCGCCGGCCGGCCGGGCGAAAGTTGCCGACATGCTGCTGAGCTACTTTAAGGGTTCCCCCTTTACGCGCTGCTGGTTCCTGGCCGATATTGGTTGCTAATGCTGCTTGCAGCGGCGCAATAGCTGCGGCCCGCAGCGATCCCGCCGATCGCTGGACAACCGTCGCGCCGGCAAACCCCTGACGACCATTCCACGCGCCCGGTGGGAGCCGGCGGCTATTAGGCGGATGCCGGCAATCGTGATAGAAACACAGCCCTACTGATACCGCCAATCGAGGAATGGAAGTTGTTGCTCGCCCTGTTGCAGACCATGCGCCCCCGGCAATGGACGAAGAATACCTTCGTCTTTGTCGCGCTCATCTTTGACAGCAAGCTGTTTGACCTGACCAGCGTGCTGCACACCTTCTATGCCTTTGTCCTGCTCTGTCTGATGTCCAGCGCCGTCTACATCATGAACGACCTGGCGGACATTGAGAGCGACCGGCAACATCCGCAGAAGAAGAACCGGCCATTGCCTGCCGGGCGCTTAAGCCCGCGCGTCGCGGCCATAGCGGCCTTTGTGTTCGCCGCCGGTAGTCTGGCCGCCGGCTTCATCCAGGATTTCCAGCTCGGTATCATCCTGTTGATTTATCTGGCCAGCCAGGTGGCCTATACCTTCCGGCTCAAACACGTCGTGCTGGTAGATGTCTTTATTGTGGCGTTGGGTTTTGTGCTGCGCATTGCCGCCGGCGTGGCGGTCATCGAAGTCGAACGCTTCTCGCCCTGGCTGTACATCTTCGGCGGCTTCCTGGCGCTCTTTCTGGCTCTGGGGAAGCGGCGTCACGAGTTGGTGTTGCTGGGCGACGGCGCGGAGAGCCACCGCGCTATCTTGAAGGACTATAATCTGGACCTGATTGACCGGCTGATCGGCGTGGTCACCACCAGCGCGGTGGTTTCCTATAGCCTGTACACATTTTTGGCCGAGGGATTGCCGGAGAACCACGCCATGATGCTCACCGTCCCCGTCGTGCTGTACATTATCTTCCGCTATCTATTTCTGATCCACGTGCGCCATGAGGGCGGCGCGCCGGAAGAGATCCTGTTGCGCGATCGTCCCATGCAGGCGGCGCTGTTTATCGGCGCAGCCCTGGTCTTCGCCACGCTTTACATCTTCTGAGTCGAGTGATGAAGACCGTCGCCGCCGCTCCCGGCAAAGTGATCCTCTTTGGCGAACATGCTGTGGTATACGGGCAACCGGCGATTGCCGCGCCGGTGACTCAGGTGCAGGCCAATGCGGTGGTTGAAGACAACGATCAACCGGGCGTGCGTCTGCTGGCTCCGGACCTGGGGCTAGATGCCCGGCTGGAAGAATTGCCGGCCGGCGACGCCCTGGCCGCGGCCGTGCGCCAGGTGCAATTAGCCGTCGCCCCCGTGGAATTGCCCGGCCTGGTCATCACGGTCAGCAGCACCATTCCCATCGCCAGCGGCCTGGGCAGTGGGGCGGCCATTGCCGCCGCCATCATCCGCGCCCTCACCCGCCATCTGGGGCGCGAGGACCTGGCGCAAAACGAACACGTCTCCGCATTGGCCTATGAGGTGGAAAAGATCCATCACGGCACGCCCAGCGGCATTGACAACACCGTTGTGACCTACGAGCAGCCGGTTTACTTTGAGCGCCGGCAACCGCGAAACCTGATCACCCCCTTTGCGCCGGCGCGTCCATTACACCTGTTGATCGCCGATACCGGCGTGCGCAGCTCCACCCGATTGGTGGTCGGGCGCGTCCGCGAGCTGTGGCAGCAATCGCCGGCCCACTTTGAGCGCATCTTTGCCGCCTGTGGCCATATCGCCCTGGCTGCGCGCCGGGCCATAGAGTGCGGCGATGTGCCCGAGCTGGGCGCGCTGATGAATGAGAATCATGTCGTGTTGCAGGAAATGGGCGTGTCGTCAGACGAGCTGGACCGGCTGGTAGTTGCCGGCCGGGCGGCAGGCGCTTTGGGTGCTAAGATGAGCGGCGCCGGTTGGGGCGGCAATATGATTGCGCTGATTGCCGGGCCGGACGCGGCGCAAGTATCAGAGGCGCTGATTCAGGCCGGCGCGCGAGGGGTAATTGCCAGTAAGGTGGGTTGAGCGGAGTAATATTGTCGCCAACCATCGGCAAGACCCCGCAGGTCTTTCGCAAGTACACCTTCGAGCGAGTATACTCAACAACCTGCGGGGTTTATCAAGGCCCCAAGAAAAGCAAAAAGCCAGCCGGAGCTGGCTCT
>CAYVQP010000100.1:10459-13114 GCA_964452775.1 uncultured Ardenticatenaceae bacterium | reverse complement strand
AACGTCCTACTGCAACCGCAGCGCCTGCAAAGGTCGCTCGACGCAGACCTGACGCTGGACACGCAACTCATTGACGATCTGTTGCGGCTGGCCGGCCGGCTGGCGTTCAACCCGGCGGCAAGCCGGGACATCTTCCTGGGTCTGCAGGAGCTGATTGACGACTGGGGCAACGAGATCCTGGGCGCGGTTGAGGGCGGGCTGGAGAAGGCCGGGGCCAGGATACGCGCCTACTTCGCCGGCTCCTTCGCCCAACTAGAAGCGTTTCTCAGCAGCGGCTTCTCCCTGGATTCGGCCGACGATTTCTTTGACCTGCTGGCGAAGGCGCTCGATTTTCTGGTCAACCTGGCCAAAAAGCTGACCATCAACCAGCTGCGCGCCCACATGACCGAATTGCTGGCCATCATGGAGCAGGAGCTGGGGCTGACCGGCGATTTTCTGGAGCGGCAGGTGTGGCGCTTGATAGACGGCTTAATCAGCCGGCTGCGTGAATTGGGTCGCTCGTTGGCCGGCGAGGCGCGGGCCATCTGCTTCCAGGCGGCGAGGCTGCTGAAGAAGGTGCGCACCCTCTTCTATGGCAAATTCGCCTTCCCCCGCTTCAACGCCGACCGCATGGCGACCGACCTGCTGGCCCTCATCCGCAAATACGGCTACGGTCTCTTCATGGATGAAGTCGTTTGCATGCTGGACAAGGTGCGCGCCTTTTACACCGCCGGCCGCAGCCTGGTTGACCTGACCGGCTCGGTCGTCTTCGACCCCGGCAGCCTGGGCGCTGCCAAAGGGCCGGACTTCGGCGACAAGTACGCCTGGTACGCCTCCTGGCTGATGGCCGACAAGACCCGCCCCTGGTATTGGGGCCTCTGGGACTGGCTGCCCGCCTTCCCGCCCGACGAGGTGTGGCTGGCCGACGGCGGCAAGCAGCTTGTGCTGCGCAACGTGGCCCGCGATGACAAATTGCTGCATGAAGGCGCCGCCCCTATTAACTGGTATGATGCCCCTAACTTCAAAAAGCAGCCGGCCGCTCCCGAAGGCAATTGGACCTTTAAGAGAGTGGAAGCCCAGACGATGGAGGACATCGCCTCTTATATGTCCTGGGTAAGCGACTTAGTGCGTTTTCTCGTTTTCACGCTCAGCCTCGAAGACGGAAATATCGCCGGAAGCTTCTTCCAATGCGTGTGGACGATCATCAACGCCGCCTATAAGGGTGCCACCAAGAACCCCATGATGACCCACCTGAACAGCGGGGCGGTGAAGAACCAGATGTTCCGCTGGCTGTGGACCCCGTTTATCCCCCTGGGCTTCAGCTTCCTGACCGCGCTGGAGGGGCGACACACCGAGGCCGACAAGGACGCCGGCAAGCTCTACATGATCCTCTGGGCGGACGACCTGATTGACGCCCTCTCCGTGAACATGGCCATTGACTGGCTGCGCGACATCACCCTGACAATCATCACCCAGCTTAACTACGACGGCCCTGCCTATCCGGAGAAAGAAGCAGACGCCCCGATGAACTTGAAGTACGTGGAGGCCTTCCAGACAGTTACTGACTTCTTCTTCAACTGGCTGCTGATTAAACTCATGGACCGCGACCTATACACCCACCCGGACACCGACGACGAGATTGACGGCCGGCAGGTGGAGATCTGGTTCGGTTGGGGGCTGCTCGGCGGGCTGATGACCAACCTGGTCAGCACCATGCTGGCCAACGGCCTGGGCATCGCCTTCAGTCAGGCGTCCAGCAAGCAGCTGTTCCTGAAGAACATGGGCAAGGGCGCGCTGAAGACGGTGCTCAGTTTCTGGTTGATGATCTGGATCAACATGTATTTCAACGGCGAAGGCAGCACCGCCGGCGGTGAATACTTCCCCGAAAACATCGAGTTCAAGGGCTACCCGGACAACGAGAACTCCCCTTACCTCCTGCCTTATCGCAAGGACACGACCGAGTTTGTCGGCCAGGGGAATCAGGGCATGTGGAGCCATTACCGCAAGCGAGAACTGAAGGACGGCAACGTTCAAACTTATGCCTACGACTTCAGCATGGACCAGGGCACGCCGATCCTGGCAGCGCGCGCCGGCACGGTGGTTGATTACTTCGACTGGGTGCCGGATGACCTGAAGGATACCTTTGTAGACGATCCGGACGGCGTCGCGCCGGGCACTACCGAGACGAAGGCCAACTTTGTCCTCATCCGGCACGACGCTCACGATCCCGACCACGACAAGGGGCCGAACGGCGCGCAATTCGTCACCTACGGCCAATACCTGCACGGCCGGCTGGGCAGCGTGCGCGAGTTTCTGCAATCGTGTACGCCCAACAACGACCTGCGCGAGATAATCGGCCTGCAGGTGCAGCAGGGCCAGCCGATCATGCGCACCGGCAACACCGGGGTCAGCAACCACAATCATCTGCACATGGATATCCTCACCGACGAGCAGACGCCGCCCACCGGCGCCAACCCGCTGCCCGCCGTCGGACTCGACCCGGTCTCCGGCAACGTGACCGCCATCACCAAGGGTTCAATGGAGAACTACACCATCCCATTTGTCTTCAAGGACGTGAACTACATCAATCCCTTCAAGACCGACGGCGTGCCGGTCAACCTGAGCTGGTACACCTCGGACAATGAACCACATGATCCTTGTAGCGTTCTATGACCA
>CAYVQP010000100.1:8757-10359 GCA_964452775.1 uncultured Ardenticatenaceae bacterium | reverse complement strand
GACGCGGCCCTCTTCCCGGCGGTTGACGTGGTGGCCATCGAGCTGGCCAACGACTCTCGCGCGCCGGCGGCGGCCCTGGGCGACAGCGGAACTATCGCCTTCGGCTACGGCGACGAGAGCGAGCCGGCCTTTAGCGGCCAGGTAGACTCCATCAAGCGCCGCCTGGCCGGGGGCCGGCGCATCACCCTGGTCAACGGCGCGGCCCGCCTGGCCCGCCGCCGGCTGGATAAGAGCTTTCAGGGGCAGAGCGCCGGCGAAATTGTCAGCAGCTTGCTCGGCGAGGTAGAGCCTTCCATCTCCGCCGGCGCAATCGAAGACGGGGTCAGCTACCCGTTTTACGCCGTAGACAGCGGGCGCACTCTGCTGCAGCACGTCGCCGACCTGGCCCGGCGCAACGGCCACGTGGCCTACCTCACACCCGCCGGCGAGCTGTTCTTCGCTCCCCCGGAGGAAGAGGAGCCGGCCCACGAATTTACCTACGCCCAGGACATCATCACCTTGCAGCTCGAACAGCGCGCCCCGCTGATCAACAGCGCGCTGGTCACCGGCGAGGGCGCGGCCGGCAGCGCCGGTTCCGACGCCTGGCCCTGGCTGCTAAAGGAGCCCGGCCCCGTGCAGGCCGAGGCGGGCGACGGGCAACCGCAGGAGCTTGTCGCCGACGGCAGCCTGCGCTCCGGCGATGCCGTGAACGTTGCCGCCGGCGCGCTGATGGCCGCGCAAATCTCGCTGGCCGGGCGCATGCTCAGCAGCGGCGCGCCCGCCGTAAGAGCCGGCAGCACCATCCGCATCGCCGGCGCGCCCGACGAGACATTCAACGGCGTCTACTTCGTCAGTCGCGTGCGCCACCGCTTTGACAAGGCCCGCGGCTACCAGACAGAGGTGTGGTTCCACCCGTTCTCCACAGGCGCCGGTCTGCCTGGAGGAGTTTTCTGAGATGAGCGACCTGTACGACACCATTCGCCAGATAGTGCGCCAGGAGTTGCGCGCCTTGCGCACCGCCGAACTGGCCGTGGTGCAGGAGCAGCACCCGCACGCCGGCGAATCCGATACGGACAACTACGCCTGCACCGTAGTGCTGCGCAACTCTCAGCTGGTGTTGCCGCGGGTGCCGGTGGCCACCTCGCGCATCGGTCACGCCGCCATCCCCAATGTGGGCGACCTGGTGCTGGTGCAATTCATCGCCGGCGATATCAACGCGCCGGTGATCACCGGCAGTTTTTACCATGACGAAGAGCGACCGCCGCCCAACGATGACGGCCAGCTGGTCTGGCATTTGCCGGCCGCCGGCGGCAAGGTGCAGCTGCTCGTTGACGGCAAGGAAAGCGCGATTTCGCTGTTGCTGGGCAACGGCCTGGAAATCAAACTGGCGGACGGCGACCCGGCCATCCAGATTGAGGCCGGCGGCGGGTCGGCGACGATACAGATTGACAGCGACGGTACCGTCACGATCAGCAGTCAGCGGGCGGTAAGCATCGAAGCGACATCGGAACTTAATCTCAAGGCCGCCAACATCAGCATCAAGGCGGACGGCCAACTGGAGTTGAAAGGTGGGCTGGTGAAGATTAATTAGCGCACCAGGTCAATTTTCCCGGAAACTGAAGA
>CAYVQP010000100.1:3967-8657 GCA_964452775.1 uncultured Ardenticatenaceae bacterium | reverse complement strand
TTTCCCGGAAACTGAAGAAAGTTTCCGGGAAAATGCAGAAACATGATGATATGGACGACCAACACCTGCTAACTGACATCAGCCTGCGCCTGACGCACTCGGAATTGCGCCCGGTCTATGCGCCGGCCACTGCCTTCCGGCAACCCCCCGGCGAGCAGGGCGCAAAGGAAGACCTGGCGCTGGTCAGCGGCCGGCCCAACCTGGGCCAGAGCGTAATGATGCGCTTGCTGACCCCGCTCGGCGAGCTGGACGCCCTGGGCCATCCCACCTACGGCTCGCGCTTACACGAGCTGGTCGGCCGGCAGAACACGGAGACAACCCGCAATCTCGTCCGGCTGTACATCCTGGACAGCCTGCAGCGTGAGCCGCGCATCGCCCGCGTATTGCAGCTGGCGGTCAGCGAAAATCCCGGCTCGCGCGACCGCATTGATGTGCAACTCGTCGTCCAGCCGACCGACAAGAGCGAACCCGTGACTATCGGCCCGTTCACGCTGGAACTGGGCTGAGTTCATATTTGAGGGAACCCGATGACATTCAGGCGGCGAACTTATCCTGAGGTATTGGACAACATTCTCACCGGCCTCGTGCAAGGGGTGGCGGCCGAGACGCACCCCTATCCGCCCGCCGGCGACGAGCCGTTCCGCCACATCCTGGAGCATGAAGCGGTGGCCACGGTTGTCTCGGTTTACGGCAGCCGCAACAGCCAGCCGCACCGTTTCACGGCTAAGAGCGACTACCTGGCGGCGGACAAGACGATTACCTGGCTGGAGAAAGGCGACCGGCCCGACCCCGGCACCCTGGTCAGCATCAACTACCTGCCCGCCAACAGCCGGGCCGCCCTCACCGACATCTACCCCGGCAGCGTCTTGCGCACCATCAGCGAGACGATTGCCCTGGAGATCGCCCGCCTCTACGCCCAACTGGAAGCGGTCTACGACGCCGGCTTTATTGACTCCGCCGCCGGCAGCGCCCTTGACCGGGTGGTCGCTCTGCTCGACGTGCAGCGGATCACGGGCAATCATCCGGTGGGCATGGTGCTCTTTACCCGGGCAGCCAGCAGCCGGGGGGTCATTTCCATCCCCGCCGGTACGCGCATCAGCACCGAGGACGGCAAGATCGAGTATGAGACCACCGAGACGGTCACCCTGCTGGTCGGGCAACAGACGGTCCGCGCGCGGGCGCAGGACGTGGAGCCGGACAACACGGGCATCGAAGCCGGCCTGCTGATCGTCTTGCCCGTGCCCATCGCCGGCATCGGCAGCGTGACCAACCCCGAGGCTACCAGCATCACCGCCCAGGCGGAAAGCGACGACGAACTGCGCCAGCGCTCGAAGAGCTTCCTCGCCGGCAGCGAGCGGGCGACGGTCGGCGCGCTCAAACACGCCATCGAACGCCAGGGAGTCTCGGCAGAAATTATCGAGAATAGCGCCACCCCCGGCATCATCCAGGTGAACACCTTTAGCGACAACCTTTCGCCGGAGCTGGAGGCGCGCATCAAGGCGGCCATCGCCGATGCCCGCCCGGCCGGCGTCTTCGTTAACCCGCCGGCCGTGGTGATCCCCGGCAAAGTGGCGCTCAACCTGCGCATCGAATCCGCGCCCGGCCTGCTGCCGCCGGAATTGCGCGCCATCCAGAGCGAAGTGCGCGAGAAGGTGGCCGGCTTCTTCGCCGCGCTGCCCGCCAAATCCGACGCCAGCCTGAACAAGCTGGTCGGGCTGGTATTGGGCGTGAGCGGCGTGGAAGATATGCAGCTACTCAGCGCCACCCTGGACGGGAACGCGCTGGACACGTCGGCCGGCTCGTTGCCGCTGGCCGGGCAGGCGACCGTGCTCGACAGCCTGAATCTGGTTGACCCGGCTCTGCCGGCGGGCATCAGCGTGGTTGTCGCCTTCCCCGAGAACGAAGCGCCGCCGGACAGCGAGCAGCTATCCAACGACATGGCCAACACCATCGCATACCTGAACACCATCAACGGGCAGCCGGGCGCTCCGCAGGCGCAGCGAACGCTCTCCTGGCAAAAGGCGTTGCTGGCCATTACCCTGCCGGGCAAGCCGGCGACCTCGCTGCAGAGCTTTGACCAGAACGGCGGCCCGCTGCCCGCCGACGCCGGCCCATATACCGTCATCTTTACCGTTACGCAGGAGAGCGGCCTGACGCAGATACTCAGCGCGCCGGGCGACGCCTACATACTGGCGCCTTTCGAGCAGCTTTCGTTGCACGAAGTGACCGTCACTGAGGATTAAGGGCGAAATGCCGGCTTACGCAAACATTCGGGAAAGATTGCCCTCCCTCTACCGGCCGGAGGCCGGCGACCTGTCGCTGCTTTCGCTGCTCCTGCGCGCGGTTGGCGATGTGCTCGACGATGCCCAGGCGGATTCGGTGCAGGTGATGCAGGCGCACTGGTGGTCGCAGGCCGACGGCGCGCTGTATAGCGATTGGGTCCGGCGCGAGCGTGAGTTAGCCGGCCTGCCTCCGCTGCAGCTGGTGCGCCGCGATCCGGCTACCGGCCGGCGCGCCGTAGACCCGGCCGCCGTGGAGAGCATCGAGCAGCACCCTTACATCCATGACCTGGCTCACCTCGCCTCCCTGCTGCCCCTCTCGCCCTGGTTCGAACCGGCCGCCGCCCGCGAAAAGGTGGAGGCGTATCGCCGGCGCATCCAGCGCATGATCGCCCTCTATCGCAACGGCCTGGGCACGGTGGGCGCATTGCAGCGCGTCGTGGAGGCCGAGCTGCCCATAGATGAGAGCCTGCCGCTCGACCAGCACGACCAGCCCTTCTGGATTGAAGAATTCGCCCCGCTGAACGCGCAGCAGTGTGCGGCCACAACCCCCGGCGCGCCGGACGGCGCTCCCGAAAGTGTGCTTGGCCCGTTGATGCGCTGGCAGGTGCACAACGCCGGCCTGTTCGGCAGCGCGCCGGCAGCGATCATCGAAGCCGTCGCGCAGGCGACGCGCCCAATGATCGAGAACTACCCGCGCAAGGTGGGCCTGGCCTACACCGGCGCGCTCTCCGCCGGGCAAGCGCTGCGCTTCCAGCCCACCTTCGCCTCCTGGTTGGGCACGGAAAGCGGCGTCCAACAGGCGGCGCACGCCAGCGATCCCACCGCGGCCGGCGGCTGGGCGGCTGCCGCCGGCGCGCCGGCCGCCGCCATCAGCGCGCTCATCCAGACCGCCGACCTCAGCCTGTGGGCCGGCACTTCCGGCGGCGAACTTTGGCGCAGCGACGGCGTCAACTGGACGCAGGCGCTCACCGGCCTGGGGGCAATCCAGTGCCTCTACGAATTGGGCGACGAGCTGCTGATTGGCTTCGCCGCCGGGCTGTCGCGCATGCCGCTCTACCCGCTTGAGGGCGATCCCTTTGTGGCTTCGCCGCTGGCGGCGCTGGCCGGCCTCACCGTTCACGCCATCGTCACCCTGACGAACGGCGAAGTGTGGCTGGCCGCTGCCGGCGGCGCGCTTATCCTGGCCGGCGACAACGTTTCTCCCACGCCGTTGCAGGGGGTGGATACCTACGCCATCTATGAAGATGCGTCCGGCGTCCGCTATTTCGGGACCGAGTTGGGCGTCTTTTTGCACCAGCCCCAGCCTGATCGCTGGTATTTCTACAGCGGCCTGCAACGCAGCGAGCAGCATGATGAGTGGTTGCCCTGGCAGCCGGGCCAGTTGCCCGATGCGGGGGAGATCGGCCTGCCCGCGGTGCGCGCCATTCAACACGACGGCGAGGGCGGGCTGTGGTTGGGCACGGACAGCGGCCCGGCGCGCTACGGAGCCAGAGCCGGGCGGGCGCTTACCTATGAGACCCGGCTGGAGGCCTTCCCCGATTTGACCACCGGCCGGGTGCACTTCATCACCCGCGACGCCCGCGGCCTGCTGTGGATCGGCAGCGACGCGGGGCTGTTTCGCTACGACGGCCGGCGGATGTGGCAACGGCAAGACAACGCCTGGGTGTCGCTGGGCGCAGCCGACCAGGCCTACGTGCGCCCGCTGTCCCCGGACCCGCGCGGCGCGTGGCGCTTCGACCGGGCGACGGGACGCTGGGTGCAGTTCAGCACGCTGGACTTCACCTTTGACCCCGACAATCCTGCCCACCTGCGCGGCAAGCAGGACGAATTGCCCGTGCAGGCGGTCGCCTGGACAAACGGCGTCCTGGCGGAGATTGGGACCTTTGACGGCGCGGCATTTACCGCCTCGGCGCAGATTCCGCCCGGCGAGCTGGAATGTCGCTTTAAGCCGGACAACAACCGCATCCTGGCCGGCGGGATTCCGGCGCTGCCGCACCTGCCGGTGGGCGAGTCCACCTGGCGTTACCTTAGCCGTGAGTCTGAGGTAGCGGAGGAGTTGCCGCCCGGGCCGGCCTGGAGCAGCGAGGGGCGCTTTCTGCCGCCGCCCGCCCAGGGAGAAGCGGTTGCCGGGCGTTTTGAGTCGTATGACCCGCCGCCGGATAGCGTCTTTAATGAGGCGGCTTTTGCCTATCCGCCGGTGGTCAAGATCACCTTCCAGTGGCGGGCGGCCGCGCCGCTGGCGGCGCTGGTGCGGCTTCAAAGGCGAGACCCGGAGCAGCAATTTGACCCCGTGGTCATCGAGCGCGTCTGGCAGGCGATGCAACGAGTGCGCCCGGCCGGGGTGCGCGTCTACCTGGCAATTGATGAGAGCATTGAGCGGTTTCCGCCGGAGGCGTAGTGTGCTGCCC
>CAYVQP010000100.1:0-3867 GCA_964452775.1 uncultured Ardenticatenaceae bacterium | reverse complement strand
CTGGCAATTGATGAGAGCATTGAGCGGTTTCCGCCGGAGGCGTAGTGTGCTGCCCGAATTTTCCCGGAAACTCATGGCTACCGGAATTTTCCCGGAAACTCGTCTGTGCGGGGTCCACAGGGACGCGCCCTTCAGTTTCCGGGAAAATGCAGAGTTGGCAGACTACCCGAATTTTCCCGGAAACTCGTCTGTGCGGGGTCCACAGGGACGCGCCCTTCAGTTTCCGGGAAAATGCAGAGTTGGCGGGCTGCCGGAATTTTCCCGGAAACTCATCTGTGCGGGGTCCACAGGGACGCGTCCTTCAGTTTCCGGGAAAACGTCCTTGGAAAGCGTCCTCCAGTTTCCGGGAAAATGCAGAGTTGGCGGGCTACCCGAATTTTCCCGGAAACTCATCTGTGCGGGGTCCACAGGGACGCGTCCTTCAGTTTCCGGGAAAACGTCCTTGGAAAGCGTCCTTCAGTTTCCGGGAAAATGCAGAGATAGCAGCGTAGGAGATAGAGATGGGCGAGTTAATCACCAATTTCGGTAACAAGCAGGCCGGCCAACTGATCCTCAGCGAGGATTGGAACGGCCTGATCGCGGGCATCGAGGGATTGCTGGAAGCGGCCACGACCCGTATTGACGGGCTGGAAGGCCAGGTCGCGGACCTCAGCGAGCGCCTGGATACGATAGAGCCGGCGGCGCAGGCGCTGCGCGAGCAACATCGCATCGCCCTCAGCGCCGGGGCCGCCACCTTTGCCATGGGCCAGGTTGCCACCCTGACCGCGCAAGTGAGCGACTTTGCCGGCGATCCCCTGCCCGCTCTGGACAACGCCGCCAATCGTCCCTGGGTTGACTTTGTAGCCTCCTGGGGCGAGTTGAAGCCGGCGGCCGGCTTTGTCAGCGTGCTCGGGGCCGGCGGGCGCACGGCGACGGTGCAGGTGGACGCGCAGGGTATCGCCCAGGTGACTTTGCGCGCGGAGGTGGATGAAGAGCTGACCGAGGAGCAGGAGAGCAATGTCTCCTCCGCGCTCACCGCGACGCTGGGCAACAACATGACCGTGGCGGAGGCGATCCTGCAGGCCAACACGCCTTTCGACGCGCAGGCGCAGGGCGCGTTCCAGCCGCTGACCCAGGCCTATGTCAGCAACGAACGCTTTGTACGCAAGTATACCGACGCCTATTACCTGCATCAGCCGCGCAAGGTGCGCGACGGCTTCCAGAGCAATTGGCGCGATTACCGCTCAACAGTGATGGTGATGTCGCGCAACGACAACGACCCTACCTCCCCTGACCGCGGCCGGGGGGTGAGTTCGATTCAGGTCACCTTCCGCGACTGGATCGGGCCGTGGATCATCGTGGACTTTTTCGGCCGGGTGGATGAACGGGTGGGCGACGCGGTGCAGGTGCTGAAGCCGAAGATCGATCCCCTGCGCTACGGCGTCTCGCTGATCAATCTGCAGGATGAAATCACACAGCGCGTGCAGAATCTGGGGACGCTGGGCCGCATCCGGGAATATCGGGTGATGAGCGAGGCGCTGGACCGTGTGCAGTTGGACCAGCCGGTGAGCTTCCTGCCGCAGTTGGTCAACCAGACGCAGGGAATTGTGGCAGTGCAACAGACGCTGGAATTCTCCCTGGCCAACACGATCCAACTGAGCAATAACGAGGCGGCGCTTGGCTCGCTGGCGGCCGCCGCCGCGCAAGGGGATGTCGGCCTGGATGAGCTGCGCGGGCAGATCGGCGATTTGAGCGGCGCGCTTGATGCCCAAACGGGCCGGGCCGACGACTTCCAGACGAAGCTGGATGGCTTTCAGGCTGAGTTTACCGGCCTCAATCTGCAGGTGCAAAACGAGGTACCGGCCCTGAAGGACCAATTCCTTACCTTCCAACGAGATCAGACCTCAATTCAGCGGGACATCGGCGTGTTGCAAGGTCAGGTCGGCGACTTCAAACGCACCGTCTTCGAGGCCGGCGGGCTGCTGCCCCAGTTGGAGAACGAGATCGGCGCCTTGCAGGGCCAGATTCAGGCCTTTGAGGTCGAGAATGTCCAGCCGCGCAAGGTGGCGGCCGGCCTGGTGCAGCTAGAAGATGTGAATAGCCGCGTGCGCCTGCTGGAAGAGCGCCTCCTGGCCGGTCCGGGATAAGCCGGCAGCGGCGGCAATGGAGCAGTTCGATGGTTGAGACACAGCAAACACTCCTGGAAGAGATGGCTGCCTTACGCGAGGAAGTGGCGGCGTTGCGGGCGGCGATGGGCAGAGCGGTGAAAATTGAGATTGACGCCGGCCACGCCGAATTGTTCCTGGGCCAGCCGGCCACGCTGGAAGTGACCGTGCGCGACGCCTTCACCGGCCGGCCCATGCCCGAGCTGGACCTCAGCGCGGTCACCAGCTGGGGCGACCTGCACACCGTGCGCGACTTTCGCAGCCGGCGGGGCAGCGCCGTCGTGACCCGCACCGGCATTGACGGGCGGGCGCGGTTCATCCTCCGGCCGGCCGTCGCCGGGCTGGTCGAGTCCCAGCAGCAGACAGCCCTGGAAGCCGCCCTCCGCCATCTGGACGCGACCGCCGCGACCCCGGCCGGCGACCGCGCCGGGTTTGACTTCCTCATTCGCCAGTACCGCTGGGAGCCGAATGTGCAGTTGCGCGGCGCGGTGGATGCTTACTTCCAGCTTCACCGGCAGGAGATTGCCGCCCACCTGAATGGCCGGGACGCGCTGCAGCGCTGGCAGCTGATTGACGCCGCCGTGCAGGTGGCGGTCCTCCCGGCGGACGGCGGCGGCATCGGTTCCGCCGGGGCGCTCTGTGTGGTCAGCTTTAAGAATTGGCTGCCCCCCTGGCTGCAATCCTTTCGCCAGAGCGCTCGCGCCGCGGGCGAATTGGAACAGGAATTCGAGCGCGAGAAGGCGCAACAGCCGGAGCCTAACCGGCTGCTGGAGGGCGTCTATGGCCGGGTGCGCCGCTTTGTGGACCAGCAGTACGGCATTGTGGGCGAGTTTGTGGGCCAGCGGACGGCGAAGGAGGCGCTGCGCAATTTCCTGACCGAAGGGATCGCCGACCTGCCCGATGAGAGCCGGCGAGCGCTCTTCCCGGCGGTCGAAATCGCCTCGGCGACCGTGGAGCGCGAAGGGGTGAACGTGCTCAGCGCGCTCACCCAGGCGCGGGTTGACCTGCGCCGGGAAGTGGACGATAAGGTGGCGGCCATTGACCTGAGCGGGGTCGCCGCCCTGGGAGAAAGGCTGGGATCATTGGAGTCATCGGTGACCGCCAAGCTCGATGCCGCCGCGTTTGACGCCTTTCGCCAGACGAACGCGACTGAACTGGGCCGGAAGTTAAACGTGGGCGCGTTCAACGCCTTTCAACAAAACGTGAACAGTCGCTTCGACGGCCTGGTGGCGCAGGACGTGTTCGACGGCTTTCGCGACGAGGTGAACGGGACGCTGACCGGCAAGCTGGACAGCCAGGCGTTCACCGATTTCCAGGCAAGCGTAGATGGCCGGCTGGGAACGAAGGCCGATATGGAGCAGGTGGAGCAGTTTCAACGAGAGGCATTGACCGCCCTGAACGGCAAGCTGGACGCCAACCAGTTCGCCCGGTTTGAAAGGGACATCAACGACCGGCTGGGCAACCTGATCCCGCGGCCATCCTTTGAGCAATTCCAGCAGGAGACCAGGGCGACGCTGGACGAGAAGGTAGACCAACGAGATTTCGCCGGCTTCCGGGAAGCCACCGCCGCGGAGCTTGGCCGGAAGGTGGACCTGGATGCACATGGCGCGCTCAATCGCGATCTGGCGACGTTGTTGGCGAATGTGAAGGACCTGGACCGGAACGTGACCCGGCTGGCCGGCAATGTCCGGCTGGATCCGGGAGTGATCATCCGGCCGATCTT
>CAYVQP010000099.1:0-13168 GCA_964452775.1 uncultured Ardenticatenaceae bacterium | reverse complement strand
AGGTCTATTTAGCGCCCTTCGCGGAACGAGATAACGCCAGGAGACCTGCGGGGTTTTCGGGTAAATGTAGTATCAACTCGATCGGACGCTAACGATTCACCCAGGCGGCGAACAGGCAGGCTTCATACGGGTGCGGTACCAGGCGCTCGTAGTCGTATGCCGGCGCGATTAAGCGCAGGTAGCCGTCCTCCAGGATCGCCAGCCACTCGCCGTTTGCCGACCAGGCGGCAAACGGGTACTTGGCGGGATAAGGGGGATAACGCACATCGTATGCTCGCTGCAGGCCGGTCTGCAGGTCAAACAGGTACACGGTCCAGCCGGCAGTCGCCGGCTCCGCGGCCGCCGATACCATCAGCCAGCGCCCATCCGGCGAAAAGGAAAAGGGCGGGTAGCCGGTGGGGGTCAACGTGCCCGGCAGACCGCGCAACGCGTCCGGCAACAGCGCAATCAAGCGCAGCGACTCCGGCCGCTGCAGCTGCAGCGACAGAATGATGTACTCATTCTCATTGGCCTTCAACACCGGGCCGGAAACAATCAGTTGGCTTGGCGATACCGGGTTCACCGCAACATGATCGATAAAGAACACCCCGCCGCCCGACACAACGAAGCCGGTCGAGCGGAGGGCTACCTCCACTCCCTCGCGGCCGACAGCTCCGGTGACGATCTCCACCAGCGGGGAATCCCCATCCAGGTAGTCATAGCGGGCGTAGCCGTAATTAACCTCATCGAGCCAGAAGGGGCTGAAACCCGGCTCCAGCGGCTGCTGCGGCTCGCCGTTGCGGTCGCCAAGCCATAGTCCATCGCGACGTGACACAATAGTATGTTCGCCGTTCGGCGACCATTGCGTGTAGCCGGCCAACTGCTCCAGCGCACAGCCGTCGTGATCACAGTCATCTACATTCAGCCGGCTATAGAAAATGTCCGCCTGATTGAGATCCGTGCTGTAGATGAGCAGTCGTGGCTCCTCTTCCGGTCCGCTCCAGCCCACCGGCTGCGGCAGCCGTCCCGATTCGTCGCCGCTAAACAGCAATTGCTCCCCCGCCGCCCGCGACCAGATCAATTGCAAATGGCTCGCCGGCTGATCACGCTCATACTCTTGCAGCACAATCCCATCGCCGGCCGGCGCCGAACTTAAATAGCGAAAGACTCGCCCCGGCAAGGCTTCCCACCAGCTATCATTGCGCAGATCATATTGATACAAGCCCAGTTGGTGCTCGTCTTGCGGGAAGCAGAGGGTAGCGATATCCTGTTCCGGCAACGGGGTGGGCGGCAACAGATTATGCCGGACGGCGGAAAGGATCTCCGCCGTGTAGCCGGTGTACAACGCCTCCGCAGCCGCGTCGCCGGCCGGCAATCCGACTAGCGACGGGGCCGGCAACACATAGGCCGTGCCGCGGAAAGCAGGTGATTTGTCATCTGCCGGCTCATCCAACAGCGCCGGGTCCGTTTCAAATTGCAGCACGATGTGCATGCCGGATGGGCAAGGAGAAACAGCCTCCAGCCCGGCGCATAGCTGCATCAACTCAGTATCCAATCTTTCGTGTAGCCGGCCGGCCAGGGAAAGGTCTCGCTCCGGGGTCACAGTCGTCGCCCATTCCCCCACAACAGTCTGTGTCGCCCCCCAGTAATCTTCGTCAAGCGGAGCGTAGCGCCAACTACTACCCAGGCGTTCGTAACGGGCGCTCTGTTGCAGCCGGACCGTCTCCGTGACCCCCGCCGGCCCTGCTATGTGGTAGGTGTATTCAGTTTGCACCAACGCCGATTGCCAGTCCGGCGCTACTTCCACTTGTTGGATTGCCGGCTCAGTTGCTCTATCAAAGTGGAAGCCCAGCCCGTCCCGTCCCAACAGCCGTTCTGTCGCGAAGAGGTTCTGTTGCGCCTGAAACCATGCCGGGTCCCCTTTCAGCAGCATGTTTTCAAACAGCTCCTGGTCTCCCTCCAGGACGGCCCGCATCCACAGCCGGTGGTTGGCGCTGATTTCCTCCGCCAACTCCGCTTCCTGCGCCCGCACGCGGCTCATCTGTCTGCCGTAGAGCGCCAGCAAAGCGGCCAGCGCCAGGAACAGCATCAGCCATGTCCACCGGCGACGCGGCCGGCGGCTCCGGCCGTTCGCGCTCTCGGCCAGCGCCTTACCGTCCTCATCTTCGGTGATCCATTCCAGGCCCATGCTTCACTCATGCCGGCGTCGCGCTTGCAGTATAGCAGGAATGTCAAGAAACCCCGCAGGTCGTGAAGCACTCTTGCTCTGGAAAAGTTCTGGAATAGACCTGCGGGGTTGTTCCGGACTTAGCGGTCGCCGCTCAAATCAAATACCGGCTCCGGCTGATCCATCTCCGCCAGCAATTCACTCTCTCCCTCGGTATTCCCCAAGCGCAGTTCCCACGCGCCGGCCTCGCCACTCACGTAAACAAAGCGTTCAGCGTCCACCCAGCGCAGCGCTCGCCTGGGCAGGCCGTGCGCCGGCGCCGGCTCATACCCCATCCGCGGCGCGCACAACTTGCCGATGAAGGCGGCCGCTTCGCCACCCTCCGAGGGCAACATCTGGTAGCTAAACGTTAATCCGTCCGCGGACCAGCCGGTGAATTCCAACGACAGGCCGGCGTCGTAAACGATGTCCCAACTGCCGTCCGGCGCCGCCAGGTGCAGTTCGCGCTGCTCGAACTCATCCGGGCCGGGGCGCAGATAGGCCACCACCGCCAGGTTGGGAGAGATGGCTACGCTTCCCGGTATGCCGATCTCTTCATCCACCTGCAGCGGCGGATCGCCGGTGACCAATTTCCACAAGGAGAAGACCCCCATCTCGCCGGGCACAGCGACCATCAGTGAATTGCTGTCGCTTGCCCAGGCCGGCTGCGGCGGCTCACTGGATTCAATCGTCGCGGTATAGGTGATCAGCGGCGCCGGCCCGTCCTGCCCGTCCGTGCCCGCCATGCTCAACCGGCCCGGCTGCCACAGGGTTGTCTGCCGTCCATCAGGTGAGAAGCTGAACGCGCCCCCATCCCCGGCCGGCAGCCAAAGGGGCCTTCCGCCGCTATCTGCGTTGATCAGCCGGAAGTCGTTGTTCAGCTTTTGCATCACGCCGGAAATGACCGTACTGCTGTTAAAGGCCAGCGTGTGCGTTCCAGGAACCCAGTCCAGTTGCTCGGTGAGCACGGCGTCCACCAGCGGCTCGCTAACCAGTTGCTGCAACTCATCCGGGGACATGAGCAACTGCTCGCCGGCCCCGTCGCGCTCGATGACCCACAGTTCCTCCCCGGCGCCCAGCTGCCGGACCATGGCGATCCAGCGCCCGTCGCCGGATATCCGCACATTCCGGATGCGGTCCAGAATTGCCAGCGGCGCAGGGTCGTTGCCGGCTTCGCTCCACAACCAGGCGTTCCCCTCGCTGATGTAGACGATGTCCAGCGGAAAAGGCGGCGAAGCCAACGGCTGGATGCTTGCGGCTTCTGCCGGGCAGCTGGCGAGCGCCGTACCGGCTGGAGAAGTCGCAGCCGGATCAGCTTGCGTGGTCGTGGCCGGTTGGGTGGGCGTTGTCGCGGCGGTGGCGGCTACCGCGGTGGTGGCAGTCGCTGCCGGCGCAGTTGCCGGCGGCACGGTCGCCAGCGGCGCAGTTGCCGGCGGCATTGTCTCAGTAGCAATCGGCGCGGACACAACTTCTGTGGCCGGCGCGGGGGTTGGCTGCCCGGTACATCCTGCCGCGAAAAGCAGGCCCGATGTAATGAGTAGCGCCCTGAAAAGCTGCCACGCTGCCGTCTGTCGCCGCATCTCTTTCATTCCTCGGTCGTCACGAAGTCCATGCCCACCCAACCAATCTCTCCGGTAGCAGCCATCACCCGTTGCCAGGTCACACCCCCTTGCAGCACCGGCTGATCGGGCAGTAAATACAACGTCATACCTTCCGGCAGCACGGCGATCTCCGCCCCGGCCGGGCTTTCCCGCAAGGTCAGGCCCGCGCCGTGCGTGTTAGTTACCCGGCCGCGTGGCAAATCCGGCGTGGGAGATGGGGTAATCAGCGGCGGCAGGGGGGCCGCCAACTGGGCAGCCGTGTACGCGCCAGGGTCGTTAAAATGCGCGTACGTCAGCCGGGCCAGCTCGCCAATCAGCGGGTTGCTGACTTCCCACTCCAGCCAGCCCGGCTGGTAGAGCGCCACCGCCAGCACATAATCCCCTCCCGGCGAGTTTACGATGGCGGCGTCGCCGTGCGTATCATCCACCCAGCCGTGCTTATGGGCCAGGGTGGCCTCGGGAGGCGTGCCCAACTCCACAAAGGCGTTGATACGGTTGGCCTCGAACTCCCTCAGCGTTTGGGCGCATTCCTCCGGCGTCAACGTATCGGCGAACGTCTCCAGCAACAGCCCTCGACCATGCCGGCATTCATCAATCAATTGCAGCAGGGTAGCCAGATCGCCCGTCGTTGTCTGCCGGTGTGGGTCGGGATTGGTGGTCAGCTCCTGCTGCTGGTTGGCCGGTGTGAAATAGGTGGTCGGATAGGCCGGAACCGGCTCCTCGTCATACGGCACGGCCAGAAAGGTGTTGTACAAGCCAATCTGCCGCAGGTCGCCGGTGAGCGCCAGCGCCCCGGCATACGCGTCAGGCCGGCCGGCGATCAGCTCCAGCAGCAGGTTGGCGGTGAAGTTGCCGGACAATGTCGTCGTTTCAACGATCAAGCGCCTTTGGGCCACATCCGGCGGCCCATCCAACACCCGGTAAACGTCCAGTACAATCGGGATCTTCAGCAGGCTGGCCCCGGCGATAGCCAGATCAGGATTATGGGCGATGCGCTGTCCGCTACGCAGGTCAATGACCGTGTAGCTGCTCAGGCCGGTGAACGACTCCAGCGCCGCATCCAGTTGTGCGCCCAAATAGCGCAAGTCCGGCGGCGTATAAGGCTCCGGCGTAGCTGTCGGTTCGGCGGGCGGCGGGCTGGTGGGTGTGACCCCGGCGGTAGCCGGGACCTCCGTGGCGGTCTGCGCCGGCGCCGGAGACGCGGCGGCAGTCGCCGCAACGACCGGCTCAACCGTCTCGGCCGGCGCTCCGCTGGATGTTCGACAGCCGGCAAGGCCCAGCGACAGAAAGAAGAGGAGAAATATGGGGCTGCGCAGCCCGGCAATCAGCTTTCGCACAACGCCGGTAACGATAGCCCATCATCCGCCGGCGGCAAGTTTTCAACCCCCCGGCGACGCGATTGCATTACAGGATAGACAGGGCTGCTCCGTCGGGCGTACCTCTTGTCTCGAAACGAATGGAACGCTTGCGCCGGTATTGCGTCCCGGTTACAATGTTCTTATAGCAAACTCATTTCACAATTGAATAAGCCAAGCGATCGGTGGGGAGAGGGCCTGTTTACCCGGGCCGCCGAAGGGGCAAGCCGGCCACAATGCTGAGATGGCCGGCGAAACTCTCAGGCAAAAGGACCTGCCGAGCGGGCACTTCTGGAGAGTTGGCCTGGATATTTGCCGGCTAACACCGACGGGGCAAGCCGGTTCTGGCCGGCGAATCTCTCAGGTCAGAGACAGAGGACGGCAGCAATCTTGATCGATTGCCGGAGCCGTCCTTTTTTTGTTTCCGCCGCCATTCACGGAACGGCGGCGGAAACCGGCCCATACTTTGTGGATCTGTCGTTAAGTAATTGAGCATTATGGAGGATTGCAAATGTCCAGGGTAGTAGATGGTCTGTTTTACACCAACGATGATGAGTGGCTTCGCGTCGAAGGGAAAGTAGGGATTATCGGCCTCACTGATTACGCGCAGGATGCCCTGTCGGATATCGTCTATCTGGAGCTGCCAGGCAAGGGCGACACGTTTTCCATGGGTGAGGCGTTCGGCGTCGTTGAGTCGGTCAAGGCGGCAGCGGATCTCACGATGCCGGCTTCCGGCAAAGTGACCGAGGTGAACGGGCCGCTGGTGGATTCGCCGGACGCGCTCAATAGCGACCCGTATGGCTCCTGGTTGATCAAGTTTGAGCTTTCCGATCCCTCCGAGCTTGAGATGCTGATGGATGCTCCCGGCTACGCTGCCTATCTCGCCGATCGCGAATAGCACCCCCAGAGAGGACAACAATGGCCACACTCCCACATGCCAGGACGGAGGATAATCTGATCCTCCTCAAGTCCACGGACCGCTTTCAAGAGCGGCATATCGGCCCCCGCCCGGCAGATGTCGCCCACATGGTCGCTCTCCTGGGGTTGAGTTCCCTATCCGAGCTGATTGATGAGGCGGTGCCGGAGGCCATCCGCTCGCGACGTGCGCTGGAGCTGCCGGAACCATTGAGCGAATCGGAACTGCTGGCCGAAATGCGCCGGCTGGCCGGCCAGAACAAGCTATACCGCTCCTTCATCGGCATGGGCTACAACGACTGCGTGACGCCGCCGGTGGTGCAGCGCAATGTGCTGGAGAACCCCGGCTGGTACACCCAATACACCCCCTATCAGGCCGAAATCGCCCAGGGGCGATTAGAAGCGCTGCTCAACTTCCAGACCATGATCAGCGATCTGACCGGCCTGGAGATCGCCAACGCCTCGATGCTGGACGAAGGCACCGCCGCCGCCGAAGCGATGACCCTCTGCCAGCGCATGATGCCCCGGCGCTCCAACGCCAACATCTTCTTTGTCTCCGAGCGCTGCCACCCCCCAACTATCGCGGTCGTGCAGACCCGCGCGCGCGCCCTGGGTATCCAGGTTGTCGTCGGCAATCACGAAAGCTACGATTTCGCCGGCGAGACCTTCGGCGTACTGCTGCAGTACCCCACCACGGACGGCGACATTCTCGACTACGGCCCATTCTGCGATCGGGCGCACGCTCACGGCGCGTCGGTGGTAGTCGCCGCCGATTTGCTGGCCCTGACTCTGTTGCGCGCGCCGGCTGACTTCGGCGCGGATATTGCCGTCGGCAATTCTCAGCGCTTCGGCGTGCCGCTGGGCTACGGCGGCCCACATGCCGCTTACATGGCGACCAAAGAGGATTTCAAGCGCCAGCTACCCGGCCGGATCGTCGGCGTATCGGTTGATTCCGCCGGCAAACCCGCCCTTCGCCTGGCGCTACAAACCCGCGAGCAGCACATCCGCCGCGAACGGGCCACCAGCAATATCTGCACAGCGCAGGTGTTACTGGCGATCATGGCCTCCATGTACGCGGTCTATCACGGGCCGGACGGCCTGCGCCGCATCGCCTCCCGCGTCCACCTGCTCACCGAAATCCTGGCCCGCGGCCTGTCCTCCCTGGACTATGTTCTGAATGAGGCGCCCATCTTCGACACCATCCGGGTGCAGAGCGGGCCGCGCAGTGGAGACGAAATCCTGGCTACGGCGCTCGAGCACGGCATCAACCTGCGCGCCTACCCCGACGGTTCCGTCGGCGTCGCGCTGGATGAGGCGACGGGCGCTGATGACCTCCGGCAGTTGTTGGCCGTCTTCGGGGCGGGGCCGGACGAGATTGACATCTCGCTGCTGGCCGGCCAGGTTGATCTCCAATACGATGCCCCGTTCGCACGGCAGAGCGCCTACTTGACCCACCCGGTCTTCAACAGCTATCACTCCGAAACGGAGATGCTGCGCTACATCCACAAGCTGCAGGAGCGGGATCTCTCATTGGCCTACTCCATGATCTCCCTCGGTTCCTGCACGATGAAGCTAAACGCTACCGCCGAAATGTTGCCGATCACTTTCCCCGGCTTTGGCGGCCTGCATCCTTTCGCCCCGTTGGACCAGACGCAGGGGTACCAGGAGTTGTTCGACCGGCTGGAGCGAGCGCTGTGTGAGATCACCGGCTTCCACGCCGCCTCCTTCATGCCCAATGCCGGCTCACAGGGCGAATACACCGGCCTGCTGACCATTCGCGCCTATCACGAGTCGCGCGGCGAGCAGCATCGCACCGTCTGCCTCATCCCCAGCTCGGCCCATGGAACCAACCCCGCCAGCGCGGTGCTTGCCGGGATGGAGGTGGTAGTCGTCGAATGTGACCAGGAAGGGAACATTGAAGTAGCCGATCTGCGCGCCAAAGCGGAGCAGCATCGCGACAAACTAGCCGGCCTGATGGTCACCTATCCCTCCACGCACGGCGTCTTTGAGAGCGCGATCAAGGAGATATGCCGGATCGTGCACGACAACGGGGGGCAGGTCTACCTGGACGGCGCGAATATGAACGCGCTGGTGGGGTTATGCCGGCCGGCGGAGTTCGGGGCCGATGTCTGCCATCTGAATCTGCACAAGACCTTCTGTATCCCGCACGGCGGCGGCGGCCCCGGCATGGGCCCGATATGCGTCGCCGAGCACCTGGCCCCCTTCCTGCCGGCGCATCCGGTTGTGCCGGGCGTAGGCGGGGCGCAGGGTCTCGGACCGGTCTCTTCCGCTCCCTGGGGCAGTCCGAACATCCTGCCGATCCCATACGCCTACATCGCTATGATGGGCGCGGAAGGGCTGACTCGGGCCACGGAGGTAGCTATCCTGAATGCCAATTACATCGCCACTCGCCTCGATCCCTACTACCCGGTGCTCTACAAGGGGGAAAATGGGCGCGTGGCCCACGAGTGCATCATTGACTTGCGCCCGCTGAAGGAAGGTACCGGCATTGTCGTAGAGGACGTCGCCAAGCGACTGATGGATTACGGCTACCATTCGCCGACCATGTCCTTTCCCGTGGCCGGCACGCTGATGATTGAACCCACCGAAAGTGAATCACTCGCCGAGCTAGATCGCTTCTGCGAGGCGATGATCGCCATCCGGCAGGAGATCGCCGCGATTGAGCAGGGCGAGTTGGATCCGGACGACAACCCGTTGAAGCACGCCCCACACACCGCCGCGGCCATTGCCGGCGAGTGGCCGCACGCCTATTCCCGCCAGACCGCCGCCTTCCCCACCAGTTGGACTCGAGAACGCAAGTTCTGGCCGGCCGTCGGGCGCATTGACAATGTGTACGGCGACCGCAACCTCTTCTGCATCTGTCCTCCCATCGAGGATTACGTGAATTAGCCGACAACAGGGGGCGCGGAATCCGCGCCCCCTGTTCACCCCGTCATGAATCTCCCCGAGAAACGCAATTCGATTCGGCCGCTGCTCGACGAGCGGGCCGCCAAAGACGCGATTGACGCTTACTACGCCTTCCACCATCCCGATCGCAAAACCCAGTTGATCACCTACCCGGCAGACATCAGCCCGGCGGAAGGCTATATCTGCCTGTCGCGCACCGGCCTGGACCTGTTCCGCCCGCTGATGACCTGCCGGCTGCCCGGCGTCCACGAGCGCGCCGCTGAATTGATCTATCAATCGCTGCCGCCGGGAGCGGGGCTGTTTATCAGCGCGCCGGAAGCCTATCGCGATCTGCTGCTGGCCTTCTTCGACGTGGAGCGGGAGCAGCGGTTGCTGCTATATCAGTTGAACCCCGGCGACTTCAAGCCGGAGATCAACGTGCTGGTTATGGAAGAGATGACCCCGGACGCTCTGCCGCGTTACATCATCCGGGCGACCAATTCAGAGTTTCCGGCGGAAGCGGCCGCCTGGGCCGGCCTGAATTGGCAATCACCCTACTTCGCGGAGATCGCCGTCGGCACCCGGCCACAATATCGGCAGCGTGGTTGGGGGCGCAGCGTCGTGGCAGCCCTCAGCCAACACGTGATGCGCGAAAGGCGCACGCCGCTTTATCTGGTCGCCGAAGAGAATCACCCCTCAATTTCGCTGGCGATCGGCCTGGGTTATCACTATACCGGGGCCGGCCGGCTGCTTTGGGAAGCCACTCTGCGCCCGCCGGCGTGAAATTTCCGGGAATTTTCCCCCAACCGCTCGCTTCCCCAATTGACATCACCCTTCCCCTTCTATTAGTCTTACCCTTGTCCAATAGTTGTTCATTATTCTGATCGCGCCCGTCTGAAGCGTGCACGTCGTCATATCTATCTCCTGTCGTTATTTACAACTGCGACAGGATCCGAATAGCCAGAGTTCGCCGGTTGTGAAGGTGATATATGATCAGGAAAACGGGTATCGTGAAGTGGTTTAGCCGGATGAAAGGCTACGGCTTCATATTGCCGGACCAGGGGGAGAAAGAGGTGTTCGTCCACTACTCAGCTATAGATGGGGACGGCTACCGCAACCTGCTGGAGGGAGACCGGGTTGAGTTTGACCTGGTGGACCGGGGGAAAGGACCGCAGGCGCAACGGGTCATATCGTTGCACGCTTACTGATTGGCGGCGCATCCCGGCTTCTGACCGGTTACAGCTTCTCCATGAAGGTCCTGGCGAATTGCCCGCCATCTGCATTGGCGCGCCGGATCAAGACGTCAACCAGGATCGGAAAGCGCAGCAGCCAGCGCTGAATCATGTAAGAGCGCGATAACCCGCCCCACAGCTCTTCCCGGCAGGCCCGGTCGTACTCCTGGAGCATCTGCCGGCTGTAATCCCCTTTGACCAGCGCCTTGTGCGCGACATCGGCCGCCAATTGCGCGCTGATCATGCCGTTGTGAATCCCACCACCCGTCAACGGGTTGATGAAACTGCCGGCATCACCCACGAGCATTGCACCGTCATACGCACGCTGGAAGTTCTTCTGCGAGCCGAAGTTGAGTTGCCAGGTAGCGATGTTGGAAACCTGGAAGCCCTGATGGAGCCGTTCTTTGATAAACGGCAACTCCAAAAAGGCCTGCAACATCGCCTTCAGGTTTTCCTTCCGCCGGCGGAAGATGTCCAGGCGCATGCCCAGGCCCACGTTCGCTCTGTTCTCGCCCAGGGGGAAGATCCAGCCATAGCCGGGCAGGATGTCCCTGTACAGGTGAAATTCCACCCCGTGCGGCACAATGTCTATCCCCTCCACGTAAGCTCGCAGGGCAACGGCGCGATGTTGATCCTTCAGGCTCTCCTTCTCCAATGCCCTGGCGACCGCGGAGGTGCCGCCGTCCGCGGCGATCACGATACGCGCCCGGATGTCCTCTACCTTTCCGTTTAGCCGGGCGCGCACCCCTTTCACCTGACCGTTTTCCACGAGTGGTTCTTCCACTTTGGCCCGGCAAAACTCCGCGCCCATCTCGACCGCATGTTCCTGCAACAGTACGTCAAAGTCTTCACGGGTGGCGACCCGCGCAACTGCCCCATGGTTTGCGCCAGGGATCAACGGCCCATCAAAGGCATGGTTGCGCGGCGAGATGATTCGCACACGGGTGACCGGATACAGGCCCGCCTGCTCAACTTTCTGCCTCATGCCGTAGTCGTAGAGGATTTCGAAGACGCCGCACGGTAGGCCATCTCCGCACACCTTGTCTCTTGGGAAGTTCTGGCGATCGAGCAGCAAGACATCATGCCCCAATCGCCTCAGCGCCATTGCAGCCGTTGCCCCTGACGGCCCTGCGCCAACTACAATTACTTCCCGTTCCATACTTTCCTCCTGAATCCCAATTCGCTCACCACCGGCAGCCGGAACTACCTGTCCCTGACGCCCATGCGATTGCCGGCTTCCAGCGGCAACCATTATAGCCGGAGATGCGGATACCGGCGGCGCATAGCAGTGACGGCAATGGGATATACGACCTTGTGCAGTGTGCTGAAATTATACAAAAAAGTGAGGTCAAAGCCTCGCGCGGTACCTTTTGCGAAGCGTTTGCTGACTACCAGCCCGTAGTCGCGTACCCGGGCCAGCTCCCACAGGAAGCGGCCGTTCAGCGTAGCCTTTTGCCGGCCGCTGAATCGCTGCTGCGCCTCCGCCTCGTAGTCGCGCCCATGAATGATGCTCTGCGCGGCCAGGTAGCCGGATTGCACCGCTGTGCGAATGCCGAACCCCCACAACAGGTCTTGCAAGCCGGCCGCCTCGCCGACGTTCAACGACTTGCCCTCACGGTAGATGTTGCGGGTGGAGAAGCAACCCACCCCGGCAACCGGCCGCGGATCGCGCATATCGAAGTCATAGTTCTCCTGAAAGGTGCGCACGCTGGCCTCAAAACAACTATCCAGCTGCTTGAAGCGATCGAAGAGCACGGTGCACAGGCAGCCGTACCCTCTGGTGATCAACAGATAGGAATACCCCTTGTACGCCACTTCATCGTTGATCAAGAAGACGTTTATGTCCTCGGCGTCCGTCTCAAAGACAATGCCTTTGTCAACCGCAAAAAGTTCCTTTGAAATCGGGCCGGTTGCCACGATGTCCGCCTCTTCCAGGGGGATCGTCTCTTTGAAATGGATCGCCACTCCGGCGGACAGCGCCTGTGCCTTCAACCCTTGATCCAGGCTGCCGGCCATCGCCCCGCGCTTGACCAGGTAGCAGAGCGGCCTGTCCGCCGGATAGTGCGAAACGCGCGTCGCCTTCCCGTTGGTGATCACCTGTGTCAGGTATGGGGCGCAATCGAAGTTGACCTGAACATTCATCTCCGCCAACTCGTCCAGCACCTTAGTCGGGCTGGACCAATTCTCCAATCCCTGCAGGTCGCCGTGAAAACGCATACCCGTATCGGTGCGCTTCTCGTACACGTGAACATCATAGCCGGCCATTGCCAGGTTGATGCCCGCGGTCAGTCCGGACGGCCCGGCGCCCGCAATCTGGATGCGTCTGCCGTTGCTCATTCTCGTTCACCCTGGCCGGTCGTTTCCGCCGGCTTCAATTGCAGCTCCCACGCGACGGCGGCCAGCAACCCTTCGCAGCCGGCGCGCACCAGCCGGTACGTTTCTTCAAAGTTGCCCGTGTAGTAGGGGTCCGGCACGTCGCGAAGGCTACCGCTCGGCGCATAGTCCAGCAGCAGGCGCAGACGCGGGTGCAACCCGAAACGCCGGCGCAACTCGCGCAGATTATCGCTGTCCATGGCAATCAGATAGGTGTCGGGGCGAACATCCTCCGCCCTGATCTGTTTGGCGCACCCGACGAACTCAATGCCGTGATCGTGCAACACCCGGCGCGTCCCCCGGTGAGCCGGTTCGCCGGCATGCCAATCTCCCGTGCCGGCAGAACCAATCGCAAAGGAATCGGCCAGGCCGGCTTCGTCCACCAGGCGGCTGAAGACGGCTTCGGCCATCGGCGAACGGCAAATATTGCCCAGGCAAACGAAGAGCAAATGTATCATCGCAAATCTCATTCCACTTAGATTCCCGGAAACTGTTCCTGAAGTTTCCGGGAATCTGTCCCGGAGTTTCCGGGAATCTTTCTCACTCTAGATTCCCGGAAACTGTTCCTGGAGTTTCCGGGAATCTGCCCCGGAGTTTCCG
>CAYVQP010000098.1:0-13678 GCA_964452775.1 uncultured Ardenticatenaceae bacterium | reverse complement strand
CCCCTATAACGCTGCGGAAGCGGCCGGGATCATTGAAGATATGAGCGCCTGGCGCGTCCATTCCCCGGCTGCGGCTGATGTGTTGTCTGCCATCGAGATTCAAACCCGCCGGCAGTTGTTGTTTTGGCACGCAATGATCGTTCAGAGCGCCAACCCGCTGGGCTGTAAGGTTCTCTGGACCGAGGGTCTCAGCCACGGGCAGATGATCAACCAGACAACGATTCAGAATCCGTTTCGATAGCGCTCAAACGCCCATTGGCGTAGGGGTATTTGCCGGATCGATAGCGCAACGGGTAACATCTGTAAACGAGCTGGCTCGCCCCGGGGTATTGCTGGCCGACCCGCAGCCCACAGTTCCATGCAGGAGGATACAGATGACAATGACCAGAGCGCCATTTGTTAACGCGAGAGATGTGGAAGGCGTGCAGCATTGCCACGGCGAGCATTGTGACGAGTATTACTATCGCCCGCTGGTCTATGGGAAGGACCTGTTCACCTATATCGCCCATATCCCCCCCGGCGGCGGCGTTCCTCCCGACGCGGAGGAAGCCGCCATGTACGAGCTTTCCCTCTACATCCTCGACGGCCGGCCGACAGTTCTGTACGGCGACGAACGTTTCATCATGTATCCACACACGGCTTTGCACTGCGAGAGAGGCGTTCCCATGGGCTTCGAGAACTTTACGGATCAGCCGGTCAGCCTGATCCTCAGCTTCACCCCCTCACCCCGGGGTGCGATTAACGCTGACGAGATGCGCGCCCTCATCGAAGCGCGAGGCCGAAGCGTGATTGCCCCGGCGACGATGAACGAAATGGCCGGCGAGCTGCTCCGCTGACAGCATGGACGACATAGCGCCATTCACCGTCGCCGCCGTGCAGGCGGCGGCGATCCCCTTTGACCGGGAGGCGACCCTGGCTAAAGCCGGCCGGCTGACGCTGGAAGCGGCCGCCGCCGGCGCGAAATTGGTCCTCTTCCCCGAAGCCTTTGTCTCCGGCTATCCGGCAGGCCTCTCTTTCGGAACTATTGTCGGCAGGCGCAGCCCGCAAGGTAGACGCCTCTGGGAGCGCTATTGGCGGAGCGCCGTTGAGGTTCCCGGCCCGGCCACCGAACAACTGGCTGCCGCCGCCAGGGAGGCGGAGGTCCACCTTGCAATCGGTGTTATCGAGCGGGACATTGAGAGCAGCGGCGGGACGCTCTACTGCACGCTACTCTATTTCGGGCCGGACGGCCGGCTGCTGGGTAAACACCGCAAGCTGAAGCCGACCGCCGCCGAGCGTTTCATCTGGGGCGAAGGCGACGGCAGCACCCTCACCGTCCTGGACACTGCCCTGGGCAAAATAGGCGGATTGATCTGCTGGGAAAACTACATGCCGCTGGCCCGGATGGCGATGTACAGCAAGGGCGTGCAGGTGTATCTGGCGCCCACCGCCGACAGCCGGGACAGTTGGCAAGCGACGCTGAGGCACATTGCCTTTGAAGGGCGCTGTTACGTGATCGGCTGTAACCAATACTTCCGGCGCGATATGTACCCAAACGACCTGGAAGCCTGGGACGAGTTGGTCGACCAGCCGGAGGAGCTATCCCGTGGCGGGAGCGCGATCATCTCCCCGCTGGGCGAGGTGTTGGCCGGACCGTTCTTCGGTGAAGAAGGGATAATGACCGCCGAAATCGACCTTGCCGAAGTCGCCCGCGGCAAGTTCGATTTCGATGTCGTCGGCCACTACGCCAGGCCGGATGTCTTCCAACTACTCGTCAACGAGCAGCCGGCCCACACGGTGGTTCGCCGGCCGTCGGGCAAGTAGATTCCCGGAAACACCCCTTCAACCGCTCCAACCGACCAGGAGAGTTTCTGGGGATCTCGGTTCAGTAAGCGTCCGGATTGACCTCGTGGGCGTACAGCAGCGCCGGGTGGCCCGCCGGCAGGTCGGCGAGCATGAAAGCCGTGCCCTGCGCCTGCATCTCGACGAATTTGGGTTTCAGCCATTCTTCAATGCTGCTCAGCATTTCGGCCGGCGTCTGGTTGACCACGCCCCTGAAGACCAGCAGGTAAGCCGGTTCGTCAAACGGCACTTCGTAGCCGGTGGGGACGCCCGGCGCAAACCAGTAGAGGCTGCCCGGCCCCATCAGCCGGCGCTGCCCGTTGGCGCAGAGCACCCACCGGCCGCGCACCGTGTAGGTCAGCGCCTCGTCGTCGTGGCCGTGCTCGCCTACGTAAGAATGGGCGGGCATGTCAATGTAGTGCGCGCGGCAGCCGTTGCCGAAGATCAGCGGCCCGACGCGGCCCTCCAACGTGTCCACGCCCGGATGGGCCAGCACATCGTCAATGAGAAGCACGGCTTCGGCCAGTTGCACAACTCCCGGTGATTGCATCACAGTTCCTCCTCTATTTGCTCCGCGGGACTATTACGGGGTTCAGACGAGCAGACCATCCAGCACAAACGGTCCCTCGCGGCGGAAGGCCTCTCCCATCACCGCCCCGGAATGGCCGGCCAGACCATGCACCAGCGCCAATGACATATCAAACTGCCGGTGCAGCGCCAGCCCCAGCGCGCGCTTATCCTGGCTGAGCTGCTCGTAATTGCTGACTACGTAGCCCAGCGTCTGGCGCGAGCTGCGCTTTTCAATCATCTCGGCGCTGAACGCCATCTGATGCCCCAGCTCGGCCAGCGCCCTTTGCTTCAGCTCAAACGTCTCGCTGATCTCGATGATGCAATTAGGCTCCTCCGGCGTCATGTAGTAGATCGCCGGGACCAGATGCGGTTCATGACCGCCGCAGGCTTCGATGCGCCAGTCCCGGCAGGCCAGAGCCATTGCTTCCGTGTAGAGCAGGGCAATCAGCCGGCGGTCGGGGTCGAGGTCGTGCTGGGCGTGATGGGGGTCCTGCGTAATGACGATGTCCGGCCGGACCTGGCGCAGCAAGGCGACAATCTTCTCCTTGGAGGGCACGTCCACCACCCATTCGCCATAGGGGAAGTCCAGGAATTCGACCGTCTCGATACCCAGGACGCCGGCCGCCTTCGTGATCTGCGGCCGACTCTCGGGCCGAGAGAGCAGAACGGCTGCCCGCACCTCGTCGCCGGCCTGGATATGGCGGGCCAGCGCACCGCCGCATTCAACGATTTCCAGGCCGAAGCTAGCTAACATCAATATCCGTGTCATACGTTTTCTCTCCGTATATTGAACCGAGATTCCCGAAAACTCTCCTGGTCGCCCTACGGCCAAAACCCCGCAGGTCTTTCGTAGGTTCTTCGCAGAGCAGACTTGTCCGGTGAGACCTGGGGGCTTCTCTGAAAACGGCTACCTGCTTTTCTTTAAGCGCGGGTCAACGCGCTGTTCGATTGAAAAGCCTATGAGCGCGAACCCCAGGGCGGCGCAGACGATCAGCAACCCGGGCGGCAATACCCACCAGAGCCAGGCCGGAGTGAGAAACGCGCCTCGCACCTGCGCCCAGTAGAGGATAGTGCCCCAGCTCTTCTGGATAGGGTCGCCGAGACCCAGGAAACTCAGCGCCGCCTCCAGCAGAATGGCGGTGCTGATCACCAGCACAAACTGGCCGATAGCCAGTAACAGCACCTGGGGCAAGATGTGGCGAAAGATGATATGCCGGTCGGTCGCTCCCACGGCGCGCGCGGCCAGGACGTATTCCTGCCTGGCGATGGTCAACACCTGGGAGCGGATCACTCTGGCCGAGCCGGCCCAGATCAGCAGGCCGATAATCACGATGGTATTGGTCTGGCTGCGCCCCAGGTAGGCGGCGAGCAAAATGAGCAGGGGCAGGAATGGGATTACCAGGATAACATCCACCACCCGCATCAGGAAGCTGTCCAGCCGGCCGTAGTAACCCGCCAACAGGCCCACGCTGGTTCCCAGGAAGATGGCCACCGCGGCTGCCGCCATGCCGACGATCAGTGAAGAACGGGTGCCGTAGATCAGCTCACTGAGGATATCCTGCCCGATGTCATTGGTACCGAGAAGGTGATTGGCGCTGGGCGCTTCAAAGGGCCGGCCGATGCGCTCCGTCGGATCGTATGGGCTGATCTGCTCGGCGAACACGGCGGTGAAGGCCAGGAGCAGAATCAGAGTCACGCCGATGACAGCGGAGACATTGGTTGAGGTCAGGCGGAGCCTGCGCTTCTCCCGCTTACGTGTCGCGGCCGGAGTTGTCTCTCCGGCTAGTTCCAGCTCCGTTGTCGTCATTGTCGCTTTGTCCGCGGGTCTAGGAACTGATACATGAAGTCGGCTACCAGGTTGAAGAAAAGCACGGCGATAGTGATTAACAGAAAACCGGCCTGCATCACCGGAAAATCGCGGCCGCCAACGGCTTCGAACATCAGACGGCCCAGACCCGGATAGCTGAACACCGTCTCGATTACGACTGTGCCCCCAAAGGCAAAGCCCAGCCGCAGAGCCAGAATCGTTACCACCGGGGCCAGGGAGTTGCGCAGGGCGTGGGCAAAGAGCACCCGCGGTTCGCCGGCGCCTTTCGCGCGCGCCGTGCGAATGAAATCGGAACCAAGCACGCTGAGCATGGTGTAGCGGGTAGTGAGATAGACGGCCGGGATGGTGAGCACAGTCAGGGTCAGGACGGGCAAGATCGCATGTTTGCCGATGTCCACCAGCCTGTCAATGCCGGTTAGACCCGAAGCCGGTGTCTCCGCCCCGAAGGACGGCAGCAGGCCCATTCGCACCGAGACCAGCGAAATCAACAGCATTCCCAACCAGAATGAGGGCATGGAGTTGATAGTGATCATGGACCACAGCAGCGTCACATCCGCCTTGCCGGCCCGCCTCCAGGCCGAATAGGCGCCGGCAGCCACACCCACCACCCCGGCCACCACCAGGGACGTCCCGGCCAGCAGCAGCGTATAGGGCAGGCGGGCCAGAATCAGATCGGAGATAGGCTCACGTTGCCGGTAGGAGTAGCCGAAGTCGCCTTGCAGCAGATCGCCCCAGTAGTTCAGGTACTGGATTGCCAGCGGCCGATCCAGTCCTGCCTCCTCCATCACCTGCGCCCGCTGCTCGGCGGTCATCAACCCCACATCAACCCCGGCCAGCAGCGCCAGCGGGTTGCCGGGCATCATCCGCGGCAAGAAGAAGTTCAGCGAGATGGCCAGCACCAGCACAATAACGTACTGGAAGGCGCGCCCTCCTCTCGATTCGCTTAGCATCGTTCTACCCTTGATGTCTGCTGGAAACCGGGTTTCTCAATTGGCTGTGAGAAACCCGGTTTCATCTACGTCTGGAAAGCCCTTACGGTCGAGACTCTTCCGGCAGAAGCGAAAGCTTATGGAACACACCCTGGCCGGTCATGAACGTCCATCCATCATAAACAGTGGACCAATAGGCATATGCCCCGTCCGGGTACAGAAGCAAGATGAAGGGCAGCTCGTCAGCAATCAGCTCCTGGAGCTCCGCGATGATGGCGGCGCTCGCCTCAGGATTGACCTCCGTGGTCAGCGCATCCGATAACTCATCTACTCGCTCGTTGCTGAAGCCGGTGAGGTTGAGGAAGCCAACGCCTGGATCGGAGTGAACCAGTTGCCAGATCCGGGTCGGATTGGCCTGAACCGGAGCCGACCAGCCCCACATAGCCATGTCGTAGTTGCGCCCATTGTTGACGTCAAAATCGGGCCAGACGGCAGCTTCCCACGTGGCCGTTTCCACAGAGACAACCTGCGCCTGCATGCCGATCTCCAGCAGCATCTGGCTGACCAGTTCGGCGGTGCGCAGCCGCAGTGAGTCGCCGCCGTCCACGATGAACTCGAAGGAGAGCGGCTCGCCGTCCAGCTCACGAATGCCGTCGCCGTCGGAATCCACAATGCCGGCATCCTCCAGAAGCTGGGCAGCCTGCTCCGGATTGTACTCAGTGACTACCGCTTCATTGAACACGGAATGGTTGGGATGGATCCAGCCGGCGCTGCCCAGCGAGGCCGCGCCGAGATAGATCGTGTCGGCCAGGTCCTGGCGGTCAATAGCCAGGTTCATCGCCTGCCGTACGACCGTGTTATTAAAGGGCGCGCGCTGTGTGTCGTAGTTGATCATGTCTGTGGCGAATTCCGGCCCCTGCGCCACATTAATGCCCTCGACAGCCCCAAGAATAGTGATTTGCTCCGGCCCCACAGGCCTGACGATCATATCCACCGCCTCGGTGCGCAGCGCCGCCACGCTGCCGGCGTCGTCCGCGAACTGGACGAAGACCAGCTCGTCTATCTGCGGCGCTCCGGCCCAATAGTTCTCGTTGGCGTCAAAGACGTAGAACTGGTCCAGCACCATTTCCCGCAACATGTATGGCCCGGTGCCGATGTTGGTCTCAAACTCATGCGTATCGGGGTCGGTAATGCCGTCCCAAATGTGTTGCGGGATCATAGGCGTGTCAGCCAGCGTCGCCAGCTCAAAGCCGGGGGTGGCGGCGGACATGGTGAAAACGACCCGGTTGTCGCCTTCCACCGCGACCGACTCGATATTGGCCACGTTTCGCGACCAGCGGCCATGATTAAATTCCTGATAATACTCGACGGTGAATTGGACATCTTCGGCCGTGAACGGCTCGCCATCGTGCCAGGTGACGTCATCGCGAAGGTCCAGGGCGATCGTCAGGCCGTCCTCGCTGGTCTCGACATTCGTTGCCAACCAGGGCTGGGGAACGCCGGCAGTGTCCAGCTGCAGCAGCGTGTCGTATTGCAGCAGCAGCATGTTCCAGCCGGGATAGCCGGTCCGGTAGGTGTACGGATTGATTGAGTTTTCAGTGCCGGCGATGGCCATACGCAGGCTGGTCGGCTCCTCGACCACTTCCTCTATTTCTTCGGCCGGCGGCTCAGCGGGGACCTCAACTACGCGGGTTACTTCCACGACCTCCGTGACCACCTCCCCCTCTACGATGCGGGTAACCTCCACTTGCTCGGAGACGGTTTCGGTTACTATGCGCGTCACCTCGACGGTTTCAGGTTGGCAGGCGCTGAGTAGAAACAGTCCGGCCACAATCAGGATCAACCAGTAAGACTTCTTCATTCTCCATGCCTCCTGGGCACTCCGTGCGCCCGCTTCGTCAGGCGCAGGACAGATTATTAAACGATATCAACCACTTGTGTCGCGGCGCGCGACCGCATCGCAGATTCTGCACTCTCCGGATTATCTTATGCATCACCTCCTATTGTCTGCGGCCCTATCGCTGCGGGCCGCCTCGTAGTTGGACGTCAAACCAAATGGCAGGAGGCCCAATGGCCCGACCGGACCTCGCGGAGCTGCGGCTCGTTCACGTCACATAGCCCACGTTCGGCGATCGGGCATCGGGTATGAAAGCGGCAACCGCTCGGCGGGGCGGCCGGGCTGGGCAGATCGCCTTCCAGGACGATTTTCTTGCGCTGGCCGGCAGCCTCGGGGTCCGGGACCGGGACGGCGCTGAGCAGTGCCCGTGTGTAGGGGTGCAGCGGGTCATTGTAAAGACTCTCGCGGTCGGCCAGCTCGACGATTTTTCCCAGGTACATCACCGCCACCCGATCTGAAATGTGGCGGACTACGGCTAGATCGTGGGCGATGAAGAGATAGGTCAGGCCCAAATCGCGCTGCAATTCTTCCAGCAGGTTGATGATTTGCGCCTGCACCGATACATCCAGAGAAGATACCGGCTCATCACAGATGATGAAATCGGGATTCAGGGACAGTGCGCGGGCGATGACGATGCGTTGCCGCTGTCCGCCGCTGAATTCATGTGGATAACGGTCAATATGCATCTCATTCAGGCCGACGCGCTCCAGCAGCTCAGCGGCGCGCGCCTTTATCTCCTGGTTGTTGCCCTGGCCGTGGACCTTCATCGGTTCGCCAATGATCTCCCACACCCGCATGCCCGGGTTCATCGAGGAGTAAGGGTCCTGGAAGATCATTTGCATGCGCTGGCGAACGGCGCGCAGCTCTTTACCGGCCAAATAAGTGAGATCCTGTCCGTCAAAGGAGAGCGTACCCTCGCTCGGTTCATACAACCGGATGATTGTCCGGCCGAGGGTGGTCTTGCCGCAGCCGCTCTCGCCGACGAGGCCGAGCGTTTCGCCCCGGCGAATGGCCAGGTCCACCCCATCCACGGCGCGCACGACGCCTACCTTGCGTTGCAGCATGCCCCTGCGGATGCTGAAGTAGGTCTTCAGGCCGTCTATGCTGACCAGCCATTCGCTCCCGTTGCCGGAGTGGTCTGCGCCGGGGGTGGCCCCGGAACCGGCAGGCAATACCTCGATGTCTCCGGGCTTGACCAGCATTTCCCAGTGGACACAGGCCGAGCGCAGCCCGAGCACATCCGTTGGCTCCAATGTCGGCACACCGGCCAGACACGCACCATCCGAATGGAAGCAGCGCGGGGCGAAGGAGCAGCCGGTCGGCTCGCCCATCAAGTCGGGAGGGGAGCCGGCGATCTCCTGCAACGAATCCGGCACCTCTTCGCTCAGGTTGGGGATGGAGCCCAGCAGACCCAGGGTGTAAGGGTGCCGGGAGCGGGCGTAGATGTCGCGCACAGAGCCCTCCTCGACGATGCGCCCGGCGTACATCACTGCCACCCTATCCGCAAGGTTGGCCACCAGGCCCAGGTCGTGGGTGATCCAGATGACGGCCATCCCCAATTTCCGTTGCAGTTGCTGGACCAGCTCCACAATCTGCGCCTGGATGGTGACGTCCAGGGCGGTGGTCGGCTCATCGGCGATGAGCACTTTGGGATCGCAGGAGAGGGCCATGGCGATCATCACGCGCTGGCGCATGCCGCCGGAGAACTGGTGCGGGTAATCGTTGCTGCGCTCCTCCGCCTCGGGAATGCCGACCAGTTTCAGCAGCTCAATGGCCCGCTCGCGCGCTTGCGCGGCGCTGTACGGCAGGTGTAGCCGGATCGCCTCGCTGATTTGCTTCCCGACCGTCAGCACCGGGTTCAGGGCGGTCATCGGGTCCTGAAAGATCATGGCGATCTCATTGCCGCGGATGCTGCGCAATTGGGCGTTGCTTAGGCCCCGCAGCTCCCGGCCCGCCAGCAGGATCTCGCCGGAGACGATTTCGCCGGGCGGCTGGGGGATCAACCCCATGACCGAGAGCATGGTCACGCTTTTGCCGGAACCCGACTCGCCCACCAGGGCCAGGATTTCGCCTTCATGCAGCACAAAGGAGACGCCGTTTACAGCGTACACAGGCCCGTCCTGCGTGGCGAAGCGCGTGTACAAATCGCGCACTTCCAGGAGCGGTTTCTTCGGCTGCAGGGCGGTTAATCCACTCAACGCTGCCTACCTGTCTCAAAAGGTCCTGATAAACCCCGTAGGTCTTTTGTGGGTCGCCACCTCTGGTCGGTCAGGCCGAGAGACCTAAGGGGTTTTATGGCGAGTTATTGTGCTCTACTTACTTGCTCCACTGTAGTTCCTGGGGAATTGCTTCGTAGCTATTGGTCAGTTGGTGATGTTCTGCGGGAAGTTCCGGCCAGGGGTCGGTATGCACGATCACCTCCGAGAGTTTCGGGATTGACCGGAACAAACTGCGCCGGAGGAGCTCGGCCATATGATGACTTTCGGCCGTGGTCAGGTCGGCATCCACGGCGATATGCACTTCGGCGTGCAGCCGATGTCCCATCCAGCGCATGCGCACCCGCCGCACCTCTCGCACATCCGGCTGTCGTTTGGCCACGGCCTCGGCCTGGTCCAGTATTTCGGGCTCGATAGCGTCCATCAGCCGGTACCACATTCGGATCGTCGCGTCCTTGACGATGAAGAGGATGGCGATGCCGATCAGGATGCCGATGATCGGGTCCAGTATAGGAATGCCGATGGCTGTGCCGATTACAGCGATCAGCACTGAGAGGGAGGTGAGTCCGTCAAGCCGGGCGTGCAGGCCGTCGGCAATCAACGCGGCGGAGCCGATACGCCGGCCGACGCCGATTTGCAGCAGGGCCACAAGCTCGTTGCCCACGAAGCCGATCACCGCGGCGGCAGCCACCCACCATAGGCCGGTCATCGGTTCGGGGTTAAGCAAACGCTGCACCGATTCCCACAAGACGACGGCCGCGCTGAAGGCGATGGAGAGCACGATGAAGATGCCGGCCACGTCTTCCGCCCGAGCGAATCCAAAAGTGTAGCGGCGGTTCGCCAGGCGGCGGGCAAGATAAAAGGCGATCAAGAGCGGGATTGAGTTCAGCCCATCGCCGATATTGTGAACGGTGTCAGCCAGCAGGGCCACGCTGCCGCTCAAGATGACGATGAATACTTGCAGAATGGAGGTGAGGCCCAGGGCGAACATGGCCAGCCACACCGTGCGAATACCCAGGTTGTTATCGACAAATGCCCGGTCCGCCGCCAGGTCGCTGTGGTCGTGACTGTGCCCTATATGAAAGACGGCCGCCAGCTTACCGAGCACGCCGTCGCCGTGGCTGTGGTCGTGATCATGCGGGTGCGGATGGTCATGGTTGTGATCGTGGGGATGCGGGTGGTCGTCATCGTGGCCGTTGTCGTGGTCATGGTCGTGCGGATGCGGGTGGTCATGGTCGCCGTGCAGCGTATGAGCTTTAGCTTCAGCCTGGGCTAGCTCGGTACCGGCCTGTGGGTCGAGCGGATGGCTGTGCTCTTCATCGTCGCGGGTGTGATGGTGTTGGTTGTTTTGGTCAGGCACGATTGTTTTCCTTAAGAGCGCTCATTGATATGGTCAACAGGTGGGGGATTGACGGTCGTTATGACGCGGCGCCTCTCCCTATTGACTGAGCAGTTCAACGTATTGCTGGTAAGAATGATCCGGCAGGTTTTGCCGGGCATGATCCAGGTGGTAAAGCGCCTCTCTCAGGAGAGAGGCCACGTGCGTGTCGTCAATGGAATAGAAGACCTGATTGCCCTCGCGCCGGACGGAGACGAGCCGGAGGTCGCGTAGCTTGGCCAGATGGTGAGAGACGGCCGAAGCGGTGACCGGCACATATTCGCAGAGTTCGTTTACGCTATACACGCGCTGCGTCAACAGGTACACGATCTGCGTCCGGGTGGGGTCGCTCAGCGCCTTGAAAATAGCCGCCAGCTCCACCAGCAGCTCTTCCGGCAATCCGCTAGAGTCATGTTGTATGACATGCTTTTTCGGCATGGAAATCTCCTGTTTGCAAATCTGAGCATACATTCAGATAATAAATTGTACAGTAATTGACAGAGTGAGCAAGTCACTTGTGATTCAGCAATTCCAAATTTGATTTTTGCTCTGGCATGTAAGGTCGGTCAAAGCGAGTTCTCCAAGGCATTTCGATGCCTTTTTCGGCCAGAAGTGATGATTTAGGCTTTCAATTCAACGAAAAACAGCCAAACCGCGGCCAGCATCTGGCCCAAAACATCCGCCGAGGCTCCAAAAAACCAGAGGCTCTTTCCAAATTTGGAATTGCTGCTCGTGATTGACTTTCTGAAAACTGGTAGCCACTTTCCCAGATTGGGCCGTTTTGGCTCAAAAGGAGTTCCGTGCTCATGTCTGAAGAGATTTCCAGTGTTTACGACTCGCGGTTAACAGTTTCAGAGGGCGTCTTTCGCCGCCCCGTTTCTTTCCAGAGCGGAAATGAGACCCTGGCGGGCGACCTGGTGCTGCCGGCGCGACCAGGCCCGCACCCGGCAGTCCTGGCTGTCGCCGGCACCGGTCCCCAGAATCGTTATGGCGACATGGTCCTGGCGGACGGCCGGGTTCTGCCCCACAGCCGCTACATCTGGATATCGCACTGGCTGGCGCAGGCGGGATTCGCATCGCTGTACTGGGACAAGCGCGGCGTGGCGCAAAGCACCGGTGGGGTCAGAGAGCCGGGCGACCCACCGGGCATCCGGGATTCTTACACCTCGCTGTTGACAGACGTCGACGATGCCGCCAGCGCGCTGCAGTTTCTGGCGGAGCAGCCGGAGGTAGAGCGGGATCGGATCGCTGTCATGGGGCGCAGCGCCGGCGTGCATTTCAGCTCCATATTAGCCGCCCGCACCGATCTGCCGGCGGCCTATATCCTCACCGGCGGCGTTCATATGGGTATTGATGAGTTTATGGAGCTCATTTACGAAGAGGTGCTGGCCTACGCCGCTCGTGGCCCGCGGGAGGAAGAATGGGTATTGGCGCACATGAGCGACTTTTACGGGGCCGCCCGGCATTGGCGCGAAATGCTGACCGCCTCTCGCCGGGGCGAAGCGTATTATGAATGGAGCGACGGCGACAATGTGGTCCGAAAGTACCTGGCCCGTCTCAAGGAGGAGCTTGAATACCCGCTTTACGACCAGTTCCGGCACATCAAGAAGCCGGTGCTCATCTGTCACGGCGACAAAGATGTGAACGTGCCGGTTCAGGAGGCGGACAAGATCTTCGGAGAGCTACAGGGTGCCGGCAACCCCGATGTCACCCTGGTGATCATACCCGGGGCCGACCACAGCATGCGTATCGGCCCGCCCGGCCTGGATGACGAGACGCGCTTCCGCGAACGGACGGATTACCCCTACAGCTATCCTTTTTCCGAGTTCTTCATTCACTCAGTGATCGGCTGGCTATCTGACCGGTTCAATTATCTGCAGGCGGCCTGATGAGCGACAAGATTCAGATTGAACCCGGCACGACGCTCTATCCGGTCCCGGTGGTGTTGATCACCTGCGGCGCGGCCGGGCGTTTCAACGTGTTCAGCCTGAATCGGATTGCCAGCTGTAACGCCGAACCCCCGATGATCAGCGTCTCCATCCGGCCCCTGCGAGCGAGCCATGACATCATTGACCGGATGGGCGAGTTTGTGGTAAATATTCCCTGGCCGGATATGGAGATGGTCTCTGACTTCGTGGGCACGACGACGGGCCGCGAGACGGACAAGTGGCTGGAGTCGGGACTGACGCCACTGGCGGCGGCAGTTGTCCAGCCGCCGTTGATCGGCGAGTGTCCGGTGAATATCGAGTGCCGCGTCGTCGAGAGGCTGCGCCTGCCCTCGCACACGCTCTTTGTGGCTGAGGTGCTTGCCCTGCACGCGGAGCGGCAGGTGCTGAATGAAAGTGGCGAGGTTGACTTTTACCTGGCTGGAGGGGGGCTTCCGTATCGCGCCGGAGTGGTACGGGAAAGACCAGTGGCGAAATTCAAACCCGGCGAACTGCTCCGGCAGATTCATGAATGGCGTGATGCCGGAATGAATCGGCACACGTTACCCTGAAGGGTCTGATACCCCTATCAATCTATTCACCACACATGGAGGTTTCGCATGGCTATTGACCCGGTATGTAAGATGGAAGTTGACGAGGCGACGGCCCAATGGACGTCGGAGTACAAGGGGCAGACGTACTATTTCTGCGCCCCCGGCTGCAAGGCGTCGTTTGACAAAGAGCCGGAGAAGTTCCTGGATGCCGGGGCTGAACACGGCCATCACCATCACGGGTGATTCGACGAACAGATAAGAGTTGGAGCGCGAGCAACTTTGCAGGTGCCGGTGGGTGATGGCGGCGCTACTTGCTGGACGCCCGCTAATAGAAGGCGCGCCACGGCGGTCTGATCATCGACGTAACTGTCAAGGTGATCCCCCTGCGCTTCCGTGTTATCAAATCACCTGAGCCACATCAGGTTTTCTGATAGGTCGGATCGTTCTGAAGAGGTCAGCCAGAAGCCACCGTAAGCTACCCGGGACAGCGTAATGGGGGGTAAATTAGTAGGGTAGGCGGCCAGCGCACAACATAACTTGTGTTTCCAACCGCCCCCCTC
>CAYVQP010000097.1:0-13760 GCA_964452775.1 uncultured Ardenticatenaceae bacterium | reverse complement strand
GCGTTTATGGCGCTGCTGCCATTGAGCGCATGAGCGGCAGGTAAAGCATAGCGACGAGTGTGGGGGGATCTGCCGGATCATACTCAAACGCGCCCAGATCACAGATAGCTAACCCGTCGTCCGTTCCGTCTATTGGTCGCGGCTTCCCGCGCTGGTCCAAGGCCAGGCAGGCGACGTTGGAGCCGCTGTCTATGGCCGGGCTGCCTGGCAGAAGGGCGTGCGTCTCGGTTGCGCCGCCGTTGTCCGCCAGCGGCGCCAGCAAAGGATCGCCGGTGAGCGCAACGGAACAGCTGCCGTCGCTGTCCAGGTTGGGGCCGGGAAACGTGACCGTGCTGCTGTAAACCTGGCAATCCGGGGAGCCGACGCCGGCGTGAGCGACGAGGCTGTTTACCATGCTCAGGTGCGTATTGGTGACGGCAACTTGAACGGGGCCGATGTTGTCATAGATTGTGGTGTTGGAGATCGCCAGATTGCCGCCCAATGAGACCACCGCCGGGTAGAATTGTAGCGTGGAATTCTGGGAGATTGTGGAGTTCTCAATGCTGACGCTGACGCTATTACCTGGGTACTCCTCGTAGCGCTTCACGAATATAGCGCCCGACTCGGAGCCGACAAAGGTGCTATTTCTTACGAATACCTCAGTAATGTCATCTTGATGCGCAATAGCGTGCAGGTGCGTGAAGTTATCTATAAAGGTACAGCCAGCGACAGTAGCGCGCGTGTTGCTCAAGTACCCGCCGACGTCCATGCCCGTGTAATTGCCGGCAATCAGGCACGAAGTAATGGAGAAGTCAGTGGGACCTTGCACAGATATTCCCCGCCCAGTATTGCCGGCCACATAAATATCTTCTAACTCAATGGAACCGCCATTGAACGACATGGCATGAGGACTCTCTATGTTGCCTGTTACGATGATATTCGCCATGTAGATCTGTCCCCCTCCCCAAGCCCAAGCGAAAGAGCCGCCGGAATTGTTCAGGAAGGTCGTCCGCTGGATTATGCTGGCCGGCACACTGCTTTCGTTGACAACATGAATCGCGTACCAGTCGTCCAATGAGTTGTTGTCTGCGATCAGTGAGTCTGCAATATCCAGCGGACTGTTATGCGCATCAATGCCGGATGGCCCCCCGGCCCGATTCCCTCTAATCTCGCTATTCCTCATATAAAGGTATCCCATCCATAAATATATACCCGCGCCATTGCTTCCTATATTGTCTCGAACGACGACTCGATCCAGGGTTAAGTTTGTGTGATAGGCGGCGATACCCCCAGCGTTGTCATTGATGTCATCATAACCATTCTGAACGGTGAGGTCCATCAGCATCACGTCGGCTTCACCCATGATAATCGTTTCGCGAATTCCGCCGCCGTCAATTGCGGTCAGCTCTGCCCCGGCGCCGCTGATTACAATATCTCGTGTTATCCATAGATTCTCGACAACGATACCTTCGGCAAGATCCACAGTCGTGCAGTTGACGTCGTCAATGGCGGCCTGGATGGATGAATGGCTCCCTCCGCCGCCGGGAATGACCGTACAGCTGCCGGCAATCAACTGGGCTTCGACTAAGCTTTGAAAGAAGGCGAAGGCGCAGAGCATGAGCAGCCCGTTGGCGACGAGCAGCAAGGCCGCCCGGCCACTGCGTGAAAAGGCGAAAGTCTGGCTCGTTGGTGACATGATTCTCCCTCTCGAATACTGATTGATTTAATGCTGACCAATCACAATGGGCAGGTAAGCGGCGGGCCCGCCGGACGGCAAGACAAAACGCGCAATAAAGGCGTCGCCGTCGCCGCCGCTGTAGCCGCCATCGAAGGCGCCGGGAGTGACTGGGAAGTCGGTGGAATCGGTTGCGCCGGTGACAACGACCTTGCCGGCGACGTTGAGGGCAATACCGCGCCCGGCTTCACCACCACTCCCGCCCAGGAAGGTGCTATAGAACAGGACGCTGCCGGTTGCGTTAAGGCGGGTGACAAAGACGTCGAAGGGACCGCTTAAGCCGGCGTCAAAGGGGTCGGGGGTGGTAGGGAAGTCGGCGGACGTGGTATAGCCGGTGATCGTTGCGTTGCCGGCGGCGTCCAACGCCAGGCTGTTGGCCCAGTCAATACCGCCCGCGCCAATGAAGGTACTGAAAAGCAGGTTACTGCCGGCGGCGTTGAGGCTGGTGACAAAGACATCGTCGCCGCCGTTATAATTGGTGTCGAAGGCGTCGGGAGTGGTTCGAAAGTTATAGGAACTGGTATGGCCGGCGATTGTCGCGTTGCCGGCGGCGTCCAGCGCCAGGCTGTTGGCCCCGTCAATACCGTATCCGCCTAGAAAGGTGCTGTAAAGCAGGGCGCTGCCGGCGGGGTTGAGGCGGGTGACAAAGACGTCGTCGCTGCCGTTATGGCTGGTATCGTAGGCGAACCCAGCGGTGGGGAAGTTAACGGAACCGGTATGGCCGGTAACTGTGACATTGCCGGCGACGTCGAGTGCCAGGCTGCAGCCAATCTCACCACTGCTCGCGCCCAGAAAGGTGCTGTAGATCAGGGCGCTGCCGGCGGCGCTGAGACGGGTGACAAAGACGTCGTCGCCACCGTTGTGGCCGTCGTCGAACACGCCGGGAGTAATGGGGAAGTCGGCGGATCGGGTTCTGCCGGTTAAGTTGGCGTTTCCGGCGGCGTCCAGGGCCAGATCGTGGCCTTCGTCCAAACCGCTCCCGCCAATGAAGGTGCTGTAGAGCAGGGCGTTGCCGGCGGCGTTAAGCCGGGTGACAAAGGCGTCTGGGTAATTGTTGCCGTAATGCTCTGTGTCGAAGGAGCCAAAAGTGATGGGGAAGTCAACGGAGCTGGTATTGCCGGTAAGTGTGGCGTTGCCGGCGGCGTCCAGGGCAAGGGCGGCGCCCCGATCATTGTTGTTGCCGCCAATGAAGGTGCTGTAGAGCAGGGCGTTGCCGGCGGCGTTAAGCCGGCTGACGAAGACGTCCGAGTGGTCATAGGTCGTGTCGAACGCGCCGGGGGTGGTGGGAAAGTCGTCTGAGGAGACCTGGCCGATGAGGGTGGTGTTGCCGGCGGAGTCCAGGGCCACGTCGACGCCATAATCTTCGCCACTCCCGCCCAGAAATGTGCTATAGAGCAAGGAGCTGGAAACGTCAGCCGGGTCGCCGGCCTCAGGACTGGCAGCAGGGTGAAGCGTGAAGGGGACAAGGAGCGTGTTGCCCTGCGCGTGAGCCGCGCCCGGCAGCGGCAATGGTTCCCCGGCGATGTCCGTCACACTTAGCAGCGGCAGGCGGAACTCCCCGGCTGCGGTGTTGACGCGCAGGGCGTCGCCTTCGAGCGCCAATGCATCGGCCCCTTCCACGCGCATCTGCACCTGCGCCAGTGCAGCAGGACGGTCGGCTGCCCGGCAAATGAGCCGCAGACCGCTTGCCGAACCGCCGCTATCCCAGACCAGGTCCAGGCCGGGATACAGGTCGCGGTATTGCACCCCGGCCCACACCGGCACATCCGGTCGCCACTTCTCCGGGTCGTTGCCCAGGAAGTAGGAGATGGTGGTCTCTACCGGCCCGTAGGCTGACAGCTCGGCATCCGGGTTTGAGCCGGGGAAGGTGATGCGCAGATTCACGCCGCGGCGCGGCGTCTCCGGCTGCTCTGCCGGCTGCATCAGGACATCCGCGGCAAAACGGTCGCGGATGTCGGCGGGCGGGGCCGGCTCCATAATCGTGATCCAGAGGGCGTCATCGGCCAGCCAGAAGGCGCGACCGGCTCCATGCACCTTGAAGCGAGCGCCCTCGGCAAACTGGCCCACGTTCTCGATGAACATGAGCGAAGGAGTGAAAGCGGTCTCGTCCTCAGGTGCGGCAGTCTCGCCGGCGGCTGCGCTATCGGGTGCAGGTTGCCCAGCGGCGGGAGAACTGGACACGAACGTGACCAGCAGCAGAACGAAAACGATAGCGGTCAGTGATGCGGCTCTCGATTTCATGTCGACTCCGCCTCGCCCGCATACCGGCTTACGGCTGCACGGGCGTAAACAGTTTATCGTGTAGCTGAAAAATAATCGTCGCGGCGTCAGCGCAATCGCCGGTGGGGGTGCAGGTCAGGATACCGGTCGCCCCCTGGTAGCCGGACGTGGCATAGAGCGCATCGCGCAGCGCCTGCCGGCCGATGAGCAAGGAACCATCCTCCTTTACCTGCGCTACCTGTTCGACCGCGTTCATTAGCAACATCGTGGCGTCATAGGCGTGGGCGTGGAAGAAGTGCAACGGTTCCACCTCGTAGGTAACAATGTACTCCTCCAGTAACCGGTAATAATCGTCATTCTCAAAGAGCATGCTCTCCATGGCCATATATGCGCCCTCCGCCGGCCGGGCGGCATCCCCAAGCAGCTCCTCCCCGAATCCCCAGGCCCACGAGGCCAGCATGACGTCTTCCAACCCGGCCACACCCCGCACCTGCCTGACGATCTTCGCGCCCATTTCAGGGGCCACAGGGAAGTAGATGAGCTCCGGCGGCCCGGCCTCTGCAATCAATTGTAAGTCCGGCGTCACATCTTCAACCCACTCCTCTATCCCCTCAAAGGCGACTACCTCGCCGCCCAGCTCGCTGAAAGTATCGCGGAAGACGTTGGCCATTTCTTCTGTCTCGAAGTAGTAATCGTGAATGACGCCGGCCCGGCGCACGCCAAGCTCGTTAAAGGCAAACTCAGCCATCGCGGCGGCCTGGACCAGCTCGTTTTGCGCCGTGCGCAGGTAGCCGTCTTCATGAGTCAGCTCATCGGTCACGTCGAAGATCGTGTGCGAGGGGGAGATCATCACGTAGCCGGCCCGGCTGATGATCATGGCGGCGACCGAGGCGGAGATGTCGCAGCTTGTGCCGATTACCCCGACGACCTGCGGATCGGAGACGATTGCCCTGGCCGCGGTTGTGCCGCGCACCATACTGCACTCCTCATCCTCCAGTATCAGGCTAATCGGGTGGCCGAGGATATTGTCCTTGATATAAATGGCAATTTCCACGCCGTATCTGGAGTCAAGGCCCAAATCCCGCTCAGGGCCGGACAAGGCCAGCGCTGCGGCGATGTAGACCGGCGCAAGCGGCTGCACCACCACGCAGCCCAACGGGTCGGTGCAGTCCGGATGCTGCGTCGGCCCAGCTGTGGGCGTCGGCCCGGTGGCGGTCGGCGGCGCGGCGGCTGTCGCCGGCCGCGTGATCGTGACCAGGGGCGGCAGCAGATTGACCGTGGCTGCCGGCGGTCGGGTAGACGTGGGGGCAGGCGTTCGGGTGGCCGTGGCCGCCGGCAACCGCGTTGCGGTCGGCGACGGCTCCACTGCGGCAATCTGCGCGAACACTCCTGCCGCCCGTCGAAGCGAGAGCACGCCCATCAGCCCGGCTCCAACCAGGCATATGAGCAGCATCCCGCAGCCGATCAGCAAGACCCAGGGCGTAACTCCGCGTGCCGGATTACGGACTGACTGTTCGGTAGCCGGCGCGTCCGGCGTGGGCTGCATGCTCCCACCAGCTTCAACAACTGACTTCATGGCGATTCCTCCTCACCCAGATACCCGGGGATGACCGGCATGTGGCTCATACTGGCCGGCAATAAAAGGCTACCTGACTGGAATGTTAGTCGTGGCGATGGCAAGCGGACAAGTGACGTCTGTCATTAATCGAACGATGAGTGTCACTTTCAGGAGTGACGGTCACCTCGCGTCATTCATACGCCAACACATCCCTCACCGTCAAACGCACCGCGTTGCGCGCCGGCAGCCGGCCGGCCAGCGCCGCCAACCTACCCTTCCTGGACGCCTGTCCTAACCTGCACTTTGCGGTTGAGCGCGTATTGGTGGATGGGCACTACATGGTCGTTTACTGGACGGGCAGTGGCACGCACACCGGTCCGCTGGTCACGGGCGACGGTAGGATTCCGCCTACTGGCCGGCAAGGCATGGCAACAGCGTTATCCGGCGGGCAGACAGCCTTACCCCATTTCCTGACCCCCTTCATCGGCAGGCAGCAGGAGGTGGCCGACATCCACCGCCTGCTGGTCGGCCGCCGCCTGTTGACGTTGACCGGCCCCGGCGGCGCAGGCAAGACACGCCTGCCGCTGGAAACAACATGTGGGCTGTCAACCATGCATAAGGCCAGAGCAAACCAGGTATAATGGGCACAATCCGTATGCCAAAAGCGATTGTGGAGGTAGAAAATGCTTCATATTCAGAAAGAATACATTGTTGACGAGGCCGGGAATCCCAACAAAGTAATCATCTCCCTCGCCGATTTTCGTCTGCTAGAAGAGATGCTTGGGCTTGACCTGGATGAAGAGAGCCTGGAAGATCTGCGCCGGGCGCGTCAGGATCGGGAAAATGGCATGCTGGATGCCTATGTGGACCTGGATTCGATTGTATGAGGCGCATCGTAGTTCACAGAAAGGCAGTCAAATATCTGGCTTCTCTACCACGTCCTTTGCGGGAGAGAGTTAATGATGCGCTGACCCAGTTGTCAGAGTCACCACTCACATACCCGGGTGTAATTCCGATGAGCGGTGAGTGGGCCGGCTATTATCGTATTCGCGTGGGCGATTTCCGTGTTATCTTTTGGTTGGATGTAAAGGAAGATGTGGTCTACGTAGATCACATTGGCAGTCGGGGAGATTTATACAAACGGTAATACTTTGTTATCCGGCGGGCAGCCAACCTTACCCCACTACCTGACCCCCTTCATCGGCCGGCACCAGGAAATAGCCGGCGCCCTCGTCCCGGCCACCACCGACTTCCCTCGCTTAATTCGCTCGTCAATTGTGATGCAATCCACCGCCACCTCCTGGTTGACAGGTCGCCGGCAATCGGCCGGGCATGCAGTTCATTGTACCAGATTTGGCCAGAGGACGATTGAGGTGACTGTCACTTGGGAAAGTGACAATCATCCGCAAGCGTCATTCATACGCCAACACATCCCTCACCGTCAGCCTCTCCGCGTTGCGCGCCGGCAGCCCCCAACCTAACCGCGATCCGCGCGCCGGCGCAGTCGCCGGCGGGCATCCTGGCGCGTGTGGGGTGAGCGAACGCGTCCGAATGCGAAATAGCAGCCCGATACGTGTTATACTTCCCAATATGGACGCGCAAATAGCTGAAGCTCTCAAAGGTTACGCCAGGGCAAATGAGTACCTGGAGGATGAGCGTATGGCGCGACTGGCGCGAATGACGCCGGCGGAATCACGAGCCATATTTGCCGAGCTGGTAGCAACCTGGTCTGCGGCCAACGTTACCGGGAATGGCCTGGAACACCTTGAGATGTGGCGGGCCGAGACACTCATCTATGTGCGTCGCGCTCTCTGGAAGCTGGCCGTAGCTCACGGGGCTGTATGAATGCGCTGGCAGCAGCCGCCTGGGAAGCGCACCAGTTTCTAACAGCGCTTGGGGTGTCGTACGCGGTAATTGGCGGGATGGCTGTACAGCATTGGGGAGAGCCGCGCTTCACACAGGACATTGATTTGACCGTCGCTGCGCCGTTGGATGATCCTACCTCCTTCATTCAACTGATCATCGATCGTTTCCCACCACGTTTGGAGGACGCGCTTGATTTCGCCCGGCGCAACCGCGTTATCCTGGTACGCGCCAGCAACGGCTATCCTCTGGACATATCTCTCGGTTTGCCCGGCTATGAGGATGAGGTAATGCACCGCGCCATAGAATATGAGCTGGAGCCGGGCCGACAGATCCGCCTATGTTCGGCGGAGGACCTGATTATTCACAAAGCTGTGGCTGGTCGCGCGCAAGACGTCCGTGACATTGAGGGTATCGTCTACCGTCAGCGAGAGGCTCTGGACATAAAGTACGTCCGGCATTGGCTTCAGGAATTTGCCGACCTGCTGGATAAGCCGGAAATCATTGACCTGTTTGAACGGCCGTGGCAGAGACTTCACAATGTGGGATGCTGATTGCTGTTGGCGTGGGCCGGCTTGCGTAGTCCGGTGAGCTATTCGTTTTGCAGGTGGAGCGCTGCTGCCGGCACGCTACCCGTTTCGGGGAGGGATTGGCGGCGGCCGGATACGAAGTACTGAACGAGGTGCAGCTTAATCAGGTGCTGGTTTCGTTCGGCGAGCCGGCCAGGACGCAGCAGGTAATCCAGGCCGTTCAGCAGGAAGGGACGCGTTGGTGCGGCGGCACGGTGTGGCAGGGCCGGACTGCCATGCGCATCAGCGTCTCATCCTGGGCGACAACCGAGTCCGATGTGGATCGCTGCCTGGCCGCCATCCTGCGCCTCGCCTAATCCTTCACAGAGTATCCCCGGCATCCTTGCCGCGGCATCCCTGCCGCGGCATCCCTGCCGGGCAACCACCCGCATGAATCTACATTCCTCCGGCGACAAAGCAGCAACACCGAGACCCATAAAGAGCCGGGCAGGGGGCAAGTTCGACTTCGGCCAGAAGTCGAACTACTGGCCGAATCGAGCGATGCGTGCTCTAGGAATCACCGGCCAGGATGCGGTCTACCCGGCTGACATGACGTGTACAGGACTGAGTTCCTCTAGCGCAGCATAACGGGCAAGTAGACAGTCATGCTGAACACAATTGGTACGAGCGCCACGGTAGCGAAAAAGACATCCCCGTCGCCATTGTGGCTGCCATCGAACGCCCCGGGGGTAGTGGGGAAGTCTGCGGAATCGGTCTCGCCGGTCAGAGTGGCAACGGCGCCGCGGGCATTGCCGGCGGTATCCCGAGCCAGGTCGTAGCCCTCGTCCCAGCTGCTCCCGCCCAGGAATGTGCTATAGAGCAGGGCGTTGCCGGCGACGTTCAGGCGACTGACAAATACATCGGTTTCGCCATTGTAACTGCGGTCAAGCGCCCCGGGGGTGGTGGGGAAGTCTGCGGAATCGGTCTCGCCGGTCAGCGCGACAACGTTGCCGCCGGCAATGCCGGCGGCGTCCAGGGCCAGGCTGTAGCCCCCTTCACGGTCGCTCCCGCCAAGGAAAGTGCTGTAGAGCAGGGCGCCGCCGGCAGCGTTCAGGCGACTGACAAAGACATCAATACGACCGTTATAGCTGCTGTCGAACGCGCCGGGGGTAGTGGGAAAGTCCGCGGACCCAGTTGAGCCGGTGAGGACGGCATTACCGGCGGCGTCCAGCGCAATGCTGTAGCCGCGTTCAACATCGGCCCCGCCCAGGAATGTGCTATAGAGCAGGGCGCTGCCGGCGGCGTTCAGGCGGCTGACGAAGACATCATTCTCGCCATCCAAGCCGATGTCGAACGCGTCGAAGGTAGCGGGGAAGTCCGCGGATCGAGTATAGCCGGTGAGCGTAGCTTTGCCGGCGGCGTCCAGGACCAGGCTGTAGCCCACTTCATCATGGCTCCCGCCCAAGTATGTGCTGTAAAGCAAGGCGCTTCCGGAGGCATTCAGGCGGGCGACGAAGACATCATCGAAGCCATTGTAGCTTGTGTCGAACGCGCCGTGGGTGGTAGGAAAGTCGGCGGACTCAGTCCAGCCGGTGAGTGTGGCATTGCCGCCGGCATCCAGGGCCAGGCTGTAGCCATAGTCCCAACTGCTCCCGCCCAGAAATGTGCTGTAGAGCAAGGCGTTGCCGGCGGAGTTCAGGCGGCTGACGAAAATATCAGTGTAGCCGCTGTAGCTACCGTCGAACGCGCCGCGAGTGGTTGGAAAGTCGCTGGACCCGGTAATTCCGGTTAGGGTGATATTGTTGGCGGCGTCCAAGGCCAGGCTGTAGCCATAGTCTTCATCGCTCCCGCCCAGGAATGTGCTGTAGAGCCGGGCGTTGCCGGCGGAGTTCAGGCGGCTGACGAAGATATCAGTGTAGCCACTGTAGCTACCTTCAAACGCCCCGGGGGTGGTGGGGAAGTTGCTGGACTGCGTATAGCCGGTGACAGTGGCATTGCCGGCGGCGTCCAGAGCCAGGCTGTCGCCCGCGTCTTCACCGCTCCCGCCAAGGAAGGTGCTGTAGAGCAGGTCCTCGGGCTCGTCGGCCGGCATGGCGGGGATGGGCAGGGCCGCGGCGTGTGCCGCGTATGGGACGGTAATGGAATCTCCGTGCAAGCGAGGGCTCAGCCCGGCCAGGCGCAACGGTCGCCCGGCAGCGTCCGCTACGGCGAGCAGCGGCAGGCGAAAGTCGCCGGCTGCCGTTTCGATTAACAGCCCATCGCCCTCCAGGTTCAGCGCATCCGCCCCTTCCACGCGCAATTGCACATCCGCCAGCGCGGCGGCGCAATGGGTTGCCCGGCAAATCAAACGCAGGCCGGGCCGCTCTCCGGCGCTATCCCACACCAGGTCCAGGCCGGGATACAGGTCGCGGTATTGCACCCCGGCCCACACCGGCACATCCGGTCGCCACTTCTCCGGGTCGTTGCCCAGGAAGTAGGAGATGGTGGTCTCTACCGGCCCGTAGGCTGACAGCTCGGCATCCGGGTTTGAGCCGGGGAAGGTGATGCGCAGGTTCACGCCGCGCCCCGGCGTCTCCGGCTGCTCGGCCGGCTGCATCAGGGGATCCGCGGCAAAAAGGTCGCGGATGTCCGTTGGCGAGGCCGGCTCCATAATCGTGATCCAGAGGGCGTCATCGGCCAGCCAGAAGGCGCGGTCGGACCCATGCACTTTGAAGCGTGGGTCTTCGGCGAACTGACCCACATTCTCGATGAACATCAGCGGGCTGCTTGGCAACGCCGGCTGTGCCTTGCCAGAGGCGGTTGCACTATCGGCCGCAGCCGTGGCAGCCGGCTGTGCTTCTGCGGCCCGGCCGGCGTCGGACCAGGCGCTAAACAGAGCCAGGGTAAGAATTAATCCGACGAGTATCAGCGGATTTCCTTTCATGAGGAGTTTCCTTCAGTCAACTTGCAGCGACAACTCCAGATTGCTCAGGCAACCCGAGAAGAGCTTCAACGCCATGAAACGTCCTGTGCTGGACAAAAGATACCTGTTCAAATGAGAGGGTTTCTAAGCGCGCCCCCATGTAAATCAGCCCCGTGTTCTCCCAACCCAGATTGTCTTGCCGGTGGCCAGTGAAGCCGATGTCCGTGATGCCCTCCGTTGGAGCCAGCCGGTACTCGCCGAAGGGATAGTAGCGCGCTTGGTCCACCACGGCCCCGGCCTCATCGGTCAACAGCGTCATGCCGCCCAGGTGGTTGCCGTGCATGTAGTACAGCTCTTCAATGTAAGGTCCGCCCGGCGTCACCTACCCCTCCCGGCGCAAGGCGACCGTGCTGCTGCCCAGGCCGTAGGTTGTGCGCTCCAGGCGGGTAGTCATCTGTATCGGCGGCGCCGGAGGAGGAGTGCTGCAAGCTGGCTCGTTGATCCACCAACCCAGCATGCCTCCGGTGATGAACCATCACGCCCTTTCGCTGACTGGTGAGCGCGCAGTTTCTGTTTCTCGGCTGCGCTGTGCAAGCGGCTGGGCATAGTTTTGCTTCCCATATATGCGACATGTCTAATCGCCCAGTTCATTCCAGAGCGTGATCCAGAACTCTGCAGGAGTTTCAAGACATAGCGGTGTGTCCGGATCACGGAAGGTCTCATAGAAATCATCTACATCTAGATCAGTCGCCTTCGACAAAGGCTGAAAATTGTCGAACCCGACAAATCGCTTCCCGGTTTCGGCTCCATCTACAATAGTTCGTATATCATCATTTCCCCAGGAAGAGACATAGGGCGCGGCACTAAAGTCTGGAACGTATAGCGAAATACCTTCAGGGGGAGGGTTGGAATGGTCAAAGAAGCAGCCTGCCCAGTTATTGTCCTCCCTGATTGCGTCGGTTCCATAAGTAAGCCACAATCTATGTTGGGGATAGAAAAGAGTCACGACAAACGGAATAGTGCCGTCATGATAATCACCGCCGGCAATCAGATAGACCTCTGCGGGCTGTCCATAGGTCTGCATGAGGTTGGCGGGCGAGAAAAATGGCGACATACTCGTTCTGCCGGCGATTTCTTCCACGACGCCATTCTCGACTAGAAGATAGAAAACCCTCCTTCCATCTGGTGAAGCCTCACCAAGACGCACTTCTGCCGTGAAAGGGTCCGGCAAGCCCAGGCGTGTTATTTTATCTGCAACTGGTCTCAGTATCTGGTCAGCCGTTTCCCAGTCGGTTTCGCCGGGGGTGATTCCCCAGAAACAAGGCAACCTGCACCCACCATTCGTCTCAAACAGCTGCTGTATGCCTTCCGATCTTTCTTCCGGCGTCAGCGTCGGATAGATTGTCGGTAAGGCGGTAGCGGTTGACGTTACCTGAAGCCGCGGTGTCGCGGTGGGGGGCATCGACGACGCCGTAGGTGTAGGCGATACCCTGGTGCCCGTAGCCATCGGCTCCGGCGTGGGGCTTTGCGGGAGGATGGTCATCTCGATAGCGGCAACCGCAGTTGGGGAACGAGGCGTCAATTCATTCTCTGCCGTCGGCCGGCATGCGACAAGCAAGAGCAGCGCACAAATGAGCGGCAACAGGCGACGTGTGTAGGGTTGCTTCATTTCAAACCACCTACCAGGCTGAATCATTGTAACTATCGAGCCATCGTGGCATGTTATTGTTGATGAATCCAGACATATCCTGCCCAAATGTGTTATTCCCCCAGACCTTGTATGTCCAGGCCAGGAACATGTCTGCGAAGATTTCTCCAGACTCATCAGAACGGCCTTGATTCCATAGAAAGGGCTTAGCAAGAATCGAGTCAGCAAACCCACCACTGGCGCGATTAAACCCCCGTCCATCAAGAAGTCGGCAGTGTCATCATACGGCCCTCCACCAATAGCGAGATTAAAGGCGTGTCCCAGTTCGTGTATGATGAAGTGGACTTTGTTGGTTACCTCGCCTAACGTTTCGCGTGTGTCGTGGATCAGAATGGATGTCGCGGATTCGGCGAATCCGGCGAAATTTGCTATCTCTCCGGTCCACCGGAAAGTGACCGGTCCACTATAGACCAACGCGAAGGCCTCAGCTGCAGAGAGGTTCAGCCCCGGAAATGTTGCATTGAGAACAGCGGCAAGCGCCTCGCCAACACGCCTGATAGCTTCGAAAGCGGCGCTTCTCAGCTCCTGATGATAGCGCAGTGCAAAATCAAAACCTTTGAAGTACGCCAAATCGAAGATTGATATCTGCGGTAAGGTTGAGCCAACGCCGGCATTTGGAGCTACCGGCGGATCGATTGGCGGCGCCCCCGGTTTGTTGCCTCCACCCGGCGACGTCCCCGGCCCTGGCGCCCAGGTGCCATCATCGTTACAAGGCCCCTCATCCGGTAGGTTCGGATGGTCGCAAGCGATACGCCCCGTCGGGTCCACCATGTTCACCGGATTGTTGTATACGTACGCGAACCGGTTGTAAGCCAGCGTGTCGGTGGCGTTGGGCACAATCGTATCCGCACTCACAAACCGCCTGAGCAGCGGATCATAGTAACGCGCCCCCATGTATATCAGTCCCGTATTCTCCCAGCCCAGGTTGTCTTGCCGGTGACCGGTGAAGCCGATGTCCGTAATGCCTCCCGTTGGCTCCAGCCGGTAACCGCCGAAGGGATAGTAGCGCGCCTTTTCCACCACATCCCCGGCCTCATCCGTCAACAGCGTCATGCTGCCCAGGTGGTTGCCGTGCATGTAGTACAGCTCCTCAATGTACGGTCCGCCCGGCGTCAGCTGTCCCTCCCGGTGCAGGGCAACCGTGCTGCCGCCCAGGCCGTAGGTCGTGCGTTCCAGGCTGGCGGTCATCTGTATCGGCGCTGCCGGCGGAGGATCGCCGGCCGCCGGCTCGTTACTCACCGTCAGCGTGCGCGTCACCACCGACGTCCCAAACTCGTTGCTGCAGG
>CAYVQP010000096.1:0-13843 GCA_964452775.1 uncultured Ardenticatenaceae bacterium | reverse complement strand
GTCATACAATTCCATTGACTACAACAGCATCTTTGCCATTGGTCTCTTGCTGTTCATCATCACCTTGTTCCTCAACATCATCAGCCGGCGCATCGTGGCCCGCTTCCGCGAGGTGTACGAGTGAGCCGGGAGGCGCAACTTCCGCAGGTCGACGGCTACCCGCAAGACGAGGCAATGCACTCGCAGCTCAGGAGCCGGCGGCACTTTGGAACCATTGGCCGGGGCTTCTTCATCATGGCCACGGCCACGGCTGTGCTCGCGCTGATCCTTCTGATGCTAAACATCATCAATCAGACCTTTGGGCTGGTCGCCGAACAGAATGAGATCGCGCCGGAAGCGATTGTCCAGGATTATCAACAAGATCGCCTACTGGCGGCGCCAAACGTGGCGGCCGGCGAGGACGACCAATTGCTGGCGGAGGGTATCGGCAGCGACCCGGACGGGATCGGCTTCTTCGGATACGCCGTTTACGCCGGCAACAATGACCGGCTCAACGCGGTGAAAGTAGAGGGGGTCGTTCCGTCCGCCGAGACGGCCAGCAGCGGCGAATACCCCCTGAGCAGGCCCCTCTTCATTTATACTACCGAAGAACTCCTGCAGACGAGGCCGGCGCTGGCGGCGTTTGTCAACTATTACCTGCAAAGCGCGGAATCACTGGCCAATACCGTAGGCTATTTCCCGGCGGATGTGGCGACGCGGACGGCCGCGTCCGGGGGTCTGGCGCAAGCGCTACAGGTGGATGCGCTTCCGGAGGTTGATCCCGCGAGGTATGACGGCGCTATCACCGTAATCGGCAGTTCGACCGTCTTTCCGATGACCGCGCTGGCAGCAGAGGAGTTCAAGCAGGACGGCTTTGCCGGCGAGATCAATCTTGAAAGCGTAGGCACGACAGCCGGCTTCCGCGCCCTTTGTGGTGAGGCTGCCGGCGATTACGACCTTGTCAACGCCAGCCGGCCTGTGCTGCAGCAGGAATTTGAGACATGCCGGGCTAACGGACAGGAGCTGGTCGAGATCCGCATCGCCACGGATGCCCTGGTCGTAGCCGTGAACAGGGACAACAACTTCGCCGGCAACGTGAGCCAGGCGGAACTGCAGACCCTCTTCACCGAGGCCGAGACCTGGGCCGGCGTTAACGGCGATTGGCCGCAGACCGAGATCAATCGCTATATCCCCGGCGCAGATAGCGGCACAATGGACTTCTTCGTTGACACGGTCTTTGATCTGACACTGGAGGACCTGCCCAAGGACGCGCTGGTGGAAGTGCTGGCTGCCGGCATCACGACCAACGTCGGCCGGCGCCTGGAACGCGAGCAACGCTTTTATGACGACAGGCTGGTCTTTGAGGACCCCGCGCTATGGGAGGAAGTCTGCGCCGAAGCTGAGCCGCCTGCCGGCTGCACTGCGCCGGCGCGTGATCAGCAGAATGTCTACCTGCTGGTGTTGGAGCGCATTGTCCAACCGACTATCCAGGAATCCTGGTATCTCTGGCCTTCCCTCACCCAACGAGACGCGATACTCCTTGAGGCAGCCGAAAAATATCCAAGCGCGACTGTTCACTTCCGTTCCTGGCTCTCGACCCAGTTCCTCACCAGCCCGCAGTCGAGCGTCCCGGAGTTAGCCGGCATTCGGACGGCGATCCTTGGCACCCTGGGGATCATACTGATTACTATCGTGGTCGCATTCCCGGTGGGGGTAGGCGCAGCCATTTACCTGGAAGAATACGCCGATCAGCGGAAGTGGTTCAATCAGGTTATCCAGACAAACATCAACAATCTGGCCGGCGTGCCCTCTATTATCTACGGCATGTTGGGTCTGGCGGTCTTTGTGCGCGCTTTGCAGCCGATCACCAGCGGCGTCATCTTCGGCTATGGCGATTCGGCCGCCACGGCAAACGGGCGCACCATCCTGTCCGCCGGCCTGACTATGGCCCTGCTTGTCCTGCCGATCATTATCATCAGCTCTCAAGAGGCGGTGCGCGCGGTTCCCAACTCTCTACGTCAGGCCAGCCTGGGTATTGGCGCTACAAAGTGGCAAACTATCTGGAACCACGTCTTGCCAAATGCCCTGCCCGGCATCCTCACCGGCACAATCATTGCCACCTCACGCGCCATCGGCGAAACTGCGCCGCTGATCATCATTGGCGCTTCCACGTTCATCACCACTGACCCGACTTCGCCTTTCTCCAAGTTTACTGTGCTGCCCATACAGATTTATCAGTGGACCTCCCGTCCGCAGGCAGTCTTTCGGAACCTGGCCGGCGCGGCAATCATTGCCCTGTTGTTCTTGTTGCTCACCCTGAACGCAGCGGCAATTATCCTTCGCAACCGGTTCGCCAGGAAAATGGGATAGTTAAATGGCAATTCATTCAATGCTGAATGGGCGTTTTGCGATTGAAGCGAAAGACGTCAACATCTACTATGGCCAATTCAGAGCGGTAAAAAACGTCAACCTGAGATTTGAACGGAACCACATCACCTCTCTGATCGGTCCCTCCGGCTGCGGCAAGAGCACCATCTTGCGCGCCTTCAACCGCATGAATGACCTGGTTCCTATTTCCCGTCTGGAGGGCCAGGTCCTCTTCCACGGGCGCAACATTTACGACTCTGACGTCGATCCGGTGGAGGTGCGCCGGCGCATCGGCATGGTCTTCCAAAAGCCCAACCCGTTCCCCAAAAGCATCTACGATAACGTGGCCTGGGGCGCGCGCATCAACGGCTTCAAGGGAAACATGGATAGTCTGGTCGAGCAATCGTTACGCCAGGCGGCCCTATGGGATGAAGTGAAGGACAAGCTGGATGACAGCGGCTACGCGCTGTCCGGCGGCCAGCAGCAGCGACTGTGCATCGCCCGCACCATCGCGGTCAAGCCGGACATCATCCTGATGGACGAACCGGCCTCTGCTCTCGATCCCATCTCCACCCTGCGCATCGAGGAACTAATCCAGGAGTTGAAGCGGAACTACACGATACTCATTGTGACCCATAACATGCAGCAAGCTGCCAGGGCTTCGGACTTCACGGCCTTCTTCAATATGGACGATGACCGCGCCGGCTATCTGGTGGAGTATGGCGCGACCGATGAAATCTTCACCAATCCCCGGCACGAGCTGACCGAACAGTACATAACCGGTCGCTTCGGCTAACTTGTTTTCACGGACCATCGCACCCACGTAACCCGATTTTCCAAATCGGCGTAATTGGTAACCCGATTTTCCAAATCGGCATCGAGATATAAGTAACTCGTAACCCGATTTTCCAAATCGGCATCGAAATACAGTTTCGAGTTACATTGGAGTTGCAGAGGAACACGCTAATGACCCGAGAGAGATTTGACCTTGAGCTGGCCCGGCTGCGGGACGCCATCCTCGTCATGGGCGAAGAAGTGTCCGGCAACCTGGTCAGAGCCGGAAGCGCGCTGCGCGCGCGTGACTCGCGGACCAGCCGGGAGCTGATCGCGGCCGATCAGTGGGTTAATGAGCGCCGGATCAAGATAGGGCAGGATGCGCTGGTCCTGATAGCCACCCAGCAGCCGATGGCCATAGACATGCGCTTCGTCGCCAGCGTCATCGAGATTTCCGGCGAATTGGAGCGCATCCACGACTACGTGAAAGGTATCGGCAAGATCTGCCTGATGCTGGAAGGCTACCCGGCGCCGGACACGCTGCTGGCTCCATTGCCCCAAATGGCTGAATTGGTCGCCGCCATGTTGCACGATGCCCTGAACGCCTTTGCCGCTCGCGACAGCATCGCCGCCGGCTCGATCCCTGCCCGGGATGACGCCATAGACCGCCTGTTCATTCAGACATATCGCCAGGTATACGACCATGTGCGGGTCAATCCGGAAGCCATTGAGTTGGCCAACCGCATCGAATGGGCAGCGCACAACCTGGAACGCTCCGCCGATCGGGTGACAAACATCTGTGAATGGACTATATATCTCGTCACCGGCATTTACGCTGAGGTTGAGTCCGAGTACGAAGCGCCGCCGGTTGGGTGAGCTTGCGGTATAATCGTACCGCAATGCCGATTTGGAAGATCGGGCTACATCTTCATCTCTGTTGGCGTCCCCCGGGACATGACAACCCTTAGGTAAACACGTGCACATATTAGTAACAAACGACGACGGAATAACCGCGCCGGGCCTGCTGGCTCTGGCGCGCGAGATGCGCAAGATTGGTCAGGTAACCATTCTCGCGCCGGATAAGAACTGGTCCGCTTCCGGCCATGTGAAGACCCTTCACCGCCCGCTGCGAGTGAAGGAGGTAACCCTGGAAGACGGTATTGTGGGGCTGGCCAGCGACGGCGCCCCGTCCGACTGCGTGGCGTTGGCCATGCTCGGGCTGGTTGAGCAAAAGGTAGACCTGGTCGTCTCCGGCATCAACCCCTACTCCAACATTGGTCACGACGTGACCTATTCCGGCACCGTGACGGCGGCTATGGAAGCAGTGATCGCCGGCGTGCCGGGCATCGCCTTCTCATTGGCCGGCGCTGACGCCATTGATGACCTGGATTACGGGCCGGCCGCCCGGGTTGCCAACCGGATTGTGCGGGCGGCGCTGCGCAATGGCATAAAGAAAGACATGCTGCTCAACGTCAACGTTCCCTTGTTGCCCGACGCGGAGATCAACGGCGCGCGCATCACTCGCCTGGGTCTGCGCGTCTATCGCGACGCGCTGGACCGGCGCATCGATCCTCGGGGCAGAGAGTACTACTGGATCGGCGGCGATGCGCCCACCGGGGTGCCGGACGAGGGCACCGACTTCGGCGCGTTGAGCGACGGCTTTGTCTCCATTACCCCGCTGCAACTAGATCTGACTGCTTACCAGACTGCCCAAGAGTTGAGCGTCTGGCGCTGGACGGACGATTGATCTCGCCATGCTGCGCCGGCCCGGCCCGATAAGCGCAGAATAATCTTCAATTTCATTGGCGCGCTGCGTTCTGTAGCCTACAATACCGGTCCATGCAACTCGACCACCCCCGAACAGAAGCGCCCGCGAAAGCCGGCAACCCGTTGCAACTCTTAGGCTGGAATCGCACCAGCTATCTCCTGCTGAGCGCCTTCCTCTTAACCTTGATGATGTTGGCCTATTTCTGGTGGCCGCTGGCAGAGGATTACCTGGACCAGATAAACTGGGCCGGCCCCTGGTGGCGTCAGATTGATTGGCTGTTGATCGGCATCTTTGTCTTCATGACCCTCACCTTGATGGCCGGCGCGGACTTGCGGACGGATGTGCGTGTGATCCTGGTGGGGTTGGCCGGCGGGTTGATCATCGAGAGCTGGGGCACTCAGACGGAGCTATGGACCTACTACACGCTGGAGAGACCCCCGCTGTGGATCATCCCGGCCTGGCCCATCGCCAGCCTGACCATTGACCGCCTGGTGCGGCTGGCTGACCGGCGCGCTCCTGGTGTGGCTGGTGATAGTGGCTACCGGCTGCTTTACTGGATTATCTTTCCTCTGTTCTTTGGGCTGATGCTCTACTTTGTCTGGCCCACCCTGGACAAATCGCTCACCATCCTGGCCCTATTGCTGTGCGCCCTGATTATGGCCACACCCACCAATCACCGGCTGGCGGTGTTGACCTTTGTCGCCGGGGCCGGTCTGGGCTATTTCCTGGAGCTTTGGGGGACTACCCGCTATTGCTGGACTTACTACACTGGGGAAACGCCGCCGCTTTTCGCGGTGTTGGCGCACGGCATGGCGGCGGTCGTCTTCTGGCGGGTCGCCTTGTTGCTTTTGGCGGGCTGGCGCTTTGGACTCCGGCGGATGCAACTGCATTTCCAGACCTGATCTCGCGGCCGTCATCTCACGATCGTCATCTCGCGGACGACATCGTTAAGCAGCATTGTGAGCGCGCAGTAAGTCTGACCGGCGCACTTGGGGCGAGTTGCCGGCATACCATCTATACTCACCTGTGCATGCCGCGCCCCCGGGCAAGCGGCAATTGAAATGAGAAACAGAGAGGAAGAAGACCTTGCGTAAGAGTTGGCTATTGCTATTCATATTCATATTCGTGTTCCTGGCCGCTTGCGGCCCGGCCGGCGGCGCAACTCCGCCTGCGACGGAAGAACAATCCAGCCAGGACACGGGCCTGATCACCACTGAGAGCGGGTTGCAGTACGAAATATTGGAAGAAGGCGCCGGCGACAAACCGACTGTCGGCAGCCGGGTGAGCGTGCACTACACCGGCTCCCTGGAAGACGGCACGGTATTTGACAGCTCCACCGGCGGCGATCCTTTCACCTTTACCCTGGGAACGGGCAGCGTCATTCCCGGCTGGGATGAGGGCATCGCCCTGCTGAATGAAGGCAGCAAAGCGCGGCTGGTGATTCCGCCCGAACTGGGCTACGGCTCTACCGGCGCGGGCGATACCATCCCGCCGGACTCTACCCTGATCTTTGAGGTCGAATTGGTAGAAGTTTTCCCGGGCGGGCCGGCCGAACCGACGAAAGTAGATGCAGACGACTTCACCACCACCGAGAGCGGCCTGCAGTATTATGATTTTGAGGTAGGAGATGCAGACGCCATGCCGGCGGAAGGCCAGCCGGTACGTATCCACTACACGATCTGGCTGGAAGACGGCACTCGTCTGGACAGCTCTATCGATCGCGGTGAACCCCTGACCTTTGCCATGGGCCAGGATCAACTGTTTCCCGGCTGGGAAGAGGGCGTCTCCACGATGGGCGTCGGCGGCAAGAGGCAGCTGATCGTCCCGCCGGAACTGGCATACGGCGAGGCCAGCCCGGGCGGCGCCATCCCGGCCAACGCCACTTTCATTATCGAGGTAGAACTGGTCGAATTGCTGGAATCCGGGCCGGCGTCGCCGCCGGAAGTTGCCGACGAAGACTTCCAGGAAACGGAGAGCGGTCTGCGCTACTTCGATGTTGAGGCCGGCGACGGCCCGGCGGTAGAAGATGGGCAGACGGTCAACGTGCATTACACCGGCTGGCTGGAAGACGGCACGCTTTTCGACAGTTCATATAGTCGTGGCACGCCTATCCCCTATGTCATCGGTTCCGGCGGCGCTATCCCCGGCTGGGAAGAAGGGATCTCCACGATGAACATCGGCGGCAAGCGCCTGCTGGTCATCCCACCTGAGCTGGGGTACGGCGAAGATGGGTATGGCGACCTCATTCCGCCCGGCGCTACGTTGACTTTCCTGGTCGAGTTGGTCGAGGGCGAGCGTTAATGCTCTTGCCGCAGGCCGAGTTCGAAGAACTGGTCGTGGAAGCGCTGGTGGAGCTTCCGGCGATTTTCGCCGAGAAGATGAGCAACGTGGTCGTGCTCGTCCAACCCTGGCCCACCAGCGCTGACCTGAACCATGCCGGCGTCCCGCCGGGACATACGCTGCTGGGGCTGTACAGCGGCATCCCATTGACCCAGCGGACCAGCGGCTACTCGCTTGTCGCGCCGGACACCATTACCCTTTATCAAGGGCCAATTGAACAGGCGGCCGGCTCGTCGCGAGAGGCGTTGCGCCGGCAGGTGCGCCGGACCGTGCTCCACGAGCTGGCCCATCACTTCGGGATCAGCGACGAGAGGTTGCGTGAACTGGGCGCGTACTGAGCGCTCTTCTCGCCAAATGATGACAAAGCCCCGCAGGTCTTTTTGAGGTCCAAAGTAGGCTGAGCCATGCGCGGATTGACCTGCGGGGTTTAAGGAGGGCTAAATGCTTCTGTTTCGTCGTGCGGTTCAGATATTTCTGCTGATTGCCGGGTTGGTAGCCGCTGCCCTGATTGGGACGGCGCTGTTCTTCTACCGGCAGCTGGTTCGCCCCGTGCGCCAACCGCTGTGGGCCACGCCGGAAGATGCCGGCCTGCCCTACGAAGATGTCGACTTCCCAGCCAGCGACGGCATACGCCTCTCCGGCTGGTTCATCAAGGCCGGGCCCGCCTCCAGGGGAACGGTGGTGCTGGTGCACGGCTGGCCCTGGAATCGGCTCGGCGAGGGCGCAGACCACCTGCTGGGCAATGTGAGCGGCTTCAAGCAGGTGGACTTGCTGCGTCTGGCCCATTCGTTGCAAGGAGCCGGCTACCATGTGCTCAGCTTTGACCTGCGCAATCACGGGCAAAGCGCGGCCGGCGGGCCGGTCACCTTTGGCCTGGCCGAGGCGAATGACGTCCTGGGCGCGCTCGATTACCTGGCCGGGCGGGAAGATGTTGACCCGCACCGTATTGCGGCTATCGGCTTCTCCATGGGGGCGAATACCCTGCTGTACGCGCTGTCGCGCGGCGCTCCGTTGCGGGCTGTGGTGGCGGTGCAGCCGGTCAGCGTCCGGCTATTCGCCGGCCGCTTCGCATCGGACGTCCTGGGTCCTTTCGGCCGGCCGGTCCTGGCGCTGGTTGACCTGATGTATGCGCAAGCCAGCGGCATGCGGCTTAACGCCATTGAGCCCCTGCTGGCCGCGGCGGGTAGCGGCAAGACGCCGGTGCTGTATGTGCAGGGCGACGGCGATCGCTGGGGCAGCGCCAGCAACGTCGGGCATATGGCGGCGATGACCGCCCGCGCCGAGGGGCCGGCGCTTGTGCCCAGCGACGAGCGCTTCGGCGGTTATCAATATGTCGTGAACCACCCGGAGATCGCCCTCGATTTCCTGGGCCGGCATTTCGCTGGATAAAACCTGGCAGGTCTCAGAGACCTGCCAGGTTTCTACAGTCCGGCATCCCGCGCCTTGACGATTGCCTGCGCGCGGTCGGCTACCTGCAGCTTGTTGAAAATATTGGAGATGTGATTGCTGACCGTCTTGGCGCTGATATGCAGGTGATCGGCGATTTCCTGGTTGTTCCGCCCCTCGGCAATGAGAGTCAGAAGCTCGCGTTCGCGATCGGTGAGTTCGGGGAAGGGAGTTACAACCGTGTCCCTTGCTCCTCCTCGCTGGAAGAACGCCGTCAGCCGGCCCGCAATCGCCGGGCCGAATAGCGCTTGCCCTCCGGCCACTGCCTGCACCGTCCGCAGCACTTCTGCCTTGTCCGCCCCCTTTAAGATATAACCCCGCGCTCCGGCGCACATTGCCGCGAAAAGCGAGTCGTCGTCTTCCAGCATGGTCAGCATGATAATGCCGGTTTGCGGATTGTCAGCCAGGATGCGGCGAGTGGCCTCAATGCCGCTCATGTCCGGCATCATGATATCCATCAGAATGATGTCCGGCGTTAATGCTTCCGCCTGGGTGACGACCTCCACTCCCGTGGACGCTTCGCCGACAACGGTCGTGCCCGCCGCCGTGCTCAGCAACGCGCACAACCCCTCTCGAAACAGCTTGTGGTCATCCGCCACCAGTATTCGAATCGTCTCGCTCATCCAGCGCTCTCCCATATCATTGGGCCGATCTTCGATTGGCCCTCGTTGCCGCGCCCATCTCGTCCGCTCCGGCTGTCTGAATCAGCGGCAATGTAGCGGTAATCTGCGCGCCGCCGCCGGCGACAGTTTCCACATGAAGCGCACCGCCCAATTCTTCCACCCGCTCGCGCATCGAGGCCAGACCCACGCCGGGGCGATGGTTTGCCGGCAGTCCTGTGCCGTCATCGGAGATGGTGATGGTGAGGCCGGTCGCGGCCAGCGCCAGGCATATGTCCGCCCGCTGCGCCCGGGCGTGGCGGACGACGTTGGTGATGCCCTCCAGAGCGATGCGATAAGCGGCCACTTCCACGGCCGCCGGCAGGGACGGCAAGGGTTCGGGCGTGGCCGTGACCTTTACCTGCAATCCATGTCCCTCCGGCGCGATCTGGCTGACGTGCACCCGCAAAGCGGCCAGCAGGCCCAACTCGTCGAGCGCTGGCGGGCGCAACGAATACACCAGCCGGCGGATGTCGGCGATGAGCTCCTGGTTCTGTGATTTGAGCGAGGCCAACACAGGGCCGGCGGCCTGCGGGTCCGTCTCCAGCAGCTCCAGGGCGGCGTCCAGGGCAAATGTTTGGCTGGCCAGGCTGGGGCCCAGCTCGTCGTGCAGGTCGCGGCGGATGCGCCGGCGCTCCTCTTCACGGGCCAGCACCAGCCGCTCGCGGGAGAGTTGCAGGGCGGAAGTGAGCCGTTCGGCGTAGGCGGCCGCCCCGGCCTGCCCGGCGATGTCCGCCAGCAGTTGCCGCTCTCGCTCCGTAAACCCCTCTTGCGGCGTGCGCGGGGAGACGACGAGCCAGCCGACTACTTCACCCTGATGTTGCAGCGGCCATTCTTCGACGATTTTGGTGGGTTGTCCCGTTGAAGCGACCGTGCGCCGTTCGCCGTCGGCCGTTTGCAGGGCGATGGCGGCATACGGCAGCTTAAGCGTCCGGCAAATGGTGGCGGTGATCGCCGGCAGGGTCTCGCCGGGCACGGTTGTCTCCTGCAAATGCCGCCCCAATTGGGACAACACCCGGTATGGGTCGTCCCGTTCCCCGTAGAGCAGACGGTTCGCGCCGTGCTGCAAGCGGTGGCGGATGGGCTGGAACAAGACGGCAATCAGGCCGGTAGCCAGCAAGGAGATGAGCAGGCTGTTTTGGGATTGGAACAGCAGGCTCAGGCCGCCAACAATAAAGATGTAAATGGCGAGAATGGCGGCCGTCAAGCCCCCGTAGACCAGCGTCCGATTAATGACGATATCAATATCGTAGAGGCGAGCGTACAGAATCGCCAGCCCGATGACCACTGGAAAGCCGATAAAGGTGATGGACACCATCAGCAGGTAAAGCATCTCGCCCGTTGATTGTTGCGCCGGCGGAAACAGGGTGACGAACAGCTCAGTCAGGATGAAGACCGGAAAGACGACGCCCAGAAAATAGACCACCCACTTGATCTGCTGCCGGGTCTCGCCGCCGCTCCGCCGCCAGCGCAAAATGAGCGAGCTGATGCTGATCAGGGAGGCTGTTAAGATGACATAGGAGGTGATCGCATCCAACGTGCGAGCGTCGGGCAAAGCGTCCAGCGCCGGCAGGGACGGCGCAAATGGGTTGTCATTGGTAAGCTGCCAGTCTGCACCGATCGCCAACATTGGGCCGGGCCGGATGAGCAAGAGAGTTGAAAGCAGGGCCACCAACAGGACAACAATCCGGCCAAACTGCCGCCAACGCGGGGTGAGGAATTGGCCTGTGGGAAACAAGAGGGGCAGGAAAACAAAGATGGGTACAATGAGCAGGGGGTGAAGGAACAGGCGAATCCAGGTGATGAGTGCGAGCTGGTACGGGGTGGCCGTGGGTGACAACAAGATCCTGGCTTGAACAATCTGTGTACCTGCGGTCAGCATGGCCACCAGGGCGACAAAGGCGCAGAGCCAGCCAACCCGGTTCGGCGGCCGGCGCAGCACAATGATGCCGCCCACGATGAGATAAGCCAGAGAGAACGCCGGTAGCAGCGCAAAGTATTCAATGTGTAGCCGCCAACCCTGCCAGAGCAGGCCGATGGTCAGCACGCCGGCTGCAACCAATGAGAGTCGGATGATTCGTCGCTGCGTCAATGATAGGCGTCTCTCGTCGTCCGGCGTGACGGCGGTGACGTTGGACGCAGTGGGGAGAGGAACCAGCCGGCTAACCACTGCCTGCCAGCGCGTATGAAGCGGTCGCATCCCCACCCACACCAACACAGTGGCCGCCAACAGCCCCACAAGGGCGCTGCCCTGCCCGGCGAGCATTCCCGCGCCGACGACGAGGAAAACGTAAACGGCCGTAATCAACACTGTCAGCCCGCCATACACCAGCGCCCGGTTGATCAGTACATCCAGGTTGTACAGACCATCCCGCAGAACGGCGACTGCCAGGGCGACGACGAAGGCGATGGAGGCAATCGTTATTGCCGGACTCACGATGAGATTCGCCAACAAATCCCGGGGAGTTGGCGGGCGCGTCATCGCCATCGCCTCGGGCGCAAGTAGATTGGCGACGACGACGATCAGCGTAAACGCGGCAAACGTGGCGATGATCCAACGCACATGCCGGCGCGCCACCACGTCAGATAGGCGGCGATAGCGGTACACCTGCCCTCCCAGACCAGCGGCCAGGTAGATCAAGGAGAGAACCGTGATGAGCTGCATTGGCAAACCGAACAGGCGCTCCCACACCACCAACAAGAGCACGAGCAGCGGCAGCCAGCGCGACCAGGAAGGAACAAAGCGGCCGTCCGGGAAGAGGTAGAGGAGCGCGCCAAAGGCCACAAAGGCCAGGCCGCTGAGAAACTCGAACGGCTGCTCCAGTATGGGCCACTCATCGTGCAAGATGAAGGTGACCGGGCCGCCAATGCGCGTGGCAATCAGCACCAGCGATACTCCCAGGAATGCGCCGAACCAGTCTCGCTTGTGCCGGAAAAGGATCACGCCGGCCACGCCAAACGTGGTGACCAGGGCCAGCTCCATTCCAATGAAAAACCAGGCGAAGGTGGCCGGAGGGACGCCCAGGCCGGCGGAGGCGGCGCGGATGGATTCACCCGTCCACACTTCATGCCAGTCGTAAACCGAATCCAGGTCGGTGTAAATGGCGCGCACGAACAACAGGGCGCCCAGCAGCCAGCTTGCCCACAGAGCGACGATAGCAGCCCAGGCGGCGGCCATACCCAGCCGGAACCAGCGGGATTCAGGCGCCGACTCGGGCACGGTACGGGCGCCCAGTTCGCTGTTCTCCAGGACGTCTGTGGTCACAAGCGGCGATTCTATCGTCTGTCTCCCATATCGTAGGGCCTTACACGTCCATTCGCGCTCCAGCCGCTGCTCAAGCTTCAAGAGCCGCGGGCACAGCGCGTTAATAAGCGTTCAATCGCTGTATTGCGGGTAGCGGTCTCGATAGCCGAGCAATCGGCCGATAGGAGCCAGGATGGCGACAATCGCTTTGACCAGACCCGGAGGCGCGCCGGCCGCGTAGCTGTCCGCAATAGTCGCCAGCACCATCAACTGCCAGAAATTCGGCAAGCCCTGCGCATTGACCTTTCCGTCGCCGGCCAGGCCGAAAGTCGTCTCCCAGTAGGTCTGAAACGCTCCCGGCGGCCTGATGTCGGTGAGGAAATGCAGGGCATCATCGCCGGCGTTCCAGAATGTGTGGGGCGTGCCGGGCGCAATCCGGATTGATTCACCCACATCCAGGGTTTTCCGGCTTTTCGCCTTGCCGATTATGACCCCCAGTTTGCCTTGCAGCACTTCAAAGCATTCCTCGCTGACCAGGTGAATGTGCAGTGGAATATGTGGCTCTTTCTCCAGGCGAGTAACAATATACTCTATTTACAGCAATTCGCCATCGGTCTCAGCGGCCGTTTGCCGGAAGACAACGCGATCGCCGGTTGCCGGATTTTCGACTGTGTGTCCTGTTCTGGCCATGTTACACCTCCAATCAACCTTTCCGAAATGCGTAGCCGCGACATCCCTGGCGCGTCCTGGTACACCAGGACGCGCCAAACGATGAAGATTCACCAATTCTCCCGGCAACTGCAGTTCGCGACGGTGCAACCACACCAGCCGGCAACAAGGCCGCTTAATCCGTTGCCTGATAGGTGCTGGCGGCTACCGGCTGTTTACTCACCACCACCGCCTTCGCCCGGCCATTCGCCAGCGAATAACAGATGCCCATGATCGCCAGCCCATTCAGCACATGCAGCGCTCGGATGGCCGGCGTGAAAGCAGGCAGGTACACAAACACACCCTGCATCAAGAGCATGACCGGCACCAGGACGGAAAGTCCCACGTTTAGCTTGCTACTATGGCACAGCAGGGAAACGATCAACATCACCAAAGAGACCACGAACAGGGTGCGGCCGAAAGCCCCATGCGTTGTAGCCTCGCCGCCGCCAAACACTGATACGCCAATCAGGTACAGAGCCACGAAGCCGCCCAGAAAGATCAGCCAGGCCAGACCCATATGAATACGCGCTGCGATTTGTCTCATGATCAATCTCC
>CAYVQP010000095.1:0-14095 GCA_964452775.1 uncultured Ardenticatenaceae bacterium | reverse complement strand
GCCAGATCGCCCCTGAGTTGTTGAGTAATGCTTGTCAGCACCCGAAAAAAATTGGTCTCTGAACAGGGGAGACCACCAAAAACCAGGGGCTACTGGAGGTCACCAGGGTAACTCACGGGCCACACGTAATGGACGCCTCGAAAGCGATGACGTTGTTACTCATTGACTCCTGACGGAGCTCGTTAAGTTTGCCCCCGTTTTTTGGCGGTCTCATCCACCCCCTTAATAGTACAGCCGGATATACCCGTATGCCTTCTCGAACAGCTCCTGCTCCTGGTGCAGCCGGTATTTGAAGAGGGTGCGGCGGAGGGCTTTCTTCACTTCACGCTCGCCGGCGGAGGTGGTCTGCCAGCCGTCAAAGCGGACGACGCGCACGATCTCGTCTATGTCGGCGACAATGCGCTCGACGACGATCGGCGTCTCCTCGGTGCGCACGGCCTCAAACAGCTCGGTGAGGGCCGCTTTGCCGCGGTCCTCGTCCTCCTCCGGCGGCGTCTCCTGTTCGGTCTCCAGCAGGTCGCGGGCCAGGTCGAGCAACTGCTTGAGGAATTCGATGCTGTGCAACTGGCCCTGTTCGTGGCGCTCCTTCAACGACTCCAGCCGTTCGGAAAGAGCGCGGTAGCGGGGATTGCCCATGTGCCGGCGCAAGCGTTGGGCGACTTTGATTTCGATTTCCTTCGCCTTCGTCCCCGGGTCCGGCGAACCCAGGACGGCCTCCAGCAGCTCGGCATCGAGGATGATGCGCTCCAGGTCATCGCGGACGGCCCCCACATGGACGTGCTGGTGGATGAGGTCAATGGTCTTCGCGCCGAGGGCGTGCCAGATGAGCGCGCCGGCGCCGGTGGTGGGCTGAACGGAGACGTATACCTGCGACAGCCAGCGGTAGTCGCTTTCATACTGGCTGAGCATGGGGTCCGGCGAGACGGCTTCCCACAGGCGCGAGAGATAGCTGTAATCGGCGGCGAAATGGTCGCGCACATCGTTGTTGGGCAGGCAATCCTGGGCGGCCATCAGACCTTCATAGCCTTCCAGGGCGCGGTCCACGCCGGGGAAGTAGGCCAGGCAATTGTCCAGCGCCCCCGGCAGGCGGACCTTCAGGTTGGCGATGTCGGAGACGACCTGCCGGAAGCCCTCTTCGTCGAATTCCAGCGAGCGGGCGACTTCGTCGAATACGCCCAGGTAGTCAACAATCAGGCCGTGCGATTTCTTGTTGCCGTAGGTGCGGTTGGTGCGGGTGATGGCCTGCAGCAGGGTGTGATTGCGCAGCGGCTTGTCCAGGTACATGGCCTGCAGGATGGGGGCGTCGAAGCCGGTGAGCAGCTTGGCGGTGACCACCAGGATTTGCAGGGGGTCGTTGGGGTCGCGGAAGCGGTCGAGCAGCTTCTCTTCGCTGTCGCGGTCGCGCTTGTAGGGGCGGTAGCGTTTGTCTTCGCGCTCCTTGCCGGAGACGGAGATGACAATCTCGCTGGCCTCCGGCTCCAGATGGCGGTCGAGGGCCTCCTTGTAGCTAAGGCAGCTTTCCTGGTCATAGGTGACCACCATCGCCTTAAAGCCGTTGGGCTGCACGGTCTCCTGGAAGTGATGGGCGATGTCGGCGCAAATGCGGTCCACCCGCCCCGGCGCCTTGACCAGCACGGCCATGCGGGCGGCGGCCTGGGACAATTGCTCGCGCTCCAGGTCGGAGAGGCCGCCGGTTAGCTCCAGGTAGGCGCGGTCAATGGCGTCGCGGTCAATGTGCAGCTCGACCAGGCGCGGCTCGAAGTGCAGGGGCAGGGTGGCCCCGTCGCGGATGGACTCTTCGAAGCCATAGCGGCTCATGTACATGTTGGGGTCCTCAACGGCCCCGAAGGCGTAGAAGGTGTTGCGGTCGGCGCGGTTGATGGGCGTGCCGGTCAGGCCGAAGAGGAAGGCGTTGGGCAGGGCGGCGCGCATCTTCATGCCCAGGTCCCCTTCCTGGGTGCGGTGGGCTTCGTCCACCATGACGATGATATTGTCGCGTTCGTTGAGCACGCCTTCAGCCTCGGCGAACTTGAAGATGGTGGTGATGATCACCTTGCGGGTGTCCTGGGTGAGCAACTTTTCCAGGGTCTCGCGCGATTCGGCCTTGACCAGGTTGGGGATGTCCGTGGCGTGGAAGGTGGCGCTGATCTGCGCGTCCAGGTCAATGCGGTCCACGACGATGAGCACGGCGGGGTTCTTCAGCGCCGGTTGCAGGCGCAGCTTCTGGGCAGCGAAGACCATCAGCAACGATTTGCCGGAGCCTTGAAAGTGCCAGATCAACCCCTTACGCGGTCCGCCGGCGAGCACGCGCTCGACAATGGCGTTGGCGGCCTCGTATTGCTGGTAGCGGCAGACGATTTTCAGGCGGCGCTTCTTCTTGTCGGTAGCGAAGAGGGTGAAGTGGGCCAGGATATCGAGCACTACCTCCGGCCGCAACAGGGAGGTAATGGCCTTCTTGATGTCCACCAACGTGCCGCCGAACTTGACGTCCTCTGGCCGCCAGGGGCCCCACAGCTCGACGGGCATGCGCACCGCCCCGTAGCGCAGCTCCTTGCCCTCGGTGGCCAGACTGAAGACGTTGGGGGCGAACAGCTCGGGCACATGGCGCTCGTAGTCGTCGTGAATCTGCAGCGCCCCGTCGAACCAGCTAACCGACTGGCGGACGGGCGATTTGGCCTCGACAATGACCAGGGGCAGGCCGTTGACCAGCAGGACCAGGTCGGCGCGGCGCTCCACCGGCCCAACGCGGAATTTGTACTGCGTGGCGACCAGAAAGTGGTTCTGGGAGAGGTCGTCGAAGTCAATCAGGCGGACGGTGACGTGCTGGTGGTTTGGGCCGAAGGGCATGGAGCGCTCGCCGCGCAGCCAGGCGGTGAACTCCTCGTTGGCGCGGATGAGGCCGTCGCTACGCACGCTGAGGACGATGGCGCGCAGCTTGTGGATGACTTCATCGGCGCGGTGGGGATCGGCGGCGATATCGGGGTTGAGGCGGATGAGGGCGTCGCGGAGGTAGGCTTCGACGAAGACGTCGGTGAGCTGGCGCGGGAGGGCGGCGGCGGGGGCGAATTGCCAGCCGGCGCCCTGCTTACTGCCGCCGGCGTGATAGACGGGCGCGGTTTCGGCGAGGACGGCGACGGCCGGTTGCTTGCCGCAGAGCAGGTCCCGGACAAAGTGCTCGACTGCGTTGGCTTCGGTGAAATGGGTCATCACGCCTCGTTCGCCTGGCGCAAGGCAAACTCCTCAAGCGATTCGCTGAGGTAGAAGCCTTCTTGCCGCAATTGGGTCAGCAGCGGCCGCAACGACATCAAGAGACCGTCGCGCCTTGCCTTGAGCAAGAGCCCGACTGTGCCGATCACGTGTAGGCCCAGCCGACCGGCAAACTCGCGCGCCTGGCGATCATCCAGGCCAACGATAGGAATGTGATGATCCAGCGCATAGGCCAGTATGGATTGCTCACCAGGACCGAGACGATTCTCCGGTAAAGCGGCAATGGATTGTGCTTCCGCTTCGACAAGCGTGACCCACGGCAGATGGCGGGGGTCAAGAATGTTCTGGCGATTCAAACGACCGGCGTCCAACTCCCGGCAAACCGTCTCCGTGGTAATGACCCGGTCGTAGAGGCGATTTAGCAGGTCGACCTGACTTAGGAGACCCAGGTAGAGCCAGACCGTCGCATCACAAATGATCGCATCAGCCATCTGCCAGCTCGGCTTCTAACTCCTCCGGCGTGTACTGGAAGACGGAGATGCCGTACTCGCCGCAAAGATATAGGAACTCCACCCGGGGAATGCCGGCTAACTGACTGGCCATACCGCTGGAGAGCTTGCCCAGCTGGTAGAGCATGAGCGCAGCGTATAGCCGGACATCTCGGCTGATTTCGCCCTGGGTTCGATTCAGCGCCTGCTGCACCTGCTCGGGTACTTCGACTGTAATAGTGGACATTGCATCACCTCCACCCTAAAGTATATCCGATAGTTGGCCGTTTATTCTCGCGGACTCCGGGCCGGCGTCCATGGCCGGGCAGACTGCCAACCGGCGCCCTGGTTGCTGACGCCGGCGTGGTAGGCCGGCGGGGTTTCGGCGACTACCGTGATAGCCGGTTGCTTGCCGCACAGTAAGTCGCGCACAAAGTGCTCAACGGAGTTAGCCTCATCAAATGTGCTCATCGCATTGGCCTCACTGTCCTAGTGTTGTTTGGAGCAGTTGCCTGTGTAACTTGCTCGCCTGTCTACCTCGCGCGGCCAGAGTCGTTCGCTGAAATCGCAGAAACTTCCTGTTCTCTAGCATCGCCTCCTGTTCGTGTTGTTCAACGAGCGGCAGCCTAATTCCTAATAATGTCTGCCGATTAATCTTCTTCATGCTGGCGCTTGTCCCTGCTGCAATCGTCATGATTTTCTGCCGTATTGGAGACGACTGAAGGAGCATTTCCAGAAATTGGCCTGAAATCAGTTCAAGATTAGGGCGAATCCGCATCATGGTATCAGGAAACGACACTGACCCATCGTACTCTCCGTTGTATATTCCAACGAATCCAACTCTCTCGCGTGTGTTTGACCTTGAAATCAGAAGGTCACCAGAAGTCAGTAGCGCAGCCCTCATTTCTGAGGTTGGCTCCACTGGCTTGAGCTGACCCTCCACATATCCAAAGCTGGACAGGGCATTCAGCGCAAGTACCCAATGTCCTGAGTACTTTGTGCTTGGCGGCGCGGAGCAACCGCTTTCTGGAATACCGCTAAGCAAGTTTGCAAGAGGTGCCATGTGCATTGTGCGCTGCAACTCTCGTACTGACTCATTGAGAAAGGCAATCTCACAGCTTGAAAGCGCCACTTCTGATAGGAGATGCTGCTCAACGCTGTTCCAGGATGCGGAAAGAAGCTCTGCAATCCGGCGCTGCTCCTCCACCGGCGGCAGCGCAAACTCGTACCATGCCAGGTCGGAGAAGTTGACATAAGGATTGACCGAGCCTTTCGACTGCTTGATTGAGTGGTCGTGAAACGCCTCGGTCTGCATGATGAACGGAAGCATGTCTGGAAGCAAGTCGGTTGGGTCCATAGGTTCCAGAACGAAGGTGGTGTTGGCGCAAATACCCTCAAAATCCGGTACTGCTACCTTCCGCAGATAGGTTCGGCGCGAACCGTAAAGCACTTGCCCCCGCCTAAACCTCATGTGGAAAGCCGGACCCAGGTAGTCGTCAGTGATTTCGCCCCAGCGTCGAATGCGCAGATCGTCAGTGTCCATGTGCTCGCCGGCAATGTAGCGGGCCAACTCTGATGATTGCGGGTCTACCCTCTCTTTGACCTGCCGGACCACGTCGCCAAAGCGGACGCGCCTCCAATCGCTGTGGTCACTCATACGTCGAATTTGTATCCGTAGTCGGTCAGCCGCCGCCGGGCCGAATCGATTTCATCGGCCGTAAATAGCTCGGCGTACTCCGGCCTGATTACGTGCGCCTCGACGGTCAGGTCCAGCCGCTTGCACTCCCAAAGTGTGGTGAAGCCGCTCTGCGGGTCGTGGCCGGCCAGCAGCCGCTTCGCCGCCTTCACGCCGCCGTCTTGCTCGACCATCCGCAAGAAGTAAGTCGCCTTGTAATTGCACTCGCGCAGGGCCGCCCGGTAAATCTCGACCATCGCTTCGTGAAATCTCTCCTCAAGTTCGCTCATTGTGTCCTACTTCGAAACCTCGCTGGGACGTCCAACTTCTGGAGGCTTGACAGATGGCTTCAACCGAGCTGCCTTCAAATGCTTAAGAGAAATGTCGCTATGTGCCGAAACGAAACAGGCGACCTCCACTTCCCTCAGACACTCGCGGGCATGGTCACTGGTGACTGTTGCTTAGCAGAAGCCCCTATGGCAATAGCTGTCATAATGATAGTAAACATCCGGCCCGAAAATGATTGAGAAGCCCTCAGGTCCATAATCGACTGCACAAATCTCCTGACCTACTTCAATGCTCATGTCGAGCATGAAACCATGAGAGTCTGGAGCAATGCGATACGTTCCCACTACCTGACCATCAAGCGTGAGCCTCATTCCTGGCGTACCTGTTACCCAGATTTTGTCCGATGCATAGAAGGCCGTGTCGCAGCCAGATGGCTGTTCTTCACGCCGAATCCGTTGTATGTGTTGGTGACTTGTGCTTAGGTCGGACGAGGAGAGTTCCGCCTGACCATCTGAAACAGTAACGTTTGCGAAGACCCCGTCTCCGGCCGAAAAAGCTGTATGGGGACGAATCGCGCTTTGGCTCGGAGTCAAACCAGTGGATGACTCTTCAGTCACTTGCAAAGGTTGTTCCGGCGGCTGGCCTGTCAATGTCTCAGCTGATTGGACACTTTCAGTGGCTGGTCGAGTCAAACTATCTGAGGCGGGGCAACCAATGTTTGCTGGTGGTAACTGTTCGATACTGAAATCGCGCCGAAAGCTATACGGCAATCTCTTATTGATACTGCCGGCGACAATGAGAATCTCCCCTGTCTCCCACACTTCATATTGTCGAATAGTGTGCTGAATGTTGGTACCTTCTTTTGCAGCGACGGTTATTGCCCGACTTAGACTCACTTCTCGACCATAGCTCACCTTGTAAGTTTCCGCGACCTCAACCCCGACCCCGACTTCCCCGATTTCAGGGATTTTGGCGCGACCATCCGCAGAAACCTCAATGCCGAGCCCAAGTTCCAGAGAGTACAACACCGTATGCTCTCTAGTTAAGGTCTGTGAAGTCTCGGCGCTGCCTTCACAATTGTTTTGCTGAATAGGCTCCTCTGATAACAGGCGTAGTTCTGGTTCACCTGGAAAAACAAAGATGTCCACGATCGCTTCAGAAGTCTCGTCCACTCCAGAGGGACTGCAACCAGTCAGGATTAGAAACCCAAACAACATGCTAGCGCACAGTACCTTTAGGCTGGCCATACTACCTCGTTTGCCGCTCACCTTCGCGCCTCCTTTGGATGCTCAAGATCACTCGGCTGATTCAAGTTCCTGGATAAGCTCATCAAGACTCGCCAACAGCACATCCATCTCCTGCCAGAACACCCGCCCATCCTGCTCCGTGGCAAGATACGGAATCTCGTCAAACGTGTGTATGTGTTGAGTCGTCAGGTTCACCCATTGGTCATCGCAGCAAGCGATTAACTTATCGCCTTACTTCTATCGTCACAACGACGCTGCCCTCATTGTCGTACCTTTGTTGGTCACAATCGTTCATGGCCATGAACAGCTTCCCCTGACCTGACGGCGGAACCTTAAAGGGATTCGTGACAATACCGTTCTCCCCGACTTTCGCAACCAGGGCATTCCAGCCGGCTTCCTCAGCAGACAGCAAGGGTTCACACGCATACTCGGCGTTCGGGTCACCGAATCCGCCCAGCGGATCACTGAAGTCCCCTGAGTTGATTCCCCGCCATCTGCTGTTGCCGTCCCAGATTACTCGGACAGTGTCACCCAGACTGATGATCACCCCAGTATCCTGCCATGAGAGATTGGCAAAGACTTCAAACTCAACCCGAGCGATCATCTCCTGTCCACCAACGCCCTCCACGTTTGTAGGGAACAATCGCATTAACTCGACATCTTGTTGATCAATGTAATAGTACGCGGATTCGTTGCCTCCCGCCTCTTTGACATCCATATCATGATCGGCTTCGGATTTGGCCCCCAAGAACAGATCTGGCGAGTAAATGCACGCTGAGTAGCGGAGCCCAGGATTGAGTTCGATCCACTCAAGACCGGGCACGTCCCGGCCCAGAATAACAAGATGAGCGTCGCCCTCAGACGAGATAGGAGACAGGCCGCTTCCCGGCGAGAAGGTGATCGTTGTCGGGTCCGCGCTGATGAAAAAGACCTGCGCCGGTGGCAACATCTCAATGCGCGTAACTCCAGAGTTTATGTCCGTCTGAGCGAACGTGTCGCCACCTAGATCTACATTGCACAGCCTGAACTGGCTGACACGCGACACCGCCGTACTTGAAACCACCGTTTCCGCGCCGGAATTGCCGGTCGCCGGTTGAGTGGCCTCTGCCCCTAACGAATCATCGCAAAGGACGGACGTTTGCCCGACAATTTCACTTTGGACGCCTGTCCGATACTTGACGTCAATTCGCAGTATCTCGGGCTCAGGCTCCAAAAACGTAGCATCAACATAACCTGGCTGCCACACCTCGTGCCACATGATCTCGTAGGTGACAATGTAGCCGGGTTCAGCAGGCAGATCCCATGCGTTTCCCTGCTGAAAGCCATGGGTCAACTCCTGTGCGACTCTACCTTCCAGCACCTCTTCCAGGCTGACTTTCGCCGGCAACAGATCTGATCCAATCTGCAGTCCGATCCCTGTTGCGCTGCCGAACGACCACTCAACTGAGTGAGAGCCTTCTAACGAAAACATAGGATGCTTTACAACGGGTTCGGTGATGCCCGCGCAGTTCGATACCACTTCTTTCGTGGGCCGCAGATCCCGGATCTCAGGTGATCCAAATGCTACAACGCCAGTAAGGTGAGGTGCCGCGGCCACCGCCATCGCAGTGGCGGTGGCCGATTCGTCCTCATCCGAGCCCGGCGTGCAGCTCGCCAACATAAAAACGCATAAACAGCTAAATGCAATCACAGAAAATCGTGGAATCATGCGCCTTCACCCCTTTAGTGCTTCTTAACTGAGAGTTCCAATCCCTGGAACCGACTACTTCACGATACTATCCAACATCTCTACCAACGCATCCATCTCCTGCCAGAACAGCCGCCCATCCTGCTCCCATTGCTCCCAAAGCTCCGGCAGGCCACGCCCGTCGCCGTTTCCGCCGTCCGAAGTCGTCCGGCGCACGTACAGGGGGATGGAGAGGCTGAACTCCTGCGCGGCGATTTCCGCCAGGGTCGCGGCACGGGCAAAGCCGGGGACATCGGCAAAGCCCGCGTACGCAGCTTCAATCTTTTGCTGGTGCTCCGGCCGGAGGAAGCTCATGGCCCGCTCGCGGGCCACTTCTTTCACGGCGTCAATGAACAGCACCCGGCCCTGCCGGTCAGCCGGCTTGCGGCTGCGACAGACGACCACGCAGGCCTCCATCGGCGAATTGTAGAACAGGTTCGGCCCCAGCCCCAACACGCACTCTAACAGGTCGCTCTCCACCAGCTTGCGGCGCATCTCCGACTCCTCCTTGCGAAAGAGCACGCCGTGCGGGAAGAGGATGGCGCAGCGGCCCGTCTGCGGGTCCATGCTTTTCAGGATGTGTTGGAAGAAGGCGTAATCGGCGCGGCCCTGCGGCGGCGTGCCCAGGAAATTGCGCCCCCAGGGATCGCTCTGCCACGCTTCCCGGTTCCACTGTTTGATGGAGTAAGGGGGATTGGCCAGGACGACATCGAAGGTCCGCAGGCGGTCGCGCTCGGTGAAGGCCGGGCGCTCCAGGGTGTCGCCGCGCGCGACGGCAAAGTCCTCCACGCCGTGCAGGGCCAGGTTCATGCGGGCGATGGCGGCGGTCATGTGGTTGCGCTCTTGCCCGAAGAGGCCGAGAGTGCGATGCTCGCCGCCGGAGCGGCGGACCTGGTCGAGAGCGGAGATGACCATGCCGCCGGTGCCGCAGGTGGGGTCGTAGATGCTTTCGCCGGGCCGCGGCTGCAACATCTGCACCATCAGGTGGACGACGGTGCGGTTGGTGTAGAACTCCTGCGCGGTGTGACCGCTGTCGTCGGCGAATTTCTTAATCAGGAATTCGTAGGCGTTGCCCAGCTCATCCTCAGGGACGTTAGCCAGGGAGAGGGTATGGCCGGAGAAGTGCTCCAGCAGGTTCTTCAGGGTGTGGTCGGGCAGGCGCTCCTTGTTGGTCCAGGGGGCGTCGCCGAAGATACCGTCCAGCCGGTCGGGGTTGGCGGCTTCGATGGCGCGCATGGCGGTCTGCAACGCCCGCCCGACTTCCTTCGGAGTCTCGCGCACCTGCTCCCAGTGGGCTTCGTCGGGGATTATGAAGCGGTCATTGGCTGTGTCCTGGGCATAGGCCTCCTCGCCGGATTCCTCGAAGGCCAGGGCGTACTCCTCGTCCCACACGTCGGAGAGGCGCTTGTAGAAGAGCAGGGGGAATATGTACTGCTTGTAATCGCCGGCGTCGACCAGGCCGCGCAGGATGTTGGCCGCGCCCCAGAGATAGCTTTCGAGTTCTTGTTGGGATAACCTGCCGGTCATGGCGATTCGCCTCGGCCGCGCCAGTCGTTGAGCCAGCGCACCCGGCCGGCCATCTCCTCGGCGGTGGCGGCGGTGAGCATGGCGTCCACGGCGGCGATCAGAGCGGGCAGCGTCCAGTCGTGCTGGTGGGCGAGGACGATGCCGGCGTGCGAAGGATAGGAGCGGGCCAGGCGCATGAAGTCGCCTACGTTGTAAGTCAGAACGCTGCGGCCGCGGGCGGAAGCCTGCAACAGTTGCTGTTCGTCATCCGCGTCAAGCGCCATCCACTCGCAGGGGGTGCGGGTGACGTCATGCCCGCGCTGAAGCAGCACCTTTTGGAGGGTACGATAGGAGATGTCGGCGTCAAGATGCAGTCGCGCTTTCGCCATGGGCTTCCCTGGTAAGGCGGGCCTCGCGCTCGATATGGGTGTCGATTTCGGCCTGATGCGCGGCGTAGAATGCCAGGGCGGCCTCAATCTGCGCTTCGGGCAGCTCGTATTCGGCGGCAATTTCGGCGGCGCTCATGTTCCACTGCCAGTGGGCGATGGCGATGGTCTGCACGCGAATGCCGGTGCCGCGCAAGACGGGGGTGGGGATGCCGGCGGCGCCACGCCGGTAGGCGACCTGCGGGAAGCGCGGGTCGTCCAATCGCTGATTGAGGGCGGCGACCTTCTCGGCCGTCGCCCAAAGGATGAACTGATTGAGAGAGATGCCTTGCCTTTGGGCCAGGTCTTCGGCCTCCTGTTTGAGTTGTTGCGGTAAATTCAGCGGATAGCGGGCCATGTCACACCTCTGCCTTGGCTTATGGTATCATCCAAGATATCATATGATACATCTTGGCCTCTGTCAAGGCTCCAGCCATCCACCCTCTGTCATTACCCGGCGCAACTCTTCCTCCGCTTCACGCACACGCTGCAGGGCGGCCCTGAAATCGGCAATCGCCTCCGTCAGGGGCGGGATGTCCTCCCCAATGGGCGGCAATACGTAGCGGGAGATGTTCAGGGTCCACTCCTCCTGTTCAATCTCAGACAATGAGACCACCCGCGCCCGGTCAGGTACATCCGCGAAGGCGGCGAACCACCCGACAATCTGCGCCGCGTGCTCCGGCTCCAGGTAGTTTTGCGCGCGCTCTTTGCGGAAGAGGGTCGAGGCGTCCATGATGAGCACCTTGCCGGCCCGCTGCGGCGGCTTGCGGCGGCGCAGGACCATGATGGAGGCGGCCAGGCCGGTGCCGTAAAAGAGGTTGGGGGCCAGGCCAATGACGGCTTCAATGAGGTCCATTTCCAGCAGCGTTTGCCGGATGCGGCCCTCGACCCCGCCGCGAAAGAGCGCCCCTTGCGGCAAGACCACCGCCATGCGGCCGGTGACGGGGGCCATTGAGCAAATCATGTGCTGCACCCAGGCGAAGTCGCCGCTGTTGTCGGTGGGCAGCCCGGCAAAGGCGCGACCCCAGGGGTCGTTTTCCCACATCTCGCGGCCCCACTCCTTCAGCGAGAAGGGCGGATTGGCGACCACGCAATCGAAGGTAGCCAGGCCGCCGGTGGCCGGGTCACGGAAGACCGGGCTGCGCAGGGTGTCGCCGCGCTCGACGACAAAGTCCTCGATGCCGTGTAGAAAGAGGTTCATGCGGGCCACGGAGGCGGTGGTCAAGTTTTTTTCCTGCCCAAACAGCCGGCCGAAGAAGGTGCGCGGATCGCCGCCGCGCTGCTGTACGTGGGCCACCGCTGCCAACAACATGCCGCCGGTGCCGCAAGCCGGGTCGTAGACGCTCTCCCCTTCGCGCGGGTCGAGGAAGTCAATCATCATGCGCACCACGCTGCGCGGCGTGTAGAATTCGCCGGCCTTCTTGTTGGTGGCGTCAGCGAACTTCTTAATCAGGTATTCGTAGGCGTCGCCGATGACGTCGCTTTTCACCCGGCTGTTGCCCAGCTGCAGCGAGGAGAAGTGCTCAAACAGGTCCTTCAGCAGGGAGTCCGGCAGGCGATCCTTGTTGGTCCATTGGGCGTCGCCGAACACACCATAGAGATGGTCCTGATTGGCCGCCTCGACGCCGCGCAGCGCGTTGTTCAGCGCCGTGCCCACGTTCGTCGCGGTCTCACGCACGTCGCGCCAGTGACAGCCGCCCGGGACGCCGAAGCGATGCTCGTCGGCGAAATCCTCCCCATACAGGGCGACCGTCTCGGCGTACTCCTCGTCCCACACGTCACAAATGCGCTTGAAGAAGAGCAGAGGCAGGATATAGCTTTTCCAGTCGGTGCGGTCAACCGGCGAGCCGCGCAGGATATTGGCCGCCTGCCACAGGTGCGACTCTAACTGCGCCGCCGTCAGTGTCAGCTCCGGAAACAATGAACCCTGCTCCATTCAGCCTCGCTTGCCGCTATGCCGGCGTTCTCAGCCGCCTGCCCGTCATTCGGTGGCTCTCCCGGCCCGTCTACCCGCCGACCGGATACCCCGCCCGGTCATTATACCAGCTTCGCCGGCCTGGGGAGTAGCAGCCTTTTGGGCGCGCCGGCGAATCGGCGCGGGGGCTGCGGAACTGCGAGCCGGTACATGGCGCGGCGCCGTGGACGACGGCTTCGACAATAACTCCTTTCCGGGTTTGACGCGGGAGGATGGGCGGTTGGGCTGAGCCACGGCCGAGGTAAAAGTTCAACTTTCAAGAAAAAGTTGAACTTCTAGGCAAGCGGTGGTCAGATGAGATTATCACCGACCCATAGAGAAGAAGGTCTGGAGTAGGCGGTAGAATTACCGCATGAAAGAAACAACAACCGCCAGACCCCCGTTGGGGTGGTCAGGTTAGCTGATTCAATCCTATCAATTCGTGAGATTCTCCTTACTCCGGTCTATCCACCAGGCGGTTGGAGATAATCACACTGGACTACCAATCTTGATGGGTCAGGACGGGGCCAACATACGCATTGCCGCAACGGAAGAGCCTTCGGCTGCCTTCCGCTTCAGTGGAGGCTTGCAATATCCTGGTCGCCGCCAACCTGCAGCCCAGTTCCAGTGATAAGACGGATAGGTCAGAGGTCATCGTCCTCTGGGAGCCAGGAACCGGAACACTGCGACAGCGGCTCTTTCTGGATGGGTGGGCTTCAGCCCTGGCCTTCAGTCCCGACAGCCGGCTACTGGCGATAGGGACGGACATGGACACAGTGAAGATCCTGGATTGCGTCACCGGACGCATCCGCGCTGTCCTGGACCCGGTGGAAGACGGCTATTCGGAGACGTTGTGGGGCCACGTCAATGAAGTCGGCTACGGGGTTATCAGCCAGGTATGTTTCAGCCCGGACGGCCAATACGTGGCGGCGGTGAATGAGGATCACGGGACGCTACGGCTGTGTGAGACCGGCTCGTGGCAGGCCGTCGCCACCTGGGCCTTGAATCCCCCGTACGACGGCGAAGAAGACGACGAAGAATCCCCGTTCGGCGAGTTTGCCGTGAGCCAGGTTGCCTTTACGCCGGACAGCCGGCGCCTGCTTATCATCCCCTTTCTAAGCCCGTAGGGTGCAAAAACCTCAACAAAGACAAGCCACTCGAGGTAATAGAGCCGCCAGCATCGGCTGGTAAGCTCTGGTAGAATCCAACCTTCAATTCAATCTGGAGATGCTGAATAGATGGGTTGGTTCATCCTGGCATAGCTCTTTTCCACACTGATTTTGATGGTTCGTCTCCGTGGTACGTCGGGGCAGGAGAAGGACCTCGAAATCCTCATCTTGCGCCATCAGCTGGCTATCCTGGAACGTAAGCAGAAACAGAGCATCAGACCCAACCGAACTGAGAAGCTCATCCTAGCCATTCTGGTATCCCGACTCAAAAAGGCGACCATGCGGCCTGCCGGCCAATTATGCAATGTCGTCCGCATCTTCCAGCCGGAGACCGTACTGCGTTGGCATCGAGAGTTGGTACGCCACAAGTGGACGTTCAAGCGTAAATCGAAGAGCGGTCGCCCGCGGAT
>CAYVQP010000094.1:5218-14208 GCA_964452775.1 uncultured Ardenticatenaceae bacterium | reverse complement strand
TAAAGATTTAGCGAGAGAATCACTAACTGTGCAGGAGGGGTTACGCCAACCTTGACAGCCACCCCTCCGCTCCTATAATAAGCAGTAACAACTGAATATACAGATGCCGGGAGGAGTAAGCGTGTGGACGGCGCACAGAGAAGATCGGGTCTTTGGCTGAAAGCCCGCAAGCGAGGTCCCAGCTGAATGTCGCCCGGCTTGCTTGCCGAAGAAATCCGTCGCACCGAGCGGTGAGTGCGGAAAGTAGACCGGCACGGGTAGGCCCGATACAGCGAGGTCCTGATGTCAGTCAGGGCGATGAGTGCGAGCGCCGTTAACGGCGCTCGAACTGAGGTGGTACCGCGGAAGAGACCCTTTCGTCCTCATCAGGACGGAAGGGTTTTTGTTTTGAGCGCGTATTTGGCGTAATTGTGATAGACCCGGAGGTAAATGATGGCCCTGCCCAAACAGTATGACCCGCGCATCAGCGAGCCGGCGATTGCTCATTGGTGGCGCGAAAACGGCATCTACAATTTTGACCGCTCCAGCAGTGCGCCGATTTTCAGCATTGACACGCCACCGCCAACGGTCTCCGGCAACTTGCACCTTGGCCATGTATACAGCTATAGCCATGCGGACTTCTTTGCTCGCTACCGGCGCATGCGCGGCGACAACGTCTATTACCCGATGGGCTTCGACGACAACGGTCTACCGACCGAGCGGCTGGTCGAAAAGCGCCACGGCTTAAGCGCATTGGGCATGGATCGCCGCTCCTTCGTCGAACTCTGCCTGACTGCTGGAGAAGAGTACGCCCAACTCTATCGTGAGCTGTGGCGGTCACTCGGCCTCTCTATAGACTGGCGCTACACCTATCGCACAATTGACGATCGTTCCCAGCGCCTGGCTCAGTGGTCTTTCATTGACTTAGTCCGCAAGGGGCTGGTCTATCGCCAGGAAGCGCCGGCAATTTGGTGTCCTACCTGCGGGACGGCGATAGCCCAGGCGGATGTGGATGACCTGGAACGCGAGAGCACGTTTTACACGCTGAACTTCCAGTTGGCGGACAACGAAATGCTGCCAATTGCCACCACCCGGCCGGAGCTGCTGCCGGCTTGCGTGGCCATCTTCATTCACCCCACTGACGCCCGAGCCGCCGCGCTGTTGGGCCGGCGCGCGCAGGTTCCCCTCTTCGGACACTCCGTGCCCATCCTGGCCGATCCGGCGGCGGATCCGCAGAAGGGCACCGGCATCGTAATGTGCTGCACCTTTGGCGACTCCACGGACGTGGCCTGGCAGCGTATCCACCAATTACCCATCATCCAGGCGATTGGGCCGGACGGGACGATGCGGCAGCCGGCGGGCGCGTTCGCGGGCCTGAGCGTGGTGGACGCCCGGCGGGCAATCGTCGAAGCTATTGAGCAGGCCGGCAACCTGGCGAGCCGGGCGCCCATCAGCCAGACCATCCGGGTGCACGAACGTTGTGATACGCCGGTAGAGTACATTATCACCAGCCAGTGGTTCATCCGGCTGCTGGATCACAAGCAGGCTTTCCTCGATGCCGGCGAACAAATCGAGTGGCGTCCGGCGCACATGAAGAATCGCTACCGGCAGTGGGTAGAGAATCTGGCCTGGGACTGGTGCATCTCGCGCCGGCGGCAATTCGGCGTCCCCTTCCCGCTCTGGTATTGCAGCCGATGCGGAGAGATGCTCTTGGCCGGCAAAGAGGAGCTGCCCATAAACCCGATGGAGCGAACGCCCGGACGAAGCTGCCCGGCATGCGGCGGAGAGCAGTTCGAGCCGGAGACAGACGTAATGGATACCTGGGCGACCTCATCGCTCAGCCCGCAGATAGCCGGCGGTTACTTCGAAGATCCGTCGCTGCACAAGATCATCCGCGCCTTTAGTCTGCGGCCGCAGGCTCATGAGATCATCCGCACCTGGGCCTTTTACACCATCGTGAAATCGCACTTTCACTTTGGGCAGATTCCCTGGCAAAGGGTAGCCATCTCCGGCTGGGCCTTATCGCCCGGTGGAACAGCGAAGATCAGCAAGAGTAGAGGCGGCGGGCCAATGTCGCCCGAATCAGCGATGGCAGCATACTCCGCCGACGCGGTGCGATATTGGGCCGCCAGCACCAGCCTGGGCAAAGACGCGACCATTGACGAAGAGCGTATGCAAGCCGGGCAGAAACTGGTCACAAAACTGTGGAACGTGGCCGGCTTCTGTGGCCGATTTCTGGAAGGATATGCCCCTCCCCCGCGGGAACAACAACTGCCGGCCTTGACCCTGGGGGATCGCTGGGTCTTGCAGCAGACCTTCGCGCTTGGAGATCGGCTGGCTGAGCTATGGGATCAATTCGACTACGCCAACGCCCGAAGCGAGTTGGAGCAGTTCTTCTGGCGCGACCTGGCGGACAATTATCTGGAGATGGCCAAACAGCGACTCTATGCCGGCGGCGAAGCGGCGGAAGGAGCGCGACTCACTCTCCACACTGTCTTGCTGGCGACGCTGAAGTACTTTGCCCCGCTGATTCCATACGTGACCGAAGCGATCTATCATGGACTGTACGACGCGCAGAGTTCGATTCACCGCAGCCGGTGGCCGGCGCCTGACCCGCGACTTCCTGCGCCGGACGAAGACACGCGTGCGGCCGGTGAAGCGCTGCTGGGCATTGCCACGACCGTGCGCCGATATAAGAGCGAGCGCAATTTGGCGTTGAGCGCACCGCTTGAGGAGATAACGATTCTCGCCACTGATAGTCGGCTAGGAGAAATGCTGCGGGCCGGGGAAGCGGACCTGCAGAGCATTACCCGAGCCAGCCGTGTTTCCGTGAACGTGACGCTGGGCCGCCAGATTGAAATGTTCCCCGTGAAGGAAGGGCTTCAATTGGGCGTGCGCCCATAGGGCTATTGACCAAGAGTTGCTTTACTGGATTGCCTCGCGGACTTATCATTGATCGGCAGCGGCGCCGGGTGTTGGCGGTTGTCAGCTTCGATGTTAGGAACGTGAGAGAGGAGATATCAATATGCCGACTGGCCCGATACAACTCATTGCCCTGGGATTCGAGGATTTCCAGCCGACCGGCAAGATGTTGCCGGCGCTGCTTGAAGCGATGAACAGCGGCATTATCCGGCTGATTGACCTCCAGTTTGTGAGGAGGGATCTGGACGGAAATGTCACCACCCTGGAGATGTCCGGCCTGAACATGGACGAGCGGCTGGAGTTCGGCGCAGCCATCAACCGCTTAATCAGCGTCGGGTCGAATGATGAGGCCGGCGCAATCCCCGGCTCGCTGGAATGGGCGGTGGCAACTGCAGGCCGCAGTTACGGGATGTCCGCAGCCGACGTGCAAGACGTAGCCGGCCAACTACCGCGGGGCGGCGCGGCAGCATTCCTGATGATCGAGCACACCTGGGCGACTGAATTTAGACAGGCTGTTCAAGAGGCCAACGGTTTCATGATGGCCCAGGGCTTTTTGACTGCTGAAACCCTGGTGATGATTGGCGCGGAGCTTCAGGCGCAGGTGAACGCTATGCAGGCCATCCAGCTAGCCGATGCGGCAAAGCTACAGGCAGCGCGGGAGGCTGCCCGCGCGGTTGCCCTGGCGGACACGATTAGGGCCGAGGCCGCCCGGCAAGCCATTGACGCGCTGGTCGCCGCTCGCCTTATCGAGGAGACAGCGATGGAAGAGGCGATACAGGTCGTAGCGACGGCGATGACAGTTTCAGACGACTATCCAACAGGCTGACGTCCTCCGGTCACACCGGCGTCATCTGAACAGTAAAGTGACGCAGCACGGGCGCCTGCCAGGCGATTTGGTAGCCGGGTATATTTTCCTTGTGCTCGTTGACGTATAGGATCACTTCAGCCAGGTAATCCACGTGGCTCTGGGTGTAGGTCCGGCGGGGAAAAGCCAGGCGCACCAACTCCATGGCTGCCGGCTTTTCGCTGCCGTCAGGCTGCCTGCCAAACATGACCGAGCCAATCTCCACCGATCGCACGCCGCCGGCCAAGTACAGCGCATTGGCCAAAGCCCAGGCCGGATATTGGCCGGCCGGCATGTCTTGCAGCATGCTTCCGCCGTCAATATAGATGGCGTGCCCGCCTGGCGGCTGCACGATCGGCACACCGTTCGCGGTGAGAATGTCACCCAGGTAGGCAACGGAGCGGACGCGATAACGCAGGTAGTCTTCCTGCAACGCCTCCCCCAGGCCCACCGCAATGGCCTCCAGGTCATAGCCGGCCAGCCCGCCATAGGTCGGGAAACCCTCGGTCAAGATCAATAGGTTCTTGCACTTCTGCGCCAGCTCATCATCGTTGAGCGCCAGAAAGCCGCCGATGTTGGCCATACCGTCCTTCTTGGCGCTCATCGTGCAGCCGTCCACGTGGCTAAACATCTCGCGGGCGATCTCCAAGGGAGACTTCTCAGCATAGTCCGGCTCCCGCTGCTTGATGAACCAGGCGTTCTCCGCGAAACGGCAGGCATCCAGAAAGAGAGGGACGCCGTGCCGGCGACACACTTGCGAGGCCTGGCGAATGTTGGCCATGCTCACCGGCTGTCCTCCGCCGGAGTTGTTGGTGACGGTCAACATGACGATTGGGATGCGTCCGGCATGCTCCTCCAGCACCTGTTCCAGCGCGCCGATATCCATATTGCCCTTGAAAGGGTGGATGAGCGCCGGCTGCCGTCCCTCTGGTATCGGGATGTCCAGGGCGGTAGCCTGACGATATTCGACGTTGGCTCGGGTTGTATCGAAGTGCGTGTTGTTCGGCACCACATCGCCCGGCTTAAGCAAAGAACCAAACAGGATTCTCTCCGCCGCCCGCCCCTGGTGCGTGGGGATTACGTGCTTCAGGCCGGTGATCTCCTGCACGGCCTCTTCGAACCTGTAAAAGGAGGTCGCGCCGGCATACGATTCATCGCCCACCATCATGCCGGCCCACTGGCGGGCGGACATCGCGCCGGTGCCGGAGTCGGTCAGCAGATCGATGAGCACATCTTCAGCCCGCAGTTGAAACAGGTTGTAGCGGGCCGCCTGGAGCGCCAGCCGGCGTTCCTCTGCGGTGGTGAAACGAATTGGCTCCACGACCTTAATCCGAAACGGTTCAATAATCGTCTTGAAGTTCATCACCCACTTCCTTCACCAGTAAAGGGTTCCCGGAGATTTCACCCTCAATGTGACAAAACATGCCTGGCAATTCGCGGTAAGCGACCTGTAGTTCTGTCACTTACCAAAGAATATCGGCCAGTAGCCCAGGATCGGCGCTACCTCCAGCCAGTCGGAACGGACCAGTGGCGCAGTTACGCCATCGGAGATGACCAGTTTGGCCGGCCAGAAGCGCGGGTAGTGCTGCCAGGGGACCTGTAGAAACATCGAGATTTGCGCCTCATCGCCGGCAGCCAACTCGCCCACCCAGGAGTAGCGATTGATGCGGCTGTCAAAGGTTAGCTGGCCGGCGGTGCTCACCAATGTATCCGTGATCAGGTCCAGCTCCGGCGGCAGCCTGAGCGTGGCGCTAATCAGGCCGGCGGCGCCCTCATTTCGCAAGGTTACAACATAGTGCACCTTTCTGCCCGGACGCACTGGATTGGGATTCGACTCCAGCTGCGAAGTACTCAGGTCAGGCACGCTAATCCAGGTGGTCGCCGTCGCCGTGTATATGGGCGCTTCGGGATTGTAGAGAATCACTACCCGGTTGTCGATGCGCGACCCGGTGATGTCGTCGCCGGTTACCTGCGCCTGATAGCTTATGAGGTGCGACCCTCCGCCTGCCAACTCGCCGCGCCAGGTCAGTTGGCGAGCAGCCGGATCATACCATGCCCCACCGGCTATGCTGGCGGGATCAATAGTTAAGGCACTTGGCACGACATTGGTCATCACGACCATGTGCGCCGCACTGCTTCGCAGCGTGATCGTGAACTGTCGCCACGCTCCCGGCTCAGACGAGCGCTGATCGACCTGCAAGGTGGAATCACCCAGGTCGCCCAGCCAGCCCACGGCCCGCTCAATGGCCGCCATTCGCTGAGGCTCGGGCAGCGTTTCCATTGGCAAGCCCCAAAAGACCGTTCGCCACTGTTCGCCCCCGGAACCTGTTCCACGGGAGGCCGTAGCCGCGACACCGCCCCGATTGTGCCAGGCAAATATCTCGCTGTCCGGCGTGGGCATTATGCCGTCGGCGTAGTTCTGATAGAGCCCGAAATCCAGCAGGGCCGGCTCAATCTCACCCAGGATGGCGTTATCGCCACCCAATACAACCGTCGGAGTGACCGATTCCGCATATTCCGTGATGCCCATGTAGCCGGTTGTCAGCGGCCGGCGCGAGTTATGATTGAGGTAATCCTGGCTGGAAAGGAGCAGCCGGCCGCCGCCATCCAGATAGCCCTGCAACGATTCGACCTCCTCCTCAGTTACCGGCTCCAACCAGTCAAAGCCGGTGTACCACAAAACCAACTCGTACTCGTTTAGCAGCTCGGGCGGCGGGCTGCCCTGACCCTCGCCGGACCAGCCGGTAACCCATTCGTCAAACGGCAGACCCATAGCTGTCAGCGCGTCCGCATAGCTGGATGTGGGTGTCAGGAAGCGATGATCGTCCACCAGTAAAATCCGGCCCGGCGTCTTCAGTACAAACTCGGTAACGGCCGATAGATCCGGCGCATTGGCCGAAACAGACTCCACCGCGAAATTGAAGGTGGTGTCGTCGGGAAGGTCAACCGGCGGGTGGAGTATCAACCGCGTCTCGCCGCTCGTACAGGGACCCAGGGTCAGCGTCGGCGTGGTCACCTCGCTGGGCCACGGCACGCCCGCCGTGGAGAGCGAAAAGGTGTCCGTAAGCGTTTCGCTGTCGTTGAAAAGCGTGAGCGTATAGGTAACAGGTTGGCCGGCGAGTACTAACTCCTCGATTGCCGTCGGCTCCTGGCGCAAGCCGGTGGTCGCAGGCGGTGTGGCGAAATAGTCCAGTGTGGAACTCAGCACGGCCTGCCGTCCCGCCGACTCTGAGATGCCCTCCAGGCCAAAGCCGAGGTAGACCAGATGGTAGCCGGGTCGCACGCATTTGCCCCGCATCAGCCCGGCGGTTCGCTCAGGCTCGTATTGAAATGCGGGCGCAGTGTAACTGCCTTGCATTGGCTCTACCTGGTCCACGGCAGTCTGGTTGCCGGCGCTGTCGCCGCCGTTTAGGGTCAGGTTCAGACCGGCAAACGGAGAACCGACCGTGCCGGATACGGGAGGCGTCCCAACCGTCACCAGACGATTCACATAGACCGCCCGCATGGCAACGGACCACCAGGCCTCCGGCAGCAGGCTGCCGTCATAGGCGCCGATGTTCCGGCCGCTGATAAACAGATCGCCGCCCAAACCCAGGTAATCGCTGATCACGAAACTGGCCCCAATCAAGCCGGGCGAATCTCCGGGCGCGCTCCAGACGACGACATCATATGGGGCGAGATCGGATACTTCTGGCGCGTCAGTAGTCGGGTCAAGGACCAGCCACTCATCGTAGGCCCTGTCCAGGGCCTGCAAGGCATCGCGGTAATAGCCGGCCTGCGATCCGTAATACCACCAGCCGCTATCAACCAGCAATATGCGCTCGCTCTCTTCCATCCGGAAGTCATGGGAAACGCTTCCCCCGGCGGGCACTTCCAGGTGAGCCAGTTCTCGCCGGTAGCCTGCCTCGGCGACCAGCACATCGTATCCGCCGGCGGGTAAGGTAAACGCATACCAGCCCTCGGGGTTCGTTGTGGCAGTTACCGGCGCGCCGATAACCTGCACGATCGCCTGGACAGGAAGCTCATTGCTGTCTTGAATCACCCGGCCCGTCACAGTTCCTACCGGCAACGCAGTCAATGAGTGGTCTCCAAAGATTTGTTCGCCCACCAAAATGCTCATGTCGCTGAGCGTCAAGGTCTCATGCCCGAAAGCGGCGAAGGTCAAATCATACTCGCCGGCCAGCACCGCTATCTCGTACTGGCCGAGCGCGTCCGTCATGAACGTGACTGACTCGCCGGCCGGGGTGGAGAGCGTCACGGTCACGCCCGGCAGACCACTGCCATTGCTGCGCACGATGCCCATGAAACGCCCGGCGGGGACGAGGTTTGCCGCCGCCATGTAGGCATCCAGCTCTCCCCAGCCGCTGAGCAGATCGGGCTCATTGCCCGTCAGCGGACGGGCCGTGCGAGTGAACATATTGGTCAATATCGGCGGCGAGATGCCGGGGTCGAAGGAGAGCAGAAGGGCAGCAGCCCCGGCCACGTGTGGGGCGGCCATTGAAGTTCCGCTGGCGTAGGCGTAGACGCCACCCGGCATGCTGGAAAGCACATGAGCGCCCGGGGCAACGATTTCGGGTTTGATTCCGGTCGTATAGTTGGACGGGCCGGCGGAAGAAAACCAGGCCAGCCGGCCAAGCTCATCGCTGGCCCCAACTGCCATTGCGGTGGGGAAAGCCGCAGGAGTGGCAATCGTCCCGGCGTTATGTCCGCTGTTCCCGGCGGCAAAGACAGGGTAAATACCGGCAGCGACCAGCGCCGCCACATCCTCCTGGAAGGCAGCCTCGACTTGCGGAGAACCCCAGGACCCATTGACGACATCAGGGGCCAGGGCCGGGTCCCCGTCCGGCGCGAGCAGCCATTGAAAGCCCTCGTGCAAGATGCTGAACGAGGAGTAGCCGAGGGCATCGAAGACGCGCACCGCTATCCATTCCGCGGCGGGCGCAACGCCCAGCCCTTCGTCTCCCACCGCGATGCCGGTCACGTGAGTGCCGTGTTCATATGGGTCAATCGGGAAGGCATTAGCCGGGTCCACGGCGTCAAACCAGTTGCCGGCGTGATTCACGCTGCCGTCATCCTGCATGCCGCGATAACTGCTTTGTAAGGCGGGGTGTGTCCAGTCCACGCCCGTGTCCATGATTGCCACGACTGTGCCCGCGCCGTCCAAGCCCAGCGCGTGCCAGGCCTGTTGGGCGCGTACTCTCTCCAGCCCCCAGGGCGCGCTCCCGCCGCCGGCGTTGTTCGTCGC
>CAYVQP010000094.1:4001-5118 GCA_964452775.1 uncultured Ardenticatenaceae bacterium | reverse complement strand
GGCAGCGTAGCCGGCCGCAGGTCGGCCTGTTCGTGCAGGTGTAGGATGAATGAGTACGAACCGGCGGGTTGCTCGTCGAGCGCTTCTCGCAGAACTGGATCGAGTTTCTCTTCCCAGCTTGCCTGCGCGCCGGCAGCCTGGCTGGCGGTTCCAGGCAGAAACAGCAGGAACGCCAAAGCAGCGAACGCGATGACTACGGCTAGGAGAAGGAGTGCGGGCCGACGTATCAAGGTGCGCCTGAGTGAAAGAACCTGGCATCCGACCGGCGCGACGAGCCTTCCGGTCGCTCAACCATTCAATTGTACTTGTAGCGTAAGAGCACCCGCTTGTCAATCACCGCCACGCGGTTCCGGCTCGGGTTGATCGCCAGGCGTGCCTGGCCTGAAAGGGCAATAGGGTTTGCGTGGAGAGTCAGCCAATTGGCTGCTCAGAAGAGTGCGATCAAAACACTGCGCAGAATCGCCAGCAAAATGAGCAGGACGATGGGGCTGAGATCGAGCCCACCCATAGGCGGGAGGTAGCGCCGAATAGGGGCGAGGAGTGGTTCCGTCAGCCGGTAGAGCCAAATCACTACCGGGTGGTAGCGATCAAGGGGAAGGAATGAGATGACCGCTCGGGCCAACAGCAACAGCACCAAAATACGGTATACCCAGTCAATAATGTAGGCAATCATTCACGTATCCTGTGGCCGGCGCGGGCCGAAAATGGCCCTTCCAATGCGCACATGGGTTGCGCCGGCCGCAATAGCCAGTTCAAAGTCGTCGGTCATGCCCATGGAGAGCAGCGGCAACTGCGCGCCGGGAAGAGTGTGCTGAATCCATTGCGCGAGCGCCCGGGTTCGCTGGAAAACTGAGAGGATCTCTTCGTCCGGCGCGTGCCAGGGCGCCATGGTCATTAGACCGCGCAACTCTATACGCGGCAGCCGGGCGATGGTTGCAACCGTGTCTTGCAGAGCGTTCCTTTGCGCGAGGTCCTGCTCCCAATTGCCGGCCGGTAAGCCCGTCTTGCTGGCTTCGGCCGAAACATTAACCTCGATAAAGGTATGAAGCGTGCGGTCAAGTTCTACGAGCTGTTGGGAGAGGCGTTGCGCAATCTTGAGCCGGTCGAGAGCGTGAAA
>CAYVQP010000094.1:0-3901 GCA_964452775.1 uncultured Ardenticatenaceae bacterium | reverse complement strand
CAGGGTCATCCCGCGTAATATATCCGGAATATGATGCCGGTAGCAAAGTCGGCCACATAAAGCGACCCATCCGGCCCGACGGTCACGTCAATTGGAGCGGCAAAGCCGGTTGCGAAATCCATCATTTCCTCCCCGGCGGGCGAAAAGCGGACGATCTTCTGCGCGCCCGGGAAGGCGCTCCACAGGGTGAGAAATATGTTGTTGTAATAGCCGGGGAATTGATCGTCCAGGTAGGCGGTGATCCCGGTGGGTGCGCCGTGCGGAATCAACTCGTGCAAAGGTGGAATCAGCTCCACCTCCGGCGGCGGTGGGAAGCAGTGGTCGCACACATACCAGGGATAACCATGCTCGCCCCCCGGTACAACGAGATGAAACTCGTCCGCCGGGCCGAAATCCGGCCCGTTGTCCGCCGCAAAGAGTCTGCCCGCCCCATCCCAGGCGATGTCGTAGGCATTCCGCAGCCCGCGGGCATACACTTCGATCTCGCTGCCGTCCGGGCTGATGCGTAATACCGAGGCCTCCCAGGGATGCAGCACATCCTGTACGTCACTGTTCAATACCTCGCCATGATCCGCACGCGCGCCAACCGCCAGATAGGCGTAGCCATCCGGCCCGAAGGCAATGCCGTTGGCTGCGTGCATATCTGCGTAGCAACAGGGCACACCGCTCAACAACTGCGTGATCTGCCCACCCTCTACAACCAGCACTTGAGCTTCGTTGTTGCTCACCCGGCTCGAAACCCACAGGCGATTTGTGTCCGGCTGAAAGGCGAGCGCAACCGGCACATTCAGGCCCTCAACAAGCACACTTGCGCTTCCCTGCTCATCTATCCTCATGATCTGGCCACCATGTAGCGCCACATAAAGCAGGCCATCCGGCCCAAAGGTGATGCTGGTTGGCCGGCCATCCAGCAAGGCAAAGTACTCTGCCCTAAAGCCGGGAGGCAGGTGCAGGCGCTGCTCCCAGCCGGCGACGTCATCAAAACATGGATAGTCGCCGCAGGATGCACCCCCCTTTTCGACAGTCGGGACCGGCTCATTCAGCGGGCCGGAAGTTGGCGATGGCAGCGCAACAACGCCGGCAGGGGCAGTAGACGTGGGAACGGCAGTCGGGGCCACGGGAAGCGGCTGCACGACCTGTGGCGAGGGCAGTGTGGCGGTAGCTACGGGACTTGGAGACGCCGTCATGCCAACCGCGTCAGGGACGTCTTCTGTCGGATCGGGAGCACAGGCCGCCGCCATCAGCGCCAGCAGCAGCGCGGCGGTGAGTAATTTCCAGAAATCAGTAGGCTTCATTGGCGCAACTGGAGCGAGGGCCAGGGCAGGCTCATATTTCCAACATGAGCGTTACCGGCCCGTCGTTATGAATGTGTACCTGCATATGAGCGCCGAAGATACCTGTTTCCACGCGAAAACCCATTCCGCGCAACTGTTCGGCGAAGTAGTCCACCAGCGGTTCCGCCTGCTCAGGGCGGGCGGCGTCAGTGAAAGAGGGCCGGCGACCCTTGCGGGCATCGCCATAGAGGGTAAATTGTGAAACGATCAGCAGTTCGCCGCCCACATCAGCAAGGGATGCATTCATCAGCCCCTGCTGATCTTCGAAGATGCGCAGGCCGGCAACCTTGTTCGCCAACCAGCCGGCCTCCATTTCGGAATCTCCATGAGTCACGCCCAGCAATATTACCAGCCCCCGTCCGATCGCTCCGACGGTTTCGCCATCCACTTCAACGGCGGCCTGGCTTACGCGTTGCACCAATGCTCTCATGGCGGACTGTTGCCGGCGGGGCAAGTGGTTCTGACGGACGAGCCTTTTCCGCTCGACGAGATCAGAGAATACCCAATTGGCTGTGATCGCCCAACGTCAGCTTCAAGGCCCTGGGCTTATAGGGAGAACGCTGAATGACCACGTCGCGACCGATCAGGCTGTCCTGAATGCGCGCTTCTATACTCTGGATTGTACTGTTCTCCAAGATCATCGAATGCTCGATTTCACTGCCTTCAACCAATACGTCATGATAAATGCTGGTGTAAGGACCAATGTAGCTGTTCACGATCCGGGTATTTTCGCCAATGATGGATGGGCCGCGTATGACGCTATTTATTATCTCCGCCCCACGCTCAATGGTTACTCGCCGGCCCACATTGCTGTCACGGTCTACGTAACCTTCAATGCGATGTTCCAGCCCTTCCAACACCAGGTCATTCGCTTCCAGCATGTCGCCGGGTTGGCCGGTGTCAATCCACCAGCCGCGATGAATGTGCGGCCTTACCTCGTAGCCGTTGCTGACCAGCCACTGCAGCGCGTCCGTGATCTCCAGCTCCCCGCGCCAACTGGGCGTAATCGCGTTGACGGCGTCATGGATCCGGGCATCGAACAAGTAAATGCCCACAAGGGCCAGGTCGCTCGGCGGCACTTTCGGCTTCTCAACCAGGCGCACTATGCGCCCGGCGTCGTCCAACTCCACCACACCATAGTTCTCCGGATGGTCAATGCGGGTCAGCACAATCTGGCTGTTCCACTTGCCCGCGCTGAAGTCGCGCACCAGGTCCGTTATCCCACCCTCGATGACATTGTCGCCCAAGAACATGACAAAGGAGTCATCGCCCAGAAAGTCCTGCGAGATCTTCACGCAATGGGCGAGGCCGAGCGGCTGATCCTGCTGAATATAGGTTACCCGCACATCCCAACGCCCGCCGCGGCCCACCGCCTCACGGACAAAGGAGCCGGTGCTGCCCACTACAATGCCGATCTCCGTGATCCCGGCATCCCTGATCGCCTCGATAACGCGAAAGAGCACCGGCTTGTTTGCCACCGGGATGAGCTGCTTGGCGCTGGTGTATGTCAATGGGTAGAGGCGGGTTCCCTTACCACCACTCAGAATTAGAGCTTTCATTTTCCTGCTTAATCCTCATCGCAAATGCCGATCAGCCGGCGTCAGAAAGCCCCGTAGCTGAGGACCACGGGGCTATTCCACATCGGTTTCACATTGCGCACAGCCGGCCGCTATCTTGGGGCCGGCGTGCGCGAATATGGCCTGATTCTACTTGAAAGTCAGCGGCAAGTACATCGGTAGGGCCTGGAACGGCGGGACTCGCTGCACAAAGATAAATGCTTGACCCAGATTCTCCGACCATGGACCGACATTGCCTTGCGCGTCGCGAGCGCGCGCCTGGAAGGTGTATGTGCCGTCCGGCATTGAAGTCACGTCAAAGATCGCAGACACGGCAGTTGTGCCGGTTTGCCAGTTGACCCACGAACCCTGGTTGATGCGGTAGCGGATATCAAAACTGGCCAGCGTCGCGCAGTTATTGACCGCCCCTGCCCAGGAGACGTTGAAGAAATTCGCCGATGTATAGAACGGCTGGAATTGAACTACCTGGGCCATCGGATCGCCGAAGGCAGCGGTAGTTGAGGACTGTGCGGTTGGACTCCAGGGCTGGACATTGCCGGCCTGGTCAGTAGCCCGCACGCGAAAGCCGTAGGTCTCGCCGTCAACTGCGCCGGTCGCCTGCACCGAAGTCTGCGACGTGCCGACGAGCCAGAACTGCCAGTCGCCGCCGTTGATCTGGTATTGCAGGTCAAACGGGCCCGGTGAAGTGCGCAGGCCGGAGCCACCGCCATTGTCAGAACCTACCCACGAAACGGTAAAGCTCGATTCACAGGTAAATGGCGGAAGCAAGGGACTGATGGTAGCGCTCGGCGCGATCGTGTCCACGGTGGTGCTGGCCTGCGCGGTTGGGCTCCATGCCTGAACGTTGCCGGCATTGTCGATGGCGCGAACGCGGAAGCCATAGGTGCTACCATTGGCGCCGCCGCTAAAAGTGGCCTGCGTGCCTTGCGTACCCAGCAACCAGTTGACCCATGTGCCCCCGTTAACCTGATACATTACGTCATAACGGTT
>CAYVQP010000093.1:12658-14414 GCA_964452775.1 uncultured Ardenticatenaceae bacterium | reverse complement strand
AGGTCTCGTGAAGGACCTGCGGGGTTTTGTGCGCAGACAACTAGACGCCCGCCGCCGCGAAAGCGTCGCCGACGATTACCTGCGCCTCATCCTGTATCCGGCGCAGATGGGTCTCCCCGCGAAAGCTTTCCGCGTATATCTTGTAGACAGCCTCGGTGCCGGAAGGCCGGGCAGCGAACCAGCCGTTCTCAGTAGTGATCTTCAATCCACCGATGGGGCCCCCATTTGCCGGCGCATGGCTTAACTTGGCCAGAATTGGCTCTCCGGCCAGCGTGTCTGCGCGAACCAGTTCCGGCGACAGTGAGCTAAGGGCGCTCTTTTGCGCCGCAGTTGCCGGCGCATCTGTGCGCTCATACACGGGATCGCCGAAAATTTCGGTCAGTGCGGCGTACTGTTCGCCGGGGTCCTTGCCTGTGCGGGCCATGATCTCAACGGCCAGCAGATCCATGATGAAGCCATCCTTGTCCGTCGTCCAGACGCGACCATCCCGGCGCAAGAAGGACGCCCCGGCGCTCTCCTCCCCGCCAAAGCCGAAGGAGCCATCCAATAGGCCGTCCACGAACCACTTGAAGCCTACCGGCACTTCGGCCAGCCGGCGCCCCAGCTTAGCCGTCACGCGATCGATGATGGCGCTGGAGACCAGGGTCTTGCCCACTGCTGCGTCCGCCCGCCACTCAGGCCGGTGTTGAAAGAGGTACCAGATGGCGACCGCCAGATAGTGATTTGGGTTCAGCAAGCCGCTACTGCGGGTGACGATGCCGTGCCGGTCGTAATCCGGGTCGTTGCCGAAGGCGATGTCAAACTGGTCTTTCAAATGGATCAGCGAGGCCATGGCGTATGGCGAGGAGCAATCCATACGGATCTTGCCGTCCCGGTCAACGGTCATGAATGAAAAGGTGGGGTCCGTCACTTCGTTAACCAGGTGCAGTTCCAACCTATATCGCTCCGCGATTGGAGCCCAAAAGGCAATGCCCGCGCCGCCCATCGGGTCAATCCCCACCCTCAACCCGGCGTTGGCAATAGCATCCATATCCAGGACACTTTCCAGGTCGCTCACGTAAGGCGCGACAAAGTCATATGGGCTCACACAGTCAGCCTGTAACGCACGAGAGAGCGGCATGCGCTTGACCCCCTGCAGCTTGCCTTCCAGGTACTGGTTAGCGCCGGCGGCGATGCGGGAAGTAATCTCCGTCCCTGCCGGCCCGCCGGAGGGTGGGTTATACTTGATGCCGCCATCTTCAGGGGGATTATGCGACGGGGTGATCACGATGCCGTCCGCCTGCCAGCCGTGGTCCCGGTTATAGGTCAGAATCGCATGGGAGATGACCGGCGTAGGTGTGTAACCCCTACCTGCCTGAATCACCGTCTGGACATCGTTGGCCGCCAGCACCTCAATCGTGGTGTCCAGAGCCGGCTCCGACAGCGCGTGGGTATCCATGCCGACATATAGCGGGCCGGCGATCCCTTCTGCCCGCCGATAGTCACAGATTGCCTGTACAATGCCCAGGATGTGCGCCTCATTGAAGCTATTGGCCGTTGAGGCGCCTCTATGCCCGGAGGTGCCGAATGATACCCGTTGGGCTGGGTCCTGCGGATCGGGAACGTGCGTGTAGTATGCCGACACGAGGCGGGGAACGTTTATCAGCAGACTTCTCGGGGCCGGCTTTCCGGCCAATTCATGAAGTGACACCTGATACTCCTGATAGTCGCGGCGCTTGCTTTGCTCGGGTAACGAAGGCTCGCAGCACGGTGAATA
>CAYVQP010000093.1:7106-12558 GCA_964452775.1 uncultured Ardenticatenaceae bacterium | reverse complement strand
GATAGTCGCGGCGCTTGCTTTGCTCGGGTAACGAAGGCTCGCAGCACGGTGAATAGAGTTTAAGTGCTGCCTGAAGTGAGTATAGACTCAGTGAGCGGAAGCGCAAGCGTGCGGGGAAAAATCGCTGGACCGCGAGTTGGGATTCGCGTTGTTGTTAGCTATAATCATTAGATTGGGCATGAGGCTAATTTGAGTCAGGTGCGCCCACTGTCGCCGCCTGCAGAGTGACATCAAACACAAGCTGGTTATCACGCAGCGCATCCAGTGCTGCGACAGGTGCTAGAGACCATACACATAACATATTAGGCTAAAGCGTATCAACGCGCCGCTGTCTGATGACGCAGCGGCGTCGTCGTGCAGGCAAATCGCTCACGCCGGGAGGAAATACAATGGATTCAGTGGTAAGCGGGACGAAGGAGCAGGCTTCATGGAATGGGAAGCCGGCGCAGGAGAAATGGGTCTATCTATTCAATGAAGTGGAACTTGCAGAAGAGTTGGTCGGCGGAAAGTGGAGCGACGTGCGCGGCTTACTGGGCGGCAAGGGAGCTAATTTGGCTGATATGACTCGCGTCGGCGTGCCGGTGCCGCCCGGCTTTACGGTGAGTACTCGCGCCTGTAACGCCTTCCTGGCCAACAATTCGCAATTCCCGGACGGCATGTGGCAGGAAGTATTGGATGCCATCGCCGCCATCGAGAAGCAGGTGGGCAGGCGCTTCGGCGATCCGCAGAACCCGTTGCTGGTGTCCTGTCGCTCCGGCGCTAAGTTCTCCATGCCGGGTATGATGGACACCGTCCTGAACATCGGCCTGAATGATGAGGTCGTTGCCGGCATGATCGCGCGCGGCGCTGACGCCCGATTTGTATACGATCTTTACCGCCGGCTGGTGCAGATGTTCGGCAGCGTGGTGCTGAACGTGCCCGATGAAGCGTTCGAGGAGGTAATCACCGAGCGCCGTGAACACGCCGGCGTCACCTCGGATACGGACCTGAGCGCGGCCGATTGGCAGGTCGTCACCGCCCGCTTCAAGGAGATTACGCACAACTACGCGCGCACAGATTTCCCGACCGATCCATTTGAGCAGTTGCGCCTGGCGACGGAAGCCGTATTCCTGTCATGGAACGGCAAGCGCGCGATTGATTATCGCAACGCCGCCGGCATTGCCCACGATCTGGGCACAGCGGTCAACATCCAGACGATGGTGTTCGGCAACCTTGGCCGGAACTCCGGCACCGGCGTAGCCATGTCCCGCAACGCTTCTACGGGTGAGCACGAACTGGAGGGCGACTATCTGCTCAACGCGCAGGGCGAGGATGTGGTGGCCGGCATCCGGCTGACCAATCCGATGAGCCAGCTAAAGCAAGAGATGCCGCATCTCTATGCAGAGTTTGAGGAGATCGCCAAGAGGCTGGAACGCCACTATCGTAATATGCAGGACCTGGAGTTTACCATCGAGGAAGGTAAGCTTTGGCTGCTGCAGACGCGCGACGGCAAGCGCACCGCGCAGGCCGAAGTGCGCATTGCCGTTGACATGGTAGAGGAAGGATTGATCACCCGGCGCGAGGCAGTCTCCCGCGTCAAGCCGGAGCAGGTTGACTTCTTTCTGCACCCCCAATTTGATGCTGAGGCGCGCAAGCAAAACAAGCCGATTGCCAAGGGGTTGAACGTCTCGCCCGGGGCAGCTGTCGGCATCGTCGCCTTTGACGCGGATACGGCCGAACACTGGGCAAAGAAAGAAAATAAGGCGGTGATCATGGTGCGTCCGGAGACGAAGCCGGATGATGTGCACGGCATGCTCGCCGCCAAGGGTATATTGACCAGCCGTGGCGGGCGAACCAGCCACGCCGCCCTGGTGGCCCGCCAGTTCGGCACGCCGGCGGTAGTCGGCGTCAGCGAACTAAATATCGATCTGGACAACCGGTACATGAGCCTGGGGGAGAACCTGGTCATCAAGGAAGGTGAATGGATTTCGATTGACGGCACGGAAGGCCTGGTCTACCTGGGCCAGATGCCCACTGTCGTGCCGGATCTTAAGAATCCTTACCTGATCAAGTTGCTTGGGTGGGCAGACGAGATCCGCAAGTTGGGCGTCTGGGCCAATGCCGACTATCCGCGTGATGCGCAGCGAGCGCGAGAGTATGGCGCGCAGGGGATCGGCCTGTGCCGTACTGAGCACATGTTCTTCGAGACTGAGCGCCTGCCCACCGTGCAACAGATGATTATGGCGAAATCCGCCATCGAGCAGAATGAAGCCATCCGCAAGCTACTGCCGCTGCAGCGAGCCGATTTTGAGGGCATCTTCCGCGCCATGGATGGATTGCCGGTAATCATCCGGCTGATTGACCCGCCGTTGCATGAGTTCCTGCCCGCGTTCGACGAGCTACTTCTGGACCTGGCCGACCTCAAGCTCAGCCTGCAACACATGAACTCGATGAGCGAGATGGACAGTGTGCTGGCGGAGATTCGCATCAAACAAAGCTACCTGGAGCGGGTGCAGGATCTGCGCGAAATGAACCCCATGCTGGGAACTCGCGGCGTGCGCCTGGGTATCATCATCCCTGAACTGACCAAGATGCAAGTGTGCGCGATTTTTGAGGCGGCCTGCAACGTGACCCGCGAAGGGGTATCGGTCATGCCGGAGGTGATGATCCCGCTCACTTTCCACGTGAACGAGCTGCGTGTGCAGCAGACAGCGTTGGAGGACGAAGCGAAGCAGGTCATGGCCGAGCAGGGAATAACCATTAACTACAAGTTCGGCACGATGATCGAGATCCCGCGGGCGGCGATTACGGCCGGCGAAATGGCCGAGTTTGCCGAGTTCTTCTCCTTCGGCACCAACGACCTCACTCAGACCACATTCGGCGTATCGCGTGATGACGCGGAGGCCGGCTTCCTGGTGCACTACATGCAGGAGGGCATCCTGCTCGACAATCCGTTTGCCACCATTGATCCCGCCGGCGTCGGCAAGCTGATGGAGTGGGCTGTAACCGAAGGGCGCAAGGTAAGGCCCGACCTGGAAGTTGGCATCTGCGGTGAGCATGGCGGCGACCCCAGAAGCATCGCTCTTTGCCATAAGCTGGGCCTGAACTACGTCTCCTGCTCGCCCTTCCGGGTGCCAATTGCCCGGCTGGCGGCAGCACACGCCGTCCTGAACGAAGGCGGTTGAATCTACCTGATTCAGTAATGTAGAAAGCGAAAGGGGCCGGCGTCCAATGCCGGCCCCTGTTTGTTTGCGCCCTCGCCGAACCGAGTAAGTGGTGAGCCTTACCAGTTAACCACCTTGCCGTCAAAATCGCACGACGGTGATCATGGCAATCAGCCCGCAGGCTCACCTATCCGGCCGGGCCTGCCGGGACGAAACAACTGGCTATGCGGGGTAAAACGGCGCCATTCGGATTTCGTGCCAGCGCTCCTTCGCACCTTCGCGGAAGAGGGCCGGGTCAAAATCAGCCAGAACCTCCCAACCTTCAATCCCTGCCAGGTCTCGCTGTTCGTTGGTCAGCTCAATCTCCAGCTTCCGGCCATCGGTGTACATCTCCATCGTCAGTAGTTCACTGCCGTCGTCAATGATGTCCAGGATGCAGTGCCGGTCAACGCCTTCGGGATGTCGAATGAGCGCAGCGGAACAGCGTTGGCAAAACTCCAGAGTCGCGTCACACAACCGGCGATCAATGATTACTTTCATGGCAACCTCCTAACCGGGGCCACTCACCGATGCGTCCGATCCTGAGTTGATCAGCAGCCGGCCACCCGCCTGCGATCTTCGTTCCGGCGCATCCCATAGCGGCAAATCGCTATGACTCAAATTATAGGGTAAGCGCATTGTCGCCGCAGCGACATCTGTCACCAACTGCCGGTGACAACTGTCATAGAGAATCCTCACCATTCCTGCGTGACATCCCCATCGTCCGCGCCACCTGCATGATGTGCCAGCCGGAGCAATGCTCACTTGCTCCCAAAGCCTGACGCACAAGGTGACATCCATCGTCTAGCATTTTGTCAATTGTCACTACCGCTGGAAACCCTCAGCCATTAGACTGTAAGCATGTTATCGTGAATTCTCTCACAATCGCTCATTTCCGCCGTACCGGTATAGTCGCGAAGATGCGAACGCAGACCACCCGACCAGTCCAGGTAATCATGCAGGTCGATCGCTCCACAAAATGTCGTAAGGCGGAGTCAGATCAAATGTTGTTTTGGTCGTGATGGGCTCGCTACTTGCAACGGAGCGACCTGTCATTCAAGGAGTCTATTGATGAAGCGAATACTGATTCTCGGCGCCGGCACTGCCGGCACTATGGTAGCAAACAGGCTGAGTCACGTCCTTGGCCGCGAAGAGTGGAAGATCACGCTGGTTGACGAGCATGAGACCCACTACTACCAGCCCGGTTTCCTGTTTATTCCGTTTGGCATCTATGGGGAAAACGACGTCATAAAGCCGAAACGAGACTTCATTCCGCCGGGGGTAGAGCTGATTATTTCCAGGATCCAGCGCGTCGATGCCGATCACAATCGTGTGCATATTGCGAAAGGAAATCGAATCTTGGAATACGACTTCCTGATCATTGCCACCGGCACCCACCCCAGACCAAGTGAAACGCCGGGACTGACTGAATCGGAATGGCGCAAGAGCATCCATGAGTTTTACACACTTGAAGGGGCAACGGCCCTGGCCAAGCATTTGCGCACCTGGAAAGGGGGCAAGCTGGTGCTCAGCATCATGGAACTGCCCTTCAAATGCCCGGTTGCGCCACTTGAATTCATCTTCCTGGCAGATTGGTACTTTCATGAACGCGGTATGCGCGATCGGGTTGAGTTGACGCTGGCTACTCCGCTAACCGGGGCGTTCACCAAGCCCCGGGCGTCGAGCTTGTTGGGCGACATTCTGGAGGAGAAGAACATCAAATTGGCGCCGGAGTTTTATCCGGAGCGTGTCGAGCCGGAAGAGCGGAAGCTGATCTCCTATGATGAGCAGGAGCTTGAATACGACTTGCTGGTAGCGGTGCCAATCAATATGGGCGCGGACTTTGTCGGAGAGTCAGGCTTAGGAGACGAGTTGAACCACGTCCCCGTAGACCGGCACACGTTCCTCTCCAACCGCTACGACAATATCTTTGCCCTGGGGGATGCCGCTGCCTTGCCGACTTCCAAGGCCGGCTCGGTCGCGCATTTCGCGTCCGAAGTATTCCTGGAAAACTTCCTGCGCTACATTGATGGTCAGGAGATGACCCAGAAGTTCGATGGGCACGCCAACTGCTTCATTGAGTCCGGCTTCGGCAAGGGCATCCTGATTGACTTCAATTACGAGGTAGAACCGCTGCCCGGCAAGTACCCTCTCCCCGGCATTGGCCCCTTCTCCTTATTGCAGGAATCGGAAATGAACCACTGGGGCAAGATGATGTTTCGCTGGATGTACTGGAACATCCTGCTGAAAGGTAAGGAGATGCCGGTCAC
>CAYVQP010000093.1:0-7006 GCA_964452775.1 uncultured Ardenticatenaceae bacterium | reverse complement strand
TGTTTCGCTGGATGTACTGGAACATCCTGCTGAAAGGTAAGGAGATGCCGGTCACCGCGCAGATGAGCATGGCCGGCAAGTGGAGCTAGGAGGAGGCAGATGGACCCCATGAGCACTACTCCTGCGCTGAACGGTAGCGGCGAAGTGTTACAAAGCCTGGATCAGAAGATTGCGGCCTTGAGCGAACAGGTGGCATTCCTGACTGAGGAGGCGCGCATCAATCAGCGCCGGCGACAGGAATGGGACGAGCTGAAAGGCGATCTGACGCCGGTGGCAACTGACATCTTTCGACTTAGCGTGACCCAGCTCGAAGAAGTTGAGCAATACGTTCAGTACGAAGACATTCTGCGTCTATTCAAGCGGCTGCTACGAAATACGCGCAATCTGGAAAGTATGCTGGACCAGTTGGAAAGTACGATGGAGCTGGTCAACGAAGTCAGCCCGCTCAGCCAGGACGCCTTCATGTCACTGATGGTCCGGCTCGACGATTTCGAACGCAAGGGCTATTTCACCTTTTTGCGCGAAGGTGCACACATCCTTGATCAGATCGTCACCAACTTCGCCGAGGAGGATGTGCGCCGCCTGGGCGACAACATTGTGCTCATTCTGGAGACCTTGAAGGGGATGACCCAGCCCGAGATCATGCAAATGGTGCAGCATGTCACGGCCACTATCCAGGAGGAAGAGCCGGCCGAGAATGTCTCGATGCTCTCCTTGCTGCGGCAGTTCAATGATCCGGCTGTAAAGCGAGGCCTTTCCAAGACGTTGACGGTATTAAAGACCGTGTCCGAAAACTAAGACCCAAAGTGGAGGAAACCCATGACTGTACGTGAATTGGCGGGAACCGAAATAATCTTCGATGAGGAGGGCTTCATGGCCGATCCAAATCAATGGAATGAGGAGATCGCCGAGCAACTGGCGGCCGAAATTGGCATCAGCCCTTTGACTGCCGAACACTGGCGGGTAATTGAGTTCTGTCGAGCGGACTTCCAGGAAATGGGAGAACCGCCTACCTTGCGCCGCATTACAACGAAGGGCGGAGTACCCACCAAGACGCTCTATCAGTTGTTCCCGAAAGGGCCGGCCAAGAAAGTCGCTTGCGTTTCCGGCCTGCAAAAGCCGACAGGCTGCATCTAGGCCATTGAAACTACAACCACGGAGATGATCCCATGTTCGATTCCAACCCCGATCGCAAACTCTGCATTATCTGTTCCAAGGGCACGCTGGATATGGCCTATCCCGGCCTGATCCTGGCAAACGCCGCTCTGATGGACGGCATAGATGTCACCCTCTTCTTTACCTTTTGGGGCCTGGATATCATCCACAAGAAGCGGATGCACAATTTGAAGTTTGTCCCCATCGGCAATCCCAGCACCGGCATTCCCAATGCGGTCGGCGGCTTGCCCGGCATGACCAATATGGCGACCAACATGATGAAGAAGCAGATGGCCGCGCTGGAAGTGCCGGAAGTGGACGAGTTTCTCGATATGCTCACAGACGCCGGAGCCAATATGTATGCCTGCAAGATGACCGTTGACATGATGCACTACACCATGGAAGACTTCCACCCCGGCGTCGCCGGCATTGTGGGCGCCATGGAAATGCTGGAGATGGCCGAAGGTGCGCAGATAATTTTCGTCTGATGCCACATCTGCTGTTCCTAAGTGGCTTAGTTGCAGACCAACTAAAAAAACCCCGTAGGTCTCAAGCGAAGGCCATGACCGCAACGGAGACCTACGGGGTTTGTTAAGAACCGGGCAATTGCGCCACTAATCCTGCTTGCAAGACCCGTCCTGACAGCCGGGTCTTGTCGTAACTGGCCGCAAAAGATAGACGTTCGACCGGCGGGAACGGGCGGCCCTTTCTTCCTCCTAAGCAGGCGACTCCACCCGGCCGCAGAATGACAATCATCATCGGCATTGGTGCATTCTGTCACTGCCCACCGGCAAAAGCCGCCAGCTACAATACCGAAGTAAGTCGGGATGGCCGCGAGCGGATTGGACGGCCTACACCGGAGAATATGCAACCAGGAGCGCGAACTATGCCCAGGCAAATAGCTACGCTGGACGGAAACGAAGCCACCGCACGTGTGGCGCACAAGGTAAGTGAAGTAATCGCTATCTATCCCATTACCCCGTCATCCTTGATGGGCGAAATCGCCGACGAACTGTCCGCGAACGGGTCAACCAACATCTGGGGCGCGACGCCGCAGGTGGTAGAGATGCAATCGGAAGGCGGCGCAGCCGGAGCGGTGCACGGCGCACTGCAGACCGGCGCGATTACCACTACCTTCACGGCTTCACAGGGCCTGCTGCTGATGATCCCGAACATGTACAAGATTGCCGGCGAATTGACCTCCGTCGTCTTTCATGTGGCTGCCCGCTCTCTGGCTGCCCAGGGGCTGTCCATTTTCGGCGACCAGTCCGATGTGATGGCGACGCGCAATACCGGCTTCGCCCTGCTGGCGGCCAACAGCGTTCAGGAAGCGCATGATTTCGCGCTAATAGCTACCGCCGCCACACTGGAAAGCAGGATTCCGTTTATCCACTTCTTCGACGGCTTTCGCACCTCGCATGAGGTAAACAAGATTGAACTGCTGAGTGACGAAGATATCCGGGCCATGATTGATGAGGACCTGGTGCGGGCGCATCGCGCTCGCGGGCTGACGCCGGACGCGCCGGTCATGCGCGGCACCGCCCAAAACCCTGATGTCTATTTTCAGGGTCGAGAAACCGTCAACCCCTTTTACCTGGCCTGTCCCGGCATTGTGCAGCGGACGATGGACCGATTCGCGGCGCTGACGGGCCGGCAATACCGGCTCGTTGACTACGCCGGTGCGCCGGATGCGGAGCGCGTCATAGTTCTCATGGGCTCCGGCGCGGAGACCGCTGAGGAGACCGCCCTCTTCCTCGCCGGGCAGGGCGAAAAGGTCGGCGTGTTGAAGGTACGCCTGTATCGCCCATTCGATGCAGACGCGCTGCTGGCAGCGCTGCCGCGAAGCGTGCGGTCAATTGCCGTCCTGGACCGCACCAAGGAGCCGGGCGCTACCGGCGAGCCACTCTACCTGGATGTGCTCTCGGCCCTCATGGAAGCGGACACGGAAAGCTGGCCGGGCAATTTCCCGCGCGTGATCGGCGGGCGCTACGGCCTATCGTCCAAAGAGTTTACGCCGGGCATGGTGAAGGCGGTCTTTGACGAACTGAGCCGCGAGAAGCCGAAGAGGCACTTCACCATCGGCATCCATGATGACGTGACCCACACCAGCCTGCCGTGGGAGGCGGATTTCAACATCGAGCCGGATGATGTCGTGCGAGCGGTGTTCTACGGTTTGGGCGCGGACGGCACGGTCGGTGCGAACAAGAACTCGATCAAGATCATCGGTGAGGATACGGACAATTACGCCCAGGGCTACTTTGTGTATGACTCCAAGAAATCCGGGGCGGTTACCGTCTCCCACCTGCGTTTTGGGCCGAAACCGATCCGGCTGACCAACCTCATCCAATCAGCCGGCTTCGTCGCCTGCCACCAGTTCAATTTTCTCGAGCGCTACGATGTGCTGAACCTAGCTGCCCCCGGCGCCACCTTCCTGCTCAATAGCCCGCATGGCCCAGAGGAGGTGTGGGACCATCTTCCTCGCTCCGTTCAGCAGGTGATCATTGACCGGCGCCTGCACTTCTACGTGGTAGACGGCTACCGCGTCGCCCGCGAGGCGAAGATGGGCCAGCGCATCAATACCATCATGCAGGTCTGTTTCTTTGCCCTCAGCGGAGTGCTGCCGAAGGATGAAGCAATTGCCGCCATCAAACACGCGATCGAGAAGAGTTACAGCAAGCGCGGAGAAGCGATCATTCAAGCCAACTTCGAAGCAGTTGATGCCGCGCTGTCTCACCTGTACAAAGTAGAGGTTCCGGCAGTTGCGGATAGCACTTTCGAGCGCCCGCCCATCGTGTCTGATACGGCGCCCGAGTTTGTGCGCAAGATTACGGCCCGAATGATGGAACGGCAGGGCGATCTGTTGCCTGTCAGCGCCATGCCCATTGACGGAACATATCCCACCGCAACTGCCCAGTGGGAGAAGCGGAACATCGCCACCGAGATTCCGGTGTGGGACCCCGAGGTCTGCATCCAGTGCGGCAAGTGCGTGCTGGTCTGCCCGCATGCGGTGATACGGGAGAAAATCTACGACTCTACCTTGCTGAGCGGCGCGCCGGCCACCTTTAAGTCTTCGCCGGCCAGGTTTAAGGAATTCAAGGATCAGGTGTACTCGCTGCAGGTGTCGCCGGAAGATTGCACCGGCTGCACGCTTTGTGTCGAAGTCTGCCCGGCCAAGAACAAGCGCCAACCCAGACTGAAGGCGATCAATATGGAGCCGATCATGCCGCTGCGCCAGGCGGAAGTGAAGAATTGGGATTTCTTCGAAACCCTGCCGGAAATTGACCGCACGACAATTCCACTCGGCCAGGTGAAGTATTCGCAGTTGCTCCGGCCGTTGTTCGAGTTTTCCGGCGCCTGTGCCGGTTGCGGCGAGACGCCGTACCTGAGCCTGCTCAGCCGGCTGTTCGGCGATCGGGCCATCATCGCCAATGCCACCGGCTGCTCCTCCATTTACGGCGGAAACCTGCCCACCACCCCATGGGCGAAGGATGCCAACGGACGCGGCCCGGCATGGTCCAACTCCCTGTTTGAGGATAACGCCGAATTTGGCCTGGGCATGCGCATTGCCCTCGACCAGCGCCTGGAAGCCGCCACGGACGTTCTGCGCACGCTGCGGGCTGAAATCGGGCCGGAACTGGTTGACGCCATCCTTTACGCCGAGCAACTGGATGAAGCCGGCATCGAGCACCAGCGCGAACGTGTCGCCGGCCTGAAGGATCGGCTCAAGATGTTGCTTGAAGAGGACCTTCCGCAGCTGAGCCGGCTGGATTCCGAGGTGCATCGCCGGCGGGTCGAACAGCTGCTCAGCGTGGCGGACATCTTCGTGAAGAAGAGCGTCTGGATTGTGGGCGGAGACGGTTGGGCATATGACATCGGCTACGGCGGCCTCGACCACGTCCTGGCTTCCGGCCGCAATGTGAATGTACTGGTTCTGGATACCGAAGTGTATTCCAACACCGGCGGGCAGATGTCCAAGTCCACCCCGCGGGGGGCCATCGCCAAGTTCGCGGCAGCCGGCAAGCCGCTGCCCAAGAAGGACCTGGGCCAACTGGCAATCAGCTACGGCAGCATCTATGTTGCCCGCGTCGCCTTTGGATCGAACGATGGACAGACAATTAAGGCTTTCCTGGAAGCGGAGGCATACGCCGGCCCGTCTCTGATCCTGGCTTACAGCCACTGTATCGCCCAGGGTTACGACATGAAGTATGGCCTGGACCAGCAAAAAGCTGCGGTGGACAGCGGCTACTGGCCTCTCTACCGCTACAACCCGGAGCGAGCAAACGAAGGGGCCAATCCCTTCCAGCTCGATTCCCGCCCGCCGAGCATCCCGTTGGAGCAATACGCCTATCGGGAAGGCCGCTACCGGATGTTGACCAAAAGCCATCCTGAACGAGCTGCCCGATTAATGGAGCTTGCCCAGGCTGACGTAAAAGAGCGCTGGGAAGATTACGCTGAGATGGCCAGGAAGTCCAGGGCAGACGGTCACCAGGAATAACACTCGATTCAGCTAACTGAAAGGAGAATCTCCGATGGACCTTAGCACCACTTACCTGGGAATGAGACTAAAGAATCCGCTGGTGCCGTCTTCATCCCCTTTGATGCGCAGCCTGAGTAGTCTGCGCAAACTAGAAGATGCCGGCGCGGCGGCCGTCATCCTGCACTCGCTATTTGAGGAACAGATGACCCTGGAAAGCCATGACCTGAACCATTATCTGACACAGGGAATCGAGAGCTTTCCAGAGGCGCTAACCTACTTTCCGGTGGCCGGCGACTACGTGATTGGGCCGGATACCTATCTGGAGCATATTCGCCTGGCGAAGAGCACTCTCGGAATTCCGGTTATCGCCAGCTTGAACGGCGTTTCTACCGGCGGCTGGATACGCCACGCGCGCGAGATCGAGGAGGCCGGAGCAGACGCGCTGGAGCTAAACATTTACTATCTGCCGACCGATCCGCACATCACCAGCGCCACGGTCGAACAGATCTACCTGGATGTCCTGCAGGATGTAAAGCAGACAGTAACTATTCCGGTGGCGATGAAGCTCAGCCCATACTTCAGCGCCATGGCTAATATGGCCTACCGGCTGGCAGACGCAGGCGTAGATGGTCTGGTACTGTTCAATCGCTTTTACCAGCCGGACCTGGACATCAGCAACCTCGAGGTTGTGCCCAATCTACAGTTGAGCACATCAAACGAGTTGCGCCTGCCCTTGCGCTGGATTGCTCTCCTGTACGGGCGGATTAGTGCCGATCTGGCGCTGACCACCGGCGTCCATACGGTCGAGGATGTCGTGAAGGGGTTGATGGCCGGCGCAAAGATCACCATGGTGGCCTCGGCGTTGTTGCAGAACGGCATTGTCCGCCTGCGGGAGTTGCTGTTTGATTTGGAGGCCTGGCTGATCGAACATGAATACGACTCGGTGGAGGAGATGCAGGGAAGCCTGAGCCAGCTTAGTTGCGCTGAACCGGCCGCATATGAGCGCGCCAACTACCTGCGCGTCCTGAGTTCGTATGCGCCCGATTACGTGTGGCGCAGCGGCACGCCGGGCGTCCGTCCATAGCGGTTCAGTCGCGCCCCTGCCACGCACACCCCGCAGGTCTTTCTCAGACCTGCGGGGCTTTTTTATCCCAGTCAGGTGGAAGGGACGGTCGCGCGATTCAAGTGCTTGCTGAAGAACTCCTGGATCGTGTTGTAGCACCGCACCCGATTCTCATACTTGAGCACGTCGTGGCCCTCATCATCAAACATCAGGTACTCCACCTCAGTTCCCTGACGGCGCAACTCCTCGACTAACTCCCGCGATTCGACCTCCCACACTCGCGGATCATTCTTGCCCTGAATGACCAGCGT
>CAYVQP010000092.1:0-14634 GCA_964452775.1 uncultured Ardenticatenaceae bacterium | reverse complement strand
CGATGGTTCCAATATTGGCGTGAGGCTTAGCCCGTACGAATTTCTCTTTACCCATTGTAAGTCCCCTTACTTCTCTCTTTACTCGTGCTTTCTACTTCAGGCATTATCGTGGTAATTGCCGTCGGGCGCATCGCCCGGCGCCTACCAAATTAGCGCGACCCGCTCCCATGCAGCACCAGGTTAGTGACGCTGTCAGGGACCGGCGCATAATAGCTCAGTTCCATCGTAAAAGTGCCCCGGCCCTGCGTCATCGAACGCAGCCGGGTCGCATAACCAAACATCTCAGCCAAAGGCACGTGCGCTTTGATCGACTGCACGCCGGGAGTGCGCAATTCTAAACCGTCTATCATCCCGCGAGAGGCGGCCAGGTTACCGATCACATCGCCGGTGTACGTTTCCGGCGCCACTACCTCGACGGACATGACCGGCTCCAGCAATACCGGCCTACCCTTCTGCACAGCCTCTTTCAACGCCATTGATCCGGCGATCTTAAAGGCCACTTCCGAGGAGTCCACATCATGAAAAGAACCGTCTACCAGGGAAACTTTGACATCTACGACCGGGTAGCCGGCAAGCACGCCGGTCTCCATGGCTTCCTGAATTCCCTGGCTGGCGGGCTTAATGAACTCCTTGGGAATCGCACCGCCGATAATTCTGTCCTCGAAAATATAGCCGCTGCCGGGCGCCAATGGCTCTACGTCAATAACGACATGGCCGTATTGCCCGCGACCGCCGGTTTGCCGGACGTAGCGCCCTTCAACACCAAATACCGGCTGAGTAATGGTCTCGCGGTAAGCAACCCGCGGCTTGCCGACGTTGGCCGCCACCTTGAACTCGCGCAACATGCGGTCAATCAAGACCTCCAAGTGCAACTCGCCCATGCCATAAAGGATTGTCTGCCCGGTCTGGTCATCCGTGCGCACTTGAAAGGTCGGGTCTTCTTCAGACAGCGCGCGCAAGGCCACGCCCATCTTATCCTGATCCAGGTTGGTCTTCGGCTCGATGGCCGTCGAGATCACTGGTTCGGGGAAGACAATCGCCTCGAGAATGATTGGGCTAGTCTGGGCGCATAAGGTATCGCCGGTGAAAGTAGACTTCAACCCCAGGGTGGCCGCGATGTTGCCGGCGGTCACTTCCTGCAGATCCTCCCGGTGGTCAGCGTGCATGCGCAAGATGCGACCGACGCGCTCCTTGCGGTTCTTAGCGCTGTTAAGCACACTATCCCCGGTGCGCAATACGCCGGAGTAGACCCGGAAAAATGCCAGACGCCCTACATAGGGATCGGTGACAATCTTGAATACCAGTGCCGAAAACGGCTCATTGTCATCAGCCGACCGGCTCTCAAACTCATCGGTGGCCGGATTGTGGCCCTCGATCGGCGGTATATCCTGGGGGGACGGCAGATAGTAGACCACGCTATCCAACACCCGCTGAATGCCCTTGTTGCGTAGAGCAGAGCCACAAAGAACCGGCGTAACTGCGCTGCTAATCGTTGCTGCTCGCAGGGCCCGGCGTAGCTCGTCTGCGGTTATCTCTTCTTCATCCAGATAACGGGTCATCAACTCGTCATCCGTCTCGATGATATTTTCGACGATGATATTCCTTGCCGCGTGCGCCAGTTCAATGTAGTCGTCCGGGATGGGTACCTGGCGCGCCTTAGTGCCCAGGTCCTCCTCCTCCCAGATAAAGGCTTCCATAGTCAGCAGATCAACGATCCCGCGGAAACCGCCCTCGCTGCCTATCGGCAACTGAATCGGGACGGGATTTGCGCCCAGGCGATCCCGAATCATATCCACCGTGCGGTCGAAATCAGCTCCCACGCGATCCATCTTGTTAACGAAACAGATGCGCGGCACCCGATATTGGTCGGCCTGCCGCCAGACGGTCTCAGATTGAGGCTCGACGCCGGCGACGGCGTCAAAGACAACTACTCCGCCATCCAGCACACGCAGGCTGCGCTGCACTTCCGCAGTGAAGTCAATATGGCCGGGCGTGTCGATGATGTTGATTTGATGATCCATCCAGTAGGCCGTCGTCGCCGCGGCCGTAATGGTGATGCCCCGCTCTTGCTCCTGCACCATGTGGTCCATGGTTGCCGTGCCGTCATGAACCTCACCCATCCGGTGAATGCGGCCGGTATAGTACAGGATACGCTCTGTGGTTGTCGTTTTGCCGGCATCAATATGTGCAATGACGCCGATATTACGAACTTTGCTTAGATCCATGGTTCACCAGCAGAACACAACTTTTTGTGCTGCTAACTCCTAGAAACGATAATGCGCGAACGCCCGGTTCGCCTCGGCCATACGATGAGTGTCATCTTTGCGCTTTACAGCCGCGCCTTGATTTCGCGAGGCGTCCAGCAACTCGGCTGCCAGCTTCTCGGACATCGACTTGCCGCCACGACTGCGCGCCGCACCCAATAGCCAGCGCATTGACAATGTGATGCGTCGATAAGGCGGGACCTCGATGGGCACCTGGTAAGTTGAGCCGCCGACGCGCCGGGGACGAACTTCGATTGAGGGCATCGTGTTCTGCAACGCCTGCTCAAAAATCTCAATCGCCGGACGGTTGGCACGCTCCTCGATCATCTCAAAACTATCGTAGAGAATGCCCTGGGCAGTGCTCTTCTTTCCACTCCGCATCAAGCGGTTCACAAACATAGAAACATGAATATTGTCATATTTCAGATCAGGTTCAACTTCGTTTCGTTCAGGGCGGTCACGTCTCGGCATTTCAATCTCTCCGTACGCTTACTTGGGCGTCTTGGTCCCATACTTTGAGCGGGCCTTCTTCCGTTTGTCCACGCCGGTGGAATCCAGCGTTCCGCGCACAATGTGATAGCGCACACCCGGCAGATCTTTCACACGCCCACCACGTACCAACACCACCGAGTGATCCTGCAGCGAATGTCCCTCACCCGGGATATAAGCTGTCACCTCAATGAGGTTTGTCAGCCGCACGCGGGCAATCTTTCGCAGGGCGGAGTTCGGCTTCTTGGGCGTCATGGTCTGCACGCGCGTGCATACGCCACGCTTTTGTGGAGCGCCCTTCGGCTGCCGGGTTCGCCGCTGCTTAGATGAATTGTAGGTCCACTGCAACGCGGGCGACTTACTCTTCTTTGATTTCGTCTGCCGCCCTTTGCGGATCAACTGGTTTATTGTTGGCATAGTTTCCTCAACATGCTGCGCCAAAAAATCTCCGGCTCAGCTACCTGCTCAGATAGATGGGAGGCACTCGCAAAGGGGATCAGCGCCGCCTTTCGCAAGTGCCTCTCATCTAACTTCCGACCAAAGAGGCCAACGGTCGCAACAGCACCGCTGGCCTCCCACTTCTTCACTTATAAAAAGCTTTGTTACTCGTAGGCGTACCAGTCTCCGGGAACCAGCCCGCATTCTGCTACGTATCGCCAATTTAGAGCATTCTACGCTTCCCTCAACGCATTTTTAAGCGGTCCCGGGGGTCGCAAGAGCCTGAGACACGAAGAGAAATTTTACCACACGAGGACAGCTTGTCAATATCATCTGCCTCGATTCGCACCAAATCGTTGTTTTTAAGGAAGCAACGCCGGCCCTACTCCAGCCGGTTGTTGCGTCGGGCCAGGTCAACCAGGCCGGTGCCTGCCCACTGTTTGCTGCGCCGGCGATCATCCTCTTTGCCGAAGCGCACAACCTCACCCGATTCCGTGACGGCTTCCACCGCCAGGCCGAGGCTCTGCAACTCCTTGACCAACACGCGGAAGGAAGCCGGCACGCCCGGCTCCTCAATAGCTTCAGACTTCACAATCGCTTCGTAAGCCTTGACGCGCCCCACGGTATCATCCGATTTGATGGTCAGCATTTCCTGCAGCGTGTGCGCGGCGCCGTAAGCCTCCAGCGCCCACACTTCCATTTCACCGAAGCGCTGTCCGCCAAACTGAGCCTTGCCGCCCAATGGCTGCTGGGTGACCAGCGAGTATGGGCCGGTCGAACGCGCGTGTACCTTGTCTTCGACTAGATGCGCCAGTTTAAGCATGTGCATGACCCCAACGGTCACCGGCTGCGCAAACGGCTCGCCGGACTTGCCGTCCAGCAAAAGCTCCTTCCCAATCGTCGGAAGGGGCACGCCGGTTGTCAGAGTGATCTGTGCGGCCAATGCTGCCAATGCTTGCGGGTCAGTTGCCTTCGGGTCCAACTGCAGTTCCGCCGGCAGCTCATTCGCATATGTTTCCAGCATATACTGGTACCACTCGCTAATGCAGGCGTCAATGGCGATTTGATCGTAAGGCGCCCACTCGCCCTTAGCCACGCGCCCGCGCTCACTGGTAAAGATCTGCTCGGAATCCCAGCCGCGCATTGCCAGCCATTCTCGGGCCACCGCTTCGCGTGCATAGTGCACATCGGTCGCCAAACGATCCGGATTATATGATTTGTCTGCCAACCAGGAGACCACAAACAGATTCCGAGCCTGATCATCATCTTCAAGCAGCTCGAGGTCGTAACCAATCTCTTCCAGCCAGCCCCACGCCCAGTCTGAAGCGATATCCCAGGCCCGGTTGACAAGCCAGGCGCGGGATAACTCAGCCATGATCTCGTGTTCGTTGGCGCCGTCGAACACCGGCGTGATGGCGCGGAAACCCAAACGATGAGCCGCCCAGCCGAGATGAGTCTCCAATACCTGGCCGATATTCATGCGGCCCGGCACGCCCAATGGGCTGAGAATAATGTCCACGGGCGTACCATCTTCCAGGAACGGCATATCCTCAATAGGCACGATCTTAGAGATCACGCCCTTGTTGCCATGCCGGCCGGCCATCTTGTCTCCTTCAGAGAGCTTGCGGCGCTGCGCCACGCTGACCCGGACCATCGTCTCAACCCCGGCCGGCAGGTCGCGGTCATGCTGACGGTCAAACACCTGCACGTCCACCACTTTACCGCGCGCGCCGTGCGGCAGACGCAGGCTGCTGTCCTTCACCTCACGCGCCTTATCGCCGAAGATAGCCCGCAGTAGTTTCTCTTCCGGGCTCAGCTCTTTCTCACCTTTTGGCGTAATCTTGCCGACCAGAATGTCCAGATTCTTGACATCTGCTCCGACACGGATGATGCCACGCTCATCCAGGTCTTTCAGTGCGTCTTCACTCACGTTGGGGATGTCATAGGTGATCTCTTCCGGCCCCAGCTTCGTGTCCCGCGCCTCAACCTCGTGCTTCTCGATGTGCACGGAGGTGAACTTGTCATCCCGCACCAGCCGCTCGCTGATCAGGATGGCGTCCTCGAAATTGCCGCCTTCCCAGGAAAGAAAAGCCACCACTACATCCTGTCCCAGCGCCAGCTCGCCGAATTGCGTTGATGAGCTATCCGCCAGCACCGAGCCTTTCGTCACCCGCTGTCCTCGCTGGACCTGGGGTCGCTGGTCAATGCAGGTGCTCTGGTTTGACCGATTGTACTTTCGTAAGTGATAGGTATGCGGGCCGTTTTCCTCCAGCACGACGATGGAGTCGCCGGTCACGCTGACCACCTCGCCGTCTGCCGAGGCCAACACAACCTGGCCGGTATTCAGAGCGGCCTGCAACTCCATGCCGGTGCTCACAATGGGCACGTCCGGCTGCAACAGCGGCACCGCCTGGCGCTGCATGTTAGAACCCATCAGCGCCCGGTTCGCGTCATCATGCTCCAGGAACGGAATGAGCGCCGCCGACACGCCAACAATCTGGCGCGGGGCTACATCAATATAGTCAATTCGCTGCACCGGCGAGATGCGAAACTCCTGATTCCGGCGCGACGATACCCGCTTGCCAACCAACTGCCCGCGATCATCAACCTCGGCGTTCGCCTGGGCGATCGTGTAGCGATCCTCTTCGTCCGCCGACATGTAGGTGATCTCTTCGATGATGTACGGCTTGACGGCAACCTGAGTGATACCGGCCTCCCGGATCTTTTTCGCGCTCTTCTTAGTGATCTGCTCGCCCGCGTTCACCAGGATTTCGCCTGTTTCTGGGTGAACGACATCGGCCGAGACATCGTGCTGCGTCAAGTCCTCGCTGTCCGCGGCTACGGTGTGCAGCACCTGCTTATATGGGGTCTCAATGAAACCATAGCGATTCACTCGACCATAGGTCGCCAACCGGCCTATCAAACCAATGTTCGGTCCTTCCGGCGTTTCGATTGGGCAGATACGACCGTAGTGGCTGTGATGCACGTCGCGAACCTCAAAGCCGGCGCGCTCACGACGCAAGCCGCCAGGGCCCAACGCAGAGAGCGTGCGCTTGTGGGTTAACTCCGCCAGCGGATTCGCCTGCTCCATGAACTGGCTCAGCTGCGAGCTGCCGAAGAACTCCCGAATGGCCGCCACGACGGGCCGGATGTTGACCAGGGCGACCGGAGTCAGATTGTCCTTGTCGCGAATGGACATGCGCTCGCGCACCACCCGCTCCATCCGGCGCAGCCCAACGCGCAACTTGGCTTGGATTAACTCGCCAACAGTCTTCACGCGCCGGTTGCCCAGGTGATCAATGTCGTCAGCACCTTCGCTGCCGTTGTTGATCCGGATCATGTGCTCGACCAGCCCAACCAGATCATGCTGAGTCAGAGTGCGATGCTCTTCGGGGACTATTTGCTGCAATCCCAGACGCTTGTTGAGCTTGTAACGACCTACACGCGCCAGATCGTAGCGCCGGCTGTCGTAAAGCTGCTCATACAGAAATTGCTGCGCGTTATCCAGCGTCGGCGGGTCACCCGGGCGCATTCGCTTGTAAAACTCCAGCAACGCCTGTTCCTTGATCGACCGGCTGGGGTCCCAATCCGGCTCCTGCTCAATACTTCCCTGGATGTAGAGATGCTCCGGGTTCGTGTCAATCGCCTCAAAGAGGCGCAGCAGCTCATCGTCTGAACCTTCTATCAACAGGTTGTTTCCCAACCCGTCGTCAATCGCTGCCAGCGCTCGCAGGAACAGGGTGATTGGCACCGTGCGCTTCCGATTGAACTTTACGGTCAGATAGTCTGTCTTGCGAGTCTCGAACTCCATCCACGCGCCGCGATCCGGAATCAACTTGGCGTTCGCCAGAGGTCTGCCGGTCACGCGCTCTTCCTCAACCTCAAAGTAAACACCCGGCGACCGGATGAGTTGGCTGACCACTACCCGCTCGGTGCCGTTGATGATAAAAGTACCCGCCGGGGTCATCAACGGAAAATCGCCCATGAAGATGTCCTGCACGATGGGCTGGTCCAGCTCCGTGCTGTAGAGCACAACCTTCACGGTCAGCGGCGCGGCGTAGCTCATGTCACGCTCCACGCACTCTTCCACCGAATACTTCGGCTCGCCAAACCAATACTTCAGGTCGAAATCCTGAACTTCCGGGCGCTTGCTGGGAAAATACAGCTTCAATTGCCCATTGAAGCTCTCAATGGGCGAGATTTCATCAAATAGCTCCGCCAGACCCTCATCGATGAAGTAGCGAAAAGAGTCCAACTGAATGTCAATCAGTGTGGGCAGTTCCAACGGTTCAGCGTTACGAGCGTAACTTTTCTTCGGATAAGAAGCTTTGGACATTTGACCTTTCACCTGATGCTAAACAAATGGGACGACTAATTGTCGTGTATGCAAACGGCAGACGCTCACGTGACAATATTTAACCAGACGTACAGACCCCGATCAGCAATACTCCTTCGCGTTTGGCTAACTCCCCAGCAGCATAGTGAGCGGATGAGTAGCAAATAGGTAATTATATACGCAACTGGCTCGCCGTCAAGTTAATTTTCCGACTTTCGATGTGCATTGGCCCTTCCCTCCTGACCGGCAGATCCCGCCGGCCGCGCCCTATAACTATGCACAGTTGTCAGCCTCCGAGCGTACTGGCACGAGGGGCTGTTTATGCCAGAATTGAGGTCGCTCAGGAATGGGTCGTGAATAGCCGCCGCAGGCTTGCCCCATTGCAACTAGCGTCAAATTGCCGTCGCACGAAGATCATTCATCTGTGAACAGTGACTTAAGCCGCCGGAAAGTGAGCTTCAGGACCGCGCTTCCCCCTACCTGCCAGGTGAAGGTTGCCCTGTTCGGACTATTGCTGCTGCTGACCTGGGCCGGCCTGATCAGTCGCCCCCAGGAAATGCTGGCCCAGGAGGAGCCGCCGACCTTCGTCGATCCCGGCTTCGGCATCGTAGAGGCCTTCTGGTCGCCGGAACAGGCGGCGGAACTGGGCGCCGGCTGGGAGCGCATCCTCTTCTATTGGAGCGAGATACAGCCGACCGGCCCGGAAGATTGGAACACGCTGCATGTGCGCGAAGAATGGCTGCGCGATTCCCGTGCGCATGGCCGGCAGGTGGTCGGCCTGTTGAAGCACACACCGGAGTGGGCCACCAGCGGACCGATCTACGGCGGCGTGCCGGACGGTCTGTACCTGCCGGTTGATGATCCGGCGAACCTGTGGGCCGGCTTTGTGCGCCGGACCGCGGAGTACTATGGGCCTTTAGGCGTGCACCACTGGATCATCTGGAACGAGCCCGATATTGACCCCGGCACTTATGGAAACGAGTTTGCCGGTTCAGTGGAAGAGTACTACCAGATGGTAAAGGTCGCATCCCTGGTGATGAAGGAGGTTGACCCGGCGGCGCGCATCCATCTGGCCGGGCTGACCTTCTGGCATGACCAGGTGGCCGGCCGGCCGCAGTACCTGGAGCGCTTTCTACAAGTAGCCGTCGCCGATCCCCAGGCCGCCGAACACGATTACTTCTTTGACTACGTCTCCCTGCACATCTATTTCCGCGTGGAGACCGTGCCCTGGATCGTGGCTCGCATGAATGAGATCCAGCGCTCATTTGGTATCGACAAACCCATCTGGATCAACGAAACCAATGCCGCCCCGACATTGGACCCGCAGTGGCCGGTAGATCGTCCCGAGTTTACCGTCGATCTGGAGCAGCAGGCCTGGTATCTGGTGCAGGCCTACGCGCTTGGCTTCGCTGCCGGCGCGGAAAGCATCGGCGTCTACAAGTTCTCCGATGTACTGGTTCCTCCGGGAGAGGAATCATTCGGCCTGCTGCGCGCTGATTTCAGCGAACGCCCGGCCTTCGCGGCCTATCAGACCATCATTCGCTACCTGTCCAACTTCACCGCCGTCCGGCAGCAAGAGGACCCGGCATACTGGAGCATCGGCTTTTCGCGACCCGACGGGGATGTCCGGGTGCTGTGGGCCAGACAGCCCGAAGCGATCACCCTGGTTGTGCCCGCAGCCGCAGAGCAAGCAACCCTGGTAGATGCGTTCGGAGAAACCACGCCGATCAGGACGGAAGCCGGCGCGTACCGCATCACCTTGCCCGGCGCACGCTGCTACGACGAGTGCATCATCGGGGGCCCGCCGGTGCTGATCGTCGAGGAGCATGAGCCGCCGGAAAGTAACGACACGACCATCGCTGCCGAATTTCCCACCGCCATCATCGTTGCCCGGGAGACGGCGACGCCCGCGCCAACGCCGGTCGCTACCGTAGCCACGCCGGACGCGCCCGGTTCCCGGTTTCCTGCTCAGCTCGGATCCTGGTTTCTCGCGGCTCTCCTGATTGGGTTGTTGGGGCTGGCTGTGGTGTGGTTGGCCCTGCGCAGCCGGAAATAATTTCCATTGTCTTGGCGCAAAGGTTGTGAATGCCGTCCCCCGGAGCTTTGTGGCGGACGCGCAGCCCCGTTGACAGTGCAATCGCTAACTGATAAAACCCGTGGAATGAGTGATAAAGTACTGGTGGTCGAGGACGATGCCGCCCTGCGGGAGATGCTGGCCTATAACCTGAGCCGGCAGGGCTATCAGGTCCAAACAGCCGGCGACGGCTTACAGGCGCTACAGATAGCCAGAAGCAATACGCCGGCGCTGATCATCCTGGACATCATGTTGCCCGGCATAGATGGCTTTGAAGTCTGCCGCTTGCTGCGCCAGGAGATGAGCGTTCCCATCCTGATGCTCACCGCACGCGACGAAGATGTGGACAAGGTCGTCGGCCTGGAAATGGGCGCCGACGATTACATGACCAAGCCCTTCAGTATTCGAGAGCTGTTAGCCAGGGTGAAGGCGCTATTGCGCCGGGTGCGACTGATCCACGAAGAGATCTCCGGCGACGGCACAGACGCGATTAAGCCGGAAGCGACCCTGAGCTTTACCAATCTGATCATTGACCAGGCGCGCAGAGAGGTCAGGCTGGACGGCCAGCCGCTGCGCTTGAAACCCAAGGAATACGAGCTACTACTTTTTCTCGCCCGCAACAAAGGGATCGCCCTCTCCCGCGACCTGATCCTGGAGCGCGTTTGGGGCTGGGAGTACGACGGCGGCAGCCGCACAGTAGATGTGCATGTGCGCTGGCTGCGCGAGAAGCTCGAGCCTGATCCGGCGGTAGCGAGGCGAATTGTGACTGTGCGCGGCATCGGCTATCGCTTTGAGGGGTAGGCGCTGACGGGAGTGTCAGCATGGGTTCCAGCCGGCTGATAGCGCCGGCGGAGCGATAGCCGGCAATTGTTCCCTGCCGGTGTGGAAAGGGTATGTTCAGGAGTATCCGCTGGCGAATTGCTATCCCCTACGCCGTGTTGATCAGCGTGGCCCTGGCAATCCTGGCTGCCTACCTGTTCAACACCGTCCGGCAGAACGAATTAAGCCACCTACAGCAGAATCTGCTGCGCCAGGGGCGGCTGATCGCCGGCGTCCTCGCCTCAAGGTGGCCGGACATTGACGAAGCCGATCTGGAGGACCTGGTGCAGACCTGGTCCGAAGCCTTGCAGGCAAGGGTCACCATTATTGATGCCAGCGGCGTTGTTCTCGGCGAGTCCGAACCCGGCCCTTCGCAACTGGAGAACCACCGCGACCGGCCCGAAATCGTGCTCGCGCGGCGCAACGGCGAGGGAGTCAACATTCGCTCCAGTGAAACTGTTGGAACGGAGATGCTGTACGCTGCCGTGCCGGTAACGGATTCGGACGGCGCGCAGCTCGGTTTTGTCCGGCTGGCCCTGCCGCTCACCGTGGTAGAGGCGATGCTCAGCCGGCTGCTGCGACCCATCCTGACCACGGCCTTAATACTGACCCTGATAGCTATCCTGCTGGCAACCATAATCGCCGAGCGTACGGCCCGCCCCGTTGACCGGCTGACGAAGGCCGTCGGGCGTCTGGCCGGCGGCGATCTCAACGCCCGCATCATGGTGCACTCCAACGACGAGATTGGGCGATTGACTCACGCTTTCAATGAGATGGGCGACGAATTGCGCAACAAGGTTGATAACCTGGCGAATGAGCGCTCGCGGCTGGCCACAATCCTGGAGAACATGGCAGACGGCGTGCTGATCACAGACCTGGCGGGTATCATTCAGCTGATCAACCCTGCCGCCTGCGAGCTATTGGGGACAAAGGCGGACCAGGCTATCGGCCGGTCGTTTGCGCAGGTCGTGCGTCACCATCACATCATCGAAGTTTGGCAGCGCTGCCGGCTGGAGGGACAGCGCCAGACTGAAGCCATCGAACTGGGACCTGCTAATCGCGGCGGCGAATCCCTCTTTCTGCAAATAGTCGTCACCCGCCAGACAGACCCACAAGGCGCATCTTCCTATCTGATCATCATCCAGAACCTGACGCCGGTGCGTCGCCTGGAAACTGTGCGCCGGGATTTCATCAGCAACATCTCTCACGAATTGCGCACACCCCTGGCCTCACTAAAGGCCGTAATCGAGACGTTGCGGGACACCGCCATGGACGACCCTCCGGCGGCAAGGCGATTCCTGGATATTGCCGATGTCGAGATAGATGCGCTCACCCAGATGGTGCTGGAGCTGTTGGAGCTTTCGCGCATTGAATCGGGGCGCGTGCCGCTGCGTCTGCAACCAACTTCATTGACCGCGATTATCGATCCGGTGCTCAGCCGGCTGAGCGCCCAGGCGTCCCGCAAGGAACTCACCCTGGAGGTGCACGTTGACGAATCCATGCCCACCGTACTGGTTGACAGCCAGCGAATGCAGCAAGTCCTGGGCAACCTGGTGCACAACGCCATCAAGTTCACGCCAACGGGTGGGACGATTACGATTAGCGCCAAAGAAGAAGCCGGAACAGTAATCGTCCGCGTGGATGACACCGGCGTGGGCATCCCACCCGCCGATCTGAATCGCATATTTGAACGCTTCTACAAGGCTGATCGGGCGCGCAGCGGCGGCGGCACCGGCCTCGGCCTGGCCATCGCCCGGCACCTGGTTGAAGCGCATGGCGGTCGTATTTGGGCCAAGAGCAAGGAGGGGAAAGGGAGCAGCTTCTTCTTCACTCTGCCGGTTGCCGAACCGCAGACGAACGAACACGGGGAGCCTACCGCGTTAACACAGCGATAACAATCAATTAACTGACACTTAACGGCCCCTTGAAATAGCGTTAAGTGGGCGATGATACCATCTGCTCTATTGTGCATTAATGCACAAACGTTGCATGATGGCGGTACACCCTGCCCTGCAGACCACCGCCTTGCTTTGGCAGTTCGACTTTAAGGAGAAATGAATGCGTTTCAAGCATTTTGTTCTGGTAACCCTGGCTGCGTGGGTTCTGGCAGCCTGTAGTTCGGGCGGAGCAGAGCCTACCGAAGTTGGCTCTGCCGCCACTGACATTCCGGCTGAAGACGAGGCGCCGGCAGACGAGGAGCACGTGGTAGAGGCGCCGGCTACCGAACCCGAGGCTGAGGAGGAAGCAGAGATGGCGGAGGGGCCGGTCCTGCCGCCGGTCGATCCGCTGGCGCTCACCGGCGACATCGTTACGGCGGGCAGTTCAACCGTCTTTCCGCTCTCCGAGCGAATGACCGAGCGCTTTCAGGACGAGGGCTACGGCGGGCAGATCACTATCGAGAGCATCGGCACCGGCGCGGGCTTCTCGCGCTTCTGCGAAGCGGGCGAGACGGACATCTCCAACGCCAGCCGGCCGATTGAAGAGGACGAAATCGCCCTGTGCCGGGCCATTGGCCGCGAGCCTATAGAGTTCCGCGTGGGCGCCGACGCCCTGGCGGTAGCCGTCAGCGTCGAGAATGACTTCGCCACCGATGTTACCCTTGACGAGTTGGTGCAGATCTTCTCCACTGCTGAAACCTGGGCCGACGTGCGTAGCGATTGGCCGGCGGAGCCGATATTGCGTTATATCCCAGGCACCGACAGCGGGACCTTTGATTACTTTGTGGAAGCGGTTTTTGATGACAACTCAGAGCCGGTGCTCAGCGCCTCCAATTTGGAGCTGAGTGAGGACGACAATGTGCTGATCCAGGGTGTGGAGGGCAGCCCTTATGCCGTAGGCTTCTTCGGCTACGCCTACTTCAGCGAGAACGAGGAGCTTTTGCGCGCCCTGGCGATTGATGGCGTGGAGCCATCTGCGGAAACGGTGGACGCCGGCTCATACCCGTTGGCTCGCCCACTGTACATCTATAGCACCGCCGGCATCATGAAGGAAAGACCGCAGGTCGCTGCGTACATTAATTTCTATCTGACTTTCGTGAATGAGGAAATCATTGACGTCGGCTATTTCCCGGCCAGCAACGAAGCGCTTAACCAGGCCAAACAGAGCTGGCTGGATGCAGTGAATGAATGACCGAGCTTTCTGTTTGCAACCGGCGCAATGCACGCCCGAAGTTTAATAGTTTCCAGGCAACCAGGGGCGGACTGGTTTCCGACCTCGTCCACCCCTGTTTGCCGTTGCAAAGCCAGCCGTCACGCCATTCGGCGCTTTATGAGGGGTATTCATCGCTGACCCTTGCCGGTGAATACTCTGTTCCAAAGGAAAAGTGAATGATGGAGGGTGACGCTACGTTGCCGTCGGACGCGGTATCGCGAACAGTCGAGGCCGGCAGTCTGACCAAACGCCCGCGCATCAAGGAAGTAATCATTGAGGCCTCACTGTTTTTGGCAGGGGCAATCTCGATTCTCACCACGGTGGGCATTGTCTTTATCCTTGCCCGCGAGGCGCTGCTCTTCTTTCAAGCGCCGGAAGTAAAGCTGCTTGAGTTCCTCACCGGGACTGAGTGGCAGCCCCAGATTGGCAGTTTCGGCGTGTGGCCCCTGGTGACCGCCACCTTGATGGTCAGCGCCATCGGCATGCTGGTAGCCCTGCCCTTGGGCCTGGCGACGGCCATCTATCTCAGCGAGTATGCCTCTCCCCGCTTCCGCAATATGCTGAAACCGACGCTAGAGGTATTGGCCGGTATTCCAACGGTGGTATATGGCTATTTTGCGCTGACGTTCATGACCCCTGTGCTCCGGCTAATCTTCGGCGTCGAGAACGTGCAGATCTTTAACACCGCTTCGGCCGGCATCGTAGTAGGCATCCTGATCATCCCGCTGGTAGCCTCCCTCGCCGAAGATGCTTTGCATGCGGTGCCGGATACTCTCCGGCAGGCGGCGTATGGCCTGGGAGCGACCAAACTGGAGACCTCGGTGCGCGTGATCGTGCCCGCAGCCCTCTCCGGCATCTCGGCCGCCTTTGTGGTCGCCATCTCACGGGCAATTGGCGAGACGATGGTCGTGGCTATTGCCGCCGGCGCCGGCCCCAAGTTTACCTTCAACCCCTTCGAGTCGGCCGAGACCATGACCGGACACATTGTGCGCATCAGCGGCGGCGACCTGTCATACAATTCCATTGACTACAACAGCATCTTTGCCATTGGTCTCTTGCTGTTC
>CAYVQP010000091.1:13172-14945 GCA_964452775.1 uncultured Ardenticatenaceae bacterium | reverse complement strand
TCGAGGCCACGCGCATCGGCCGGGAGACGGCGCTGGCCCAGATTATCCGGCTGGTGGAGCAGGCGCAGGGTAGCCGGGCGCCCATTCAGCGAGTGGTGGACCGGGTGTCCGCCTACTTTGTGCCCTTTGTCATCGGGCTGGCCGCGCTGACCTTCGTGGTCTGGTGGGCGGCGACGGGCGACCTGACCGCCGCCCTGGCGCGCATGACCGCGGTGCTGGTCATCGCCTGCCCCTGCGCGATGGGGCTGGCCACGCCCACTTCGATTATGGTCGGCGTGGGCAAGGGGGCGGAGTACGGCATCCTCTTTAAGGATAGCGCCGCCCTGGAGACGGCGCACAAGTTGAAGGCGGTGGTGCTGGACAAGACGGGCACGATTACGCGCGGGGAGCCGGCGGTGACCGACCTGATTTCCAGCGAGCACGGGCTGGGGCAGGCGGAATGGCTGCGGCTGGCGGCCTCGGCCGAGCGCGGCTCCGAACATCCGCTGGGCGAGGCCATCGTGCGCGCCGCTCAGGAGCAGGGGTTGGCGCTGAGCACGCCGGCGGCCTTTGAGAGTATCGCCGGGCATGGCATCGCGGCCACGGTGGAGGGCCGGCAGGTGTTGCTGGGCAACCGGCGCTTCATGGAGCGCGAGCAGGTGGAATTGAACGGGCTGGCCCCGCAAATGGAGCGCTTGCAGGCGCAGGCGCGGACGGCGATGTGGCTGGCGATTGATGGGCAGGCGCAGGGGCTGATTGGCGTGGCGGATACGATTAAGGACGGCTCACGCGAGGCGGTGGCGGAGATGCGCCGGCAGGGGTTGCAGGTGGTGATGATTACGGGCGATAACGCGGCCACCGCGCAAGCCATCGCGGCCGAGGCGGGCATCGAGCGGGTGCTGGCGGAGGTGCTGCCGGGCGATAAGGCGGCCCGCGTGGCCGAGTTGCAGGGGGAAGGGGTGGTCACGGCGATGGTGGGCGACGGGATTAACGATGCGCCGGCGCTGGCCCAGGCGGATGTGGGCATGGCTATCGGCACGGGCACGGATGTGGCCATGGAGACCGCGGATGTGACTCTGATGCGCGGCGACCTGCGCAGTGTGCCGCAGGCGATTCACCTGTCGCGGGCGGTGATGCGCAATATTCACCAGAATCTGGGCTGGGCGTTTGGCTACAATGTGGCCCTGATCCCGATTGCGGCCGGCATCCTGGCTCCGTTTGAGTGGGCGCCGGATTTCCTGCGGCAGTTGAGTCCGGTGTTGGCGGCCGGGGCGATGGCCTTCTCCAGCGTGAGTGTGGTGACGAATGCGCTGCGGTTGCGGCGGGTGAAGTTGTAAAACATAGGTGACTGTCACTCCGACAAGTGACAGTCACCTTCTTGCGAGATATGCTACAATGTCGTTCTAGTTGAGTCTTAGCGGAGGCTGGTTCATGGCGACGGTTGTGAAAAGCACAGATGAAAATACTATAGCGCTCCCCGAGCAACTGATGGCGGGACTGGGACTGAGCGAAGGGGATGAGGTCAGAGCGGTTCTCGATGGGGAGACGATTCGCTTCGCTCGCCTGAATGAGTTCCTGGCTCTGCGCGGGGCGCTTGCTCATGACCAGGGCTTTGATGACGCGATGCAACAAGTGAGCGAGGCGTGGGAGTTGTGGAAGCTGCCGGACTCTGCATAGATACGAATGTGCTGGTGGCGTTCTTGAAGGGCCGGGAGCCGGGAGCCGGAGCGTTGGAGCGAGCGGCGAAGGAATACGACTGCCATGTGACATCAATCACGGTTTACGAGTTGCTGT
>CAYVQP010000091.1:9216-13072 GCA_964452775.1 uncultured Ardenticatenaceae bacterium | reverse complement strand
TGCTGTCCTAGACTTCAGCCCTTGTTGCTATGCCTGACGCAATAACCTCCCATCCTGGGGGCAAGACTTCGCCACCGTACTGCGCATCGAACATTTCCCTACTTTGGATTCTTTACTCACACGACGACGCGAAGCCCCGGCATCCTTGCCGGGTTTTTCTTTCCACACTCCAGAATCCCGGAAACTCAGAAGTTTCCGGGATTCTTGGGGCGCGATTTACGCACGCGAAGGCGCGAAGAAAAGAAGATCTTTTCTTCCTTCGCGTGAGTAGGGAGAATCCCGGAAACCCAGAAGTTTCCGGGATTCTTGGGCGCTTCGGGCGAATCCACATGAAAGGAGTTAGATAAGCAATGAATGACATAGACGAGCACACAGCCGCGGACGCGGTTCCCCGGGTTACACTGCACAACGGAAGTACGATTCCGCAACTGGGCTTCGGGACCCTGAATCTTGCGCCGGACCGCCGGCCAACGCCGGAAAACATGGCGATCACTGCTGCAATCGTCACTCAGGCGATCCAGATTGGTTACCGCCTCCTCGACACCGCGCAGATGTACGGGAATGAGAAGGGCGTGGGCGATGGTATGGCAGCATCGGGAGTTCCGCGAGAAGAGCTATTCGTCACCACCAAGATCGGGAACGGCAATCACCACCCGGATGCCGTCCGGCGTTCATTCGACGAGAGCCTTGAAAAGCTGGGGCTGGACTATCTTGACCTCCTGCTCATGCATTGGCCGGCGCCGACCCTGTATGGCGGCGACTTTGTCTCAACGTGGAAGGCGATGGCGGAGTTGGTCGCTTCGGGGCGCGTGCGCGGCGTTGGGGTGTCCAATTTCGAGCCGGCTCATCTCGACCGCATCGTGAACGAGACGGGCGTCATCCCGCTGGTGAACCAGATTGAAGTCCATCCCGGCTTTAACAACCGTGCGGCGGTTGCGGCTTCCGCCCGCTATGGCATTGCCGTTGAAGCGTGGAGTCCACTGGGTCAAGGCAAGGTTGCAGACAAGCCGGCCATTCAACAAGTCGCGGCTGCCCACGGAAAGAGCCACGCCCAGACCGTCCTGCGCTGGCATATCCAGCACGGAAGCATCATCTTCCCGAAATCGTTGCATCGCGAGCGGATGGAGGAGAACTTCAATATCTTCGACTTTGCCCTGTCTGCCGAAGAGATTGCTACAATTGATGCCCTGGACGAAGGCGAAGCGGGGCGAGTCGGTCCGCACCCGAACGTCTTTGCCTGGATTCCGGCGTAAGTTGAACTATCGTCACACATTTCTTTTAGGAAGGAACAGCCATGAACCAAAGATCTCCCCTTATCACTCTGAACAACGGCGTCGAAATGCCGGCCCTGGGTCTCGGCGTCTTCCTCACTCCGCCGGAGCAGACGGCGGCCGCGGTCGAGAGCGCGATTGCCGTGGGCTACCGGCTCATTGACACCGCCGCGGCCTACATGAACGAGCGGGCGGTCGGCGAAGGTATCCGCAACAGCGGCGCGCCCCGCGACGAGCTCTTCATCACCACCAAGCTATGGCCGGGGCAGTACGGCTACGACGGGGCGATGCACGGCTTCGAAGGCAGCCTGGCCCGCCTCGGCCTCGACTACCTGGACCTATATCTGCTGCACTGGCCCGTGCCCACCGACTTTGCCGCCACCCTGCAGGCGTACCGGGCGATGGAAAGGCTCCGGGCTGACGGCCGCATCCGGGCCATCGGCGTGTGCAACTTCCTGCCGCACCACCTGCAGACGCTCCATGATGAGACCGGGCTGACGCCGGCCCTGAACCAGATTGAGCTGAACCCCTTCTACACCCAGCCGGAGAGCCGCGCCGCGAATGCCGGACGGGGCATCGTCACCCAGGCGTGGGCGCCCATCGGTGGAACGTACCTGCGCAATAAGAACGCGGTCACCAGTGGAGCTGACACCCCGCTGCTGCACCCGCTGATCACCGGCCTCGCCGGGAAGTACGGCAAAACGCCCGCGCAGGTCGTCATCCGCTGGCATCTCGATCACGGCTTCTCGGCGATCCCCAAGTCGGTGCGCCCCGAGCGCATCGCGGAGAACTTCGACGTCTTCGACTTCGCGCTCACCGCCGAGGAGGTCGCGCAGTTTGACGCCCTCGACACGGGCGTGCGCGCCGGCAGCAACCCCGAGACGTTTACCGCCAACAGCTACCCGACCGACGTTGACGCCCAGTGAACGAACCGGGAGCAACGGCGTAAACAGGGTAACCGCATCAACGTGATCGGTTTCGGGGCCGTTGATGCACCGATGGTCGCAAATGCGATGGCAGCGAAAAATCGCCTGTGTCCGGCCCGGCATTCGGGATTGGCCGGCAAACAATAACCAGGATAGCCATCGAGCGGTTAGCCGAGTTGGAATAACCTGCCGGCGAATTGAAGACAATGCCCTTGCTCGCTGAGGGAAGGGAGGATTGATGACCCCGCCACCCAAGCGGAAGAGTCCCGAACAGAAATATGAGGTCGCTCCGTTGGAGCTGTTCTTCGACCTGGTGTTTGTGTTCGCGGTGGCGCAGCTCTCGCATCACTTGCTGGAGAACTTGTCGTGGCGAGGGATGGCGGAGACGCTGGTGCTGTTGCTGGCCGTGTTCGCGGTGTGGTCCTACACCAGTTGGGCAGCCACGATGGTCCCGGTTGACGAGCCTCGCACCCGGCGGATGGTCCTGGCGGTGATGCTGCTGGGCCTGTTCATGAACGCGGCGATACCGGAGGCCTTCGGCGAAGCCGGCTGGGCCTTCGTCATTCCTCTGCTGCTGATTCTACTGGGGCGCACCGTCTGGACGATCGTGAATGCTCCCAATGGGGTGTACCGGGAGCAGTTCTACCGGACGTTGCTCTGGTTCATCGCCGCGTCCCCCTTTTGGATCGCCGGCGCGGCCGCCAACCCTGAGGCCCGCTTACTGTGGTGGGCGTTGGCTACAGTGATAGAGCAAGTTGGCACATGGCTGGCCCATCCCATCCCCGGGCGCTGGCTCCGGTCGGAGAATGTCGTTTTCGCCGGCGGCCACATGCTGGAGCGTTGTCGCTTGTTCCTGATCGTCGCCCTGGGCGAGACGATACTCACCACCGGCGCGGCCATCTCTGCGGCCCCTACAACGCTGATCACCCTGCTCACGGGCGCCGTCGCGCTGGTGGGAACGGTGGCCCTGTGGGCGCTGGGCTTTGGGCGTGCGGCCCGGGTCGTGCTGCAATTCGTGGAGGAGACGCGGGATCCCGTTCGCGCCAGTCGCCACGCCATAAACACCCTGATGGTAATGGTCGCCGGACTTATCGCCGTGGCGGTCGCCAACGAAGAGGTGATCGCCCACCCGCATGAACATGCTTCCGTCGTCCTGGCCGTGCTGTTGTGCGGTGGGCCAATGCTCTACTTGCTCGCCCAGGGGTGGTATTACCGGTACATGCTGCAAATCTGGCCGCGCATGCGCCTGATCGGCAGCGCCGGGCTGTTGGGGGTTGGGTTCATCGCAATGGCGACCCCGCTGTATGTCGCCTTGATTCTGGTCGGGGCGATCCTCACGGCGCTGGCAATCGTTGACCGGCCTTGATGCCGGAGTTGAAGGTAAGCACTCCAGAATCCCGGAAACTTCTGAGTTTCCGGGATTCTTGGGGCGTCTATTTCGCACGCGAAGACGCGAAGGACGCTAAGGGAAAAAGCTTTTCTCTTCTTCGCGCTCTTCGCGTCTTCGCGTGACCCATTCTTTCTTTTCTCACGCGAAGGAAGTGTCCGCACTCCAGAATCCCGGAAACTCAGCAGTTTCCGGGATTCTTGGGGCGTCTATTTCGCACGCGAAGACGCGAAGGACGCTAAGGGAAAAAGCTTTTCTCTTCTTCGCGCTCT
>CAYVQP010000091.1:0-9116 GCA_964452775.1 uncultured Ardenticatenaceae bacterium | reverse complement strand
CACGCGAAGACGCGAAGGACGCTAAGGGAAAAAGCTTTTCTCTTCTTCGCGCTCTTCGCGTCTTCGCGTGACCCATTCTTTCTTTTCTCACGCGAAGGAAGTGTCCGCACTCCAGAATCCCGGAAACTCAGCAGTTTCCGGGATTCTTGGGGCGGGATTCTTGGGCGCGAGGGCAGGGCGGCGGGGTTAATCGGTTTGATTGCACAGCGCCGGCAAATAGTGTCCGAGATACAATTTGTCCCGGCTAAAGAAGTGCACCTGGCCCGGCCCCTCATCCCCTGACCCGCCGGCCCAAATCGCCCCCAGCAACGCCGTATTCCCATCCAGCGCCGCCGCGTAGCCGAAATAGTCGTTGGCCCGCCCCTGCCCGCCGGTGCTCTCCCCGGCCGGCAGCTTCTGCTCCCAGGCCCACTCATCCCCCGCCAGCCCATAGACATAGGCCGCGCCGCGATCCGGCCGGCCGCCCACATCCGCCAGGATAGCCCCGACCACCGCCCGGCCCTCGTCCAGCGCCAGCGCGTAACCGAATTGGTCGCCGGCCATCCCATCAACCGCGACCAACTTCTGTTCCTCGCTCCACACAGCGCCGGCCAGGACAAAGACATAGGCCGCACCCTGGTCATCCGCCGCGCCGATGCCGGCCAGGTGCGCGCTGATCAGCGCATAGCCCCCGGCCATCGCCAGCGCTTCGCCGAAGGCATCGCCGGCCGCCCCATCCGCCGCCGCCAGCTGCTGCGCTTCCGCCCAGGGCGCGCCAAATCCGCTGCGGCTAAAGAAGTACGCCGCTCCCTGCTCGACGTTTGCGCCGTCCGCCGTGCCCGGCGCGCCGGCCAGCAGCCGGTCGCCCTCCAGGGCCAGCGAGCGGCCGAGGAAAGCGCCCGCCGCCCCGTCCGCCGCGACCAGCTTCTGTTGCTCGCTCCAGCCGGCGGCCCCGCGCGTGAAGGCATACACCGCCCCCTGGTCCTCTTTGCCGGCCACATCCGCCCGGGCAGCGCCCACCGCCAGCGAATCCGCATCCAGCGCCAACGATCCGCCGAACTGGTCCCCGACCGTACCGTCCCCGGCGACCAGCTTCTGTTGCTCGCTCCATTGGCCGCCGGCCCGGGTGAACACATACACGGCCCCTTGCCGGTTCGCCCCGGCCACATCCGCCCGGAACGCGCCCACCACCAGCGTCTCCCCGTCCAGGGCGACCGAGACGCCGAAATAGTCGTCCTCTCCCCCATCGCCGGCGGTCAGCTGCTGCTGTTGCACCCAGTAGCCGCCGTTGCGCGCGAAGACATACGCCGCCCCCTGATTCGGCCGCCCGGCTACCATATGCCGGTACGCGCCCACCACCGCCGTGTTCCCATCCAGGGCCACCGAGACGCCGAAATTGTCCCCATCCGCCCCATCCGCCGGCGCATTGACGCTGCTTTCCGGCCAGGGAATCGGCCCGCGCTCCATCAGATACACCTTGCCCGCGTCCTCCAGCCCGCCGGCATCCGCCAGGTACGCGCCCACCATCGCCGTGTCCTGGTCAATGGCCGCGGAGATGCCGAAGAAATCCTCAGCCGCGCCGTCGCGGGCGAGCAGCTTCTGTTGCTCGGCCCACAGCCCCTGGTCGCGGCGGGTAAAGATGTAGGCCGCGCCCTGGGAGCTATTGCCCCCGGCCTCTACTCCGTAGGCGCAGACGACCAGCGTGTCCCCGGCCGGCGCCAGGCAGGAGCCGAAGGAATCATCCGCGGCCCCGTCCCCGGCGGTCAGCTTCTGCCGCTCGCTCCAACCGCCGGCATCCGGGCTGAAGTGGTACGCCGCGCCCTGCATCGGATGGCCGTCAACGGCGGCGGCGGGCGCGCCCACCAGAGCGCTGCCGTCCTCCAGGGCCACAGAGCCGCCGAACTGGTCCCCGGCCGCTCCATCCCCGGCCGTCAACCGCTGCTGCTCGCTCCATGAAGCGCCGGCATCCTGAAAGAGATAGGCCGCTCCCTGCTCGTCCTCCCCGGCGACCTCAGCGTCCGGCGCGCCCACCAGGGCATACGCGCCGTTCAGAGCGGTGGAGAAGCCAAAATGGTCGAATGGCGCGCCGCCGGCCGCGCTCAACTGCGCCTGCTCGCTCCAGCCGGAGCCGTTGCGGGTGAAGAGATAGGCCGCCCCCTGCTCGGCGTTGCCGCCCACCTCCGCCCGGTACGCGCCCAGGATGGCGTTATCTCCGTCCAGGGCCAGCGAGAAGCCGAAGTTGTCGCCGGCCGAACCGCCGGCCGCGGTCAGCTTCTGCGCCTCGCTCCAGACCCCGCCCGCGTAATCGAAGACATAGGCCGCCCCCTGGTCCACGTCGCCGCCGATGTTCGCCTCCGGCGCGCCCACCAGCAGCGTATCTCCGTCCAGGGCCAGCGCGCTGCCGAAATGGTCGTTGGCCGCGCCGTCTCCGGCCCGCAACAACTGCTCTTCACTCCAGGTGGAGCCGTTTACGCCCGGCTGGCGGGTGAAGATGTAGACCGCTCCCTGTTCCGCTCCGCCGGGGCCGGCCGCCCGGTGCGCGCTCACCGCCAGCGTATCCCCGTCCAGGGCGACCGCCAGGCCCACCGAGTCGCCCTCAGCGCTCTCCGCCGGGGTCAACGGCTGCCCTTCCGTGAAGCTGCGCCCCTGCGCCGGGATGGTCACATCCCCGCCGGCGGGAAGCTGCTCCAGGATGCCCTGCTGGGCGAGGAACTGCCGGGCGGCGGCCCCGCTTAGCTGCCGGCCCGGCCCCGGCCGCGCCTCAAGCGGGACGCCCGGGCCGGAAAACAGCAGTAGCAGGATGAGCGCCGCGCCGGCTGCCGGCCGGCAAAGGCGCCGCAAGCTGCCGGCCGGGGATGATTCGCGGGGCATTAGGCGCTCATCCGAAGCCCCCGCCGGCTTCATCCTGCTCCGGATCGTCGAACAGGGCCGGCAACACCAGCAGCAACGCCGCCGCGCCCGCGTGCCGGGCCGATTGCGGGTGCTCCACTCGCCCGACATACTCATCGGCGGCCAGCGGCTTGTGCAGCAACACCCGCCCTTCCGCGTCTATGCGGGCGACATATTGGTCCGGCCCCGACCGCTTGCGGAAAACCTTGCCGTCTGTCTCCACCTTGCCGGCCTGCTCATCCGGCCCGGCGCGCCGCGCGTAGACCCGGCCCGTATCCAGGTCAATGTGGCCGATATCATCATCCAGGCCGGGGTCGTTGCGATAGACTTTGCCGTCGCCGCGCACGTGGCCCAGCAGCCGGTCGGGGGCCTTTTCCTTGTGCAAATAGACTTCCGCCATCTGTGCTACACCTATACAATGTTCTCAGAAACCCCGCAGGTCTCCACCAAATCCTTCGCGGAACAGATTCCGCAAGAAGACCTGCGGGGTTTAGTTCTTAAAAACCCCGCAGGTCTCCACCGAATCCTTTGCGGAGCCGATTCCGCAAGAAGACCTGCGGGGTTTAGTTCTAAAAAAACCCCGCAGGTCTCCACCTAATCCTTCGCGGAACAGATTCCGCAAGAAGACCTGCGGGGTTTCGTTCTTAAAAACCCCGCAGGTCTATTCCGAATCCTTCGCGGAACAATTTCCTCGAAGGGACCTGCGGGGTTTCTTCAGCGGCGAACTAGGCGGCAAGCGCGCTTTGCAAGAGCGCAACCCGCCCCATAGCTGTTTCGTCCGACACGCCCGAAATCACTCCAAGGCCGGCCAGATGATTGTCGGCTCGGGCCGTGTGAACCTGCCATGCTTCCGAGCTTTGTAGAGCAAACAACTGCTGCTGGTCACCGCGAATCAGGAAGAAGCCGTTCAAATCGCCGCCATGGGGATCCAATAACACCGTCTCAAAGGAGTGGATACTGCCCGAGCCTTGCAGGCCGGCCAGATAGCCCATCATCTCACCAAAATGCTCGGCACTCATTTGCTCCCGTCCAGGGATCGGACGGTTCCAACCAATGAACATCACGTACATTTGAGACTCTCCTATTTTACGTAGAGATTAAGTGGGGGCAGGGGTGCGCAGCCCGCCGGCAAACACAAGAATAGCTTATTGCCGCGCGACCTGTCAATCTGCCGCCCGCCAGACCTGCCAGGTTTTCTTCAACCTGGCAGGTCTTTCTATCGCGCAAGCCACCCTCGGGAACAAACGCAGGGCGATATACGTTACACTATTGTCAGCGCCCGGCAGGGTGCGACGAAAGCTTGATGAAAACAGACTTTGTGAAGGAGTAACAACTCATGCGACACACCAAACAGCTATTGGCGGCAATTATCCTACTCATTGGCTTGCTGGCGGCCTGCAGCCCGACGGGCGCGGCGAACCCCACGGCCACCCCGCAGCCGGCGGACGAACCGACGGCAACGCCGGAAGCAACCGTCGCCGGCGAAGCAGCGCAGGCAGCGGCCCTGTCACAACTGGCGCAAGAACTCGGCGTGGCCGAGGCGGACATTGAAGTCATCTCGTTCGAGCACACGGAGTTTAGCGACTCTTGCCTGGGGTTGGGCGGTCCGGCCGAAAGCTGCCTGCAGGCGATTACCCCCGGCTGGCTGGTCATGCTCAGCGTTAACGGCCAGGTGTACGAGGTGCACACGGACGAGAGCGGCGAGCAGGTGCGCGTCGCCGCAACATCGGCTGACACGCCCGGACTGCCGGTACATATCGAGGCAGCGGCCCTGTCACAACTGGCGCAAGAACTCGGCGTGGCCGAGGCGGACATTGAAGTCATCTCGTTCGAGCACACGGAGTTTAGCGACTCTTGCCTGGGGTTGGGCGGTCCGGCCGAAAGCTGCCTGCAGGCGATTACCCCCGGCTGGCTGGTCATGCTCAGCGTTAACGGCCAGGTGTACGAGGTGCACACGGACGAGAGCGGCGAGCAGGTGCGCGTCGCCGCAGCATCGGCTGACACGCCCGGGCTGCCGGTAGACATGCAGGGCGCGGTTGTCTACTATGACGTGAGCGGCGGCGTGGCCGGCGCGATGGAGCGCTACTTCATCCACGAAGATGGGTCGGTCCAAAAACACTCCGGCCCACCCAACTCCCCGGCCCCAATCATGCTCTACGAAGTGGACCCGGCGCGGGTTGCCCGGCTCCTCGCGGACCTGAATAAGGCCGGCTTCTTCGAGCTAAACGGCGACTACCTGCCGCAGTCCCCCTGCTGCGACCGGCGCACCTTCATCATGGCGGCCGTGTTGGGCGACCAGTCGAGCTACGTGCAGACGATGGACGGCGTGGAGGATCTGCCGGCCGGGGTGACAGAAAGCCTGGAACTGCTGCAGGAGTTCATTGGGGAGTTGGCGCCATAGAGTCGTTCTCTAGAATCCCGGAAACTCGGAAGTTTCCGGGATTCTTCGACTAGGTTCCCTAGAATCCCGGAAACTCAGAAGTTTCCGGGATTCTTCGATTTCACAGAAGTTTCCGGGATTCTTCGATTTCACAATGACGCTTTGATGGAAAGCTCCGGAATCCGGCAGCCGACCAACGGATTCACCGGATTGCGCGGATAGCCAAAGGAGACGTCCAGCACCAGCGCGCGCTCCGTGCCGGCGGCCCCCTGGCGCGGCACGAGCGGGAAGCGCACGGCGGAGGCGGCCAGGCTGAAGCAGGCGTCCAGGATCAGCGCGGCCAGCGTCCCTTCCGCCCCCTGCGCCTCCAGAGCGGCGCGCACCTGGGCCACCGCGGCGGCGCTGAACGCCTGGGTGAAGGCCCCGCTCTGCGCGGCGATGGCTTCCTCCAGTTTGACGCGACTGCGACATAGCCGGCCGGCGAAATTACCCTTCTGCACCTGGATGTTGAGGATCTTCGCCCGCAGCAGCTTGTCTTCCAGCAGCACGGGGGCAAAGGCGGCGGTGTTGGGGGAGAGCTGCAAGTCAAAGGCTCCCCGCGTGTCCAGGGCGGCGTCCACGGTGAAGTGAACGCCGCTGGAGGTCACTCCTGCCGTAATCTGTTCGATGTGTTTCAGGTCTTCATTCTCTTCGGCCAGGGCGGCGAGCATGCCGGCGATCTGGCTGTTGAGTGCGGTGGAGCGCACCCCTTGCTCGTCGGGCGATTTGAGCGGCGCGCCGAAGATTTGTATGCGCTGCCCTTCGTCAATGTCCGCCAGCAAGAATGTCTCTGAGCGGTAGATCGGTTCGAACAGCCGGATTGGGGCGCTGTTCAGCCGGCGGTAGCTGCCGGCCAGCTTGTAGGCGACCAGGTAGCCCGTGGCCCCGTCCATGCCGGCCAGGTAGTCCGGGACCTCAACCTCGAACTTGCCGTCCGCCCGCGATTCGGTCTCCAGCGAGAGCGAGGGATAGTAGCCGGTGCTGAAGGGGCCGGGCCGGAGACCCAGGTACACCTTGGCGGAAGCCAGCGGCGCGTAGTGGGTGTTCGAGAAGTTGTTGATGAACGCGCCCTGGAAGAAGCCGCCGAGATTCTCCTCTGCGGTCACGCCGGGAAGGGGCGCTATTTCTTGAATCAGACCTCTTAGAGTGGGCATCCAAACCTCCTATTCTGTTGAGACGTCAGGGCGAAGCATAGTTGCCTTCTCTGAAGGGGTCAATAGGAACTCCGGCTGCCGGTTTTTCCGCGCGCCGCGGTAGAGACCTGCCAGGTTTCAGAAAACCTGGCAGGTCTTTCCTTCCACGGAATGATTTCCAAACGATCTCCAAATGATCTCCTTGTATCATCTGCACATCCCCGGCAAATGGGCCGGACGCAGGAATAGGATATGGCCGCCGATAGAGGCAATCGCGCACCGCACTATCACATTTACATTCTCACCGCCTGGCGGGATAGCAGCGCGATTTCTGCGGCAGCCGGTAGCCCCTGGCGCTACAGCCTGGAGAACCCGCGCACGGGCGAACGCCTCGGCTTCAAAGACGTGGCCGAGCTGCACGAGTTCCTTGGCCGGCTGGATGAGGAAGGTGCGGAAGATCGCTTCTAGCTTCCCACCATATTCCCGGAAACCCCGCAGGTCTGGCAAGGTGAGCTTGCCCGGCGAAGGATTGTGGAAAGAGCTGCGGGATTTTGGAACGACCTGCGGGGTTTATTGTGTTCACAAATCGTTGTCAGTTTTTAGCTTCAAAGGAGATAGTTTTCAGATGAAGAAGAGTCGCATTACCTTGATTTTGTGGGTGCTCATTTTGATGGTTTCCGTGGTTGCCTGCGGCGGCGATGAACCGGCCGCCCCGGCCGCCACCAGCCCGCCCGCCCAACTGCCCGCCGCCACCCAACCGCCGGCGGCCACCGCTGCCCCGGCCGCCACCGAAGCAGCTCCCGCGGCGACTGAGCCGGCCGCCGCCGCGCCGGGCGCATCCGTGGCCACCCTGGAGCAGGTGCAAAATGCCGTCATCCAGATCGTGGCCCAGGGCAGCTTCATGGACCCCGAAGTCGGCCAGGTGCTCAACGCCGCCGGCGCGGGTTCGGGCTTCATCATTGACCCCAGCGGAATCGCCGTGACCAACAACCACGTCGTCACCGGCGCGGCCACCCTGGAGATCTTCCTGCAGGGCGAAGAAGATTCGCGCAATGCCCGCGTCCTGGGCGTCTCCGAATGCTCCGACCTGGCCGTGATTGACATTGACGGCGACGGCTTCCCCTTCCTCACCTGGCGTGAAGACCCGGTCACCGTCGGCCTGGACGTGTACGCGGCCGGCTTCCCCCTCGGCGACCCCGAGTTCACCCTCACCCGCGGCATCATCTCCAAGGAAGACGCGGACGGCGAGACCAATTGGGCCTCCGTGGACAAGGTGCTGGAGCACGACGCCACCATCAACCCCGGCAACTCCGGCGGCGCGCTGGTTGACGCCAACGGGCAGCTGGTCGGGGTGAACTATGCCGGCGCGTCCGGCGTGGACCAGTACTTCGCCATCAGCCGCGATGAGGCGATGAGCATCATCGAGCAGTTGCGCAACGAGACGGACGTGACCTCCATCGGCATCAACGGCACGGCGGTGAACAACGGCGAAGGGCTGTCCGGCATTTGGGTCTCCTCCGTCGAGTCCGGTTCGCCGGCCGATGAAGCCGGCATTCAGGCAGGTGACATCATCACCACCATCGAGGGGCTGGTGCTGGCCACCGACGGCACCATGAAGGATTATTGCGACGTGCTGCGCAGCCGCAGCGCGGACGATGTGATGGATGTGGAAGTGCTGCGCTTCGCCACGGGCGAGGTGTTGCAAGGGCAGTTGAACGGCGATGAGCTGGCCGTGACCGTCAGCTTCGCCGACGCGCTGCAAGACGAAGTCGCCCCGGCCGACGAGAGCGCCGGCGGAGGCGAAGGCGGCTCTTTCTACACCTACGTGCCCCTCACCGATGACACCGGCACCCTGTACGTGGAAGTGCCCGACGTCTGGACGGACACCAACGGCGGCCCCTGGACGGGCGCGGACGGCGCTGAGCTGGGGTTGAGCGTCTCCGCCTCGCCGGACCTGTTCGCCTTCGGCGGCGGCTGGGACACGCCGGGCATGTTCTTCGGCGCATCCGACCAGCTGGGCACGGACCCCAACGCCCTGCTGGACACCATCTACGGCGGCACCTCCGATTGCCAGTATGACGGTCGCTTCGAATATTCCGACCCGCTGTACACCGGCTACTACGACCAGTTCAGCAATTGCGGCGGCATCGGCACGCTGTACATCTCGCTGGCTGTGACGCCGGAGGACGCCAGCTATATCATCCTGGTCAACGTGCAGGCGGTCACCGAGGCCGACCTGGAGGCGCTGGACCAGATCCTGAACACCTTCATCGTCAGCCTGGAGTAGCGGTTAGCGCTACCGGCAAAACCTGGCAGGTCTTCTTAGACCTGCCAGGTTTACTTCCCCACACCGTTTCCGTAGTCCTGAATCTGATGTAGAATTCGCCGCAACCGTCGCCAACCCGGCAGGCGGTGGCAACTCTCAAGCAGCAGTCGCTAATTCGCCTATAGGAGGGCAAACCCATGCGCAACACCAGTAAAGCCATCTTACTTCTTGTCTTCATGTTAGCCCTGGCCGGCCTGGCCTGCGGCTTCAGCGCCAGCACCGCCAATATCGCCGACGCCTACATGTCCCTGGACGACGCCGGCTCCCAGCGAACCTCCACCTACGCCCAGACGGACACCACCTTTTACGCGCAGGTGCAGCTGAACAACGCGCCGGATGACACCGTGGTGAAGGCCGTTTGGACTGCGGT
>CAYVQP010000090.1:5942-16185 GCA_964452775.1 uncultured Ardenticatenaceae bacterium | reverse complement strand
GTAACCCGATTTTTCAAATCGGAGTCGAAATGCAATTTCGACCTACAAGGAGAACTATGATGCAACCAACCAACCCCCCTCTGACCACCCTACACCGGCGCTGGTGGCTCATCCTACTCACCACCGCCGGCGCCTTACTCATCGTCCTGGCCATTGACCTGCTGGCCACACCCCGCTACCAGGCCGCCGCCCGCTTCCTGATCACCCCGGCCGCTCAGGAAGACCCCGGCGACCTGGTGGACAGCGCCATCGCCCTGGACAAGCCCACCCTGGCCGCCACCTTCGCCGAGGTGTTCAGCAGCCCCACCTTACAGCGCCAGGCCGCCCTTCGCCTCAGCGAACGTCCCATCTCCGCCGAAGAGCTGGCCCAATACACCTTCTCCGCCGTCGTCTTGCCGGAGACCAGCGTATTGCTGCTCACCGTCGCCGGCCCGGACGCCTACCTTGCCGCCCGCCTGGCCAACGCCCTCGGCGAGGAGGCCGCGTTCTACCTGCAGCCCTTCGCCGCCATCTACCAGCTGCGCGCGCTGGACCCCGCCCGGCCTCCGCTGGCCCCACACACGCCCCGGCTGCTCTCCGACCTGGCCGTCGCCCTGGTCATCGGCGCGGCGACCGGCGTCGCCCTGGCCCTGGGCCTTCCCTACCTGGCCGCCCTGGTCCGCCTGCCGGAGGGCAATCGCGCCCTGGTTACCCGGCCCTCCGCCCGCCGGGAGAGCGCCCCTTGACCCGCTTTGCTGAGCCGAACCCACCCGAGACGACCCCGGCCATGACCGCCCTCCCGTTCTCCACCCGCCCGCCCTCCATCCTTTGGCTCATCCTGCTGGCTCTGCTGGCCGGCGGTCTGGCGGGCGCAGCCGGCCGGCTGATCGGGCCGCTGCCGCTGTTGGGCCTGCTGGCCGGCCTCATCCTGGCCGCGCTGATCTTCCGCCGGCCCGACTTCGGCGCGCTGGCCCTGATCATCACCGGCTACACCCGCCTCTCCGACATCGCCCTGGCCAACGGCGCGCCCGTATCCCCCGCCGAGCTGCTCGCCCTCTGGCTGCTGGGCGTGCTCATCCTGCGCCGGCATCTGTACGGCGAAACGCCCACCGGCCTGGCCCGCCCGGCCCTCTTCCTCGGGCTGTACGGGCTGGCCATGCTCGCTTCCCTGCCGGCCGCCCGCCTCCCGGCGGAGAGCATCGCCGCCCTACTCGAATATTCTCGCGACGCCATGCTGCTCTTGCTCATCGTCGCCGGGCTGCAACGGCCGGCCGGCGACGGATTGCGCCGCGCCGTTTGGGCCTTGTTGGCCGCGGGCTTGCTGCTGGGCCTGCTCAGCGTCATCCAGCAATTCAGCGGCGCTTACCAGCAGGACTTTGCCGGCTTCTCCGTCGCCCAACTGCAGCACATCGCCGGCCGGGCCAACGGCTACCGCATCGGCGGCCCGCTCGGCTCGCCCAACTACTACGCCATGATCCTCGTCCCGTTGGTCCCCCTGGCCTTTGACCGCCTGTTGCACGAGCGGCGGCCGGCCCTGCGCCTGGCGGCGGCCCTCACCCTGGTGGTCGTGCTGCTCTCCATTTTGTTCACCTTTTCCCGCGGCGGCTTCATCGCCCTGACCGTTGTGCTGGTCCTGTGCCTCTGGCGGCCGGCCCGCGAGTTGCGCCGCCCCGGCTTGCTGCCCGCCCTCTTACTCGCCGGCCTGGTCCTCTTGCCCCTGGCGTTGCCCGCCTACCGCCAGCGACTGGCCGCCATCCCGGCCGCCCTGGGCCAAAGCGAGTCCGCCGCCATTGATGAGCCTTCTATCCGCGGCCGGCTCAGCGAGTGGACCGCCGGCCTGCAGATGTTTCGCGATCACCCGCTCGCCGGCGCCGGCCTGGCCAACTATCCCGCCCATTACCTTGAATACTCCTCCCAATTGGGCCTGGACAGCCGCCGCGAACAACGCTCGCCGCACAGCCTTTACCTGGAAGTCGCCGCCGAGACCGGCCTGCTCGGGCTGGCCGCCTTTGCCGCCCTGCTCCTGGCCCTGGCCGGCGGCCTGGCCCATGCGCGCCGCGCCTTTCTCCGCGCCGGCCGACCCTCCGCTGCCGGGCTGGTCGCCGCCCTGGCCATCGGCTTGCTCGGCTACCTGGTCGCCTCCCTCTTCCTGCACGCCGCCTACCCGCGCTTCTTCTGGATTCTGGCGGCCATTGCCTTCGCCGCCCCGATCATCGCCGCCCGGCCGGAGGGCCGCTCATGAACGACTCCCTCGGCCGGGCCGCCATCTCCGGCGCCTTCTGGATTTACGGCTCGCGCTATTGCGGCAAGCTGCTCGTCTTTCTCAGCACCGCCATCCTGGCCCGGCTGCTGCAGCAGGAGGATTTCGGCGTGGCCGGCTACGCGCTCGTCGTGGTCAGCTTTCTGGAGGTGTTGCAGGGGTTGGGCGTCGGCGCGGCGCTCATCTACCACCGCGACGATCCCCGGCGCTACCACACCGCCTTCTGGCTGGGGTTGCTCGCCGGCCTGCTGCTCTTCGGGGCGGCCTGGCTGCTGGCCCCCTTGGCCGGCCTCTACTTCAATGACCAGCGCGCCGTCGCCGTCACCCGCGTCCTGGCCCTCACCTTTCCCCTGGCCGCCCTGGGCGAGGTGCACGACGCTCTGCTGAACAAGCGGCTGGCCTTCCGGCGCAAGTTCCTGCCCGACCTGGCCCGCTCCGCCGGCAAAGGGGTCGTCGCCATCCTGCTGGCCCTGGCCGGCCTGGGCGCATGGAGCCTCATTTACGGGCAGCTGGCCGGCGTCGCGGCCGGGGTGATCCTCCTCTGGCTGGTCATCCCCTGGCGGCCGGCGCTGCGTTTCGACCGCTCCCTGGCTCGCGGCCTGCTGCATTACGGCGCGCGCCTCTCCATCAACGACCTCATCGCCGCCCTGTTGAACAACGCCGACTACTTGCTCGTCGGTCGCTACCTGGGCGCGGCCTCCCTGGGCGTCTACACCCTCGCCTTTCGCGTGCCCGAGCTGCTCATCAAGGAGTTTAGCGTGGCCCTGGGCAAAGCTCTCTTTCCCGTCTACGCCCGGCTGCGCGAAGAGCCGCACAATTTGCGGCGCGGCTTCCTGCTGGCCATGCGCTACGCCAACATCATTACCGTCCCATTGGGGCTGGGGCTGGCCCTCGTCGCCGCTCCCTTTGTGCAGACATTTTTCACCGACAAGTGGAGCGAGGCCGCGCCGGTGATGCGCGCCATCGCACTCTACACCGTGCTGCGGGCGCTGGTCTTCAACAGCGGCGACATTTACAAGGCCACCGGCCGGCCCGGCTTGCTGGCCCGGATCAACGCCGTCCAACTGCTCATCTCCCTGCCCGCCCTCTGGTGGGCCGCCGTTCAACTGCAAAGCGTCGCCGCCGTCGCCTGGACGCAGGCGCTGCTGGCCCTGCCCGCCGCCCTGCTGAAGCTGACCATCGCCGGCCGCGTGCTGGCCGTCTCCCGGCGACAGATGGCCGCCGCCTTGCGCCCCTCGTTGCTGGCCGGAGCGGCGATGAGCGTCGCCGTGTTGGCCGCGCTCAGCCTGACCGCCGGCCGCCCGCCCTGGGTGCAATTGGTCGCCGGCGTGCCGGCCGGAGCGTGCGCCTACATCGCCGCCCTGGCCCTCCTGGAGCGCGAGTTGGCCGCCGCCGGCCTGGCCCGCCTGCGCCGCCGCCCTTCCTCGCCGGAGGTGTTCGAGACATGACCATTGGCGATCCCCGCGCCGACCTGCGCCTCCTGCTGCCCCTGGCGAAGGGCCGGCGGGCGCTCTTGCCCATCGGCGAACCGGCCCTGGCCGCCGCCCTGGCCGCGGACGGCCTGCGGCTCATCGAACAGGCCGGCCTGCCCTGGTCCATCGCCGCCCAATCGCTGGATTACGTGCTGCTGCCCGGCCTGCCCGGCGCGCTCTCTGAGCACATCGTCGAGGCGGCGCGCGTGCTGCGGCCCGGCGGCTACCTGCTGCTGGGCGTGACCAACCGCCGCTCGCTCTACCGCTGGTCGGGCGACAATCGCGCCGGGTACGCCGCCGCCGGCCTGCGGCAGGTCAGCCGCCTGTTGGCCCGGCGCGGCTTCCGGCTGGAAAGCTGCTACGGCGTCCGCGACAGCCTGGCCCGGCCGCTCCTGCGCGTCTCCCTGGCCGCCCCCGGCCCGACTGAGTTCTATTTTCGCAGCCGCTTCACCCCCCACACCCGCAGCGGCGCGCTGCTCGGCCGGCTGGCCCGCCCGCTGAGCTATGCCGGCGCTCAATCCTGGCTTTACCCGGCCCTACTCCTCGTCGCCTGCCGGCTGCCTGAGACGCCCCGTAGCTCTCCCGGCGGCGCTGAAGAGTTCACGCGAGCTGAGTGAGATGATCCCCTTCATCCTCGACCAGCTGGCCGGCGAATGGCGACCCCAACTGCAGCAGGCGGGCATCTGCCTGGAGCCGCCCGTCCAGCTGCTGCAGAGCAGCGGCCCGGCCGGAGCGGCCCGCAAGGTCGTGCTGCTGCTCTTCTCCGGCCGGGCGAGCGCGCCGCAGATGGTCCTGAAGCTGATGCGCGACCCGGCCCACGACGACGAATTGCAGCGCGAATATGAGCAGCTCTGCGCCCTGCACCATCCACTCGCCGCGCAACTGCTCGCGCCCCGACCGGTAGGCCTCTTCCACGCCGGCCGGCAACTCCTCCTGGCGGAAACGGCCCTGCCCGGCGCGCCCCTGAGCGCCATCCTGCAGCGCCGCCGGCCGCTCACCCGCCGCGCCCGCCTGCGCCTGCTCGGGGATTATCTGCGCGCCGCCGCCGGCTGGCTGGGTCGCTTTCAGGACTCCGGCCCGCAGACCCGGACGACCTTCGCCGGCCGCGCGGCGCTGCTGCCGTACCTCGAACGCTTGCCGGACGACCTGCTGCCCGATAGCTTCCCGGCTCTGCTGGCCGGCGAAGCGGATCGCTTCCAGGGGCTGGCCCTGCCCCTGGTCAACGCGCACGGCGACTTCTGGCCCGGCAACCTGCTCTTTGACGAGCGCCGCGCCCTCTGCGGGGTCAACGATTGGGAGGCCTTCCAGCCGCAATGTCTGCCCACCTTTGACCTCTTTCACTTCCTGGCCACCTTTCTTCACGGCAGCGGGTCGCGGGGCAGCGACCGGGCGCGGCGCGAGGCGGTCCAACTGGCGACGCCGCTAATGGCCGATTTCTTTGCCCGGCGCCGGCTGCCCCTCGCCTCCGCCCCCCTCTTCTATGCCCTCTTCTTGCTGCAAATGGCCGCCCCTGCTCCCGAAGCCGGCTGCAAGCGCCGCCAGCAGGCCGGCCCCTGGCGGGAGATGCTGCGCGCCTACGCGCATTACTGCACACAAGATCGCGCGGGCCGCGCCCCCGGCCTGCGCCTGCCCTTACTGGAGGATGTCCCATGACCCTGCGCGTCGCTCAGATAATTGACACGTTGCACGCCGGCGGAGCGCAATCGCTGCTGGTCACCCTGGCTGAATCCACCTCGCCCGGCGCGCTGCAACTGGACATCATCTCCCTGAACGGCCTGCCCGCGGCCGGGCAGGGGGGCGCGGCCGCCCGTCTACGCGCCGCCGGCGCGACTGTCCGCTCGCTGCCCGGCCGCCGCCTGGCCGATCCCCGGCGCTTCGCCCGCCTTTACCGGCAGCTGCGCCGCACCCCATACGACCTGGTGCACACCCACCTGACCTTCGCCAACATCCTGGGCATCTGCGCCGCCCGGCTGGCCGGCCTGCCCGTAGCCGCTTCCCTGCACAACGTGCGCCCCAGCCGGCAGCGGCGGGCCACGCTGGCCCTGGAAGGCCCCGCCCTGGAGCGCGCCGGCCTGCTGATCGCCGTCGGTGAACAGGTGGCCGCCGCTTACCAGGCCCGCCTGCCCGGCCGGCCCATCCACATCCTGCCCAACGCCGTCCGCTCTCCCGCCGTCCTCTCCCCGGCGGAGCGCCGCGCCCTGCGAAGCGCGCTGGCCGGCGACCCCGACCGGCCGCTGCTGGTCGCCGCCGGCCGGCTGACCGCCCAGAAGGGTTATCCCGACCTCTTTGCCGCCATGCAGCAGGTGGCCCTTGCCGTCCCCGATGCCGCCCTGGTCATCGCCGGGGAGGGCGAATTGCGCGCCCCGCTGCAGGCCGAAATCGCCGCCCGCGGCCTGCAGGGACAGGTCGCCCTGCTCGGCCTGCGCGACGACGTGCCCGCCCTTTTTGCCGCCGCCGACCTCTTCGTCAGCGCCAGCCTGTGGGAGGGCCTGCCCGTCGCCCTGCTGGAAGCGATGGCCGCCGGCCTGCCCGTGGTGGTCACCGCCGTTGGCGACGCGCCGCAGGTGGTCGCCGGCGCTGCCAACCCGGCCGGCCTGCTCATCTCCCCCGGCTGCCCGGCCGGGCTGGCCCAGGGGATCCTGACCCTGCTGCGCGACCCGGAGCGCCGCCGGCTGATGGGCGCGGCCGGCGCGGCGCGCGTCGCCGGCCAATACAGCGCCGCCGCCTGGAGCGAGCGCATGCTGGCCCTTTACGCCGGGCTGGTCGCCGCTCGCCGCCGGCCCGCCGGAGCAGGACGATGAACGAACGCCCCTTGCAAGTAGCCATGATCATCCAATCCTACCTGCCGCGCCTGGGCGGGGCCGAGCGCCAGCTGGACGCCCTGCTCCCCCTGCTGCGCGACCAGGGGGTGGAGGCGTGCATCTTCACCCGCCGCTACCCCGGCATGGAGCCATTCAGCCGGCTCAACGGCGCGGCGGTGCACCGCGCGCCGATGCCCCCCGGCGCGCGCCGCCTAAACGTCCGGCCCCTCAATGGGGCGCACAAGGCGGCCGGCGCGGCGGCGTTTACCGCCTACACCCTCGCCGGCCTGCGCCGGATGCGCCCGGACCTCATCCACGCCCACGAATTGCTCTCCCCGGCCACGACCGCCCTCATCGCCCACCACCTGTGGGGCGCGCCCATCGTCGCCAAGGTGTTGCGCGGCGGCGAGCTGGGCGACATCCGCAAGCTGCGCGAGCGGCGCGGCGGTCTGCGCCGGCTGCGCGCCCTGGTCCGCCACGTGGCCGCCTTCATCGTCATCAGCCGCGAGATTGACGATGAGCTGGCCGAAAGCGGCGCGCCGCCCGAGCGACGGGTCTTCATCCCGAACGGGGTAGATACCGCCCGCTTTTCGCCCGCGTCGCCGGCCGCCCGGTCTGAGGCGCGCCGCGTCTTTGGGCTGGGCGACGGGCCGGCGGCTGTTTACGCCGGCCGGCTGGTCCCGGAGAAGCGACTGGACCTGCTGGTCAGCGCCTGGCCGGCCGTGCGCGCCGCCCACCCCACCGCCGAGCTGCTCATCGCCGGGGATGGGCTGGAGGCGGCCCGCCTGCGTCGAGAGGCCGGGCCGGGCGTGCACTTTGCCGGCCTGCTGGATGACGTGTTGCCCGCCCTGCAGGCCGCCGACCTCTTTGTGCTGCCGTCGGCCACCGAAGGGCTATCCAACGCCCTGCTGGAGGGGATGGCCGCCGGCCTGGCCCCCTTGGCGACGGCGGTGGGCGGCGCGCCGGAGCTGATCACGCCGGGGAAGAACGGCTTGCTCATCCCGGCCGGAGACCGGGCGGCTCTGACCGCCGCCCTGCTGCAATTGCTGGCCGGTCCCGCCCTTCGCGCCCGCCTGGGTGAGGCCGCCCGCGCGCGGGTCATCGCCGATTACTCGTTGCAGCGCACCGCCGCCGGCCTGCGCGCCCTGTACGATCGCCTGCTGGCCGATTCCCGGAGGAGTCCCGCTCATGTCGCTGCCTGATCTGCCCGCCCTCGTCTTCGCCCTGTCGCTGGCCTTTATCGCTTACGCCTACGCCGGCTACCCGCTGGCCCTGGCCCTGCTAAACCGCCTGCGCTCGCCCGTTCGCCGGCAGACGATGGCCGGCGACGCTCCCTGGCCGGCGGTCACCCTGCTCATCGCCGCCTACAACGAGGCGGCGGTCATCGCCGCCCGGCTGGAAAACGCCCTGGAGCTTGACTATCCGCCGGATCGGCTGCAGATTCTGGTCGCGGCCGACGGCTCCACCGACCAGACGGCGGAGCTTGTCCGTGAGTACGCCGGCCGGGGGGTGGAGCTGAGCTTTCAGCCGGAGAGGGCGGGCAAGATGGCGGCCATCAACCGGGCGATGGGCCGGGCGCGCGGCGACATTGTGCTCTTCTCCGACGCCAACAACCATTATGACCGGCAGGCGCTGCGCAAGCTGGTCGCTGCCTTTGCCGACCCCCGGGTGGGCGCGGCCGGCGGGGCGAAGCACATCATGAAGGGAGACGGCGCGCTGGGGGATAGCGAGGGGCTGTATTGGCGCTACGAGGCCTTCATTAAGCGGCAGGAGAGCCGGCTTGGCTCAACCACCGGCGTCTGCGGCGAGATTCTGGCCCTGCGCCGCGAATGGTTCGTTCCTCCGCCGCCCGATACCATCAACGACGATCTCTACCTGGCCCTGAGCCTCATCCGGCGCGGTTATGACGTGGTCTACGTGGGCGACGCCCATTCCTATGAGCGCGTGTCGGCCGGCAGCGGCGCTGAGCGGGCGCGGCGGGCGCGCATCGTCGCCGGGCGCTTCCAGGTGATGAGCCGGCCCGCCCTGTGGCCGCGCCGCCCCCTGCTCGCCTGGCAGCTGCTGTCGCACAAGTTCTTCCGCCCGCTGGTACCGGCGGCCATGATCGCCGCCCTGCTTGCCAACCTGCAGGCGCTTGTCTTTCCTCCCGCCGGCGGCCTGCTGGCCGGGAAATGGGCCGTGTTCTGGCTGGCCGCCCAGGGGCTGTTTTACGGGCTGGCGTTGTTCGGCTTGCTACTGGAGCCGGTCCTGGAACGCGCGCCGCGCCTGGTGCGCCGCCCGTTGCGCCTGCTTTATTTGCCCGCCTTCCTGCTCAGCAGCAACCTGGCGGCGCTGGCCGGGCTGCTGCGCTTTCTGCGCGGCGGCCAATCGGTGCGCTGGCAGCGCGTCGCCCGCCGGGGCGAAGGGGAGCCGGCCCGGTGAGCGCCCTGCCTCGCGTCATCGTTACCCTGCCCGGCGACCCGGCCACGGACCCCGGCGCGCGCACCAAGTACGGCTTGCTGTTGGATGCCCTGGCCGCCCATTTGGCGCTGGTGGATGTCTGGAACGGCGACCTGCGGGGCGGCGACTGGCTGCTTAACGCCCTGCGCAGCTTCCATCCCGACCGCCGGCGCTGGCGGGAGCGCTTTTACAAGAACCCGGCCGCCTTTCGCCGGCGATCGCGGCGGCTGGCCGGCCGGCTGGCGGAGCTGGATGACCGGGTTGACGCGGTGCTGCAAATTGGGGCGCTGTTTGACAGCAGCCTGCCGCGCTCCGGCGACGGCGCGCCGGTAGTGATTTACACCGATTACACGGCGGCGCTCTCCGCCCGCAAGCCGGAAGCCGGGCGCTCGCCCCTGGGGCCGGCCGGGCAGCGGCGCTGGCTGGCGCTGGAGGAGCAGGCCTACCGGCGGGCGGCGCACATTTGCGCCCGCAGCCGGCTGACGGCCTGCTCGCTGATGGCGGATTACGGCATGCCGGCGGAGAAAGTGAGCGTGGTCGGCGGCGGCGTAAATTTCGCCGGGTTGCCCGAATTGTCGCCGAGGCCGGACGGGGATGCGCCGGCGGCGCTGTTCATCGGCAAGGAGTTCGGGCGCAAGGGCGGGCCGCAGTTGCTGCAGGCCTTCGCGGCGGCCCGGCAAAGTTGCCCGGACGCTCGCTTGCTGCTGGTCACCGCCGACCCGCCGCGAACGTTGCCCGCCGGCGTGGAACGGGTCGCTCCCACCTGGGACCGGGAAGCGATTGCCGCCCTTTATCGCCGGGTGGACTTCTTCGTCCTGCCTTCGCGCCTGGAGACATGGGGCGACGTGCTGCTGGAGGCGATGGCCTTCGGCTTGCCCTGCATCGGCGTGGACGATGACGCGATGGGGGAGATCATCCTGCCGGAGCGGACCGGCTTGCTGGCCCCTTCCGGCGACACGGCCGCGCTGACTGAGGCCCTGATCCGGCTGTACCAGGATGGCGAGTTGCGCCGCCGGTTGGGAGCAGCCGGCCGGGAGCGCGTCGCCGCCCACTTCTTATGGCCGCAGGTCGCCGCTCGCCTGGCGGATTGTATAGCGACCGCCGGGCAGGCGGGGAACGACTCTCGCCAACCGGGCCGGCGACCGCCGGAACGCGCTTTCACCCCTGGAGATTGACATGCACCGACGTCTTACCTTGTTGTCTACCTTGATGTTGCTGGCGGTCGCGCTGATCGCCGCCGGCTGCCGGGCGGAGTTGCCGGCTACTGAGCCGCCGGCTACTGAGCCGCCGGC
>CAYVQP010000090.1:1666-5842 GCA_964452775.1 uncultured Ardenticatenaceae bacterium | reverse complement strand
ACTGAGCCGCCGGCGACCGCCGCGCCCACCCGGATCGCGGCCACGTTGCCGCCGGCCCGGCTTCCGGTCGCTTCGCCCACAAGCGCGCCCACCAGCGCGCCCACCCGCGCGCCGGCCGCGGAGCCGGCTACCCGGCCGCCTTTACCGCCGACCGCCGCCCCTCCTTCGCCCACCGCCGCGGTCGCCACGCCGGAACCGCTGAGCTTCTATGTGGCTACGACGGGCAGCGATGAGGCCGGGGACGGCTCGGCCGCTAACCCCTGGGCGACGATCAGCGCGGCGGTGGAGCGCGCGCCGGACGGGGCGCTGATCCTGGTGCAGCCGGGCATCTATCACGGGCAGGTGGAGTTGGGCCGGCAATTCGAGCAGGGGATAACCATCCGCTCCGCCGAGCCTTATCGCGCCCGGCTGGAAGACGACCAGACGGTGCTAATCTGCTTCACCTGCGCCGGCGTGACCCTGGAAGGCTTCGAGATCGCCCACGACGGCGCCGGCGCGGAGCGCTATGTGATCCAGATTCAGGACGTGGAGGGGCATGGTCAGGGCGGCCGGCGCGTAACCCTGCGCAACAACATCATCCACGACAGCCGCAATAACGACCTGGCCAAGATCAACAACGGCGCGCAGGACATCCTCATCGCCGGGAACATCTTCTACAACATGGGCGGCCCGTACCGCGACAGCCACCTGGACATCAACAGCGCTACCGGGGTGATCGTGGAGGACAACATCTTCTTCAACGATTTCGAGGCTTCCGGCCGGGACAATGACAATGACACCGGCAGCTTTATCGTCATCAAGGACAGCAACGGCGACGAGGACAGCAACATCGGCGCGCGCGACATCACCGTCCGGCGCAACGTCTTCCTCAACTGGCAGGGGGATGACGGCAACACCTTCATCGTGGTCGGCGAGGACGCGGTGGATTATTTCCAGGCGCAAGAGGTGCTAATCGAGAACAACCTGCTGCTGGGCAACTCCCCGAACGAGATCCAGGCCGCCTTTCAGGTGCGCGGCTCCCGCGATGTCGTCTTCCGGCACAACACCATCGCCGGCGACCTGCCGGGGCGCGCCTTCGGCCTGCGCCTCTCCCGCGCGGACGGCAACCTGCGCAACGAAGGGATCGTCTTTGCCAACAACATCTGGTCGGACCCCACCGGCACGATGGGCGCCGGCGCGGACGGCGACGGGCTGAGCTTTGCGGAGGCGGACCCAACCGATACGCTCAGCTTCCTGCTGCTGAACAATCTCTACTGGAACGGCGGCCGCCGCCTGCCGGTGGACGAGCTGGAGCTGGTCAGCATTACGGACGATCCGGCGGCGCTGATCGCCGACCCGCTGTTGCCTGCGCAAGAGGAGGTGGTTCTGCCCGTCTGGTTGGCCGCGGAAGGGCGCTTCCTGGACGGCTCAGCGGACATTCGCGCTGCGTTTGAGCGGCTGGTACTGGCCTACGGTATTTTCGTCGCCGGCAGCCCGGCGATTGACGCCGCGGACCCGGCCTATATGCCGGCCGACGACATACTCGGCCGGCCGCGGCCGGCGGGGGAGAGGCCGGATGTCGGGGCGGTGGAGGGGCGTGAATGACCCTGATCGTCGCCGGTAGCCCCTGCCGTTTGGGGTCGTCTCCAGGGATAGCGGGGCTACCCGGTTATCACCGCCGGCAACACCTTTTCCAGCGCCCGCAACGAATAATGTCGCCGGCCCAACTCAAAGTTGCGCTCCACGGCCGGCAGCGCTTCTTCCGGCCGCTCGAGCCAGCGCCGCACGGCTGCTACCGCCGCGTCCGTCACGACGCCGTCAATCTCGACAAAGTCGAAGCCCAGCGGCCCGATATCCGCCGCGTAGACGGCATAGCGATTGACCAGCGCCGGCTTGCGGAAGTAAATCGTCTCCAGCAGCGCGTTGCCGAAGCCCTCAATCAGGCTCGGGTAGGTCACCAGGTCGGCGTGCGGGTAAGCGTCCCACAGCGAATATATCTTGCGCCCGTCCGCGGCGATCTGCCGGCTATCGCCCACCTGATCGGCCACGTAGCGCAAATCCACCCCTCGCTCGCCGGCCATCCATTGCAGCATTTCCCAGTAGTTCAGCCCCTCGTCGCCGGCTTGATGGGTGATCACCAGCTTCGCCCGGCGGTCATCCAGTCGGGCCAACAGCTCAATGGCCAGCTCAATTCCCTTGCGCGGGATCACGCGCGTCGGCTGCAAGATCAGCCAGTCATCGGGCAGCAGGCCAATCGCCTCCCGGAAGTCGGCGTTGAACTCGTCAATGCCGGGGGCCGGCGTCTCGAAGTCAAAGACATTGGGCACGATGACGCTGTCCAGCCCATGACGCGCTTTCAACTCCTGTTGGGCCAGGGTGTTGATTACCGCGTGGCGCAAGCGAGGCAGGGCCGGCGGGAAGTAGGCGCGCAGCAATCCGGGGATGCGGTTCACCTGGAAACGCTCTCGCTCCCAGTAGAAGTCGTGGCCATGGGCCAGGCCGGGCAAGTTGCGCTGCTCCATCAATCCCGTCAGCGCCGGGGCCAGCGGCAATTGCATCGGCAGCGATAGAATGTTCTGCGTAATCACATACTCAATGGCGAACTCATCCAAAAAGCGGCCCAACGGCTCCCGCAGCTCCGCCGCCCGCGTGAAGATGGCCTCCTCCAGCATCGGGTCCGGCTCGCTGCCGTTGAAGGCCCACGCGCCCAGGGCCATCGCTACCGGGTCGCGGAAATGGATCTCGGGAATCTCCATGCCCAGGTCATCCCTATCCAGCTCCCCGGCGCAATAGAACACCTCGTGCCCCAGCCGGCGTAGCACCAGCGCGATCTTCTCTACTTCCAGCGAAACGCCGTCCGTCCCGGCCAGCCGCGTCGAAATGATCCCGATGCGCATCTCACTCCTCCTCGCGCAGCCACAGCACCTGGTAGGGCGACAGGGTGAACTGCGCCGCGGCGGAGTACTGCCCGCTGTCCAGCAGGTCAATCGCCCGGCCCAACGGCAACTGAAACTCAACTGCCCCGGCGGACACGTTTTGCAGGCACAGCACCCGCTCCCCGCCGGCCGGCGCGGTCCGGCGCACCGCGAACAGCGCCGGATGCAGGTTGAGTATCTCCTGCCTGCCGTTCGGGTGAAAGGCCGGCGAGCTTTGCCGCGCGCGCAACATGCGCCGGTAGCCGCTGAACACCAGCCGGCGCAAGGAGCCTGGGGTCGCCAGCTCGGCTTCGAACGCGGACGCGTCCAGCTTTTGGCGGTTAATCGTCCGCGCCCGGCCCGTCTGCTGCGCCCCCTCCGGCCAGCCGCGTGAGCCGAAGAGGCTGTGGAAGTAGATGCCGGGCACGCCGCGCAGGGCCAGCATGATCGCCTGCGCCGCCAGGAAGCGCTCCGCCCGCAGCTGGTCCGTCTCCACCGCCCCCGGCCGGCCCAGCGCGTCCAGGTAATTGATGTTTAGCTCGTATGGGCTACGGTTGCCGTCCGGCATATTGCGCACCGACACCTGCCCGCCCAGCGCCTGCACCCGCTCGGCCATCTCCGCCACCTCGGACTCCGCCAGATAGCCGCGCGCCGGGGTCACCCCGATGCCGTCGTGCGAGGCGAGAAAATTGAGGAAGGTCACTCGCTCGGAGGGCAGCTCCAACGTCTGCGCCCAGGCGGACAGAATCTGCGCGTCTCCCTGGTGAAAGGCATGCAGGGTCAGGGGCGGCAAGGAGAAGTTGTACACCATCTGGGCCTCATTCCGCCCATCGCCGAAATAGGAGATATTCTCCAGGTGCGGCACGTTCGTCTCGGTCACAATCGCCGTCTGCGGGGCGACGATGTCCAGGATCCGGCGCCAGAGCTGGATGATGGCGTGCGCCTGCGGTCGGTGCAGGCAGTTGGTGCCGAACTCCTTCCACATGAAGGCGATGGCGTCCAGCCGGATCAGGTCCGCCCCCTGCGCCACGTAATCCAGCAGCACATCTACCATGGCCAGCATCACTTCCGGGTTGGCGAAGTTCAGGTCAATCTGGTCGCTGCTAAAGGTGGTCCACACGTGGCGCGGCCCGGCTGCGGTCTGCACTTCGGTCAGCAGAGGCAACGCCCGCGGGCGGAAGACGGCGGACAGGTCCACCGCCGGGTCCACGGTGATGAAGTAGTCGCGGTAGGCCGGGTCATCCTGCAAATAGCGCTGAAACCACTCGCTGTGCGCCGAAAT
>CAYVQP010000090.1:0-1566 GCA_964452775.1 uncultured Ardenticatenaceae bacterium | reverse complement strand
GGTAGGCCGGGTCATCCTGCAAATAGCGCTGAAACCACTCGCTGTGCGCCGAAATATGGTTCACCACCGCGTCAAACATCAGCCGGAAGTCGCTCCCGATCCGGGCCACATCCGGCCAATCACCCAGCGCCGGGTCCACCTGCTTGTAATCCACCACCGAGTAGCCGTCGTCAGAGGTGTAGGGGCAAAAGGGCAACAGATGCACAATGCTGATCGCCCCTTGCAAATGCCGCTCCAGCACCCCGGCCAGCGTTTGCAACGGCGCTTCCGCCGGTTGGCCGCCCGCCGGTTGGCGGCCCGCCGGTTGGCGGCCCGCTGCTTGGCGGCTCACCATATCCCCATAGGCAATCAACAGCGCGTCGCTCTGGTCAAAATAGTGGTCGAGCGGCTTCGCCTCGATGCGCTGCTGATAATCCTGCAGCAACGCCTCCAGCCGGGGCTGCAACCGGCCCGCCTGCTCCGGGCCATAAATGAAAGCCAACAGCTCCCCAATCGTCGAGTCCATCTTCCGCCATACCTCCTGTCGTCCGGCCGGTATTGTCCTTCAGGGTGGGAGGGCCGGCAAGCCAAATGGGCGCGGCGGGCGTGTAAGGGGTGTTTTGGGAGAAGCTCGACCCGGCGAACGGCATGGGTTGTCGTTGCGGGTCGAGCCTCTCCCGGCGGAAGGGTGGTTATTGTTTCAGCAGCGCGCCGGCGGGTAGGAGCTGGTAAAGGTCGGTGGGCCAACTGAGGATGGGCAGGCCGGCAACCGGGGCGGCCGGGTTTTCCGGAGCAGCTTTCTCCCAGGGGAAGCCGGCGGTGGCGTAGTAGTTGGTGGGCGAGAGGCCGGCGTAACCGTTGTGGCTGTAGCTGCCGGGAGGCGCTCCGGCGGGTATCCGCTGGGTGATGTTCTTGGCCCAGACCTGGCCGGGTTGCAGGGTAAGCTGCACCGGCCCGACGCGTTTGAACACGCCCGGCCCGACGATCTCAAACCACAACAGGAACGTCTGCTCAACCGCGGAGATGTTGGTTAGTTCGGCGCGGTAGCGATAGGTACCGCCGCCGGCCGGAATGACGATGGGCGGGTTCAGCGGCGTGATGGTGATGCTGATAGGAGCGCCTTCGGCCACGAGGGTGACGCTGGTCGGGCCGTAGACGATGGAGAGCACGACCCCGTTGCCGGCGTTGACCGAGTCGTTGAGGAACGCGCCGCTGACGCTATCGGCGGTGAGGACGACAAAGCTGTCGCCTTCGGCCGGCACGAAGCCGTTGAGCAGGGCGGCGTCGAGCGTGCCGGAGAGTATGGCGCTGCCGCTAATGACGAGCTGGTCGTGTTCACTGCCGGGGAGCAGGCCGCCCAGCTCGATGTGCAGGGTGGCCGCCGGCGAGGGGCTGTAAGGACCAACCCAGGTGAGCATGCCGGCGGATGAACCGGGGCCGGTGTCGCCGTCGTGGGTCATGGAGGCGGACGCGACGTTGACAGCGCCGGCCCCCTGAATAAGCGCCCCGTCGCTGTGCGTAAACGGCCCGTTGATGAGGATCGTGCCGGTCTGCGCGTCAATGACGCCCTGGTTCTGCAGGGTGATG
>CAYVQP010000089.1:12542-16205 GCA_964452775.1 uncultured Ardenticatenaceae bacterium | reverse complement strand
CGCCTGTCACCTCAGCGTCCAGGTAACCTCGCCCGTATCCGCTGTGTTGTAGCCGCCCATCGCGTTGACCGCGGCGAGGAACGGCGCGGAGCGGATGATTTGCAGCGCCGCCTGCCAGGCCGGGCTGTCCCAGGCGGCCTCGGAGATGACCAGCTGGAACAACTCCTCGGTCAAGGGGATGAAGTCAAGCCCGTAGGCGCGGGCGGCAGCCTGGATAGCCAATCCGGCGGTGGCCGGGCCGCTTTGCACCGCCTGTGCCACGGCCAATTGGGTGTCGCCCTCATCCTCGTAGCCGGCTATCTGCCCGGCGTCAATGCCCGCCAGGCGCAACTGCGCGTCCAACCAGATGCGCGCGCCGCTGCCCGGCTGCCGGTTGAAGATGCGCACCTCCGGCCGGGTCAGGTCGGCCAGCCCGCTGATCCCCTGCGGGTTGCCGGGGGGCAGCACCAGCCCAAGCTTGCGCCGCACGAGGGTGACCAGCGCCAGCCGGCGATTGGGCAGGACCCGGCGGATAAAGGGCAGGTTGTAAGCATCTTCGCTCACATCCCACAGGTGCACGCCGGCCAGGTCCGCTTCCGCCCGGGCCAGGGCGATCAGGCCGCCCAGGCTGCCCGCAAAGCGCAAGTCCATCTGGTAGCCGGGGTCCCCTTCCGCCAGCCGGCGAGCGAGCATCTCCAGGGTCAGGTCATGGCTGCCGACGCAGCGCAGGGGCTGGACATCCCGGCTGGGGCGTTCTGCGGCGGCCGGCCGGCTCTGCAGCAATTGCCAGCGGGAGACGGCCACCACCAACGCGCCGTGCGCCTGCTCGACGGTGTGGCCGCTGCCCAGCGCTTCCAACAGGTAGTATTCGGCGCGGTTGACCAGGTTGGCCCACTCCAGGCCCGGCGGCGCGTCCACCAGCGGGCTTTCCACCACCCGCGTGCCGCCGCCGCGCCGGCCGTCCACCAACCCCTGGTCGGCCAGATTGCGGTAGGCCCGCGAGACCGTGGCCGGGGTGCAGTTCCATTGGCGGGCGGTCTGGCGCACCGATGGCAGGTGGTCGCCCGGTTTCAGCTCGCCCGCGGCAATGCGCCGGCGGAAAGATTCAGCAATACGCTCGTAGATGTAGGCCATAGTTTGGTTTTTTCCCGATTTGTGTTATTTGTAACGAATCAATCATATCAACGCCGCGGCCGGCAGGCAACCGCCGCCGGCGCGGCCGCCGCACCCACCGTAGCCCCGACATCCTTGTCGGGTCTCTTCCCGGCCGCGCCCACCAGACCTGCCAGGTTTTCTGAAACCTGGCAGGTCTATCGGCCCTGGCAGGTCTACCGGCCGCTTGAACCGGCTACCGCGCCGCGCTATAATGCCCGATGGTCGTTAACGCGATCCTGCAACACCGGCAGGCGCCCAACCTTGATAAAGGAGATTCTTGAAATGGATGTCGAGCAGACAATAACCCGTTTCATTGTGGACGAATTGATGCTGGGCGACAGTGGGGTGCAAGTCAATCCGGACACGCCGCTGGTCAGCAGCCGCATTCTGGATTCCCTGGCGGTCCTGCAGCTGGTGACGTTCCTGGAGGAGAGCTTCGGGATCTCTATCGAGGACGACGAGTTGGTCGCGCAAAACTTCGATAGCGTGTCCCATATGGCCGCGATGGTTGCCGCCAAGCAGCCGGGCTAATTTCCCTTAAATGCTCAGCAAGAGCTACGGGGTCGCCGCAGACCCCGTAGCTCTTGCTGTTAGAGCCGGACGCACAACATGCCCTTAATGACCCGCCGGGATGTCCCCTTTCTCGCCTACTCGGCGGCGACCGTTTCCCTGCGCGTATTCCCCAAATCTATGCGCCTGCGCTGGCTCATTCCCATATCCCACCGGCTGGGGAGAGCCTGGCTCATGCTGGATCGCCCGGCGGCGCAGCTCTGCCGGGGCAACATGCAGCGGGTTTTGGGCGATCGCCTCTCGCCGGCAGAACTCGAGACCGCCGTGCGCCAACACTTCTACGTGATCACCCTGGGCAAGATGATTAACGACCTGTTGCCCGAACTCAGCCTGGCCGAGCTGGAGCGGTTCCTGCGCCTGGGCGGGAGCGAGCAGTTGCAGGCCGCGAAGGAGCCGGGAAAAGGGCTGTTGCTGCTGGGATCGCACATCGGCCTGCACGGTTATTCGCCCATGACCCTCTTTCAGCGTCACGGTTATGCGTTCGAAGCGGCGGTTGGCGAGGAGTTTCCGATTGATAGCCGGGTCTACCGCAAATTCGTGCACCCGGTGCGCAGCCGCAATTGGAGCATCATGCCCGTCATTCCCACCAGCACGGGCGCGCCGCAGCGCCGGATGCACCTCTGCCTGCAGGAGGGCAAAATCCTGCTCTTATGGGTGGACGTGGTGAACGAAGACCTGCTAAGACTGCGGGCCCCGCAGGTTATCCGCATGCCTTTCCTGGGCCATACGATGGCCTTCCGCACCGGCGCGCTGCAACTGGCGCAGTGGATGCAGGTACCGACCTTGCCCTTCTTCACGCCGCCCCGGCCGGATGGGGGCTTCACCCTGCAAATTGAGCCGCCGTTGACCATTCACCTGGAGAAATCTCTCGACGCCTTGCGAGACAACATGGCCCAATACGTGACCCGCCTGGAAAGCCGCATCCTGGCCAACCCCGGCCTGTGGTGGCAATGGCGACACCCGCTGTTAATGGAGATAATGCAGCTGTAGCGCTGTTTGGCAGAATCATGCAGCAACCTTCCTGGAAACCTGGCTACCGCTCCCGGCCACTTTCCGGTTCGGCAAACACCCTCCTTGAAAAGGCAGCGAAATGTGGTCAGAATCTTCATACTGGCGTAAAGTTAACTGCAGTCTTAATCGCGTATAGTCCGTCAGTACTATCTGGCGCGCGCACCTTCAATGCCGCGCCGCTCCAATAAGCTGAATTAGTAGAAACTGAACAGGCGTATTCGTCAGATTCCCGCGTATTATGCGCCGCAATTTTGGGAATCTTGAGCGACGTGCCGGATTTCGTGCCGGAAATCGAATTTGCGTGGCTTCTCGCCGGTGGGCGACCTGTCGCCGGCTAGCTTTGTGGGCTTTTCGCTCTGTACTCGAAAACCCCGTAGGTATCAAAGACCTGCGGGGTTTCCTAAAAGACTTTGCGATCGCCACGATGTTTCCCGAGGGAGGAACAAGAATGAGACGCGGTTTGATACTCTTGTTATTGCTGTTGTTGGCCGCGGCGCTGGCCGCCTGCGGGGCCGAGCCGGCGGCTGAGGACGCGGGCCCGGCGATGATGGAAGAGGTCGGCGAAGGGGAGGGCCAGGTAGACATCATCGCCTGGGCCGGCTACATCGAGCGTGGGGAGACCGTCCCGGAATACGACTGGGTAACGGACTTTGAGGCCGAAACCGGCTGCACGGTCAACGTCAAAGTAGCGGCTACCTCCGACGAGATGGTCGCCCTGATGAACGAAGGCGGCTTTGACCTGGTCACCGCCTCAGGCGACGCCAGCCTGCGCCTCATCTCCGGCGGCAGGGTGCAGCCCGTCAACACCGAGCTGATTGAAGCCTGGGACTCCGTCGATCCCCGCCTGCAGGACGCACCCTGGCACACCGTAGACGGCGTGCATTACGGCGTGCCCTATCAATGGGGCTCAAACGTGCTCATGTACAACGCCGAAGCCTTCGGCGAAGA
>CAYVQP010000089.1:4870-12442 GCA_964452775.1 uncultured Ardenticatenaceae bacterium | reverse complement strand
AACTTGTTGGTCGCCGAAGGTGAACCCATCGCCAGCGTGGTCCCATCCGAAGGGGCCACCGGCTGGGCGGACACCACCATGATGCACGTAGACGCCCCCCATCCCAACTGCGCTTACATGTGGTTGAATCACTCCATCAACCCCAAGCTGCAGGGCGATTTGGCCGCCTGGTTCGGCTCCGTGCCCGCCGTGTTGGCCGCCTGCGAAGGCAACGAGCTGCTCACCGACGCTGGCTGCCAGACCAACGGCCTGGACAACTTCGACAAGATTAGCTTCTGGAGGACGCCGACCGCCGACTGCGAGTCGCAGGACGAGTGCGTCCCCTATCATGAATGGGTCACCAACTACCTGGCCGTAATTGGCGGCCGCTAATCGTCGCCGCACCACCCAACCTGGCAGGTCTTCTTAGACCTGCCAGGTTTACATAGACCAGTTGAACACACCTACGGGGTCTCCGACCAACTTGACGAATGAATCACGAATTGAGCGCAGGAGAGAACATGGAGTACAAACTTTGGATTGATGGCCGCTGGGCGGACAGCCGGGACGGGGGACAAAGCGACATTGAGGACCCGGCCACCGGCAACATCATCGCTCGCGTCGTTGACGCCGGCCGCGAGGATGTCCACCGCGCTGTCCAGGCGGCCCGCACCGCCTTCTATGACGGCCGCTGGTCCCGGCTCACCCCCGGCGAACGCTCCCTCGCCCTCTGGCGGCTGGCCGACTTACTCGAAGCGCGCATGGAAGAGTTCGCCCGGGCGGAGGCGCTCAACTCCGGCAAGCCCTACGGCGCGGTCGCCCTGGGCGCGGATTTGCCCTTCGCCGTAGACAATTTGCGCTTCTTCGCCGCCGCCGCTCGCGACGTGCACGGCTCGCACGCCGGCGAATATCTCACCGGCTACACCTCCATGTTCCGCCGCGAGCCGGTCGGCGTGGTCGGCCAGATCGCCCCCTGGAACTATCCCCTCATGATGGCCATCTGGAAGATTGGCCCCGCCCTGGCTGCCGGCTGCACCACCGTATTGAAGCCCGCCCCCACCACCCCCATCACCTCCCTGATGCTGGCTGAGCTGGCCGCGGAAGCCGGCATCCCCGACGGCGTCTTCAACGTCGTCACCGGCGGCAACGACGCCGGCCAGGCCATCGTCGAGCATCCCGACATCCGCATGGTCAGCCTCACCGGCTCCAGCGGCACGGGCAAGAAGGTGATGAAGACCGCCGCCGACACCCTGAAGCGCGTCCACCTGGAGCTGGGCGGCAAAGCGCCCCTCATTGTCTTCGACGATGCCGACGTGGAGCTCTTCGCCGCCAAAGCGACCCTCGCCGCCACCTACAACACCGGCCAGGATTGCACCGCCGCCACCCGCGTCTACGTCGAGCGCGGCCTGTTCAATGATGTCCAGGAGGCGCTGGTGGAATCCATGCGCGCGGTCAAGGTCGGCGCCCAATTCGAGGAGGACGTCGCCATGGGTCCGCTGATTTCCGCCCTGCAGCGCCAACGAGTGCAGGGCTTTGTCGACCGCGCCCGGGCGGCCGGAGCCACCGTGCTTACCGGCGGCGGCGCGCCGGCCGGCTTTGACCGCGGCCACTTCTTCGCCCCTACCGTCATCCGCGACGTGGAGCAGGGAGCCGAAATCATCCAGGCGGAGGTGTTCGGGCCGGTGCTCACCCTCATGCCCTTCAGCGGCGAGGAAGAAGCCTTGCGCCTGGGCAACGATGTCCTCTATGGCCTGGCCGCTTCCCTCTTCACCAGGGATGTCGGCCGGGCGATGCGCCTCTCCGCCGGGCTGGAGTTCGGCACCGTATGGGTGAACGACCACATCCCGTTGACCTCCGAAACCCCGCACGGCGGCTTCAAGCAATCCGGCTTCGGCAAGGACCTCTCCGCTGAGGCCGTCGGCGACTACCAGATTACCAAGCACGTGATGATTGCCCATTCTTGAGGCGCATAAACCCCGCAGCTCTTCTTAGACCTGCGGGGTTTCCTTAGCTCTCGATCCGACATGGACGACTCGCCTCACCCCGCCGCCCGCGAAACCGCCATCGCCTTCAGCCACGTCAGCCGGCATTTCGGCGACGTGCGCGCGGTGGACGATGTCAGCTTCGACGTGTACGACGGCGAGTTCTTCACCCTGCTCGGCCCCTCCGGCTCCGGCAAGACCACCTGCCTGCGCATGATCGCCGGCTTCGAGCAGCCCACCGCCGGCCAGATCCGCCTCTTCGAGCGGGATGTCACCAACCTGCCCGCCTACGACCGCGAAGTCAACACCGTCTTTCAGGATTACGCCCTCTTTCCCCACATGAACGTGGGCGAGAACATTGCCTATGGGCTGATGGTGAAGAAGGTCCCCAGGGCCGAGCGCACCGCGCGAACCCTGGAAATGCTGCAGCTCGTCCGGCTGCCGGGCATGGAGCGCCGCAAGCCGTCGGAGCTATCCGGCGGGCAACGGCAGCGGGTCGCGCTGGCTCGCGCGCTGATTAACCACCCCAAGGTGCTGCTCCTCGACGAGCCGTTGGGCGCGCTGGACCTGAAGCTGCGCCAGGAGATGCAGCTGGAGCTGAAGGCCATCCAACACACCGTGGGCATTACCTTTATCTTCGTCACCCACGACCAGGAGGAAGCGCTGACCATGAGCGACCGCATCGCCGTCTTTAACCAGGGCCGCATCGTGCAGGTCGGCGCCCCGGCGGAACTGTACGAGCGCCCGCGCAACCGCTTCGTGGCCGGCTTTGTGGGCACATCGAACATCCTCAGCGGCGAACCCGCGGAGGCCATCACCGGCAGCCGGGAGCCTTTCTCCATCCGGCCGGAAAAGATCCGCCTCAGCGCAGACAACCAGGATGCGCCGGCCGATATGTATGGCGCCTCCGGCCGGCTGCTGGACGTGGTCTACGTGGGCATGCACACCCGCTACATGGTCGCCCTGGATGCCGGGGTGGACATGGTAGTCGTGGAGCAAAACCTGGAAGTAACCCCGCGTGACAGCGCCGCCCTGCGCGGGACCGCCGTGCGCCTCACCTGGAGCCGGCAGGCGGTCAACTGGCTGGCGGAGGAAGCGCAGGGTGGCTGACCTGGCCGGGGCCGGCCCCTCGCCCTCCATTTGGCGCCGGACTTCGACCGCGCTGCACAACCGCCCGCGCCTGTTCTTGCTCCTGCTGCTCGGGCTGCCCCTGGGCTGGATGGTCGTCGTCTATCTCGGCTCCCTGGTTGGCCTGCTGATCCAATCCTTCTTTTACCTGGACGGCTTTACCGGCCTGGTGGTGCGCGACTTCACCCTGCGCTCCTATGTGGACCTGTTCACTCGCCCGCACATGGAGATCTTCGCCCGCACGGTGGCGATGGCCGCCGCCGTGACCCTCGTCTCCGCGCTGATGGCCTTTCCCCTGGCCTACTACACCGTCCGTTACACCTCGGCGCGCCTGAAGGCGATCCTCTACCTGCTGATATTGCTGCCCCTCTGGTCGTCATACATAATCCGGGTCTACTCCTGGAAGCTAATCCTGGCCAAGGAGGGCATCATTAGCTGGTTTGTGGGCCAATTGGGCCTCACCCCGCTGTTGGAGTGGGTGCTCGGTCTGCCCGTGGTGGGCGGGCCGTCGCTCTCCATCTCCTCGTTAGGGCTGATGCTGGTCTTTGTCTATATCTGGCTGCCGTACATGATCCTGCCCATCATGGCCTCGCTGGAGCGGGTGCCGCGCTCGTTGGGCGAGGCCAGCGGCGACCTGGGCGCCCGGCCGGGGACCACCTTTCGCCATGTCACCTTTCCCCTGGCCTTCCCCGGCGTGGTGGCCGGCTCCATCTTCACCTTCTCGCTCACCCTGGGCGACTACATTATCCCCTCCGTCATCGGCGATTCCAGCCCCTTTATCGGCATGACCGTCTACAGCTATCAGGGGACCTCCGGCAATATCCCCCTGGCGGCGGCCTTCACCATCCTGCCCATCATCGTCATGGGCATCTATCTGCTGGCCGCCCGCCGCTTTGGAGCTTTCGATGCCCTCTAAGGCGGGAAGAGACGAGAAACAATCTCGCGCTGCGAGGGGGCGGCTGAACCGCACGCCGCCGGCTCTGAAGCTGGCCGCCCTCGGGGTGCTGCTCTTTCTGCACTTCCCCTTCGCCATCGTCATGCTCTACGCCTTCACCACGGACGAGACCACCTTCAGCTTCCCGCCGCCCGGCCTGACCACCCGCTGGTTTGCCGTAGCCATGGGCCGGGAGGATTTGTGGCAGGCGCTCTTTCTCTCCCTGCGCGTGGCCGCCATTGCCACCGTGCTGGCCCTGATTCTGGGCACCCTGGCCGCCGCCGCCGTCTATCGCAGCCGCTTCTTCGGCCGGGAAGCTGTCTCCTTCCTGCTCGTTCTGCCCATCGCCCTGCCCGGCATCGTCACCGGCATCGCCCTGCGCTCCATGATGGGCCTGACCAACATCCCCTTTAGCTTCTGGACAATCGTCATCGGCCACGCCACCTTCTGCGTGGTGGTCGTCTACAACAACGCCATCGCCCGCTTCCGGCGCACCGGCCGCTCGCAGGTGGAGGCCTCGATGGACCTGGGCGCGGACGGCTTCCAGACCTTTCGCCATGTCATCCTGCCCAATCTGGCTACGGCCCTGGTCGCCGGAGGGATGCTGGCCTTTGCGCTCTCATTTGATGAAGTCATCGTCACCACCTTCACCGCCGGCCAGGAATCCACCCTGCCCATCTGGATCTTCAGCCAATTGACCCGCCCGCGCGACCGGCCCGTGACCAACGTGGTCGCCTTTCTGGTAGTCACCATCATGGCCCTGCCCATCTTGCTGGCCCACTTCCTCAGCCAGCGGGAGAGCAATTAACCGCCGGCCGGCAGCCATGCGGCCGGCAGCATGTTTCGCCGGCGCTACCCGGCCTTTCGCTTATTCCGGCGCGGGAGGCTCCTGGTGGTCATCCCCCGGCTCCGCCCCGGCCGGAGGCGCTTCTTGGGGCGCACGCGGGCTTTCCGGCCTGGACAACGGCCCCGCGCGGCGGATCACTGTGTCCCTGGCTTTGGCCCATACACCCCTGACCTGCTGCGCTGCTTCTGCCCTTTCCTCCTTCTTGGCCTCGCCGGTGTAGCGCATCAGCACCGCCATCGTGCGCGTGGCTTCGAAGTTCTCCATAATCATGAGCATCAATAGCGTCATCGGCACCGCCAGGATCGCGCCGATCCCGCCCAGCAAGAAGCCCCACAGAAACAGCCCCACAAAGACCACCACCGGAGAGATCTTCAGCCCCTGGCCCATGATCTTCGGCTGGATGAAGTTCTGCACGCCGCCGTTAATCAGGATGTAGCCGATTAAGACCACCAGCGCGGTTTGCAGACCGTATTGGGCATAGGCCATCAGCACGGGCGGAATCAGGGCAATGATGAAGCCGATTGACGGGATATAGCCCATGAACCAGGCCAGTACTCCCCAGAGCACGGCGTAATCCACCCCCAGGAATAACAGGAATATCGTATTACCCAAGCCCACCAGGAAGTTAACCCCGGTCAGGATGGACATGTAGCGGCGGATGTCCTCAGTCAGGTGCGAGATCCGCCCAATGGCGGGCGCGTTCGGATCAAGACCCAGCCGCATGGCCCCGGGAAGCGACATGGCGGCGCTGATCATGAAGAAGAAGATGACCAGGGCGAAGCCGAACTGCACCAGGATATTGAAGACGGCGGACACCGCCGCGTCAAATATCGGGCCATACTGAAAAGTCACCTGCGTGGCTGTGTCGGAAGCCCCCGAAGCGCTATCCGATGTCGTCTGTGCGGCGGCGCCTGCCAAATAGGTCGGCAGCCCAGTGGAGAGGGCCGTTACCGAAAAGAACACGGTCAAGATCACCAGCGTAAGCAGCAGGACCACCAGCAGGATCGTCAAGACCAGCGCCAGCCAGCCGGGCATCCCACGCCGCGTGAGCCGGCCGGGAACGGGTAGGACAGTGATGGTAATCACAACCGCCAGCAAGATCGGGTTGATCACCGACGACAGGCCGCGAATCCCGAACAGGATCACGATCAGGCAGGCAAAACCGGCCAGGTAAGCTATTAGATGAAAGGTGCGATTATCCATCTCTATCCATGGTCGCTGATTGTATCTGCCATTTACGTCATAGGAAACAAAATACGCCCTAAACCCCGCAGCTCTTTCGCGGCGCCTTCGCCGGGCAATCTAGTTCGCCTAGAGCTGCGGGGTTTCGCCGGATGCTTGGCGCGAGAGGCGCTCGATCACGATGACAACTCCTGGCCCCTGTCGCCGCCGGCCGGCGTCCGTTCCTCCACTACTCCTACCGGCTCCTCGCTAATCAGGTTCGGCCGGCTGACCGCGCTGCCCACCGGGTGGTAATGCACGTGCACCTGGCGCAGCAGGCTCACCTCCGCATAGAGCGCCCGCTCGACCGCGCTGGCAATGGCGTCCCCGGCCGTCACAGGGATCTCCCCATCAATGCCGATAGTCAGGTTGACCACCAGGTAAGGGCCGAAGCGGTGGGCGTAAATCTCCTCCACCTGCCGCACCCCCTCCACCGCCTGCACCGTCGTGGTGATCCGCTCGCCCAGCGTCCGGCCGGGGACCGTGTCCATCAGGTCCAGCGACGACTTACGCAGGATCTCCAGGCCGGTGCCGAGCACGAAGAGAGCCACCACCGCCCCGGCCAGCGGGTCCACCCACAGATAGCCCATCCGCGCCAGCAGGATGCCCACCGCCACCGCCAGGGCGGCCAGCAAGTCGTTGCGGTGGTCGTAGGCCAGCGCGATCACCGCCGCGTTGCCCGTCCGCCGGCCGATCCGGCTGGTGAAGTAGGTCAGGCCAACCTTGGCGGCGACGGTGAACAGGGCCACCCACAACGCCAGCAAGCTGGCCCCGGTCGCGTCGCCCTCCCCCGCCCACAGCTTGTAGATGCTGTTGATCGCGTTCCAGAAGATAGCTACCGCGGCGGTAATCACGAAGGAGCCGACGGTCAGGGCGGCGATGCTTTCCAGCTGGCGATGGCCGAAGGGGTGCTCCAGGTCGGCCGGTGCGCCGGCGCGCTTCATGAAGACGGCCACCACCAGGTAGGCGATGACATCGGAGGTGGAGTTGATGCCGTCCGCCAGCAACGCCGGGCTGTTGCCGAGCACGCCGACCGTCGTCTTCAAGAAAGCCAGCAAGACGTTGGCCGCCAGACCAACCTGGACGGCTAACATGCTTTGTTGTTCGCGCCGGCTGACTTCCATTACCGTTGCTCTCGTCACGTCCTCTGGGAAACCCCGCAGCTCTTTCTCAGTATGCTGCTCCCGCGATGAACCTGGCGAAGAGCTGCGGGGTTTTGTCCGCCTTTGGCAGGCAGCCCACTAACTGACCAGCGCGGCCCCGCCGGCCGCCCGGCAGGCAAACAGCTCCGGCGTCAGCCCGGCAAGCGCTTCATATTCCTGGGCGACGGCCGGCAGGAAGGATTCCAGCTCCGCTTCGCGCACCAGGGCAATGGCGCAACCGCCAAAGCCGGCCCCGGTCATCCGCGCGCCCAGGCAACCCGGCTGCCGGCGGGCGATCTCAGTCATCGTGTCCAGGGTGAAGCTGGACACCTCATAATC
>CAYVQP010000089.1:0-4770 GCA_964452775.1 uncultured Ardenticatenaceae bacterium | reverse complement strand
CCCTCCACCGCCGCGGCGGAGATGAGCTGGTCCATGATGCCCGATTGTATGCCGAGCCACTCATTGTCCGCCTGCCGGGCGATTTGGGCCATGCGGCGCGGCGCCCAGGCGAAGCCGGAGAGCGCGGCGAAGGCCCGGCCCACCGCGATTTCCAGCGCGGCGGATGAGGAGAGGCCGGCGGCGATGGGCAGGTCGCCGGCAATCACCCCTTCCCAGCCGGCCAGCGCATAGCCGTTGTGCTGTAGCGCCCAGGCCATCCCCTTCACGTACTCCGCCCAGCTCATCTCCCAGGGGACCAGCGCGTCCAACGAGAAGTCAACCGTGGCCAGCATGGCCTGGGAGTGGGCGATTACCCGCCCATCGGACCGGGGCCGGAAGGCGATCCAGATGCCCCGGTCAATGGCCATGGGCAGGCAAAAGCCGTCGTTGTAATCGGTGTGCTCGCCAAGCAGGTTGACCCGGCCGGGCGCGCGGACGATGAAAGCCGGCGGCCCGCCAAATTGCTCCTGGAAGGCGGCGGTCACCTGGGATGACAGCTCCATGCGCTTACGGCTGCCCGTAGCCGTGGGGATGGCGGCTGTGCCACGCCCAGGCGGACTCGATGATGTTGCGCAGCTCGGAGTGGGCCGGCGTCCAACCTAGCTGCCGGCGAATGTCCGCGCTGTCTGCGATCAGGGTGGCCGGGTCGCCCGGCCGGCGCGGGCCGAATTCCAGGGCGATGGGGTGGCCGGTGACCTGCCGGGCCATCTCAATGACCTCCAGGTTGCTGAAGCCACGGCCGTTGCCCAGGTTGTACGCCCGGCTGCCCTGCTCCAGCGCGCGCAGGGCCAGGATGTGCGCCTCGGCCAGGTCAAGCACGTGGATGTAGTCGCGGATGCAGGTCCCGTCGGGCGTGTCGTAGTCGTTGCCGTACACGGTCACCCGCTCCGATTGGCCGAGGGCGACCTGCAGGATGCGCGGGATGAGGTGCGTCTCCGGCTCGTGGTCTTCGCCCAAATCCGGCGAGACGGCCCCGCAGGCGTTGAAGTAGCGCAAGGCGGCGTAGCGCAGGCCGTAGACGCGGTCGGTCCAGTGTAGCAGGCGCTCCATGATGTACTTGGACTCGCCGTAGGGGCTGCCGGGGACGATGCGTTCGCCGGCGGCAATGGGGATGCGCTCCGGCCGGTCGAAAAGGTTGGCGGTGCTTGAGAGGATGAAGCGGCGCACGCCGTGCTCGACAGCGCTCTCCAACAGGTTAAGGCCGTTGCGCACGTTGTCGCCGATGTAGAGGAAAGGCTGCTGCATGGATTCGCCGACCAGGGTGTAGGAGGCGAAGTGCATGATGCCTTCCGGCCGGTGATCGCGCATGACCGCGTCCAATAGCGGCCGGTCGGCCAGGTCGCCCTGCACGAAGCCGGCGGCGGGATGCACCGCGGCGCGATGGCCCTGATACAGATTATCTATGACCACGACCTCATCGCCGGCGTGGACCAGTTGGGAGACTACGGCGCTGCCGATATAGCCGGCGCCGCCGGTAACCAGAACTCTCATTGGTAGGACCTCAGGATATTGGGGGCGGGATGTTGACGGCCGGCGCGCCTCCTCGCCCATTCGACGCGCCGGAGAGAGGATTATACCGCTTGCTCGCCGCATCAAACAGCCGTAGCCCCGGAATCCTTTCCGGGTCTTCGTTTGATCCATTTTCCCGGAAACTCAGACTATTTTCCCGGAAACTTCTTGGTTTCCGGGAAAATAAATCGTACTCGTAGCCCCGGAATCCTTTCCGGGTCTTCGGTTGGTCAATTTTCCCGGAAACCCAGACTATTTTCCCGGAAACTCAGAAGTTTCCGGGAAAATAAATCATACTCGTAGCCCCGGAATCCTTTCCGGGTCTTGAGTTGGTCAATTTTCCCGGAAACGCAGACTATTTTCCCGGAAACTCAGAAGTTTCCGGGAAAATCAGTTACAGGAAAATCAGTCACCGCATCAAACAGTAGCCCCGGAATCCTTTCCGGGTCTTCGGTCCGAGGAAGACCCGGAAAGGATTCCGGGGCTACGAGTGAGATTCATTTTCCCGGAAACTTCTTGGTTTCCGGGAAAATCCAAATCATCTACCTGGCGGCCTTTCGCCCGGCCAGAACAACAACCACGAACAGCACAGCCAGCCCGCCGGCCAGCAACGCCCAGATGGGCGCGCCGCTGACCGCGCCGCCGAAATCGCTCAACCCGGCGCTGGTCGGCTCGCTGAGGTCCACCTGATAATCCTCCACCTCGCCGCCCGTCGCGTCGCCCGTGGGGCTGGGCGCGCCGCCCGCGTAGGCCGCTCCGCTGCAGCCGCCGGCGTCATCGCGGGGGCTGAGCCGGGCGCGCAGGGCCAGCATGCTGGCCGCTTCGATGCCCACCGGCAGGTTAAAGACGAAGTTCACCGGCTGCGGGTCGGCCGAGCTGACCGCGTTGTTCTGGATGACCCATTCGTCCACCCCGTCCACGCTGTCCTCAAAGTCGCCGTCGCCGTTGGCAACCAGGTTGCCGGCGTCATCGCCAAAGTCAACCCACACGTCCAGGCAGCCATCTCCTTCCGCAATCGTCGCGTCCAGCTCGCCGCTGCCCATCGTCCAATCGGTGTCTTCGGTGTTGAAGGTCAACCCGTCCTCATCGTCGAGAGCAGCCAGGTCGTCGCCGTCCGCGTCCGGGCCGGGCACGCCGTCATTCTCGCCCTCGACCAGCGCGCCCAGGTACGGGGCGCGAATCTGAACGAGGTGGTTGGCCCCGTTGTTGCCGGCGGTCGTGCCGTAGCTGTCCGGCAGGTCCCCATAGTCCGTGGCGTCAACGATGATTTCGCTCTCGCCATCCTTCGACGGCGAATTGTGGGCGGTGACGATTTGCACGCTGATGGCGCTGCCGTTGCAGACGTCCAGCAGGCCGTTCCACTCGTAGACCAGCGGCCATTCCCAGCCGTTGGCGGTGTCGTAGGTGATCGGGCCGCTGGCCGGGTAGCCGATTTCGTCGAGCACGCTGTCGTCATCCGCGCCGTCGCCCGGCGACTTGTAGGTCAGCATGGTGGTGCGCGGCGGGTCGCCCTGCGTGGTCAGGGTAACATCCCAGGAGGGTGAGCCGCCGCCGGCGAAGTTGTTCATGTTCCACATCATCGAGCTGGCGGTCAGCAGGGCCAGGGGCGAGTTCTGGCCGGGGTCGGCGGGGCTGGAGAGCCAGTCCGCTTCGTTGGGATCACCGTCTCCGTCCGCATCGTAGAGGAAGCCTTGCCGGAACTGGTTGGAGTAGCCGCCGCCTTCGCAGATGAGCCGGAAGGTCATGCTGTCGCTCAAGTAGAGGGCTTCGAAGTTGTGTTCGTCGAAGTCGCCGTCCCAGCCGGCCGACTGCACGTAAAGCTGGTCGGTCGGGTCGGAGGTGTCGCCGAAGACGTTGTCGTTGACGGCGCGGTCAATAACCCCGGCGACGAAAAACTCATTGCTGTCATCGAGATAGTAATAGAGCTTGGCCCGGCCGGGGCTTTCGGCAAGGTAGACGTACCGGTCCACGTCGCCGTCGCCGTAGAAGAGGCCGTTTACGGTAGGTACTCCTCCTTCTCCGGCGGACACAGCCGAAATGACGATAACAGTGAGAGCAATGACCAAGAACAGGGTAAACAGCGGCGGGGAAAATCGCTTCTGATGCATGTTATATCCTCCCAAAGTTGGCTCATGCTTTGCTCGGACCGGCTCCCTGCCCTGGGACTACCTGCCGGCCGGGACTACCCAACGACTTCCAGAGAGCTTGCGCTTAGGAATATTGTACCATGCCGCCGGGAGGATTGCCAGCAAATGCCGAACACCCCGTAGGTGTTTGAGGCGACCTACGGGGTGTTCGGCTCAGTCAGCGCCCTTATATTTCCGCTGAATCGTCACCCCCGGCAGATTTTCCAGCTCGTCCTTACCCATTTTCAGGTAGATGGCGTCGTATTCGGTGCGCTCGATGGCGGACAGGGGGATAGCCATTTCGCGCCGGCCCCACAGATGTCCCTTGCGCAGCACGATGTGCGACACCTTGCCCGTCGCCGGGTCAATGACGAACTCTTCCAGCACGCCGATGTGGTCATCGCCGGCGTAGACATCCGTGCCGCGATGGATGGCCAGCTCGCCGGGCGGCACTTGCTCTTCTTCCACCGGCCCGCCCATCGCCCGCTCAGCAGTCACGAAGGGGGTCAGGTATTGCACGCCCATGTAGTCGGGGTCGTCTACCATGTCTTCCTGGACGTAGTGGGCCTCGGTGAAGGCCGGCAATTGTTGTAGTTCATCCAGGGTGCAGGTGAGGGTGATGGTGTCGTCCTCGCTGCCGGCGATCATGCCCACCGGCACGAGGTAATCGAGGTAGCGGCGGGTCTCCACTACGACGTGGGTGATGGTGCTCAGCGCCGGGTCAATGATTACGGCTGAGGTGATGCCGGCTTCGCCGTCGCTGCACATGACTTTTGCTTTGAGAGGTATCTCGCTCATGGTTACAATCCTTTTTGCTGGTCGCTCCGGCCCGAACTAATATATCGAGTAGTCTAGCCCCGGCCGGGTCATTCCGCAAGCGTGCAAGCCGGGCGGACGGTTTCTTTCTCACGCGAAGACGCGAAAGAAGGAAACTCAGCAACTTGTAACGCGAATTTCCAATTCGCGCCTGCAGGGCCGCACCCTCCCACTTTCCCGGAAACTCAGAAGTTGCCGGGAAAGTCACGCCCTTTTCTCACGCGAAGACGCGAAGGACGCAAAGGAAGAAAAATCTTGCCTTTCTTCGCGCTCTTCGCGT
>CAYVQP010000088.1:0-16212 GCA_964452775.1 uncultured Ardenticatenaceae bacterium | reverse complement strand
TCATCGTGATCGTCAGCGAGCCGCTGGTGCTGGTGGGCGGGCTGGTGAACACCGCTTAGAGCTTTGGAACATGGATGGGCAGGATGGACAGGATACCAAGTCCAATCCTGTCCATCCTGTCCATCCATGTCAGTACGCCCGCAAGAGGCTATCGCCGAATGTCGCCGGTTCGCTCTTCTCAATTGTCAGGCTGCTCGCCCCGTGCCAGGCGAGGAAGTCGCGCATCGCGCCGGCGACCGCGGCCACCATTTCCTCATCCGGCTCGACCCCCGGCTCCAGGTAGATGGCGTTCAGGCGCATGACGCCCGCCTTGCGCTCCAGCTTGGGATCGAAGCGGCCGATGAGCCGCTCTTTATATAGGATAGGCAGGCTGAAGTAGCCATACACCCGCTGGTCAGCCGGCTTGTAACATTCCAGCAGCTGCTCAAAGCCCCACAGCTTCTCATCCCGGCCGGGCGCCCAGAAGAGGGAGTCGAAGGGGGCCAGGAAGGTGGTGCGTTCCGGCTGCAAGTCGCCGTCCGCCGCTTGCTGTAGCAGGGGCAGGTTGTCGCGGTGCACCAGCCATTTCTGCACGCCGGCCATCGTCTCGCCCTGAATCTCGACCAGCGGGCCATCCTCGACGAATGAGCGGAGCAGCGCTTTGGCCGGGGTGGCGCGCAGGTAAGCGTATGAAGTCAGGTGGCGGGCCTCGAAGACGCCCAGGGCCTTCGCCGCTTGCTCGAAACAGAAGCGCCGGCCGGCGTCGCCATCCGCCGGCGCGAGGTCCACCCAATCGGGCAACACCCGTTCGCGCACGTCGTAGACGCGGTGGAAGTTGACCCGGTCGGCGACCATCAGGTCGCCCCAGGCGAACAGCGCTTCCAGGGCCACCTTGGGCGGCTTCCAGTCGTACCAGGGGCCGCGCTGCGGGCCGTCGTACTCCAGGTCGGCGACGCGCAGGCTGCCGTCCGCCCGGATGCGGGCCAGGGTCTGCTCGGTCAGTTCGCGATTGCCCGGCCTGGCAGCCCACTCGTGGAAGCCGGCGTTGTAGCTGATGCTGGGATCGGCGCGCCACTGGTGGAAGCGGAAGTGCTCGAGGGGGATGATGCAGGCGGCGTGGCCCCAGCCTTCGTATAGCCGGCGTTGGTTGGGGGTGTATATTAGCCGGTGGAACTGCTCGATATCGTACGAGCCGAAGCGCGCCCAGAGGGTGATGTAGTGGGCGCGGTTGACCACGTGCAGGGTGTCAATCTGGATGTAGCCGAGCGCTTTGGCCAGCTCGACGATGGCGTCAGGTGAGGCGGCGTTGGGCGCGGCCAGGTGTTGGGTGTGCAGGGCCAGCGCGCGCAGGGCGGAGAGGGGGTAGGTGGGGCCGGAAGCGAGTTTCGCCATGTGCATCCTTTCGTGTAGCGGTAGACCTGGCAGGTTTTCTGAAACCTGCCAGGTCTGGATTACCGTTGAATGAAAGGTAGCACAATTGTGCGAAAACTCAACACTGCATCACGCTGATTGCGGCAATGAGATCGCCCAGGCCGTGATTGGGCGGGCATCTTCCGGCGTGGTCTTCATCCGCTCTTCCATTGCTGCCAGTATGCCGGCATCGAAGTAACGGTGTCCGCAGTTGGGGCAGACCCACGCAGGCACATCTTCAAAGATGAACCATTGGCCCCCACGTTGCCGGGCCACTGTAACCAGCTTCCCTTGCTGCGGTTGCTCGCTGTCGCAGAACTCGCAGGGATAGTCGCGTTCGCTCATCAGCCCACCTCTCAATCCACCACGTAAGTCGTGATGATAATTAGCAATTTGCCATCGCCACGAAATCGGCATTCCACGTCAACGAGACCGCCCCTTACCTCACCGCGAACAGCTGTTTGTCGCTCCCTGGTTCTTTTCTGCCTCGTCTGGCAACTTTCCCAACTCCGGCTTGCTTGCTCCGCCATTGTACGCGAGCCCCCCCGGCCGGCCACCCTCTCGCCGCGGCGGTCGTAGACCTGGCAGGTTTTCAGAAACCTGCCAGGTCTTGATGGCCGGCGGCCGGTGACCTGGGAGGGCGATTCTGCTAAAATAACGGCGGCGTGTGACGCTGGCCGAAAGGAGCGACCGATGGAACGAATCGTCATTGACCAACAGATCAAGCGGGGTAAGCCTGTGGTGGCGGGTACCAGAGTGCCGGTGGAAGTCGTCGTCGGATCACTGGCCGGCGGCATGACCTATGACGAGGTTGCCGCCGAATACGGCGTGACACGAGAGGATATCCTCGCCTGCCTGGAGTATGCGACGCAGGTCATGAGCAGCGAGCAGGCGTTTTCGCTGCCGGCTGCCGGAAGTGGCTGATTTTCTGGTTGATGCCGATTGTCCTCATATCCTGGTTCACCTCCTGCGCGCGCACGGCCAGGGCGGCACTCATGTCCGTGAGGTCGGCCTGGGAACCGCCGCTGACGAGGTGATTCTGGAGTATGCGCGTGACCGGGGTCTCATCATCGTCAGTCGCGATCTTGATTGGACAGATATCCGCAGCTATCACGCCGCTGAGAAACCGGGCTTTGTCGTTCTAAGAGTGCCGGCGAACTTCAGAGCGGAGCAGATTGCCGAAGTATTTCGCTCATTCCTGGAGAGCGTAGAGCCCGAGACGCTTCATGGGGCGCTAACGATTATCGAGCCTGGGCGCTACCGGCTGCGTCCGTTGTAACCTCAGACCTGGCAGGTTTTCAGAAACCTGCCAGGTCTTGATGGCCGGCGCCATGGGAGCCCGGCATATCTCTGGCGCAGGAGCCACCCGGTGCGCAACCCGGCAACAGTGTGCTCGTCAATCAGCCACTCGCTGCCGAGCTTCCGATCCCCATGCGGGCCAACGTGTTGCCCTTTGTCCTTTGATAGCGCACAACTCCGGCAAGGTGGGCGACCAATAGCAGCAGGAATATCTTGGAAAGCTGGCTATGCGCCAACTGGGGTAGGGAGTCGTCAATTGCCTGGGGCGATACATTGCCCGGCAAGAGACCCAAACCGCTTGAAAGCAACATGGCCACTCCGCTGGCGGCCAGGACCAGGAGGAAGATGTACAAAAAGTTGTGGGTCCATTGGAACAGTTTGCTGTTTATGGAGGTCAAACCCGGCGGAGATTCCGGCGTCTGATCCACAAAGTGCCAGATTACCCGAACTATTGTAAGGACCGCAACCAGCAGGCCAATGGCCACATGAACCCGGTATAGGGCCGTTTGGGTAGCAGTTTCCTGCATGCGAACCATGAAGTAGCCCAGCGGCCACAAGGCGATAATCAGCAGGGCGCTAAGCCAGTGAAATAGCTGCGCGAGCCGGCCATATTGTGTCGTTGTCCCTTTCATTCTGAATCTCCCATTTGCAGTTCTTCATCATCATTAGAGTGTTTGCGAATCTTTTTTAGCAGAGTGAGCAATTGTGTTTGCTCCTCTTCAGTCAGCCCCACCCCTTTCTTGCTCAAGTATTGGAACAGGGCGGAAGTGACTGCCTCCCGATGGGCATGGCCCTTTGCCGTGGCCGCGACGAGGTAGGAACGAGCATCATCCGGGTTGGCGCGCCTGACTAACCACCCATTTGCCTCCAGACGTTTAACCATGCGCGAGAGATTGTGCTTGTCCTTCAGGGTCAGCCGGCTGATCTGCTGCTGGCTCAGTTCAACGTCGCTGTGCCAAACAACGGTCATGATTTGCCATTGTTCCGGCGAAAGCTCATAGTCGGCCAGCGCCAGGGTCAGCTCATGACGGAGCAACTTGGCCACCCGATCAATGTTGAAACCCAGTGCATCGTTCAATATAGAAGGTATCCCGCTCATCAACTTTCTTCTCAATTGTCATGATTTCCAAAATAGTTGTCTTGATAACTAATTGAAGTATACGCAAAGGGAGAATGGTTGTCAAGACAACTAAATGAGGATGATGCCGGTGATAATTACGGGGTTTCTGTGATCAGCGGGGGAATGGGGCCCCAGATAGGGGCCACAGATTGGACCAATCTCGCAGATTGGTCCAATCTACTATGAGAACAGCAATCTGACCGGCTCGGCCGCTACAAACGCCTGCCGGACAATCTCGCTGGGAACGGCGGCGACGATGCGGTCCGCGGCGGCGCGTAGCTCGGCCAGCAGGGGGTCGTCCCCGGCCAGGGCCAGCAGCGGCGCGCCAACCCGTACGAGCAACGCGGGGTCGCCGATGGGCCGGGCGAGCGCGATTGCCCGGCGCAGGCCGGCAATCGCCTCCTTATCCCGGCCAAGGCGCTGCAACGCCCGCGCCCGGCTCCATAAGCCCAGCGCCTGATACTTCACCCGGCCGCGTTGTTCGCCATGGCGGATGGCCTCGCCCGCCAAGGTTACTGCCTCGCTCCACTCGCCGCGGGCCAGGGCCGATTCTGCCCGGGCCTCAGCCAGGCGCAGCCGCCACAGCCAGCCATGAAAGCCGGCCGCTTTCTCCGCGCTTGCGGCGACATCGGGCAGCAGCGCTTCGAAGGCGGCCACCTCTCCCCGGCGGGCATAATTCAGCAGCAGGTCCATGGCGGCGCTGACCTGGGGCGGTAGAAAGCTCGCCGAGCGGGCCATCTCCCGCGCTTCCTGGGCCAGGGCCTCATTGCCGGCGAAGTCAAACAGGTCCAGGTGATAGCCGGCGGACATAGCCAACGTGCGCGCCACATGGGGAAACAACTCGTGCTCCTTGCCCAGGCGTATTCCCTCCTGAAACACCGCCTCGGCCTCGGTGTACCGGCCCATCGCGGCCAGCCCCAGGCCGTGTTCGCCCACGTTGACCATGGTCAGGGAGGTGTCGTCCTTGACCCGCTCCAACAATGCGCGGGCATGGAAGACGGCGTCGGCCGGCCGGCCCAGCCAATAGTAGAGCACGGCGGCGGCAGCTGGAGAGCGGTGCAGGGCGCGGCTGTCTTCCTCGGCCAGCGCCTCTTCCCACAGCCGGACGGCCTCATGAATGTTGCCGTTGGAGCTTTCGATGGCGGAAAAGTGGGCCAGGGCGGCGGCTGTCAGGTCGCGGCGACCGGCCTGCTGGGCCAGCTGCAACGCCTCGGTCGAGTAGCGGGCCACGTCGTCCATGTTCAGCGTCCATACCCGCGAGCCGGCCAGGTCCAGCAACACCTGCGCGCGTTCGGCCAGCTTCTCATCCGGGAGAGAGGCCAGGGCGAGCTGCAGGTCGGCGGTCGCCTCCGGCCACTGACCGGCGCTGTTCCGCGCCCGGCCGCGCAGGGCCAGCAGCTCGGTGCGCTTCTCCAGCCGGCCGCCCTGTTCCGCCAGCTCAATGGCCTGGGTGAGCAGCTCGATGGCCTTGCGATTGGCGGCCACCTGCATCGCCTGTTCGGCGGCCCGTTGCAGGTACTCCGTGGCCGCGTCGAGCCGGCCGGCCTGCATGGCGTGATAGGCCAGCTGGTCGTAAAGCTCTTCCAGGCGGGGGTCGCCGGCCTGCTGCAGCCAATCGGCGACCAGCCCATGCAGGCGGCGGCGCTCGACTTTGGGCAGCATCTCATAGGCCACGTCGCGAATCAGGGCGTGCTTGAAGGCATACTCTTTTTCGCCGGGCAATCGCGAGCGGGGCGCCTCGCGCACGAGGTCCTTCAGCTGGAGCGCTTCCAGGGCCGCCTCGCTGTCGTATTCCCCTTCCAGGCTCGCCAGGCCGGCATGCCAGAAGGCGGCCCCAAAGACGGAGGCCAGCTGGATGGCGCGCTTTTCCGGGGCGGGCAGGGCGTCCAGCCGGGCGGAAACGAGTAGCTTGATCACCGGCGGCACGGTCAGGGGCGGCGCGCCTTCGGCAATCATGGCCACCATTTCTTCGGCGAAGAGGGGGTTGCCGCCCGCGCTGCGCCCAATTTTGCCGGCGATGTCCGCCGGCAGCTCGTGTTGCTGCACCAGGGCCGCAATCAGTTCCGCTTCCAGGCCGGCGCTGAGCGGGCTTAAGGGCAGGGAGGTGAAGGATTGGATGACCCGCCCCCAGGCAGGACGCTTCTCGCTCAGCTCCGGCCGGGCCTGGGTGACCACCATCAGCGCCGCCTCGCGCACCCGCCCGGCGACGCTCTCGATGAGGTCCAGGAAGGCGTCGTCCGCCCACTGGATGTCGTCGAAGATGAGGCACAGCGGGCGTTGGCGGGCGTAGTGCTCCAGGAAGCGGCGGGCGGAGGCGTGTAGCTGGCGCTGGTCCACGGCTACGGCTACGGCTACGGCTACGGCTCCGGCTCCGGCCATAGCTCCGGCGTCGCGGCCGGCCGGCAGCTCCAGGCCGGTGAGGATGTGCAGATGCCGGGTTACGGTCTGGACGTCATCCGGGCTGATGCCGGCGCCGGCGAAGGCCTGCTCGACCAGGGCGGCGAGCTTGGCCCGGCCAATCTCCTGAACGTCGTCTGCCTTGATGCCGGCCGCGTCGTGCAGGGCCATGATGAAAGGCTGGTAGGCGAGGGCGACGCCGTAGGGCGGGCAATGGCCGCGCCAGACGGCCGCGCCGGGCGGCAAGCGGCACTCGAACTCGGCCACCAGGCGGCTTTTGCCGATGCCCGGCTCGCCGAGGATGGTCACCAGGTGGGGGCGCTGGTCGCGCTGGACGTAGCGCCACATGTTCAGCAGGCGCTCCAGCTCAGCGCCCCGGCCGATGAGGGGCACGCTGCCCATCGGCCGCCGGCCGGGTTCGGCGACCGCGGACATGGCCTGATAGGCGAGCACGGGGTTCTCTTTGCCCTTGGCCACAATGGGGCCCAGCTCCTGGTACTCAATGGCGTGGCGAGTGGCGTGGTAGGTCTCCTGTCCGACGAGGACTGTTCCGGCCGGGGCGGCGGAGCGCAGGCGGGCGGCGGTGTTCACGGTGTCGCCGTGCACGTCGTATTCACGCACGCCGGCCGGGCCGCTCATGCCGGTAAAGGCCTCGCCCGTGTTGGCCCCTACGTGCACCTGGATATGGGGCAGCCCCTCGCCGGAAAGGTCCAGGTCGCGCAGGGCCAGGGCGGCGCGGACGGCGCGTTCGGCGTCATCTTCGTGGGCGGCCGGCGCGCCGAAGACGGCCAGCACCTCATCGCCGATGATGCGTAGCACGGTGCCGCCGAAGCGACGGATTTCGGCGCTCATGCGCTGCACGGCGCGGTCGGCGAAGGCCTTCACGTCCTCGGGGTCCAACCGCTCGGAGAGGCTGCTGAAGCCGGAGATGTCCGCGAAGAGGATGGTGACCCAGCGGCGCTCTTCCGGCGGGGGCGCGGCGGCGGGTGGCCTGGCGCTCTCCCGGCCGAGGGGCGAGCCGCAATGGCTGCAAAAGCGGTGTTGCGGCGGGTTCTCTGTCCCGCAATTGGAGCAAATCTGGACGAGCCGGTTGCCACATTCGCTGCAGAAGCGCTGGCCGGGGGTGATCGCGGCGCGGCAGTTTGGGCAGCGCAGCGAGGAATCATTGGCGCTGTTGCCTGACGACTGTTCCATTGTGCACTCGCCTTCTTAATGGCCGGCGGGTCAGGTTGCGCGGTGGTGGCTTGCGGTGGGTTGGCCGGTGATTGGGATTATAGCCGGGTGGGGGTGGGCGGCAAGGGGAGGGGTGGGTGGTAAGGCTTGAAACTGACCGGCCTATCTCGCGCAACACAAACAGACGCCATTGCATTACTGGCAAAGTCCAAGTTATAATTACTTTAGTTCAAACGTTCTATGATCAGGAGTGCAGCGGAATGGAGCGTACATCCTCCGATCTGACGGTAGCTGAATACTTTGCGGGAATCGGCCTGGTCAGATTGGGCCTGGAGCGTCAAGGCTGGCAGGTCGTGTTTGCCAACGACATCTCGGAGAAGAAGTTCGAGATGTATGAGGGCTTCTTTCCCGGCGCCGCCGCCCATTACGTAGTCGGCGACATCTTCGACCTGGACCCGGCGTCGGTTCCCCCGGCGACCCTGGCTACGTGTTCGTTCCCTTGTATTGACCTTTCGCTGGCCGGCAATATGACCGGCATCGTTGACGGAGAGCATTCCAGCGCATTCTGGGGATTCATTCGCGTTCTTCAAGAGCAGGGGGATTTGGCTCCGCCGCTTGTGCTGGTGGAGAACGTCCCCGGCTGGTTGGTCGCCAACCATGGAAATGACTTTCGCGTGACGGTCGAAGCGCTCAACCGGTTGGGCTATGCCTGCGACGTTTTCACACTGGATGCATTGAGGTTCACTCCGCAGAGCCGGTTGCGTGTATTCCTTGTGGGGACGAAGCGCACATTCGACGCTCACGGGGCCGAATACATTCTGACGCGTCCCGAATCCTTGCTCTCAGACCGGCTCAGGAAATGCATTATTGTGAACAAGGAGCTGCAGTGGTTCTATCATGAGATTCCTGATCCTCCGACCCTTAGGACCGCCGGCCTTTCTCAGATAGTCGAGCAGATGGGCGACACGGATGACCGCTGGTGGTCCGAGGAGCAGGTTGAGCGCCACCTGGCTATGATGAAGGAAGCGCATCGCGAGCGGGTTAACCAGCTGGCGCAAGGCGAAGTTTTCTCGTATCGGACTTTCTTCCGCAGGCGACGCGAGGGATTGCAGCGCGCGGAAGTGAGAGACGATGATCTGTCGGGTTGCCTGCGGACAGCGATTGGCGGCAGCGGCCGGCAGTTTCTGATTAGAGCCGGAAAGGGCGCGGTCAGGATGCGCGCGATGACGCCCAGAGAGTATGCGCGACTGCAGGGCGCGCCGGATGAGTTCCCAATCACTGTAGGTGATGTTCAAGCGCTGACCGGGTTTGGGGACGCCGTCTGCGCGCCGGTTATTTCTTGGATTGCTGCGCACATTCTCAATCCCCTTGCTGAAAACCACTCGCTCAGGTACGAGATACCGCTGCCAAGCGCACAGCTGTTTCTCCTGGACAATGACTGACAACCTCAGTCCGGAAGACCGGCGCAAGACCATGCGCGCGGTTAAGGGCAAGGGCACGAAGCTCGAAAGACGGCTCTGGGCCATGTTGGCCGGCATGGGCTTGAGGGGATGGAAGAAGAATGTCGAGTTTGTCGCCGGCCGGCCTGATGTCGTGTTTGCCGGTCAGCGGGTGGCGGTGTTCATTGACGGCTGTTTCTGGCATGGTTGTCCTCACTGCAATCGTAAGTTGCCCGACACGAATCGCGCCTATTGGGAGCGAAAAATCCGTCGCAATGTAGAGTTGGCCGGGCTGCACAACGAACAGCTACAGCAGGACGGCTGGATAGTTGTGAGGATTTGGGAGCATGAGATGACCGATACAGTTGTGAGCCGGACGCGGATTCTGCAAGCGCTTGAGAATAGGGAGGCCCCAATTGAACAATCCAGAGTATGAAGTTACCCGGCAGCAGGGACATCAAATCCTCAGCGATTGGCTGGCGTCATGCACCAGACATGGCAAGATTGCCCGGAACACCGTTGCCATGGGGATTGTCGTGCTTGATCATCTCCGGCGAACCTGCCCCGTCTTACGCGAGCAGGTCATCTCGGCCGGCGGAGAGGTCAGCGGAGCGCGCTCAGGATTGGGCGCAACGCTGGAAGCGTATGGCATTCCGAGGAGCTACCTGAAAGAGGTAACGACTCGACAGGGTCATCAGGACGGCCAGAGATTGTTTGAGCAGCTCGGTTGGGGAGCTGTGTTTGCGGGCCTCTCCGATGAGCAGCGAGAGGAGTTGCTGCTGGAGTTGGCGGCCGGCTTGAGAGAACTTGCTACCGAGTGGCTGACACAGCAGAACCTGAGATTGGAACTTGATAGGCGGCAGGCGCCGGCGACCTGGGTGAGTATCATTATGGAGAATGCCAGGGGGCGGTCCGGCGGGGTGGTCGAACAGCATCTGGTCGGCGCCAAACTGGCTCGTCGCTTCAGTGACCTGGCGATTCCCAACTACCCCGCGCACGCAGCGGACAGGCAGACGGAACGCCTTGGCGACTTTGCCATTTCGCGGGTGGTGTACCATGTGACATCTGCGCCGTCGCTGGCCGTGCTACAAAAGTGCGCGCAAAATGTTCGGGCCGGTTACTATCCACTATTGGTGGTCCCTCGTGATCGAACGGAGAAGGCGCGCAACCTTGCTGAAGAAGTGAACATCGAGAAGGGGGTAACCATCGTCTCGATTGAGGATTTCATCGCGCTGAACATCATCGAGCTGGCCACGGACGAGAACAAAGAGTTCTTTGCCATCCTGCGGGAGATAGTGGAGCTCTACAACCGGCGACTCTCAGAGGTTGAGACGGATATGTCCTTGAAGATTGAGGTGAGGTAAGGGTCTTGGCCGGAGGCAGCTAGCTCCTAACATAGCCGGGTGGGTGGCAAGGGATGTTTGAAAGCGTCAAGAAGGACTGGCTCGCTTACCGTTAAGGCCGGTGAGGCCTTCACGGATCGTCCCCTTCTCTCGTGGCTGCAGCGATTAGCCTGGCACAAGAGCCATAAGACCGTCGTATCGGTATTGGCTCGCAGCAGGTCGGATGGCGCCTTTAGCTGCAGGCCGGGCCGATGTGTGAAAAGAATCCCAAAATTGACATCGGCGCTATTCCTCATATAATGAGTGGTGGGGCGCACGTCTCTCTGGAATGCAAAAAACTGAATCCGGCGCAACCCTCCCTCGGCCGTCTGCTCAGGCGGGCGATAGAGGCGCGCTGCAGTTAGCTCCATTCGTTGCTTGGCGACCAGTCCTGGGGGGCCGGATGCCGGAGGAAACATGTCAGCATACGCATTTCCGAACAGCCTCGTCAGCACTGATTGGGTAGCCGACCACCTGAGTGACCCCAGCATCAGGATCGTGGAGGTCATCTGGCGAGGGGTTGCCCAGTATGGACAGGAGCGCTTCGACGCAGGCCACATCCCTGGCGCCGTAGCCTGGGACTATGAGAGCCATTATCGCTTCGAGGACGGGGACATCATCGCGCAGAGTGACTTTGAGCAGGACCTCTCTCACTCCGGCATCGGGCCGGAGACGACGGTCGTGCTGTACAGTAGCCTCAATAATCTGCTGGCGACGTTTGAGTTCTGGCTGTTGAAATACTACGGGCACGTGGACGTGCGCCTGCTGGACGGCGGACGGGAAAAATGGTCGGCTGAGGGCCGCCCCATAGAGCAGTTGACCTCCACGTACCCTGAGGTGACCTACGATGCGCTTGGACCTCAGGCGGCTATCCGCGCCGACCGCGCGGATGTTCTCGCTGCCGTCGAGAGCGGCGATGTCCTGCTGGTGGATGCCCGATCCGCAGAGATGTATGCCGGCGATTTCCATCCCCGGACGCGGCGTGGGGGACACATACCAGGTGCTGTGAATGTGCCGGCCGTTCGGGAAGTTGACGCGGCAGGGGAATTCGTGGCCTGGCGTGTGCCCACCGTGCGGGCGGACGAATCTTTCAAGTCAGCCGATGAACTGAGGACGCTATTCGAGGGCATGGGGATCACGCCGGACAAAGAAATCATCACCTATTGCCTGACCGGGGGGCTTTCGACGCACACATGGTTCGTGTTGAAGCAGCTGCTCGGCTATCCGCACGTACGCGAGTACGAACGCTCCTGGGGCGAATGGGGCAATCGCGAAGAGCTGCCGTTGGAGACGTGATCCGCACGCTGACTACGGCAATGAGATCGCCCACGCCGTGATTGAACGGGCATCTTCCGGCCTGGCCTTCATCCGCTCCTCCATTGCTTCGAGTACGTCGGCATCGAAGTAGCGGTGTCCGCAGTGTGAGCAGACCCACGCCGGCACATCTTCAAAGATGAACCATTGGCCCCCTCGTTGCCGGGCCACCGTGACCCGCTTCCCTTGCTGCGGTTGCTCACTGTCACAGAATTCACAGGGATAATCGCGTTCGCTCATCAACCCACCTTTAGTCCACCACGTAAGTTGTGATAATGATAAGCAATCTGCCATCGCTACGAAATCGGCACACCACATCAACGAGTCCGCCATCCACAACGCCACGAACAACATATCGATAGCCACGCGGATCATCGGTGAAAGTTGAATCAAGTTCGCCGTTCAGGAGCACCTTCAGAATATCCTCCGGAGTGAGATTTTCTGCGTCGGCTTCGGTCCGTCAATTGAGACCGCTATTGACGAACTGTTCTATGAATGCGCCTGAGTACGCCGTCGCTCACTCCAACTCCACCCGCTAGCTCACACCGTTATTCAACACCCCGCACGCCTCAACATTCACACCTCGCCATCCCCCCAATCCATGGTATAATCAACCTATCAATGCTCTGCCCAACCTGCGCCCACGATAACCCCGATGGGGCCAAGTTTTGCAATAATTGCGGCGCTGCGCTGGCGCTGACCTGCCCAGCTTGCTCCCAGGTCAACCCGCCCGGCTCTCGCTTCTGCAATAATTGCGGCAAGAAGCTTGCTCCCGACAGCCCGCAGGTTCTCAACACCCCGCAGGTTTCAGAAAACCTGCGGGGTGTTGAGAACCCACGCGGCGCCGGCCAGATTTCCAGAGAGTTCGCGGCGAAGTTGCAGTCGGCGAGGGATAGCCGGGCGATGGTCGGCGAGCGGCGAGTGGTGACGATGTTGTTTTGCGATGTCGCCGGCTCGACTGCGGCGGCGGAGCAGTTGGACCCGGAGCGGTGGGCCGAAATCGCCAATCAGCTGTTCGACTTGATGATTGGGCCGGTGTATCGCTATGAGGGTACGGTCGGCCGGCTGATGGGCGACGCCATCCTGGCCTTTTTCGGCGCGCCCATCGCCCACGAAGATGATCCGCAGCGGGCGGTCATGGCCGGGCTGGAGATCATCGCCGCCGCGCAACCCTTCCGCGAGCAGGCGGCGCGCCGCTGGGGGCTGGATATTAACGTGCGCGTGGGCATCAACACCGGCCTGGTAATGGTCGGGCAGGTGGGCAGCGACCTGCGCATGGAGTACACCGCCATGGGCGACGCCATCAATGTCGCCTCGCGCATGGAGCAGACGGCCGAGCCGGGCACGGTGCAAATCAGCCGGGATACCTACGCCTATGTCGCCCCATATTTCGAGACGCTGGACCTGGGCGAGATAGCGGTGAAGGGCAAGAGCGAGCCGGTGCGCACCTATCGCCCCTTGCGCCGTCGCAGCCGGCCGGACCGCCTGCGCAGCCACGACGGGCTGGACGCGGCGCTGGTCGGGCGAACGAACGAGTTGAACACCCTGACGATGGCCCTGAAGCGGGTTGCGGCGGGTGCGGGCGGGGTCGTTTGCCTTATCGGAGAGGCCGGGCTGGGCAAGAGCCGGCTGGTGCGCGAGGCGGCGGCGCGCATGGGCGTGGAGCAGGGAGGCGGGCCGGCCCCGCTTGGCTGGTTTGAGACCGCCTCGCTCTCTTATGAAAGCGCCCGCCCCTACGCGCTCTTCCAACGCCTGTTGCGCGGCTTCTGGGGCATCGCGCCCGCGGACGACGCGCAGACGATCCGCGAGAAGATCGCCCAGGGGTTGCCCGGCGCGGCGGACGAGCAGGAGGTCATGCAGGTGTTGTTGGGGGCGGATGCGGGCGCCGGAGCGGGAGCCGGCAGCGTTGAGGGCGAAGTGTACAAGCGGCGGCTCTATCTCGCCATCGAGAACATGGCCCTGATGGTCAGCGCCCAACAGCCGTTCGCGCTGGTCTTTGACGATTTGCATTGGGCGGACCCGGCTTCGGTGGCCCTGGTGATTCACCTGATGGCCCTGGCCGAGCGCATCCCGATGCTGCTCATTTGCCTGATGCGGGCGGACCGGGACGCGCCCGGCTGGCAAGTGAAGCAGGAGGCGGAGCGCCGTTACGCCCACATTTACAGCGAAATCAACCTGCAGGCGCTGTCCGTGCCGGAGACGAACGCCCTGATTGACAACCTGCTGAAGGCCAGCAACATGACCCAGTCGTCCCGGCAGCGCATCCTGGCCAAAACGGACGGCAACCCCTACTTTGTGGAGGAGGTGATTCGGGCGTTGATTGAGCGCGGGCTGATTGTGCCGGAGGAAAACGGGGACGGCATCTGCTGGTGCGCGGTGCAGGAGATTGACGACGCGGATATGCCCGGCAACCTGCAGAGTTTGCTGGTGGCGCGCATTGACCGGCTGGAAGTGGCCGCCCGGCGCACCTTGCAACTCGCCTCGGTCATCGGCCGCTCCTTCTACTACCGTATCCTCAGCGCCATTTACGACGCGCTGCGGCCGCTGGAGGCGGACCTGGACGGGGAGCTGTTGACCCTGCAGCGCAAGGAGCTGATTCGCCAGGCGGCCGTGCAGCCGGAGCCGGAGTACGTCTTCCGCCACGCGCTGGCCCAGGAGGCGGCCTACAGCACCATCCTGCTCCGGCAGCGACAGATGTTCCACCGCCTGACGGGCAACGCCATCGAAGAGCTGTTCGCCGACCAGCTGGACGATTTTCTGCCCATCCTGGCCTATCACTTCCAGCGGGCGGAGGAGCCGCGAGCGGCGAAGTATGCCGGGCTGGCCGGGGACGCCGCCTTTCGCCTGTTTGCCATCCCGGAGGCGCTGCGCCATTACACGTTGGCGCTGGAGACGTTGCAGGCCGGCGGCTACGATACGGCGATCCTGGGAGATGCGGACGGCGAGGAGCGGCTGGCGCACTTGTTTCGCCGGCGCGGTCGTTGCCTGGAGCTGCAATCGAATTACCCTGCCGCCCAGGAGGTGTACGCCGAGTTGGAGCGGGTGGCCCGCGCGCGCGAGAGCCGGCCGATGTTGCTGGCTGCGCTGCTGGTACAAGCCACCAATTTCGCCATACCCAGCCCCTATCGCAACGAAAGCAAGTCGCAGGCGTTGGCGGACGAGGCGATGCAATTGGCCCGCGAGTTGGGCGACCAGCCGGCGGAAGCGCGCGTGCTGTGGATCAATGGCCTGATCCGCATGTATGGCGGCCGGATGCCGGAGGCGATCCCCTTTGGCGAGCAGGCGGCGGCATTGGCCCGCGAGCTGAGCCTGACCGAGCTGCTGGCCCAGTCGCTGCAGGACCTGTCGCGCGGCTACATGTTAATGGAGCGCCTGGACAAGGCGCTGCAGACGTTGGACGAGGCCCGGCCGCTGCTGCAGTCGCTGAACAACTTGCCTATCCTGGCCGAGAACATCAGCGTGCGGGCGCAGGTGCATGTCATGCAGGGCGAGTTCGATGCGGCGATTGCGGAGTCGGAGGAGTCGCTGGCCATCGCGGTGTCGCTCGATAACCAGTGGGGCCGGGCCACTGCCCGGACGTTCGTCGGCCTGGCCCACCTGGCGCGCGGCGAGATTGACCGCGCCCTGGCCACAATTCGCAGCTTGATTAAGGACGCCGAACAGGTGGGTCACCCCGGCCGCATCCTGGGCTGGTTCCATCTGAGCTGGCTCTATTATCAACTGGGCGCCGGCGAGCGGGCGCAGGAGGCCGGGCGGGCCGGGATGCAGGCGGCGGAAGGCTTTGGAGCGATGTTCGGGCTGGGGGTGGGCGCGCTCATCTGGCAGGCGGTGCGGGCCGGAGATCTGCCGGCGGCGCAGGAGTTGGCCGGCAAGCTGGTCATGCAAGAGCGGAAGGGGACGCTGCTGACCAACAGCCTGGTATCCGAGTTGGCGGCGATTGCCATTCAGGAGGCGCAGGGCGATCCGGCAGGGGCGGCGCACAATGTGGGGCTATTGATAGAGCGGTTGGAAGCGGGCAACATCCGCTATTATCTGCCCTATGCCCGGTACCAACAGGCGCAAATCATGCAAAAGCTGGGCCGGCCGGAGGAAGCCCGCGCCGGCCTGCAAGCCGCTCGCGCCGCCGCCGAAGCCATCGGCAACCGCATCCTGCTCTGGCAAATTTTGGCCGAGTTGGGCGAGCGGGAGGCAGCCGAGGAGCTGGTGCGCTTCATCTCCGAGCATATTTCGGAGGAGGAGTTGCGGGTTGGGTTTGGCCGGTGGGCGGCGGGCAACATGCCGGGAGATTCAGGACTATGAAGGATGAGTACGACTTCTCGAAGGGCAAGCGCGTATGACCATCTACCAGTTAAGTACGCTCGCGCCCATCACGGCAACGCCGCTTCGAAGTCAGCCAATGTTTCCGCTATAGCGGCTACAAGAAGCAGCCGGCGCAGGCTATCTACGTCATGGATGCCGGCCAGCCGGTCCAGCAAATTAGCCGGCAACTCCCCAAAGCGCAGCGATAGCAAGTCCAGGAGACTGATTCGCGCGCCCTGCTCAATGCCTTGCTCAAGGCCCTGCTCAATGCCCTGTTCTTTGCCCTGCTCAATCCACTGCTCAGCTATAGTCTGCATGATTTCACTTCCTTCCGCTTTGAAGACAGACCTTACCGTCTCCACCAATGCCGGCGCGCTCAATTGGCCGGCTGCCATGCTCA
>CAYVQP010000087.1:14405-16314 GCA_964452775.1 uncultured Ardenticatenaceae bacterium | reverse complement strand
CTGCGGGGTTTCGGTAAAGGTTTAGCGAGTGAATCGCTTAGGTAGACCTGGTACGCCGCCAGCGCGGCTTCGCGCTCCAGCATCTCTTGCGCTCGCCCTTTGTGCATTAGCCGGCCCAGCGCCCTGTCCTCTGCAAGCTCTTGCAAGGTTCGTCTCGACATCCACCGCCGCATGCTCACTTCACTCCTTGACCACCCCCACGTTCCTGACAGCAATGCCCCATTTGTCGTAAAATAGGACGCCAATCATGGAAGTCCGCAGCTGGATTTCGCGGCGCTTGCCATGGCGTGTCATTGTAGGGCGAGGACAAAACTATGTCAAAGACAATCCAGGTGATCATCAATCCGGTCTCCGGCAAACCGGAGCCGGTGCTGAACGCAATCAATAGCGTGTTCTACCCGGCGGGGGTGAAGTGGCCGGTGCTGGTGACGCAGGCGGCCGGGGACGCGGAACGTTGGGCGCGCGAGGCGGCCGAGGCCGGGGTGGATGTCGTGGCCGCCTACGGCGGGGACGGCACAATTATGGAAGCGGCCAGCGGACTGCGCGGCACGGATGTGCCCCTGGCGGTGCTGCCGGGCGGGACGGGCAACCTGATGTCCACCGAGCTGGGCATCCCCCGCGACCTGGCCGGGGCCTGCAAGGTAGCGGTTGACCCGAACAGCGTCGTCCGCAAGGTGGATATGGGCCAGGCCAACGAGCGGCCCTTCCTGCTACGGGTGGGCGTGGGCTACGAGGCGGAGAAGCTGAAGAGCGCCACGCAGGAGATGAAGGAGCGCTACGGCAACTTCGCCTACGCCATCGGGTCGGTGAAGGCGTTGCGCGCCGGGCCGCAATCCACCTACCGGCTGTTGCTGGACGGCGAAGAGGTGTGGACGGTCGGGCGCACCTGCTTTATCGCCAACTCCGGCAACATCGGCTTCGGGCAGGCGTCGTTCGCAAAGGCAATCAGCATCTCGGACGGGCTGCTGGATGTGCTGGTGCTGCGGGATAACGACCTGCGCACGCTGGCCTCCCTGGCCATCAAGGTGGCCGACCTGAACCTGGCGCAGTTCTCACTGCAACATTGGCAGGCGCGGGAAATTGTCCTGGAATGCGACCCGCCGCAATTGGTGCAGGGCGACGGCGAGCTGTGGGGCGATACGCCGCTGTACGTGCGGGTGTTGCCGGGGGCGGTGAATGTGTTGACGCCGGGGAGTGCAGCGTAATAGACCTGCCAGGTTTTCTGAAACCTGGCAGGTCTCAGTAGCGTGAAACTAACCGTGCCCCTTCTCCACCGCCTCGCGCAACTGCTTTTCGTCCTCGTCTGAAAGCGTGGTGTGGTAGACCCGGCCGGTTCCCTCGTGCTGGCGCAGGGCGGCCAGGGCCAGCGTCGGGTCGGCCTCGCGCACCAGAATGAACAGGGCGGAGCTGTCCGGCTGCAGGTCGTCCGCCACGTCCTTGACGAACTTCTTGCTCACTCCCATGTCCATCGCGGAGCCGACCAGCGCGCCGCCGATTGCGCCGATGAGGATGCCGGCAACCGGGAAGAAGATGCTGGCCAGGAGCAGGCCGATTGCGCCGCCGCCCACCGCCCCAACCTTGACTCCGCGGTCCATTTGATTGTGCACGTGGACCTTGCCGGCGGCGTCCTTCACAATCACCGCCGAATCATCCAGCTTGATGCGGCCCATCTTTTCGACGGAGGCGATGGTCTTGCGCATCTCTTCCGCCCCGTTGGGATCGTCGTAGACAATTACTACCAGGTTTGCCATGTGATGCCTCCATATGTAAGTGATGTTTCCTTGTGGTTTTGCCTTGTGATTTTCCCGGAAACTAAAAGGCAGTTTCCGGGAAAATTCGGTGAGCAGTTTCCGGGAAAATACGGATAGATTTTCCCGGAAACGCTGCGGGCGAGATTTTCCCGGAAACT
>CAYVQP010000087.1:0-14305 GCA_964452775.1 uncultured Ardenticatenaceae bacterium | reverse complement strand
TTTCCCGGAAACAAAAAGGGGCCCAAACGGACCCCTTATCAAGTTTAACTCATCGGCCCGAAGACCAACAGTCCGGCGAACTACTCCGTGGCTACGTCTACGGCAGCGGCCTCGACGGTGTCGGTGACCACGGAGAGGGCTTCCTTCAACTGCGCTTCTTGCTCGGCGGAGAGGGAGGTCTGCAGGACGGTGGGGTTGAACTGCTTCACTTCCGGCAGCACCTTGTCCGCAGTCACTTTCTCGACCAGCAGGAATAGCGCGGAGTGACCCGGCTGGATGGTATTCCCAACTTCCTTGATGAACTTGTCATCCACGCCGATGTCGGCAAACTTGCCGCCCAACGCGCCGCCCAAAGCGCCGGCCACCAGGCCCAGCCAGGGGGCGAAGAAGAGCAGACCAATCAGCATGCCCCAGAAAGCGCCGCCCAGAGCGCCGGCACCAACCAGACTCTGCAGCTGGGTGACCTTGGGCTTGCCGTCCTGCCCACGAACGACTACAGCCGCATCAGCCAGGGTGATCACCTGCATCTTCTGCAGCTGCACCAGCTTATCGCGCATCTGAAAAGCGCCGTCCGGATTGTCAAATGCAAACACAATCAATTCACTCATACTAAATCTCCTAATGTTGTTGAGGTAATCGTTCCCACGCCCCGGCCAACCGCCGGACAGGTAGCTGTGGTCCAAAATCAGGTTGTGAAACCAGGAGCGGGGCTTCCGATGCTAAACTAGCATGTGTATTATAACCTGTTCTTGCCGGCTGTCGCCGGTTTGCAACTCGTTTGGCTTGGATTCATATGTTTCTCTTACGTAGGAGGTGCGCGCAACGATTTGCGGGGAAGACCTGCCAGGTTTTTAGAAACCTGGCAGGTCCCGGCGCTCGGCGAGCCATTTGTCGCGGTTGGCGGCGCGGGCGATCTTGCCGCTGCTGGTCTTAATCAGCCACATCGGGCCGACCAGGGTGACATAATTGACGGTGACCATGCTGCGCCGGCTGACTTCCAACCTAATCGCCCGGTTGACGGCCTGCAGCTCGTCCGGCTCGTCCGTGGTCGTCTCGGCCACCACCGCCAGCAGCTCGGTGCCTTCCCGCTCGTCCGGCACGCCAAAGGCCACCGCCCGCCCGGCCTTCACCCCCGGCACGTCGTTGACGATGTCCTCGATGTCCTGCGGGTAGATATTCTTGCCCGCGCTGATGATCAGATCCTTCGAGCGGCCGATGACGTACAGCTCGCCCTCCGCCAGGTAGCCCATGTCGCCGGTCAGATACCAGCCGTCCCGGAAGGGTTGCAGGTCGGGCCGGCGATAATAGCCGCTAAGCATGCAGTCGCTGCGGATGGCGATTTCGCCCACCCGCCGGTCGTCCAGGGGCTGCCCCTGGGCGTCGAGCACGCGCACGGCCGTGCCGGGGATGGGCGGCCCGCAGGAGACGCGAATGTCGGCGGCCGGGTCGGCGGCCGCGGCGGGAGCGGCGAGGCGACTGGTCTGCAGCGCCGCGCTGTTGACTGTGTCCAGGCGAGCCGGCGCGCCGGGCGGCGTCTGGGTGACGGCAAAGGTGTTTTCGGCCATGGCGTAGCTGACCCCCAGCATGGCCGGCTCGACCCCGTTGGCGGCAAAGCGCTGCAGGAATTGCTGGTGGCTGCTGTGACGCACGGGCTCGGAGCAGTTCACAAAGAGGCGCATGGAGCGCAGGGAGAGGCCCTCGCTATCTCGCTGCCGCACCCGGCGGGCCATGTGGTTGTAGGCGAAGTTGGGCAGCCAGCAGAGCGTCGCGCCGAAATCATGGATGGCGCGCAGCAGCAAGGCCGGGTGGCGCACCCAGTCAAATGGGGACATGAGCACCAGGGGAATCCCCTGCAGCAGGGGCAGGATAAAGCCGGCGATCAGCCCCATGTCGTGATAAAGCGGCAGCCAGCTGGCGATTACGTCGGCCTCGTTGAGCTGCAGGGCGTCGCTGTAATGGGCGACCTGATTGAGCACGGCATCATGGGCCAGGGCGACCCCCTTTTGCAGGCCGGTGGTGCCGCTGGAGTGCTGCAGGAAAGCGACGTCCGCCGGGCGCGGCGCAACCGGCTCCAGCGGGTCGCCTTCCGCCGCGGCGGCCAGCTCGCCGGAGCCGTACACCGCGCAGCCGACCCGCGCGCGCAGTTCGCCGGCGAAGTCGTCCGTGGTCAGCACCGCCCGCACCTGAGAGAGCCGGGCCAGCTCGGCCATGCTGCCCATGTAGATGGCCGGGTCCAGCTTCTCGGTCAATGTGGGGAACATGGAGGGGACCGCCCCGGCCAGCAGCGCGCCCCAAAAGGCGTAAATGCTCTCCAGATTCTGGGTGTGGGCGATGACCACCAGATCGCGCGGGCGAATGTCCAGCCGGCGCAGGGCGGCGGCGTACGCTTGGACGCGGTTACGGAACAGACCACGGCTGACGAAGATCGGCTCCTCGTCCGTGGCCACATAGATGATGGCGGCGCATTCGTCCGGGCCGGCCAGGGCGTGCGCGTCGAGCAGCGTCTGATAGGCGCTGCGGGTGGCGGCGCTGAGCATGGCCGGCTACAGACCGCGCATGACGCGAGCGGTGATCTGGTTCAGCGTGTCCATCTTGGCCACGGTCAGTTCGGCGTCGGGGATGTAGACGTTGTAGGTATCTTCCACGAATACGCCCAGCTCAGCCAGGGCAAAGGAGTCCATCATGCCGCCGGTGATGATGCCCTCATCGTCGCTCAAATTGTACTTTTCGTCTCGAATCAGCTCCCGGGTGATAAACGCGCGCAACGTGGCGCGCACCTGCTGCTCATCCATCCTGCTCAATCATCTCCATCATCGCCCGGCCAATCAACTCCGCGTATTGGGCCGCGCCGGCCGGGTTGACGTGCACCGGCGTATCGGTGAACACCTCCGGCGGCAATGCGTCCCACAGGTCCAGGTAGCGCCAGCCGGAGCTTTGGGCCAGCCCGGCCAGCAGCGTGCGATATTGGTCATAGGCCCAACGCGGGTAGAAAGCATTATAGCGCAAATCGCTGTTCTCCCCGTCGCTGATGTAAATCGGCTCGTTGACCAGCAGGATGGGCACATCGCCGGCCAGCGCGTGGCCGGCGGCAACGGCGTCAAAGGCCAACCCATCCGTGGTCAGATCGGCCGGCCCGCTGAACTCCTGCCAGCTCTCGTCCGCTTCAAAGTCGCTGCGCCGGAGGGGGAAGTCGGCCGGGATGTACTGGTCAATGCCCGTGGCCGCCCAGGAAAAGCCGTAGGCCTGCAGGCGGAGCAGGTCCGCCAACGGCCGGCGCTGGCCCACGATTGTGCGCTGCCAAAAGGTGGGCTGCACAAAGCGGGGGTCGTTTTCGTCCAGGTTCAGGCCGAAGCGCCGGATCAGGTCACGAACCGGGGCCGGGTTGTTTTGCAGCAAGGGGTGGGCCAGTTGCTTGTCGAGAGTCAGTGAATTGAGGGTCACCGGCCAGATGATCAGGTCCGGCTCGTAGCTCATGGCCTGCTCAAGGAGGAGCAGGTCCTTGGTGACCGACAGCACCGGATAGGCGAGGTTGTAAGCCACGACTCGCCGGCCGTCGGGAGTGGTGTAGCCGGCCTGGTTGAGTTGGCCGGTCAGCGTCTGGTCGTTCTCCAGCAGCCAGCCCCAGGTTCCAGAGTCGCCGATGGTCACTACACGAAATTCGTCGTCCGCTTTGGGCCGGGAGAGCTGGTGCGAGGCAAACATGGCCGGCAGGTTGTTCAGGGTCAGGCTGAAGCTTTGGGCCGGGTTCTCGCCGTAAGGGAGGCGCGGCCGGCCGGGGAACAGCCGGTTGTACAGGGAGAGGCCGCCCAGGAAGCTCATGGGAAACGCGAAGGCGAATAGCAGGTTGAGCAGGACGAACAGCGCGGTCGCCTTGAGCAGCACGCGGGCGATGGCTTTCCAGCCGGCGCGCCTGTCGCTGGCCGCCGTTTGCAGTTCCTGTTCCATTGTGGTCATGGATGATTTCCCGGCTACTGCGCCGGATAGGTTGAAGCGCAGCAGCGGCCGGAGTTTACCTCGGCCGCTAACGATTCACAATGCCCCCTTCCACCCTCACGCCCAGGCGCTCGAATTGCTCGTTGGCTCGGGCCAGGTTCGCGTCTCGCTCCGCGCCGGAAGCGCGCCGCCCAATCTCGTAATAGGCGCACGCTTCGTCATAGGGTATCCCCAGCTTCTGCGCCGACTCCAGGCTCTTCTGCCACGCCCGGCGCGCCCGCTCCGGCTTGCCGTCCTGCCAGTCAAGGCTCGCTTGCCGCCGCCAGGTCGCCGGTAGCCCGATGGGAAAGAAGCGCGCCAGCCGGTGCATGGAGCGGCACGCCTGGCGCGCCGCTGCCCTATAGCCGGCGGCGGCCTTCGCATCCTGTCCCTGCTCCCGCTCCCACAGGGCGAGATTCACGTCGGCGATTTGCCCGTGAATAAAGATATTCGCATAAAAGGGCAATGACGTTTGGGCGATCAAGGAGCTGGCCCCTTCAGCAGCCCGCCGGGCCTGACTTAACTCTCCCTGGCGCAAATAGGCGCCGGCTAACATTGCCCGGGTATTCGATTCCGGGATGCGCACGCCGGGGGTTGTGGCGAAGAGCGGCAAAGCGCTTTCGGCTACCGCGACGGCCTCGGCGGTTTGCCCCGCATGGAACAAATACCAGACCTGCCCCGCCAGTCCCATGGCCTGATGCTGGGCATGGTTGCTCGCCAGCGCATCCCGGTAGAACTCCGTGATCAGATCCCAACTGCGCGCGAACTGGCCCTGGAACCAGGCCAGGTAGCCCAGCAAGGAGAGATTGAGCGCCCAATTCGTATGGTCGCCCAGGCGGTCACAAATCCTCATTGCCTGGGCATGGCCACGCTCGCAGGTTTGCCAGTCGCCAACGATCAGCGCATGAAGGTTGGCGGCTAACAAGGCATTACCCAGCCCACTTAACCTGGACGTACGCTCCAGCCCGTCCACGGCAGCCCGTGCGCGCCGCATGTAGGCCCGCGCTAGCGGGTGCGAAAAAAGGCAGCACAAATAGCCCACGTTCGTGTAAGCGTGCGCCAATTCGGGAGAGCTCCGCCCCGCGTCTTCGCAAAGATTCAGCGCCCCAAAACAGGTGTACAGACCAATCGGACCGGCTTCATCGGACAAGGCATCCACATTCGCCAATAGTAAATAAGCGCGAACCAACCGCATTGCGCCGGCATCCGGCTCCGGCCCGTCCGCCTCGTCCTCGACTACCACGGGCCGCCGCGCAAAGCGCAGGCGATGGCCGGTTTGGCGGGCAAGCTCTTTGAACAAACCGACCCCCAGGCGACCCGGAGTTGTGGGCAGGGGGTGGCCCAGGCCGGCGCAGGCCAGATACAACTGCTCCCGCGCTTCGACCAGCCTGCCCAGGGCGTAATAAGCGCCCGCCTGCTTGAGGTGAAGCTCCGCCTGTTCCTGCGGGTCGCTCAGGGGCGCGAGCCGGCCATAGTAGTCGAGCGCCGCTTCATTGGCAAAGGCGCCTATAGCCGCGTCGCCGGCTTTCAGCCAATATTCTTGCTGTTTGGCGCAATTGTGGCTGAGTCCATAGTGATGCGCGATCGCGTCCACCGGCGCGCCAATCTCCTCCAGAAACAGCGCCAGCTGCTCGTGTAGTTGGGCGCGAGTGGCAAACGGCAGGCTCTCGTAGGTCACTTCATGGGTCACGATGTGCTTGAAGAGGTAGGCGAGTTCCGGCTCGGGGGCATCCAGCGCGGTGAGGTCCAGCGTCGCCAATTGCTCCAGGTCGCTCTCGACGCTGTTCAATTCGCCCAACTCGGGATAGTAGCCGGTCAGCCAGGCGGCGCGGAATAGACGCCCGACGATGCTCGCCACGCGCAGGGTGGTCCTTTCGCGCTCGGTCAGCCGGTCAATGCGGCTGAGGATGAGCGTATGCAGACTGTCGGGTAGTTCGAGCCGGTTCAGGTCGGCCGGGTCGAGACCACGGTCGCGCACGTAGTTCAGCAGCTCTTCCAAATAAAAAGGATTGCCCTGCGAGCGCGCCATCAGGTTGACCACCAGCCCTTCCGGCAAGGCGGCGCCGCGCGCGGGATATAGCTGGGCCAGTTTGGCGCGAATGGCCTGCTCCGCTTCTGTCGCGTTCAGCTCGTGCAGGTCGAGGCGGGTGAAGTTCGGCATGGCTTCCAGCCGGGGCGCTTCCAGCCGGGCCAGTTTGGGCGGGCGGTAGGCCAGCACGAAACAGATGGGGCTGCCGGCTAGCGCGCGGGCCAACTCTTCCAGCAGGTCGTGCGAGAGCGGGTCAATCCAGTGCAGGTCTTCGATGACGATGAGGATCGGTTCCTCGGCGGCGGCGACGCGGAGGCACTCTTCCAGCAGCGTCCACAGCACGCTCTGCCGGTATTGCGGTTCGAGCGACTGTGTGAACTCGTTGTCAGGGATCTCCAGGTCCAGCATGATGTCCAACAACGGCAGGGCCTGCGCCCGCTCAGGGGCGTGATCGGCAATTTCACCTTCCAGCAAGCGAACTTGTCTCCTGACGGGCAACTCGGGGTCCACACTGAAGAACGCCTGCCAGATAGGTTTCCATACCTGATATGGTGTGTTGATCCCATCCGACTGGCAGGCCCCGCCATACCCCACGAAACCCTTGCGCCGCGCGCTGCGAATCATCTCCGCTACCAGTCTGGACTTCCCCATTCCCGCTTCGGCCACCACACCAATGATCTGCCCCCGGCCCTGCACCGTCAGGTCCAACAATCCTTCCGCAGCCTGTAGTTCACGTTCCCGGCCCACCATCGGCAGGGCATATTGCGGCTCGGGCAAGCGCACCGCCCGCTCCCGGCGCTCCCCCAATAGCGTGAAGACCGGCAGAGGCTCGGTCTTGCCCTTCAGGGGCAGCGGCGTGTGCGGCTCGAAGGCAAACTCAGCGCCGGTCGCCTTCTGCACCCTCCCGCTGACCAGGATATCGCCCGGCGCAGCGTTGGACATCAGTCGCGCCGCCAGATTGACCTCGTCGCCCATCACTCCATAAGTGCGCCGGGTGGCTCCGCCGTATGTCCCCGTGCGCAGCACCCCTTGCGTGATGCCCATGTGGAGTTGCAAATTGGTAGTCGTCCTCAGTTCGAGCGCGGTTTTCACCGCCCGGCGGGCATCATCCTCGTGCGTCCTGAACGCGCCGAAGTTGATGTGGATGTAACTGCCCTTGTCGCCAATGGTTAGTTGCAGGATCGCGCCTTCGTATCGGGCGGCAATGCCTTGCAGTCGCCGGATAAAGGTGTCGAGGTGCGCCCCGGCGTCATCCGCCTCGTAATCTATGCCCACGAAGCGCACAAACAGGCAGGTGCAAGGCCGGAACGCTTCCAAGAATATGCCTTGTCCAGCTAGTTCGCGCCTATACAACGGACCTGGTATCCATGTCCGCATTACCGCCCCGTCCGGGCCATCGGGACTCTCCGCCAACGTCACCGGGCTGACCTCACCCTGCAAGCCGGCGACCACCGCAAAGCGTTCCCCGCTTTCGGCGTCCGTGCGCCATTCGCTAATCGTCAGGGCGTCGCGCAGGGCCTGTCCGGTGGCCTCATCCAGCAATACCTCCCCCGGCCGGGCCAGGTGTTCGGCGGTCGAAGTCAGGCTGACCGTTGCTCCGGCCAATGCATCCAGGTAATGCACCGCCGGATCGCCGACCACAAAGCGCCGCGCAGGGCCGGAGGCAACCGCCACCTTCAGGGCCAATCCAATTGTCGCGCCGCCGGGCAAGGCGATGGTCGTAAAGGGGCGCATGACCCGTTGCATGGCCAGGGCGCAGGCAGCGGCGCGATGGGCCGGCGAGCAATTTGACTGGTCCGCGGAGCCGGTCAAATCCAGCCTCTCGTCGAACCAGCAGGTGATTGCGTCGCCGGCAAAGCCAAGCACGCTGCCCCCAAAGCGTTCCACTTCGGCGATGAGGGCGGTGTAGACGGCGTCCAGGTGGCCGGTCAGCTCCTCCGCCCCCTGCCGGGCGCCCAGCGAGTCGCACAGGGCTTCGGTGAGCGGGGTGAAGCCGGAGATATCGGCGAAGAGAGCGGAGCCGGTGGTGCGGTCGGGCAGGGTCTCACCGCGCGCCAGGGCGCGGAGGCGATCCTGAGGGATGTAGGCTGAAAGCGTCTGCGATGCCATTTGGTGGTTCTCTCGCTAACTACGAACCAAACCCCGCCGGTCTCTCACAGGTTACTCGCAGGGCAAGCTCATTCGGTGAGACCTGCGGGGTTTCTGAATGGTTCAGGGTGGCTTGCCTACCCAGTAGCCGGCAAAGGGTGCCCCTGAGAGAGATGGAAATGGCAGGCTGTGCGGATGCAGGCTCGAGGAGATTGTAGCAGTACTGGCCGCCGGCGTGCAATTGAGCGCGCCCTCTTTCCCTCAGGTCAACAAGGCGCGCTCAATCCAGTCCAGCGCCCGGCCATCGCGCACCATGTCCGGCGTCACGCGCAGCACCAGCCAGCCGTACAACGCCGCCTCGTTGTACTTTTCGCAATCCTGCTCGAAACGGACTGGATGGGCGTGGCCCTTACTGCGGCCGGTCTCGGTTTGCAGCCAGATGCCGCCTTCGATTTCGCAGGCGACCAGCCGGGCGCGCCAGCAGAAGTCAAAGCGCCATTCGCGGTTAGCGTGAAAGGTGTACTCGCGGGCCGGCTCCGGCAGACCCGCCAGCCGTAATTGCTCCAGCAGGACGCGGCCCCAGTCAATCTTTTGCCCGCGAACGGCCATGCGCTTCTTCATCACCCCATGATTATAGCACATTTGTTCCAACGAAGGGAAGCATGAACTTTCTGTGGGAGAAATGGGCGGGGCGCCAGGGCCGGCGAACGATGCGCCTGCCGCAGAGAACAAGCATGGCCCGCGGATGTCCAAAGGCTTACATCCGGCGGGCCACGCGATAATTGGCTTCCCCTTGTCCGCCGGTCGCAGGCAGACTAAGGAGGTGGTTTGGCGTGTCGCCTGCGCACAGTGTAGGGGAAGCCGGACGGAGAGTAAGGTGCCGGTTGTCATGATTTTTGGCGCCGAATGTCACTCATTGCCACGCCGGTCTGTCATGTACCTGCGGGGCCTTGTCCCCGGGCCGACCTAATCGGGAGTCGTCCACTCATCGGCCCCGATGTCCGAGGCTGCGCCGGCCGGACGTGCGTCGCCTTCGAAATCTTGCGGCACGTCCTCCAACGGTTCGGCGGCGTCAATGGCGGGCGCGTTGGGCAGCAGCGTGTAGTCGCCGCCGGCGGGGTCCACGAATAGTTCGTCCGGGCCGGCAATTATCGAGCGGCTGTCATAGCCCAACGCTTGCCATTCCGCCAGGGTCATTACCGAATCGCCTTCGTCCACGGAAACGCGATCCATCATGACGTTGAAGTCGCTGACCATGCCGGGGAAGTCCGGGCGCTGCAGCTCAAATGAGCCGCGCCACTCGTGGTAGTTGTAGAGGATATTGCCGTAAAAGTGGTTGTTGGCGCATTCAGAGCCGTCCCCCTGGAAGTCAACCACGCTGATCGCCCAGCGAGCGTCCGCGGCCTGCACGATGGTGTTGAACAGGATGCGATTGTCGTGGGAGCAGGCGGCGCCGTTGTCTCGAAAGAGGGCAATGCCGCCGGCGTGGTTCTGAAAGAGCATATTGTTGCGCACGGTGGCGCCGGTGACGCCGTCCATGTTGATCGCCGAGCAGCCGCCCTCAGCCCCATTCTCGTAGATGAGGTTGTCTTCCACCAGGCCGTCCGAGATTATGCCGTCGCCGCCCATGGATATATCGCCGTTAATGTGTAGACCGCAGTTCGCGTTGTAGCTGAGCCGGTTGCCGCGCACAATGGGCCGGTCGCCGCTGTTGCTCAGGTAGATGCCATGCTCGCCGTTTTCGTTGCTCTCGTTGTACTCAATGAGGACATCGTCAACAAAGGCGGTGAAGATGCCGCTGTGGCCCCCTTCCCAACCGTTGGCAAAGACCTTGTTGTTGCGGATGACCAGGTGGTGCGAATGGTTGTCCTCGTTGCCGCGCATGTCAACGCCCCAACCCGGCGCGCCCGTAATCCTAAGCCCGTCAACCACCCAATAGTTGACGGTCGTTTCGCCCTCCCAGCTTTCCAGTTCGAGTATGCTCTCATGCTTGTTGTTGGGGCCGGGTGCGTCCAGGATGGCCTCTTCATCCGGCGCGGCCATCAGGACCATCCAGGCTTCCGGCTCGCCGGATTGCTCAATGCGCGCCCCGGCATAGGTCCCTTCATGCACCCAGATGGTGTCGCCGGGGGAGATGCTGTCTACCGCGTGCTGGATTGTGGCCCAGGGGGCGTCGCTGCTGCCGGCATTGCTGTCATCTCCGTCAACGGCCACGTGATAGACCGTCCCGTTGGCCACTTCCAGGATTTCGACGGCGGATTGTGCGTCCGAGGCAGCGGCGACCGGCTCCGTATCTCCCACATCGGCGGCAGCCGCCGGCTCCTCGACCCCATCCTCCGGCGTGGTGGATGCCGTCCTCAAGTTGTTCAGCACCGCGGCGGCCGCCGCCACCCCGGCCCCGCAAATCAGCAGCCCGACCAAAGCCGCGCCGACGATTAGCCAGAGGGGAACGCCCTTCCGGCCGGCCGGCGTTATGGCGGTTGGCTGGGGGATTGCAGCGGTATGCGCCGGCGGCGTTGCCGGGCGAGCGGGTGGAGCTGTGGGAGCCACAGGAGCCGCCTGAGCCGGCGCGCTCTGGACATTCACCCCGGGAGCAGCCTGCGCGGCTACGGCGATCATGGCGGCCAGCTCGCCGGCTGTGTCCGGGCGCTGGTTCTTATCGCGGGTCAGAGTGCGCTCGAGCACCTGGTCCACGGCCGGGGGCAAATCCGGGCGGAGTTGGTGTACGCCCGGCGGCGCTTCGGTCATTTGCTTGACCAGGATCATCGCCGGGGTGTCGCCCTCAAATGGCTTGCGACCCGTGAGCATCTCGAAGGCCAGCACGCCCAGCGAGTAGACGTCGGTGCGACCATCAATTGTCTGGCCCTGGATCTGCTCGGGACTCATGTAGCCGGGGGTGCCCAGGGTGGAGGTCCCGGTCAGGTCGCCGGCATTCTCGGCCAGACTGACGATGCCGAAATCGGTGAGGTATGAGTTGTCGTAGCGGTCAAAGAGGATATTACCCGGCTTCAGGTCCCGGTGCACAATGCCACGCCGGTGCGCCTCGTCGAGCGCCGACCCGATGCGATTGAGGATGCGCGCCGCCTCCTCGGCCGGTAGCGGGCCATGCTGCAGGCGGTCGGCAAGCGTTCCGCCGGTCATATATTGCATGACCAGATAGGGCTGCCCGTTCACTTCGTCAAAGTCGTAGACGGACACGATGGCCGGGTGCTCGAGCGCGGCGACGGTTTTCGCCTCGCGCTCGAAGCGCGCCCGCAAGTTGGCCTTTTCCAGGAGTTGGGGGGTCAGCACCTTGATGGCGACCTCGCGTTCGAAGCGAGGGTCATAGCCCAGGTAGACCGTGCCCATTCCCCCCCGGCCAATCAGGCCCCTGATCTCATAACGACCTATTTTTTCAGACAACTTGGCATCCTCATAACCGAATAGGGCGCCGGTAACCGGCAGGTGCGTCCGGGCCGGAGTGGATTGGCCCGGTCCAGCTGGATTAGGCCGGCCGGCGCAGATACTGCAATCTTAGCAGAAATGCGTAAATAGGTCTCAATTGAGCGCCAGTTCGTAGTGTGCGTCCCCGTCGCGTATGGCGACGAGTTGAAAGCCGTTGCGAGTGTATAGCCGGCGCGCATCCTCCCAGGTGGCGGTGGTCTCCAGCACGACGCGCCGGTAGCCGGCCTGCCGGGCTTCATGCAGTAAGGCGTGCAAAAGTTGCTGCCCTACCCCTTTGCGGCGCTGTCCGGCAACGACGGACATGCGCTCGATGCGGCCGGTATCTGCCCCTTCGGGGGTTAGCGCGCCCACTCCCAGCAGGGTTCCGTCGTGGAAAGCCCCGAGAAACACGGTCAGCTGGTAATGGCGAGGCATGTCGTCCAGGTCGGGGTTGAGCGCCGGGTCCAGCCGGCCCCAATGCTCCTGCAAGCCCGCGAGGACAATCTCCCTGGCGAGCGGGTATTCGTCCGGCAGCAGCCGGCGAATTTGTAGCTCCTCCATCAGCGAGGTAGGCGTTACGCTTCCGGCTCGACGCCAAGCGCACGGAGTTGTGCGGCCAGCTTCTCATTACGCCGGCGCTCATCTTCAGCCCGCCGGCGCTCGTCATCGGCCCGCTGACGCTCATCTTCCGCCCGCAGGCGCTCTTCCTCCGCCAATGCCTGGGCCAGCTCAGCCGCCTCTTCTCCGGTAGCCAACAGATCGCCGGCCCGGTCAACCCAGCGCAGCCAGACCGATTCTATGCCCTCAAAGCTCCCTTCCCACAGGCCCAGGCCCAGGCCCAACTGGGGAAACCAGGGTCGCTTCATGCGTAGGAAGGCCGCCCCCCGGCGCTCGAAGAGGTGCAGATCACCGTCGCCAAGATGCAGGAATGGGTCAAAGACTGCGTAGTATGCGACCCCTATCTCGGAGTACAGCTCCCTCTTCGCACCCAGCTCCTCACCTTTCCGGTTGGAGACGACTTCAATCACCATTTCCGGCGGCTTGCCATACTCCCACACAAAATAGGAGCGATGGCGCTTCTCGCCCAGCTCTTCGGGAAAGTGCACGTTGACGCTGACCAAGACATCCGGCACAACCGCTTGCTTACTGGTCGAGTAAAATAGCCCCACGTTGGCGAGGGCGACAAACGCCGGCCTTTTCCAGGAGGCGTAGAGGCTTCTGGTCAGCAAGCGCATCTGCTTCTCGGAGAAGATGCTATCCACCGGCTGATCATCCTCCGTAATCAGGTGCTCGAGATCTGCATCCGATATTTCGACCAATTCAGGCTCAATCATGCTTTCCGCCACGTTGTTCACCTCCACGGGCCCAATGCGCTTGGGCGGCTGGTAGCAGTCCGGCTCCACTCGACAACGCCATTGTAGCCGCGTCGCCGGCGGATTTCAATCGGGCCGCGGGTTGCTATAATCACGCCGGCAGCCACAGTTCCGGCATGAGCCGGACCACTCTTGGAGGACGATTCATGACCAGGATAGTATTCATCGGCGCCGGCAGCACCGTCTTCGCCCGCGATCTGCTCAACGGCATCCTCTCCTTTCCCGAGTTTGCCGGGGCGGAGATTTGCCTGCACGACATAGACCCCGGCCGGCTGGAGACATCGGCCACGGTCGCCCGGCACGTTGCCGCCCGGCATGGGGCGCGGCCAACCATCGAAGCCACCCTCGACCGCCGGCGCGCGCTGGATGGGGCGGATTACGCGATCAGCATGTTCCAGGTGGGGGGCTACAAGCCGGGGACGGTGATTGACTTCGAGATCCCCAAACGGTACGGCTTGCGCCAGACCATCGCCGACACCCTGGGCATCGGCGGCATCATGCGCGGGCTGCGTACCATCCCCGTCATGTTGGAGATGTGCCGGGACATGGAGCAGCTTTGTCCCCAGGTGCTGCATCTGAACTACGTCAACCCGATGGCCATGAACTGCTGGGCCGTGCAGCGGGCCAGCACAATCCGCACGATCGGGCTTTGCCACAGCGTGCAAGGCACGGCGCGCGAGCTGGCGCGCGACATGGGCCTGCCCGTGGAAGAAGTGAACTATGTGGTCGCCGGCATCAACCACATGGCCTTCTACCTGCGCCTGGAGCGGGACGGCGAGGACCTTTACCCGCGCCTGCGACAGGTGATTGCCGAGGGGCGCGTCCCGGCGCATAACCGCGTGCGCTACGAGATGTTCAGCCGGCTGGGCTTCTTCGTCACCGAGTCCAGCGAGCACTTCAGCGAGTACGTCCCCTGGTTCATCAAGCGTGACCGGCCGGAGCTGATTGAGCGCTACAACATCCCGTTGGATGAGTACATCCGGCGCTGCGAAGTGCAGATCGCCGACTGGGAGGCCCTGCGCGACCAGCTTCTCGCCGGACAGGCCATGCCCGCCATCCGGCGCAGCGTGGAATACGCTCCCGGCATCCTGCACAGCATCGAATCAGGGGAACCCACCGTCATCTACGGCAATGTGGCTAACGAAGGTTTGATTGACAACCTGCCGGCCGGCTGTTGTGTGGAAGTCCCTTGCCTGGTGGACCGCAACGGGGTCCAGCCGGTGCGCATCGGGGCGATGCCGGTGCATCTCGCCGCGCTGATTCAGACGAACGTCAACGTGCAAGCCTTAACCGTGGAGGCGGCGCTGACCGGCAAGCGCGAGCACATCTACCATGCCGCCATGCTCGACCCGCACACTGCCGCCGAGTTAGACCTGGACGCCATCTGGGCGATGGTGGATGAGCTGATTGCGGCGCATGG
>CAYVQP010000086.1:9796-16459 GCA_964452775.1 uncultured Ardenticatenaceae bacterium | reverse complement strand
TACAGCAGGAAGCGGGCGTCGCGGTAGTAGCGTTGGGCGTCGTATTCCATGGCAAAGCCGTAGCTGCCGAAGATGCGCGTGCAGTCGTCGGCGATGCGGTTGGCCGCCTCCGTAGCGAACAGCTTGCTCATCGCCGCCAGCCTGATATCCGGCGCGCCCTGGTCAATTTGCCAGGCAGCCCGGTAGACGAGAGAGCGGGCCGCCTCCAGTTGGGTGGCCATCTCGGCGATCTTGTGGCTGACCGCCTGAAAAGCGCCGATGGGCCGGCCAAACTGCACCCGCTCGCCGGCATAGCGCACGGAAGCATCCAGCGCCGCCTGTCCCAGCCCCAGGGCCAGCGCGCCGGTCATCACGCGAATGTGCCCGAGGATGGCCCCCAGCTGGCGGAAGCCGCTGCCCTGTAGGCCGAGCAGGTTCTCCGCCGGCACCCAGACCTCATCCAGGATCAGCTCGGAGGTCTCGGAGGCGCGGACGCCCAGCTTCTCGATGCGCCGGCCGACCTGCACGCCGGCGCGCTCCTTCTCCACCAGGAAGAGGTCAATGCCCTTAAAGCCGGCCGCCGGGTCGGTCTTGGCGGCGACGGTAAAGAAGTCCGCCACCGTAGCCGAGGTGATCCACATCTTGCGCCCGTTGAGCAGCCAGCCCTCCCGCTGCGGCGCGGCCGTGGTCAGCATGCCGCCCAGGTCGGAGCCAAAGTCCGGCTCGGTCATGGCGATGGAGCCGATCTTCTCCCCGCGCAGGGCCGGCCCGATGAGCCGCGCCCGCTGTTCATCGTTCCCATGCCGGAAGACCAGCTCGGTTCCCATCAGGCTCTGCATGGCGACGGTGGCCGCCAGGGCCAGCGACCCCCCGGCCAGCTCCTCGATCATCAGGCAGTAGGTGATAAAATCCGCCCCCATGCCGCCGCTGCTCTCCGGGTAGCGCAGGCCGAAGTAGCCGTTCTGGGCGCAGCGCCGGAAGAGGGCGTGGGGAAACTCTCCCCGTTCATCCAGCTCCCGCGCCGCCGGAATGACCTCGCGAGCGACAAATTGCCGGACCGCGGCGCGGAAGGCCTGTTGTTCCTCACTCCAACTGTAATCCATACGCGCCTCCGGGTCCGGAATTGATTTGCACGGTCGCTCGGGGCCGCTGCGGCCGGGTTAGCCCCCACCGGAGGGCGGCTCGAGCGGGTCCGCGTTTTGCAAAGACATCACTCTATCTTAAGCGGCTCACGGCGATCCCGTAACGAGCAAAAAGGATGAAAAAAGAATGATCCTTCGACGGTGATATTTGAAACTCCTCATCCCTATCATATACTGCATGATGTATCGCATTTTTCTGACGATGTGCAAGGATTTGGGGGAATTCGCATTTCTTGGAGGAATAGAGAATGAGCGAGCAGTACAAGTATTCGTTGTCAGAGCAGGACATACCCCGCGCGTGGTACAACATCAACCCCGACATGCCGGTCAACCCGGCGACGACGGCCTGGAACGCGGTACTACATCCGGGGACGAAGGAGCCGGTGACCCCTGATTTTCTGGGGGTGCTCTTTCCAATGCGCTTTATCGGCGAGGCGATGAGCCTGGACCGCTGGGTCGAGGTGCCGGAGCCGGTGCGCGAGGTGTACAAGTTGTGGCGGCCCACGCCGATGTTCCGGGCGCGCCGGCTGGAAAAGGCCCTGGATACGCCGGCGCACATCTATTATAAGTACGAAGGGGTCTCGCCCGTCGGCTCCCACAAGCCGAATACGGCGGTGGCGCAGGCGTTCTACGCCAAAGAAGAAGGGGTGACGGGCTTTACCACCGAGACCGGCGCCGGCCAGTGGGGTTCAGCGCTTTCTATGGCCTGCAACTTCTTTGACCTGGAGTGCCACGTCTACATGGTGAAGGTCTCCTACCAGCAGAAGCCGTACCGGCGCATCGTGATGGAAAACTTCGGCGCAACGGTCACCCCCAGCCCGTCGGATAAGACCAATTACGGCCGGCAGCTGTTAGCCGAAAACCCGAACAACCCCGGCTCGCTGGGTATTGCCATCTCGGAAGCGGTGGAAGCGGCGGCAACTTCCAACGGCCGCTACAAGTATTCGCTCGGCTCGGTGCTGGGGCCGGTGTTGATGCACCAGACGGTGATCGGGCTGGAAGCGCTGAAGCAGATGGAGCTGGCCGGCGAGTATCCCGACATAGTCATCGGCTGCGTGGGCGGCGGCAGCAACTTTGCCGGCTTTGCCTTCCCGTTCCTGCACCAGAACTTCACCGCCGGCAAGAATACCCGGGTAATCGCCGTCGAACCGACCGCCTGCCCGACGCTGACCAAGGGCAAGTACACCTTCGATTACGGCGACACCGCGCGGATGGCGCCCATCGTGAAGATGCACACCCTGGGACACAGCTTCGTGCCGCCGGGCATTCACGCCGGCGGCCTGCGCTACCACGGCATGGCCCCGCACGTTTCCGCCCTCTATGACAACGGCGACATCGAGGCGGTGGCGGTTGACCAGGTGAGCAGCTTCGGAGCGGCGTCTATCTTTGCCCGGGCGGAGGGCATCATCCCCGCCCCGGAATCGTCGCACGCCATCTGCGCCGCGCTGAACGAGGCCGCCCGTTGCAAGGAAGAGGGAGTCAGCCGGGTGATCGCCTTTAACCTCTCCGGCCACGGCATCTTCGACCTGTCCGCCTACGACGCCTACATGAAGGGCCAGTTGCAGGCGTATGCCTATCCCGAAGAGATGGTGCGGCAGGCGATGGAGGCCCTACCGGAGGTGGCCCTCTAGTGCCTACCGACATCTTCCTGGGCAATGAAGCCATCGCCTGGGGATTGGTAGAGAGCGGCTGCCGGGTGGCCACCGGCTATCCCGGCACGCCCAGCTCTGAGATTCTGGCCGGCGTGATCCGCTTCAAGGAGCGGCTCCGCCAGCCCCTGCACGCCGAATGGTCCACCAACGAGAAGGTCGCCTTTGAGATTGCCCTGGCCGCCTCCTGGACCGGCGTGCGCGCGGCGACCACCATGAAGCAGGTGGGCCTGAACGTGGCCACCGATCCGCTCTACAGCGCGGCTTACACGGGGGTGAAGGGGGGCTTTGTGGTCGTCGTGGCCGATGACCCCGGCCTGCACTCATCGCAAACGGAACAGGATTCGCGGCTGACGGCGATGAACGCGCGAGTGCCCGTCTTCGACCCATCCAGCCCGGCGGAAGCGCGGCAGATGGTGGGCGTGGCCTTCGATTTTTCGGAGCGCTTTGGGCTGCCCGTGATCCTGCGCCCCACCACCCGCCTGTGCCACGCGGTGCAGAGCCTGACCGTGCCCGACGAACTTCCCGCCGCGCCGCCCCTGCCCAAGAGCGGCTTCCGCCGTGACGCCTCCCGCTGGGCGGCGACGCCGAAGTTCCGCGTCTCGCTGCTGCGCGATCTGACCGGCAAGCTGCAAGAGGTGGCCGCCGGCTTTGAGACCTCGGGGCTGAATTACGTGGTGAACGAAACGCCGGCCAACCACCGCTTCGGGGTGATCGCCTCGGGCGTGGCCTTCCACACCGCCCAGGACGTGCTCGCCCAGTTGGGCGTCTCCGTGCCGCTGCTGAAGATCGGCACGCCCTACCCGCTGCCGGCCGGCATTGTGCGCGACTTTTTGGCCGGGGTGGAAAACGTGCTCGTCCTGGAGGAGCCGGACGCCTGCATCGAGCTGCAGCTTCCCCGGCGCGACGGGGTGCTGGGCCGTCTGAACGGGGTGGTGCGGCCGGGCAGCGAATTGGCCCCGGACATCGTCGCCGAGCTGCTGGCGGAGCAGTTGCAGCGCTTCGGCCATCGAGTGACCCCGCTGCCCTCATCGCAGGAGCTGCAGGAGGCGGTCAACTCGGTGCGCGTGCCCGTGCGCCGGCCCCGCCTCTGCCCCGGCTGTGGGCACCGCTCAGCCTTCTTCGCCGTCAGGATGGAGTTCGGCTCCCGGGCCATCTATCCGGGCGACATCGGCTGCTACACCCTGGGGGTCAACCTGCGCGCCATGGACACCGTGGTAGACATGGGCGCATCGGTGGCCATGGCCAACGGCTTTTACCAGGCCAACCGGCTGCTGGGCGATGAGCGCCCCATCGTGGCCGCCATCGGCGACTCGACCTTCTTCCACTCCGGCATCCCCCCGCTGATCAACGCCGTGCACACCGGGGCGCGCTTCGTGCTGCTCATCCTGGACAACCATGTCACCGCCATGACCGGCTTCCAACCGACGCCGGATAGCCGCAGTTGGGGAGACGGGCACGCGGAGTTGGCCGTGCAGGTGCCCATCCCGGACCTCGTTCGCGCTTGCGGGGTCGGTTTTGTGGCCGGAGCCGATCCCTATGACCATCAGGAGTTCCGGCAGACGTTGCGCCGGGCCTATGAATACAGCCAGTCGCCGGAAGGGGGAGTGGCTGTCATTGTGGTCAACCGGCCCTGCGTGCTCTATGACCCCAGCCCGGTGCAGGAAGCGCCGCTGCCGGTGATCATCACCGAAGATTGCGACGGCTGCCGCTACTGCGTGGAGGCCTTCGAGTGTCCGGCGCTGGTCTTGCGGGCGGACGGCAGCCGGGTGGACATTGACGAAAAGATTTGCATTGACTGCGGCCAATGCGTGGACGCCTGCTACAAGGGCTTCATCCAGTGGAAACCGGTCATATGACCGCCACGACGGAGATCCGGATGGTGCTGGCCGGCCTGGGCGGGCAGGGGGTGATCTTCCTCACCCGGCTGCTGGCCCGGGCGGCGCTCTCGCTGGGCCTGCCGGTGATGGTCTCGGAGACGCACGGCATGAGCCAGCGCGGCGGCTCCGTCCTCTCCCATTTTCGCATCGGCGAGGGGCAGGCGCCGCTGATCCGGCGAGGCTCGGCCGATATGGTGCTCGCCCTGGAGCTGAACGAGGCGGTGCGCAACGCCCCCTTTCTGCGGCCGGGCGGCCGGTTGCTGGTGAACAGCGAGGAGCCGCTGCCCGAGGCGCTGCTGGAGCCGCTGGACGCGCTGGGCATCACCGTCCAGCTGGCCCAGGCCGATCGCCTGGCCCAACAATTGGGCAGCGCCGGCGTAGCCAACGTGATCATGGCTGGCTACGCGGCGGCCACGCCCGCGTTCCCGCTGCCCATCGAGGCGCTGCGCCAGGTGGCCGGCGGCAATTCCAGCGCAGCCGGCAGTTCCGCTGCCGCGGCTTCTCCCCGCCACCGGCTGAACCTGCTGGCCCTGCAGGCGGGCTACGACGCCGGCCGGAGCTAAGCGATGCAGCCCCTTGAACGGTACGCGCCCACGTCGCTGCCCCAGGCGCTGGAACTGTTACAGCAGCTGGATGGCCGGGCGCAGGTGATCGCCGGGGGCACCGACCTGATGCTCAAGATGAAGAAGGGGGCGCTGGCCCCACGAGCGGTGGTGAACATCAAGCGGCTGCCGGAGTTGAAAGGGATCTCCGCGGAGGCGGACGGCGGTCTGCGCATCGGCGCGCTGACCACCTTGCGCGAGCTAACCCGTTCCGCGCCCGTGCTGGCCCACTATCCCAGCCTGGCCCAGGCCGCCGGCTGGATGGCCTCGGAGCAGGTGCGCAGCTTTGCCACCATCGGCGGCAACCTGTGCAACGCCGCCCCCTCAGCCGACCTGGCCCCGCCGCTGATCGCCCTGGACGCCGCCGTTACCCTGGCGGGAGCGGCCGGCCCGCGGCAGTTGGCGCTGGAGGAGTTCTTCCTCGGGCCGGGCAAAACGGCGCTGCAGCCGGGGGAGTTGTTGCTGGACATCCACCTGCCGCCGCCCGCCGGCCGGACGCTCTATTTCAAGCAAGCGCCGCGAGCCTTCATGGATATTGCGGTGGTCGGCGTGGCGGCGGGCCTGCTGCTGCAAGACGGCCATTGCCGGGACGCGCGCATCGTGCTCGGCGCGGTGGCTCCTACCCCCTTGCGCGTGCATCAGGCGGAGGCGGCGCTGCGCGGGCGCTCCCTGGCCGGGCGCGGCCAACGAGCGGCGGCCTTTGCGGAGGCGGCCGGGCTGGCCGCGGAGGCCTGCGCCCCGATTGACGACGTGCGCAGCTCCGCCTGGTATCGCCGGCAGATGGTGCAGGTGGTCACTCGCCGCGCGCTGGAGCAACTGGCCGGCCAATGAAAAGCGTCGTCACCCTGACTGTCAACGGCGACCGGCATGAGCTGTATCTGGACAACCGGCGCACCCTGCTGGACACGCTGCGCGATGAGCTGGGCCTGACCGGCGCGCACCGCGGCTGCGATTGCGGCGATTGCGGCGCCTGCACCGTGCTGGTGGACGGCCTGCCGATGACCAGTTGCCTGCTGCTGGCCGCCGACTATGACGGCGCGTCGGTAACGACCATCGAAGGGGTCGCCGCCCTGGGCGACTTCGCCGGGTCGCTGCACCCGCTGCAACAGGCGTTGGTGGAAACGGGCGGCATCCAATGCGGCTTTTGCACGCCGGGCATTGTGATGAACTCCCTCGCCCTGCTGTCGGAGAAGCCGGATCCCAGCGAGAACGAGGTGCGCGCCTGGCTGGCCGGCAATCTCTGTCGCTGCACGGGATACGTGAAGATTGTCGAGGCGGTGCTGGCGGCGGCTAAGGTGATGGCTGATGAGGAGTAGCATTTTCCCGGAAACTTCCGAGTTTCCGGGAAAATAGGGACGGCATGCGCGAATTTTCCCGGAAACTGACCATGCGCGAATTTTCCCGGAAACTG
>CAYVQP010000086.1:2367-9696 GCA_964452775.1 uncultured Ardenticatenaceae bacterium | reverse complement strand
CATGCGCGAATTTTCCCGGAAACTGACCATGCGCGAATTTTCCCGGAAACTGTCAGTTTCCGGGAAAATGAAGAGGCACTAAAGCAAACAAGGACGGCAAATGAGCCAACCATCCCCATCGCTGATTGGCCGGCGGACCCCCAAGCTGGACGCGCCGGATAAGGTCACCGGCCGGGCCGCCTATGGCCACGATGTGCGCCTGCCGGGGATGCTGCACGGGCGCATCCTTTACTCGCGCTATGCCCACGCGCGCATCACCCGCCTGGATGTCAGCCGGGCGGAGGCGCTGCCCGGCGTGCACGCGGTGCTCACCGCCGCTGACAACCCGCCAACCCGCTTCGGCTACGGCAAGGACAACGTGCCCTTCAAGGGGCCGCTGGTGCGCAGCTTGCGCGATGAGGTGGCCGGGGTGGCAGCGGTGGACCCCGACGTGGCCGCAGCGGCGCTGGAGCTGATCCGGGTGGAGTATGAGCCGTTGCCGCCGCTCTTCAGCGCGGCCGATGCCCTCGCCCCCGGCGCGCCCCTGGTGCACCCGGAACTCGGCTCGAACCTCTTCCAGCGCTATCTTTACCAGCATGGCGACCTGGCCGCCGGCGAAGCGGAGTCGGCGGTGATCGTGGAAAGCAGCTACCGCCTGCCTTACGTGGCCCACGCCTGCATGGAGACCAGCGTGGCGGTGGCTCGCTTCAACGCCGACGGCTCGCTGACCATGTGGAGCACGACCCAGATCCCGTTCCTGCTGCAGCGCGACCTGGCGGAGGCGCTGGGCATTTCCGGCAGCCGGATACGCATTATCCAGACGGCGATTGGGGGCGCGTTTGGGCGCGGGCTGGACATCTACCCGTTTGAGCCGATCGCGGCGTTGATGGCCCGCAAGGCCGGCCGGCCCGTGCGCCTCTCCTTCTCGCGGCCGGAGGAGTTCCTGGCCGCGCCCGCCCGCCAGCCGGTAGAGGTGACTATGCGCGCCGGCGCCGCGGCTGATGGCCGGCTCACCTTTCGCGAGGTGATGGCCACCCTGGACGTGGGCGCTTACGTCTCCTGGGGGGCGGTGACCCCGCTGGTGATGATGGAGACCACCGCCTCGCTCTACCAGGTGCCGCACGCCCGCCTGCAGGCCGATTGCGTTTATACCAACAACCCGATTACCGGCGCGATGCGCGGCTACGGCAACCCCCAGTCCACCTTCTTTGTGGAGACGGCCATGGATCAGTTGGCCGAGGCGCTGGGCATAGACCCGGTGGAGTTTCGCCTGCGCAACGCCAATGAGCCGAACACGGAGACGCCGCAGGGGCTGGTGATCACCAGTTGCGGGCTGAAGGAGTGCTTGCAGGCGGTGGCCCAGTCCATTGACCGGGCGCCTCCGCCCACCGCCGGCGAAGATTCGGCTCCGCAACTGGCGACGGCGCGCCGGTTATCGCCCGACCGCCGGCAGCTAAAGCGCGGGATAGGCATCGCCGCCACCCTGAACGTCGGCGGCGGGGCGCGCATCTATCGCAGCGACGGCTGCGGGGCGACGGTGAAGGTGGATGATTTCGGGCATGTGACCCTGATCACCGGCTCCACGGAGATCGGCCAGGGGTCGGAAACGGCGCTGGCCCAAATCGTGGCTGAGACGCTAGGCGTGCCGGTGGCGGAGGTGACCGTGCTGAACAGCGACACGGACGTGAAGCCGTGGGATGTGGGGGTGCACGCCAGCCGGACGACGTTTATCGCCGGCAACGCCGCTTACCTGGCAGCCCTCTCCGCCCGGGCGCAGATATTTGAGACCGCCGCCGAGCTGATGGGCGCGCCCGCCGACCGGCTGGCCGCGCGAGATGGGCTGGTGTTCGCCCTGGACGACGCCGGCATTCTTCCCCTTGCCCTGCCGAGGATCGTCCGCAGCCGCCACTTCCGCGAGGGCGGGCAGGTCGTCCTCGGCGAGGGCTGGTATGACCCGCCCACGCAACTGGTGGATAAAGAGACGTACAAGGGCAACATTTCCGCCACCTACGGCTTCGGCGCGCAGATGGTGGAGGTGGAAGTAGACACCGAAACGGGCGAGGTGCGCGTGCTGCGCGTGGCCGCCGCGAACGACGTTGGCCGGGCGATCAACCCGATGGCGGTGGAAGGGCAGGTGGAGGGCGGCGTGCAGATGGGGCTGGGCTACGCCCTGTCCGAAGAGCTGATCGTGCGCGAGGGGCGGGTGCTGAACCCCGACTTCCTCGACTACCGGCTGCAGACCGCCGCCGACATGCCGCCGATTGAGGTGATCATCGTGGAGACGGACGATCCCGGCGGCCCGTTTGGGGCTAAAGGGGTCGGCGAGATGGGCGGCACGCCCACCGCGGCGGCCATCGCCAACGCCATCTACGACGCGGTGGGCGTCCGGCTCACCGAGCTGCCCATGACGCCGGAGCGGGTGTTGCGGGCGATGATGCGCCGGGGGGAAGCATGAGCGGCCCGCGCCTGAACCCCTTCCTGTTGCAACTGCCGCTGTACGTGGCCGGCAAGTCGGCCGACGCGGTGAAGGAAGAGCTGGGGCTGGCCGAGGTGATCAAGCTGGCCTCCAATGAAAGCCCCATCGGCCCCTCGCCGCTGGCCGTGCAGGCCGCGCAGCAGGCGCTGGCCGCCGCCCACACCTATCCCGGCGGGGCGGATCAGCGGCTGCGCGACAAGCTGGCGGCGCGATTGGGACATGGGTTGAGCGCCGGCAACTTCCTGCTGGCCAACGGCGGCACGGACGTGTTGCGGCTGGCCACCCAGGCGTTTGTCTTTGACGGCGGGAACACGGTAATGAGCCGGGCGACCTTTCCCATGTATCGCATCCTGACCACGGCCTGCGGCGGGGAGGCCCGGATCATCCCGCCGCTGCCCGATTTGCGCCCCGACTTGCCGGCGATGGCGGATGCGGTTGACGAGGATACCCGGCTGGTTTTTCTTTGCTCGCCGGACAACCCCACCGGCCACACCATCAGCGCGGCGCAGTTGGACGCGTTCTTGAGCCGGCTGCCCGCCCACGTGGTGACCTTGCTGGATGAATCTTATTGCGACTACGTGACCGATCCCGCGGCGGTGAACGGGCTGCCTTATGTGTCCGGGGGCCGGCCGCTGTTGCTGGTGCGCAGCTTCTCCAAGAGCGCGGGGCTGGCAAACCTGCGCGTGGGCTACTTAATCGGGCCGGAAGAGCTGATCGCATACGTCAGCCGGGCCAAATTGCCCTTTCACGTCGGCGATGTGGTGCTGGCCGCCGCTTCCGCCAGCCTGGACGACGATGATTACCACCGGCAGGCGCGCCGGACGGTGCTCGACGGGCGGGCGTACCTGGCGGAGGCGCTGCAACGGTTGGGGCTGTGCGTGCTGGCCGGCCAGGCCAACTTCGTCACCATCGTGCAGCCGCCGTTGCCGGCCGGCGAGCTGGTCGAACGGCTGACGCGGCGGGGCATTATCGTCCGCCCGCTGGCCGCTTTCGGCATGCCCGACGGCGTGCGCATTACCGTCGGCCCGCCGGCCGCCAACCAGAAGGTGGCCGGGGAGATTGCGGCCATCCTGAGGGAAATCAGCGCGAGCGAAGCGCCCGGCGAAACGCAGCCGGCGGCAGGAGCAGGAAATGAGCTACATCAAGGGAGTTGAACGGGTGGCGCTGGCGGTGCCCGACCTGGACGCGGCGCAAGAGTTTTTTGAGCGCTGGTTTGGGGCCAGCTTTGAGCCGGAGGAGTACATCGCCGATATGGGCATCCGCTACCGGCCGTTTGCGGTGGGCGACGGGCGCATGGAGCTGCTGCAACCCACGCGGGAGGATAGCCCGGTGGCCCGCTTCCTGAAGGCCAACGGCGGGCCGGGCGTGCACCACATCACCTTTCAGGTGGACGACCTGGACGCGGCGGTGGCTGAGCTGGAAAGCCGGGGCGGGCGCATCGCCTACCGGCATGAGTACGGCCCGGGAGTGACCTTTGAAGGGCATACCTGGCGCGAGGCGTTTGTGCACCCCCGCGACGCTTTCGGGGTGTTGATTCACCTGGCGGAGAAGCGGCCGGCCTGACCGCCGGCAAAGGTTGAGATGGGCGAATTGGCAGGGCGATTGTCCGCAGCGGAGGAGCTGTTCACCTCGCTGACCGTTCTTTCGCTGGAGCAGGCGACGACCCTGCCGTACATGACCCTGCGGCTGGCCCTGGATGGGCTGCGGGTGATCCGGCTGGAAGCGCCCCCGCGCGGCGACCCCAACCGTTGGGTGGGGCCGGAAGTGCTCCCGGCGACGGGCGGCGGGGCCGAGCCGGGCATGAACGCCTACTACCTGCCCAACAACCTGGGCAAGCAAGCGATTACGCTGAACCTGCGGGCGGAGAAGGGTAGGGCGCTGTTGCACCGGCTGATCGCGGAGCTGCCGGTGGACATCTTCGCCACCAACCAGCGGCCGCGCTCTTACGCCGGGCTGGGCATTGATTATGAGACCTTGCGCCGGGTGAAGCCGGACCTGATCTGGGTGGGCATTACGGGCTTTGGACCGGGGCGCGACGAGGCCGCCTATGACCCGATCCTGCAGGCGCGGGCCGGCTTCATGGCCCTCACCGGCGAGCCGCAGGGCGAGCCGATGCAGTTCGGGCTGCCCATGGTGGACCTGGGCGCCGGCGAGCAGGCGTATGGGTTGGTGATGAGGGCCCTCTATCGCCGGGCGGTGAGCGGGGCCGGCTCACGGCTGGAGGTTTCCATGTTCCAATCGGCCGTCTGCTGGCTGAACAGCCCGGTTGCGCTGGCGGCCAGCTTTGACATCGCCAGCACCCGCCAGGGAAACGGCCACCAGTTTTTCGCCCCCGTGTCGGTCTATCCCACCCGCAACGGCTATGTCTACCTGGCGGTGGGCAATGACCGGCAGTGGCAGGCGCTGAGCGATTTGCCCGGCTTCGAGGGGCTGCGGCAGCCGGCTTACCGCGAGAACGCCGGGCGCATCGCCGCCGTGCGAGAGCTAAACCAGGCGATTGCGGCGGTCACCCGCGGCTATGACCGTGAAGGACTGCTGGCGGCCTGCCAGGCGATTGGCGTGCCCGCCTCTCTGGTGAACGACCTGCCGCAGGTGTGCGCGGACCCGCTGGTGACCGAAAATCTGGTGCGGGCGAGAGACCCGCGCACCGGCGTGGCCCTGGCCGTGCCGGGTCCGGCGGCGGCTTCTGACTATCTGCGCCGGCGAGGGATGCAGCTGGAGTTCCCGCCGCGGCTGGGCGAACACAACCAGCAGATTTTCGCGGCGCTGGGCTGTGACCCGGCGGCGCTGGCGGCAGAGGGCGTGATTTGAGGGCTTACGGGGAAGACCCGGCAGGGGTGCTGCGGCATGCTTCCGGGGCTACCTGAAGGTTGAGAAGGATGGACGAAGGAAAGCAGCGGATTCGGGTGTTGATCGCCAAGCCGGGACTGGACGGCCACGATCGCGGGGCAAAGGTGGTGGCCCTGGCCCTGCGCGATGCCGGCTTCGAGGTGATTTACACCGGCCTGCATCAAACCGTGGAGGAGATCGTCAGCGCGGCGGTGCAGGAGGACGTGGACGTGGTGGGCCTGTCCATTCTCTCCGGCGCGCACCTGCCCATCACCCAGAAGCTGATGCACGCCCTGCGCCAGGAGGAGGCGGCCGATGGGGAGGCGTACCAGCCGTTGATCCTGGTCGGCGGCAACATCCCCGCGCAGGATGTCCCGCCGCTGTTGGCCCTGGGCGTGGCGGCGGTCTTTCCTACGGGCAGCAGTTTTGAGGAGATGGCGACCTTTATTCGCCAACATGTGCAACAGGGCGAGGGCTGAGGGTTTATGGCAGGCAAGAATCAGCGCGAAGTGATCCTGGAGTCGGGCATTGCCGTCAAGCCGCTCTATGGGCCGGAGGATGTGGCCGGCATAGAGCCGGAGGTTGATATCGGCCGGCCGGGTGAGTTTCCCTTCACCCGGGGCATTCACCCGCTGATGTACCGGGCGCGCCCCTTCACCATGCGCCAATACGCCGGCTTCGGCACGCCGGATGAGACCAACCAGCGCTTTCGTTTCCTGATTGAGGAGGGCCAGAACGCGCTGAACGTCGCCTTTGACTTGCCCACGCAGATGGGGCTGGATTCGCATGACCCGCGGGCGGTGGACGAGGTCGGCCGGGTGGGCATGGCGGTGGACACCCTGGCGGACATGCAGGCGGCATTTGCCGGCATCCCCATTGACCGGATCAGCGTCTCCTTGACGGTAAACGCGGTGGCCGCCCCGATCATGGCCATGTACTTTGCCGTCGCCGAAAGCCACGGCGTGCCCCTGGCGCAGGTGCGGGGCACGGCGCAAAACGACATTTTGAAGGAGTACATCGGGCGCGGCGCGTGGGTGTTCCCCGTGGAGCCGGCGGTGCGCCTGATCGGGGACACGATTGAGTTTTGCGCCCGGCATGCCCCGAACTACTATCCCGTCTCCGTCTGCGGCTACCATATCCGCGAGTCAGGGGCCAACCCGGTGCAGGAGATCGCCTACGCCTTTTGCATCGCCCGGGCGTATATCCAGGTGGGGCTGGAGCGCGGGCTGGCGGTGGACGATTTCGCCGGCCGGCTCTCCTTTAACTTTGATATTTTCGGCAATTTCTTCGAGCAGATCGCCAAGTTCCGGGCGGCGCGCCGGCTGTGGGCCAGGTTGTTGCGCGAGGAGTTCGGGGCGCAGGACCCGCGCACGATGCAGTTGAAGATGATTGCCGGCGGCGGGGGAGGCGGCCTGACCATTGAGCAGCCGGAGAACAACATCGTCCGCGGGGCGTACTATGCGCTCATCTCCGCCCTCTCCGGCACGCAGACGATGGCCCTCTGCTCCTATGACGAGGCCTACACCATCCCCACGGAGAAGGCGGCCCTGATTTCGCTGCGCACCATGCAGATTCTGGTGGAAGAGCTGGGCGTGGGCGACACGGTGGACCCGCTGGGCGGCTCCTACTATGTGGAGCGGCTGACCAGCGATCTGGAAAGCCGGATCGTGGCCGAGATGCGGCGGGTGGACGAGGAATGGGGCGGGATTGTGGCCGCGGTGAGCGCCGGCATTGTGCAGGGCGAGGTGGCCCGGCAGGCGTATTTGTACGAGCGCGGCCTGCAGACGGGGGAGATCCGCAAGGTGGGCGTGAACGTGCACCGGCTGGAAGAAGAAGCGCGGGAGGTGGCTCTGCACCCCTACCGGCCGGAGCAGGCGGAGGAATCCATCCGGCGCACCGCGGCGGTGATCGCCGGGCGGGACCAGGCAGCGGCCGGCGAGGCGTTGGCCCAGTTGCGCCTGGCGGCGATGAATGGGCAAAACGTGATGCCCGCCTTGCTGAGCGCCGTGAAGGCCTATGCCACCCTGGGCGAGATGACCGCCGTC
>CAYVQP010000086.1:0-2267 GCA_964452775.1 uncultured Ardenticatenaceae bacterium | reverse complement strand
AACCCCGCAGGTCTCCGCCCGCAAAAAAACCCCGCAGGTCTTCACCCGGCTTATCGCAGAACGAGCATACTCAATCAGACCTGCGGGGTTTTTGTTGTTAGCCAGCCACATACAAAACCGAAAAAGAGCTACTCCCAAAGGGTTATGCAGATTCGCCGGCTATGTTATTATATGCGCATGAACCAGCGTTCCTTACTGGTGCAGAGGAGCAGTTGAAGTGATGCGCGACGAGACCGCCGGCCATCAGAATTCGCTTGCCCGGCAGGCAGCGCGGCGCACCCAGGAGGTGAGCCAGGTATTCGAGTTCAGCCAGGAGATCGTCCGCCAACTGGAGATTGACCAGTTGCTGCAATCGGTGGCGGACCGCAGCCGGGAACTGATGCACGGGCAAGCCGCGTCGCTTTGTCTGATGGATGCGGACGGCAGCAACCTGAAGCTGGTGGCCAGCAACGGCGCGATGGGCAACGGCGCGATGGAGGCGTTTCTGGGTCTACAGCAGTCCACCCGGCGAGGCATTGCCCTCACGGTCATCGGGGAGCAGCGCACGTTAGCCACAACCGGCCGGTGCAGCCAATGCCGCTTCATGCTCCAATTTGATGACGCGCCCTGCATCGCCGCTCCGCTGCAAGTGGGCGACCGGGTGTTGGGCGCCCTCTGCGTGGTGCGTCCGGAACGAGAGTTCGACGCGGATGAGAGCCGGGCTTTCTCCTTGATGGCAAACGCGGCGGCCATTGCGCTGGAAAATTGCCGGCTGATTGAATTGGGCAAACAGCAGGCCCGCGAAAACGCCGCCCTGGCCGAACGAGAACGGCTGGCGGCGGAGCTGCACGACAATCTGGCGCAGACGTTGGGCGCGCTGCTGTTGAGCGCAAACCGGCTGGATGGGGAGCTGGGTGAATCGTTGAGCGCGCCGGCGGCCGCGCGGTTGGCCGAGCTGCAGGCCGGCCTGAAACGCGCCTTCGCGCAGGTGCGCGTGGCGCTTATCGGCCTGCGCGATCCGGGGCCGGACAGCGGCGAGCTGATCGCCGGCTTGCGCGCGCTGCTGGCCGACTTTGAGCAGCGAACAGGCATTTGCGCCGGCCTGACGCTGGATGAGACTCCCGACGAGGCCCTCGGTGAGGCCCTCGGTGAGGGCCTCATCGAGGGGGCGGGGTTCCAGTTGCCGGCGGTAGCGCAGCAACAGTTGCTTCGCATAGTAGGTGAAGCGCTGAACAACATTTGCCGGCACGCGCAGGCGACGCAGGTGCGGGTGATGCTGACGGGGGAGGAGCGGAGCGTCCGACTGGTTATTGCGGATAACGGCGTGGGTTTTGACCCGGCTGCCGTTGATGGAGAGAAGCATCTGGGGCTGGCGATCATGCACATTCGCGCCGAGCGCAGCGGCGGCCGGTTGGCGGTGCAGTCGCAGCCGGGCCGGGGCGCGCGCATCAGCGTCGTCTGGCCCACTGACACCGGTGAGCGGGCCGGATACCCGCTGCAGTTAGCGTGATGAACCCATCCGGAATCCTCCTGGTAGACGATCATGAGCTGTTCCGAGAAGGGCTGGCGGGGCTGATCAACGCTGAGCCGGACCTGATGGTGGTCGGCAAGGCCGGCGACGGGCTGGAAGCGCTGACCATGGCTCGCGACCTGCATCCCGACCTGATCGTGATGGACATCAACATGCCGATTTGCGACGGCCTGGAAGCGACGCAGCTGATCCGCGACGCGCTGCCGGAAGTGCGCATCATTATCCTGACCGTGCATGATCAGGATGAAAAGCTATTTGCGGCGATCAAGGCCGGGGCCAACGGCTATTTGCTGAAGGATACCAATTCAGTGGAGTTTCTGCGCGGGGTGCGCGGGGCGCTGAGCGGGGAAGCCAGCCTGCCGCCGCGCATGGCGGCCAGCCTCTTTCTGGAGTATAGCCGGCTGGCGACGCAGACGCGCAAGCTGGGCATAGATGACGCCGATCCGGACCTGACCCGCCGGGAGCTGGAGGTGCTGAATCTGCTGGCCGCCGGCTACACAAACCAGGAGATATCGGAACAGCTATCCATCAGCATCCACACCTGCAAGAGTCACGTGCGCAATATCCTGGGCAAGCTACACGCCGCCAACCGCCGGCAGGCCGCGCGTTTCGCCGCGCAGCGCGGGTTGTTGGGGGAGTGAGGGTGGGACGGATCGCAGAAAAAAAATGAGGTGGCCGATCAGCAGGCGCTGACCGAACCACCTCTGGGGGGGGAGCCATGTTCTATGATAGCCGATCGCGGAATTTTGTCAAATCT
>CAYVQP010000085.1:6975-16538 GCA_964452775.1 uncultured Ardenticatenaceae bacterium | reverse complement strand
CTGCGGGGTTTCCTTTCTTTCCCTCACGACCTGAACGTCAGCAACAAATTCACCGCATCCCCGGCCGCCCCCGGCACATCCGCAAACAACCAGAGCGTGCCGTTGTCCGGGCCGGCGGACAGGTCCAGTTCGGCCACAAAGCGATTGTTCACAAACAGCCAGCCATCATCGCCTTGCCCGACAATTTCCACGGTCAAAGCCTCCGTCGCGGATGGGTCGAAGCCCAACGGCCCACCCTGGCTGGACGTATCAGGCAAGGATAAACGCCATTCGCCGCTTGAGGAGAGGTTGAATGCCAGCCCTACCAGGGCTTCCGATCTGTCTCCGGCGCGAACCGGAAGGTCATATCGCAGGATCGCGCCGGCGGTCCATTCCACGTAGTCACGCTGCAACTGCTCAAACACCATGATAAGCTGAAAGTCGCGGTGCTCATACCCCTGGTACAGTTCGCCGGCCCCGCTTTCATCGAGCACTATGCTGCGCGGGCTGGCCGGCGACGAGGCATTATTCAGGCCGGCAGCGGCGGCCAGCGCAGCGGTCTGCGCGGCAGCGGCCGTATCCGTCGCGGCAATAATGCTGACTACGGTTGGGTCCGGCGTGGGCGAGGCGGGCGGAGAGGGCGTCGCCGTGGGCGAAGGAAGCGCGGTGGGCGTTTCCGTCGGCGCCGGCGTGAGGGTCGGCGAGGGAGCAACGGTCGCTGTTGCGCTGGGCAAGGGGGTCACGGTCGTGGCGACCAGGGCCGCCGCGCTGGGCGTCGCATCCTGCGCTCCCATCCACCGGCTCTGAACGATAAGCAGGGCGCACAGCATGGCCGCCAGCACCGCGATTGTCACCCCAATGTAAGCCCAGTGCGCTTTGCCGGCCTGCCTGGGGCGTCCGGCCCGGCGTTGGCGTGTCGCGCCGGCGGGTGAGACGCTCTTCTCGTTTGCCGCTCCGGGCGGCGGCGCACCGGCTGCGACCCCGGCTGCGGGCCGGACCTCCGTTACGTTGGCGGGCGAAGCAGTCGTCGGCTTGCTAAGCCCGCCCGTGGCGATGGCCGGTAGGGGCCGGTTGCGCGGCGGGGCGATGCCCAAAGCGTCCGCGAACGCCTTCACACTGTGGAAGCGCTGCGCCGGGTCCAGGGCCATCGCCCGCTCGATTGCGTCGCTCACTTGCCGGCTTACCGCCGGGTTGGCCACGCGCGCCGGGACCAGTGTGTCGCGCATCAGGCGCATGGTGCTTTCCGCCGGCTCGCGGCCGGTCAACAGGTGGTACATCGTCGCGCCCAGGGCGTAAATGTCGCTGCGCGCGTCCGTGGTGGTCTGGCCGTACTGCTCGGGCGGCGAGTAGCCGGGAGTGATCGCTCGCGCGCCGATGGTGGTGCGCTGACCGGGGTCGTAAACCTTGGCCAGGCCGAAATCAACCAGCATGGCGCGCTCCCCGTTGTCCGCCAGGCGAATGTTGGCCGGCTTGATGTCGCGGTGGATGACCGGCGGCTGCCGTTCATGCAGATAGCTCAGCGCGGAAGCGATTTGCCCAATCCAGGGCAACAGCTCTTTTTCCGGCAGGGGGCCGCGCTTCTCCAGCCGGTCGGCCAGGTCCTCGCCGGGGATGTACTCCATCACCAGATACTGCCCGCGGCCTACGATGTAGAAGTACTCAATCACCTTAGGCAGGTTGGTGTGGCTCAACTCACCCAACAGGCGCGCCTCGCGCTCAAATTGCCGGTTGGCCGCCGGATCGACGACCAGGTTTTCCTTGATGGCGCACTCCCCACCCTTCTCGTCCGTGGCCAGGTAGACCGCTCCAAAGCCGCCCCGGCCCAGCCGGCCGATGATGTGATAACGCTGCTTGAGGATCGCCCCGGCGCGAAGTGCCATCAGCCGCGGCTCCCGGCGCCGCTCTGCAAGACAACCATCACAGCCTAGCGACCGGTTCCCGGCTCGAAGATGAACTCCTGTGAGCCCAGGCGCAGCCGGTCGCCGGCGTTCAGCCACACCCCCTGCGGAACCGGCCGGCCGTTGACGCTGCACTGCCCGCCGCTGCGGTCGTACAGCGCAAAGCGGCCCCCCTCGGCGTGAATCTCCGCATGGCGCGGAGCCAGGCCGCGGATGACCAGGTCGTTCTCCGGCGTGCTGCCCAGGCTGGTGCGCCCGGCCAGCACCGGCCAGCGGTTCTGCCCGTTGGCGGCGAGCAGCCAGGCCTGCGCCTCGCCCTTCTGCGGGCCGGCCATCGGCGTCGCGGCGACCGGAGCGCCTACCGCGACCCCCTTCTGCGATGCTACGCTCTCAAAGCCCGGACTGTCGGCGGAGAAGGTAAGGCCGCCGGTGAACGCGGCGACCACGTTGTACAGCAAGGTGGCCAGCAGGGCGACCACCGCCACCCACAGGGCCGCCAGCACAATGAGCGCGACGGTCATGCCCACTACGAGCAGCCAACCCAGGTCGTCCAGGCGCTGCAGGGTGGCCAGAATCTCGGTCAGATGCAGGATCGCCAGCAGGTTGATGCTGGGCAGCGGGAAGCCCAACTCCAAGATCCCCCAGGATTCCAACCAGTCCCGCAGCCGGCCTACCGACCCGGCAAAGACTACCGAAAACAGACAGGAGGGCAGCGCGGCCACGATGATGCCGAGCAGCAAACTGAACTTCAGCGCGGAGAAGTAATGGATGCGGCGGATGTTCACTCTAGTCATGGTCGCTCCTGCGAAGTTGCCGGCCGGGTCCCGGCGTAAGCGGCGGTCATTTGGATTGGCGACGATTCGCGCCCCGGCGCGGCGGCAGCGAAGGGGGCTGCTTGTAGAGGGCGAAACTGTGCCGGCAGTGAGGGCAATAGCGCGCGTCCGCCGGGGCGGGACGAGTACACTCCGGGCAATAGGTCACCGGCGTCTCTTTGTTCTCGGCCACGGTCAGTTGTCCCTCGCCGGCCCGCCGTACAGGGCCAGCACGGCCATCATCCCGGCCAGGTTCTTCTCCCACTCGGTGTTGAAGTGGTCGGTCAGTTCTACTGCGGCGGAGGGGATACCCTGTTCCGCCAACCAGTCGCTGGCATCGCCGGTGACATCATAGGAGAGAAAGGCCTGCTGGGAATAGCCGGATGCCTGGGCATAGGCCGCCGCCAGCTGCTCGGAGCCGGGATGTTCCACGTCGTTGCAGCGTCCGGGGGCTACGATGCCGGAGGCGCTGTGCCAGAAGACGACCGCTGCCGGGGCCAGCTCAAGCAAGTAGTTGCGCACGATGATGTTTTCTACCTCCGAAAAGGCGGCTGTGCCCGCGTTTACCGGCTGGTCGCGCCAGACCGCCTCCGCCGACCAGTTGCAGCCCCAATTGCGATTCAAGTCTACCTGCCGGCCGTTAAAGCGTCCGGCCAACGTGCCCTCGGTCGTCTGGTCGGGCACGTAGGCGGCGGTCAATCCCTCCAGCACGCTGCTCACCTGGAAGACGCCGTCCGGGTTCATGGCCGGCACAATGTGTAGCGTGATTCCCGGCGGCACCGCCTGGGGATTGGCCTGGAAGTAGTCAATGGCCTCATAAGCCAGGGCGACGGTGTTCCACTCATAGCCGCCGTGAATGCCGCCGATGAACACGACATGCGCCGGTCCGTCCCCAAAAGTATAGTCGTAAATTGGGTGGCCGAAAGTGGAGGAACCGACCTGGGTGCGGTTGCCGGCGCTCCCGGCGATGGGCGTGAAAGTGGCCGGGGCGGCGGTCGCGCCAACCGTTGCGCCCGGCTCAGGCGTGGATTCCGGCGGCGCAACCGGCTCGTGCGGCGGGATAATCAACACCTGCCCGGCGATGATCGCGTTAAGGTCCGTCAGGCCGTTCCAGGCAGCAATAGACTCGGCGGTCACCCCTTCATAAAGGGAGGCAATGGTAATCAGCGACTCGCCCGCCTGCACCGTATGCGTGATCACATAGGGTTCCGTCGGCGAGGGAGTAATGGTGGGCAGAGGCGGCGGCGGGGTGTGGGTGGGCGAAGCGGTCGGCGGCAGTTTGATGGGCGTCGGAGTGGCCGCCGGCGTGGAAGTGGCCGGCGTAACCGCTGCGGTAGCGTTCACTGCCACCGCGGTCGCTTCCTGGGCCGCCTCGCTCGCCCGGGTCACGCGCAAAAAGCCGATGCCGGCCGCGAATAGCAGGATGGCCAGCAGCAGCAGCCCGGCCAGCAGGGCAAATAGGCGCGTATTTGGGGTGCGATGGTTCATGAGCCGATTTCCTGCAACACCGCGCGAATGGCCCGCAAATTATCGCTCCATTCCTGATCGGATAGATCCTCGTAATCCTTCAGCAGGACGGAAATGGCCGGGATGTCCAGCGTCACCAGCCAGTCGGAGCCGTCTCCGGTCAACTCGAAGCTGTCCACCTCGTAGCCGGCGGCGTCTGCGTACCGGTCGCGCAGCATGTTCGACGGCAAGTGATCCTCTCCGCAGCGCCCGGCGGCCACAATACCAGTGGTGGCCCGGGCCTCATAGAAGATGACCAGCTCCGGCTGCAACTCCACCAGGAAGTCACGCAGGGCGCGCGTCTCCGGCTCGGAGAAGGGGGCGCTGCCGGGATTGACCGGCGTGCTCCGCCAGGTCGCCTCGCTGCTCCAGTTGCAGCCGAAATTGCGGTTAAGGTCCACGCCGTTGGCGTTCAGCCGGCCGGCCAACTCTCCCGGCGCGAAGGCGCTGTCCGGGTTGACGTTGGCAAAGGAGTAGAGGACGACGCCCGGCGGCAACTCATCCGGATTCTCGCTGAGATACTCCTGCAAGAGGACGGGCAGGGCGTTGGTCGTGGGCGCAAAGCCGGCGTGCAGCCCGCCCACAATCACCACCGCCCGCTCCCCTTCGCCAAACTGATAGCCTTCCAGCTCCAGCCCGCCGGCGGACGTTCCGATGGGGACCAGCGCCGGCGCGGCGGGCGCTTCCTCCGTTGGCGGCTCCTCAGTGGGCGGTTCATCGGTGGGCGGTTCGTCGGTGGGAGGTTCCTCGATGGGCGTTTCGTCCGTAGGCGATTCTGCGGTAGACGGCTCGTCCGTGGGCGGATCCTCTACCGGTGGTTCACTGGTTACGTCGTCCGCCCCGGATGCCGGCAATTCGCCGCTGCCGGGATTGCCGCCGCCGGGATTGCCGCTGCCGGCCGGCTGCTCGTTGGTCGGCGTGCTCAGGCTCATCGTGGGCACGACCGGCAGCGTGGCGATGGCCGCCGCTTCCGGAGTCGCGCCCAGCATCCCGTCCAGCCAGCTCGTCTGGGTGGCGATGGCCACGCTCCCGGCCGCCAGAAAGAGGCAGAGCACGATAGCGGCCATGCCCGCCGCCAGCCACATCCAGGTCGCGCCGCCGGACTTTTGCGCCGGGACCGGCTGAACCGCGCCGGCCGCCGCTCCTACCGGGGCCGGCGGCGGGGTAACCCGCAGCGGCTCCCGCGCGGTCTGGGCGATGTCCGGCGGTGTGGTCGTCTGCAGCGCCCGGCGCAGCTCCGGCATGGAGGCATAGCGCTCGGCGGGATTGGTGCGCGTGGCCCGGCTGAGCACCGCCTCCATGGCCGGGGAGACGGCCGGGTTAATGGAGCGGGCGGTGGGTAAATTGAAGGGTGACAGGCCGGGATCATAGCGGGTGAGCAAGTGCAGCATGGTCACGCCCAGGCTGTAAATGTCGCTGCGGGCATCGGTTTGCCCACGGCCATATTGCTCCGGGGCGGCGTAGCCGGGAGTGCCCATGGCGATAGTGTCCTGCGAGCGGCCGGCCTTAAAGAAGCGGGCGATGCCGAAGTCAATCAGTTTAATCAGGCCGGTGTCCTCCAGCATGATATTGCTCGGCTTCAGGTCGCGAAAGATGATCGGCGGGTTGCGTTCGTGCAGATAGTTGAGCACGGCGCAGAGCTGGTCGGCCCACTCGCGCACCTTGTGTTCCGGCATGGCTTCGGCGCGGGCGGCGAGGACGGCCTCCAGCGTGTTCCCCTGCACCATTTCCATCACCAGGTATTGCTTGCCGCCCTCGCTGAAGAAGTCGGTGACCGCCGGCAAATTGGGATGGCTGAGCTGGGCCAGCATCTCGGCCTCGCGGCGGAAGGCGGCGATGGCCGCTTCCTTCTCCATGGGGCCGGTGATCAGGGCGTCGGACATCTCCTTCACCGCCCACTGCTTGCCGCCGATGCGGGCATCCACGGCGGCATAAACCGCCCCCATGCCGCCCCGGCCAAGCCGGCGGGTGATTATGTAGCGATTTTGCAGGGTGGCGTTCGGCGGCAACATGCCCGTGCGCGCTTCGACGAACGTGGCGTCCTGCCCGCCTACGCGGTCTAACGGCGTGGCGCAGTTCATGCAGAAGCGGCTGGTGTCGCTATTTGCCGTCCGGCAGTTCGGGCAAATCAGGGTCATGCGCTCATCCAGATTTCGGCCAGCAGCCAGAGCAAGAGCAGCCCGGCGACGACGGCCAGGCCGGCCAGAATCATCACCTGCGCGCGGCTCAACCCGGCCACGAGCAGGGGCGGGCGCAGCTCGGCGACGATGACCGAAACGTCGTCGCGCCCCCCGGCTTCGCGGGCGGCGCTGACCAGGTCCGCGGCGGCCCGCTCCGGGGTGCGCCCGCCGGCCAACTGGGCCAAGCGCTCCTCGGCAGCAACGGCGTCGGTCAGGCCGTCCGTGCAAAGCAGCAGCCGGTCGCCGGCGTCCAGGGCCAGGGGCAGGTAGACATCCGGCTCCACGAAGGGCGCGACCCCGATTTGGCGCGCCGGGCCGCCTTCCTCATCGCTGTGGTCGCGGGTGAGCGGCCAAAGCCTCCCTTCGCGCAGCAGGTAAGCGCGGCTATCGCCCACGTTGGCCGCGTAAAGCAACTGCCCCTTGACCACTACCGCGGTCAAGCCGGTTCCCACCGTCGCCGGCTGGCCGGCCAGTTGCTGGCCATGCGCGGCGGCGCGCGTGTTGCTTTCGTGGATGGCCCGGCGCAAGTTTTCGGCGACATTGCGCCCCATCTGGCTGTAGTAGGCGCTGGTGAGTAGCTGCAGGGCCGGGCCGGCTAATGGGCCGCCGCCCCCATCCGCCACCGCCAGCAGGTAGCCATGTTGCTCCACCTGAGCGGCGGACTGGGCGCCATCGCCGGCGACGAAGAAGAGCGCGTCCTCGTTGAGCGGATGGTCTTGCCCGCGGAGGCCGGCGCTGCCTATTTGTAATAGGAAAGCGCCCATAATCAGGTCAAGGCGAGAATCTGCACAACTACGGCGGTGATGTTGTCCGTGCCGCCGGCCTCGTTGGCTGCCTTGATCAGCGCGTCGCAAGCCGGTTGCGGCATACGCGCTTCGGTCACCAGCCGGTAGATGAGTTTGTCGTCCACCATCGTGCACAGGCCGTCGGAGCAGAGCAAAATGCGGTCGCCGGCCTTCACGGTCAGCCGCCAGGAGTCCACTTCTACTTCGCCGCGGTCGCCGATGGTGCGGTAGATGACGTTGCGCTGGGGGTGCATGCGGGCGTCCGCGCGCGAAATCTGGCCGGAGGCGACCAGCCTCTCCACCAGCGAATGGTCTTCCGTCAGCTGCCGGATGCCCTGCCCATCAATCAAATAAGCCCGGCTGTCGCCCACGTTGGCCAGGAAGAGCTGGTCGCCGACCAGCAGGGAAAGCACCAGGGTCGTGCCCATGTCGCTCTTGCTGGCCTCTACTTGCTCGTGCACGGCGCGATTGGCGGCGGCCACTGCCTGCTCGACCCACTGGGCGTGCGACACGGCCAAATTCTCGTCTGCGTCAGGGGCCAGCAGGTATTCCAGGGCGCTCTGAGCGACGGCTTGTAGGGCCAGACCGCTGGCCACTTCGCCCGCGGAATGGCCGCCCATGCCGTCCGCCACCGCGAAGACGCCCAGCGGGTAGTTGACGCCCTTGTTGTTCCACACCATGTGCAGGGCCAGCAGGCTATCCTCGTTGAGCTTGCGGCTGCGGCCGACGTCCGTGCGCCGGCCAACCAGGTAATCCACTGAGGGCGGGCGGCGGACGCTCTCCAGGGCCTGCTCCAGCGCCCGCTGGAAGGCGCTCGCCGAATCGAAACCGCCGTTGAGGGCGCGTTGGAAGGCAGCGGCGGCCTGTGGAGGCGTTCCCGGTCGCTCCTTGTAGCTGCTCTGGCCGGTGAGCAGATAGAACAGCGCCCCTGCCAACTGCTGGATGTCCTGCCGGAATTGGGGTTCGCGAGCGGGGTATATGGCCTGGCTAAAATCAGCCAAGCCGGCCTGCTTGCCCTCCAGGCCGGCGCGCTCGGCGGAAAAGCCGCCAAAGCCAATTTGGGCCTGGTGTATGGCAGCCAGCCCGCCCGCCAGACAGATGCCCCAATGCAAGACATCGGGCAACTCCTGCGGCGGTTGCAGGCCGGCCAGGGAGGCAGCCGGGGGCGGGGGCAAGACCAGGAAATGGCGTTCTTGCCCGCCCACGCGCCGCGAAAATACGTCCAGGGGCAGGCGCAAATTGGGCGAGTGGACATCCAGCCGGGCCAGTCGCTCCATCACCCCGAAGCTTTCCGGCCGGCTGCTTTCCAGCACGGTCACCGGCAGATGCGCGGGAGAGGCGTCGCTGATGTCGCTGCCGCAAGAGAGGCAGCGATCTTCGTCGGCCGGGTTGTGCAGGTAGCCGCACTTGCTGCAGGCGTGGCTTTCCCCGACGCTGATGGCCTGGTAGTGGCGCAGCGCCCCTTCTTCCTTCTTTAGCTGCTGCACTTCGTATTCGCCGGCCACACCGGCGAGCAGCGCGCCGGCCGGCAGGGGCGCAAAGTCGCCTGCCTTCTCCACCAGACGGGTCTGGGCGGCGCCTCCGGAGACCGTGGTGTCGTGGTCGCCGGGCCGGCTGGCTACCAGCGTGGCCGTAATCGCAGCGGCGGATGGAACGGTGTGCGCCGGTAACTCAGCGCCGCAGTTGCTGCATTGCGTGCGTTCGTCGTCGTTTTCGCTGCCGCATTCCGTACAGACGATCATTTCGCGCTGTCTCCCTCTTCACCGGCTGCATCGCCGGCGTGATAAATGAATGTCACTCCGCCGGCAGCGATCTCTGCCCCGTCGCTGAGGGCGATCTTGGGTATCGCTTGCCCGTTGACCCACACCCCATTGTGCGAATTCAGGTCTTCAATCATCATCTTGCCGGCCTGCGGATAAATGGCGGCATGGAAGCGAGAGACCGTGTCGCCGTCCGTGAAATCGTCGCCGATGACCAGGCTGTTGCCCTCCGCGCGGCCGATGGTGAAGCGCTCACCCGTAATGTCAAAGCGCCGGCTCGGGTCGGAAGCCAAGGTCAGGTAGCCCGGCTTCAGCACGGGCGAAGGTATGGCGGCCAGGGTGGCTGCGGTCATCATCTCGGCCGCGTTCGGGGCGGTGGCCGGCGCGTCGGCCGACCCAACCGCTGTTGCAGTCGCGGCGGCCGCGCCGGGGGCCGTAGGTGTTGCCGGCTCGGCCGGTATCGGGCCGGGTCGCATGACAATTGGCTCGCTTGCCGGCGACTTTGAGTCGCGGAAGACGCGCAGCAGGATGAGCAAGAGGAGGAACAAGAAGAGCAGCGCGCCGCCGACGATGAGCAGTATCCAAAGCACCTGGCTCACGCTCAGGCCGGCGCTTGCCCCTGCCGTCCCATCGCCTTCAATGA
>CAYVQP010000085.1:0-6875 GCA_964452775.1 uncultured Ardenticatenaceae bacterium | reverse complement strand
GGTGGCCGGCGCGGTGGTTGGCTTCGGCTCTGATGGGGCCTCCGCGGTCGGAGCCGGCTCAGTTGCGGCGGACGCTTCCGTGGCCTGCGCGGCGCCTTCTTGCCCTTCGCCTTCCGCCGGAGGCCGGGCCGCTTCCAGCCTCAGCTGCTCTTCGGCCGGCAGTTCGAAGGTCTGCTCGCTGCCCGCCGCCGGGTCGCGCAAGGTGACCGTGACCGGCGTCGCTTCCGTTTCTGCGGCGGCAGCGTCAATTTGCAGCGCCAAAAGCAACTGCTGCGTCTGCCCGTCAATCGGGTCCAAGAGCAAGATGTATTCACCCGGCGTCTCGCCGGTCGCAATGGAAATGTCCTCCCCGTCGCGACCGGCTACTTCCAGCGCCACGTCCTGTGGAAGGGCAACGGCGACTTCCAGTTCGTCCGGCCAATCGCCGCGCAGCCGGGTCAGTTCAATCACCATTACCGCCGCGCCGGAGCCTACTTCCGGCACATCTACCTGCATGCGGGCGTCGATTTGCAATGGGGCGGGCGTGTTGGTGGGCCGGGGGGTGAAGGTGGGCGGCGCAGCAGGCGTACTCGTCTGCGCCAGCGCCGGGATGGCGCTAACCACCAGCACGGCGCAGAGCAACAACAGCATCCCCATCCGTTGAGCCAACCTTTCTCGACTTCTCATCGTATGCCCCGCGTCCCTATCCTTCCCTGGAGCTGCCGGCATGGCGACATCCGCCGGCGCAAAGTTATGTCTATCAGGCTTTCGCGTAAATGTCAATAACGGCCCAGGAATTTTCCCGGAAACTCCGCATCATTTTCCCGGAAACTCGGCGCCGGAACGCCCATGGTTGAGACGGTCAGTTTCCGGGAAAACAAACGGCCAGTTTCCGGGAAAATAGGCCAGCGATTTTCCCGGAAACTCCAATCCAATTTTCCCGGAAACTCTGTACCGTTTTCCCGGAAACTCGGCGCCGGAACGCCTACGGTTAAGACGGTCAGTTTCCGGGAAAATAGGCCAGCGATTTTCCCGGAAACTCCAATCCAATTTTCCCGGAAACTCTGTACCGTTTTCCCGGAAACTCGGCGCCGGAACGCCTACGGTTGAGACGGTCAGTTTCCGGGAAAATAAACGGCCAGTTTCCGGGAAAATGTCTACCGCGGCGCTTACGTAATTCATACGTCGCGCTTACCTACTTAATACACTCGCCGGCCATAATAAGCTGCGTAACGCCAATTGTAGGCGAAGTTGACAAAAGTCAAAAGCGAATGGTGACAGTCGCATGACCTGCCGGAATCGTTAGCGAGCAGCCCGGACCGGCGACAGAATTTGTAGAAAATGGAGACACGATCATGGCTACCCTTGTACGTTGGAACCCTGTAAGAGACATGTGGCGCATGCGCCGGGACATGGACAGACTCTTTGATGAGTATGTCACCCAGCCGGCCGGCGACCGCTACGAAGATGCGAGTTGGGGCCTGGCCCTGGACGTTGCTGAGAAGGATGACGCCTTCATCGTGAAGGCCTCCATCCCCGGCGTGCAGCCGGAGGACCTGGACATTACCGTCAATGACAACATGCTGGTCATTCGCGGCGAGGTGAAGTCGGACGAGACGATTAATGAGGGCGAGTATCATGTGCGGGAGCGCCGGCACGGCTCCTTTGCGCGCAGCATGACCCTGCCGCGCTCGGTCAACCGCAACGAGATCGCCGCCAACTACGTCAACGGCGTGCTCACCCTGACCCTGCCGAAGAGCGAGGAAGTGCAACCGAAGCGCATCGCGGTCAGCGTTGAGGGCAATGGGCACAAGGTAATCGAAGGGCAGCCGGCGTAACAGCCTCCGCAGCGACCATTCTTTAGACCTGGCAGGTTTTCTGAAACCTGCCAGGTCTTTTCATGCCGCTGCCGGCCGTGCGCGCTCTAGGGCAACTCTTCGGCATCTGCCAGAATACGCAGATAGAGCGGTTCGCTGAGATAGAAACCCGCCTCCTGCCTGAGCAAGTCGAGGTAGCTCCTCACTTGCTCGACCATTCCAACTTGTTTGGCCGCCAGCAGTATTCCTACCAGCCCAATGACACGAATACCGAAGTGCTGAGCAGCGGACCGACCAATTCGCTCATCCATCAGTAGCAGGTCAGCCCCCTGCTCAATACACAGCGCTATTGCTTCTGCCTCACCGGCATCCAAGTCTCTTCGCAACGCGCTAACGAGGGGTCTGTTCCCCGGCTCACCTACTTGCAGCCAAGCGGCTGCTCTAAGCTCCGCCTGGCCCGGTCTACCCAGCCCTACCGCGACAACTTCGTGCCAGACCGCTGGTGGTACTATCACCCGGCCGTATAATTGCGGCAATAGCTCAAGCTGATTGATCCAGGCCAGGTTTATCAGGACTGAACTATCGCTGACTACTATCATCCGCCGGCAAGTTCGCGAATGGTCTCCAGGTCAGCCTCGTATTCCGGCAGATCATAATGCGGGGAAATTCTGCGGCTGCCCAGTAGCTGCTGAAACTCCCAGGGGTCCATCTCCGCCAGCTCGCGCGCCTTGCCAAACGAGAGCCGGCCCAACTGGAAAAGCGCAATCGCCAGCTCCCGGCGCAATTCCGGAACCGTCAGGCCGGTAGCCCGAACGAGGTGCACTGGAATCTCGATTTGTACCATATCCATCGGCGGCATACCTCGAGTGCGGTTACAGTCAGGCCGGTCGGAGTACTGCTTCTCTGGCCTGCTTTCAGCATCTGTGTATTATAGCATGACATTGGCGAAGGAGCGGAACGCCTCGGAGGCGCGCATGAAACTGGCAATCGGATCAGACGAACGGACACACCTCACCGACGCGGTGATGGCCCGGCTGCAGGAAGCCGGCCATGAACTGCTGCCGGCCGGCCCGCTGGCCGGACATGACGCCTACTGGCCGGCCGTCGCCCAGGAAGTCGCCGAAGCGGTGGCCCAGGGCCGGGCGGAGGAGGGCATCCTCTTTTGCTGGACCGGCACGGGGGTGAGCATCGCCGCCAACAAGACGCCCGGCATCCGCGCCGCCCTCTGCGACGACGCCGAGACCGCCCGCGGCGCGCGCCTGTGGAACGACGCCAACATCATCTGCCTGTCCCTGCGGCGCACCTCTGAGGTGATGGCCGGCGAGATCCTCGACGCCTGGTTCAGCCACCACTACGCGCCCAACGACGTGGACGACGCCTGCCTGGCCCAGGTGCGGGCGCTGGATGAGCAGTACCGCCGATGAGGCCCGTGGAAATCGCCCCCTCGGTGTTGGCCGCGGACTTCAGCCGGCTGGGCGAACAGGCGGAAGAGGCGCTGCAGGCCGGCGCGCGCTGGCTGCACGTCGACGTGATGGACGGCCATTTTGTGCCCACCATCAGCTTCGGATCGCCCGTGGTGCGCGCCCTGCGCCCGCTGGCCGACCGCTATGGGGCGCTGCTGGACGTGCACTTAATGGTCAGCCGGCCCGATTCGTTGCTGGCTGAATTCGCCGAAGCCGGGGCGGACATCCTGACCGTACACGTGGAGGCTTTGGCCCACTTGCATCGCACGGTGCAGGCCATCCGCGGGCTGGGCGTGCGCCCCGGCGTCACCCTCAACCCGGCCACCGACCTGCAAACGCTGTACGAAATCCTGCCCTATGTGGAATTGGCCCTGGTCATGTCCGTCAACCCCGGCTACGGCGGCCAATCCTACATCCCCACCAGCACGGACAAGGTGCGCCGGCTGCGCGCCATGCTCGACGAGCGCAACCCGGCCGCTTATCTGGAAGTTGACGGGGGCATCAAGCCGGATAACGCCGCTGAGATTGCCGCAGCCGGGGCGGATGTGCTCGTGGCGGGGAGCGCGGTCTTCAGCGGGCCGGCGGGCATTGCCGGGAATCTGGCCGCCTTCCGGCAGGCGTTGGCGCGCTAACCAGCCTTACCGCCTCAAGTGGAGGCCGCCGCGTCCGCCATCTCCATCAGCGTGCTCACCGTGCGCCAATTGCGGGCGGTGACGGCTACTCCCCAACCCTTGCCGGCCCTTTCCGCCAGCTTTGAGCGCCCGATGCCGTCCGGCGCGTGCAGATAAAAGACCCGCCCAATTAGGGCGCAGCGCTCATTGGCCGCCCGCAACGCCTCCAGGCCCGCCATGTCCTGCGCCAGCGGCCCCTCATCCAGGAAGAAGAAGTGCAGCGACTTGTGGTCCGCCTCCGCTTCTGGGAAGGGATTGGCCGCGATGGCCGCCCGCAGCGCCTCCTGCGGCAGCACAATCACCCCCGGCGCGAAGCCGTGGCTTTGCTCGATGGCGGCGCTCATTTGCCGGGAGAGCGCGGCCGGATCCTCCTGCTCGCTGCGAAAGACCACGTTGCCGCTCTGGATGTAGCTCTGCACATCACGCAGGCCCAGGCCCGTGAGCGCAGCGGTCAGTTCGCGCATGGGCAATTTGCTATGGCCGCCGACGTTGATGCCGCGTAGCAGGGCGATGTAGGTATTCATGTCACACCAATAGGGCGCGATTTGGGAAAATCGCGCTACGCTTCATTATTCAAAGCGAAAGCGCCAGACGGCGAGGACGAGCAGCAGGGCGGCGTAGCCGAGCAAAACGGCCGCCGCCGGCCAGACCACTTCGACTCCCTGCCCGCGGATGATGATGTCCTTCAAGCCGTCCATCAGCCAGGCCAACGGGGTCAGGCGGGCGACCTGCTGGAAAGCCGGCGGGGTAAACTCCAGCGGCACCCACGCCCCACCCAGCGCCGACAGCACGAACATCGGAATCAGGGCCAGGGCGATAGTCTGCTCCTCCGAGCGAGCCACCGCCCCGATGAGCAGGCCCAGGGCGGCGCTGAACAGGGAGGTGGTAGTGACCAACAGCAGGGTAGCCGCCGGCTGGCCGAAGTAGTTCAGGCGCAAGAAGAGCTGGCCCACCAGGATGAGGATGCTCAACTGCATGAAAATGACGATAAACATGGCCAGAAAATGGCCGGCGAGGATGGCCGCCGGCGACATGGCGGTGGTCAGCAGGCGGCGCAAGCTGCGGCTCTTGCGCTCGGCGACCAGGATGCCGGCCGCGCCCATCAGGCCGGCGATGGCAAACTGGGCCATCATGCCCGGCGATGACTGGGCGAAGGCGTTGCCGCCGTAAACCTCGGCGACGACATCGTTTTCGCCGGCCGCCGCCTGGGTGACGCGCATGGTCACCGGCGGCTCGCTCCAGCCGGCCAGGGCGCGGTGCAGGGTTTCATCAAAGTATGCTTGCCGGGCGGCTTCGTCCGCGAATGGTTGGCGGGTCTCGACCGCCTGCAGGCCCACCTGGGCGCTAAGCATGGCTGCCTCCAGCCGGACGCTGAGGGCCTCAATCTCGCGGGCCGCCGCGCCGCCTGCCGTCTCCACCGTGCTGGCCACCACCACCAGTGGCTGCGGCTCGCCGGCGTAAACGCTCGCCGCAAAGCCGGCCGGGATGATCACCCCGGCGGCAAAGTCGCCATCGGCCAACCGCCGCTCCAGTTCCGCTTCGTCCGCGGCGCTGCCGCCCGGGCGGACGACGGTTGAACCTTCCAGTAGCGCCGGGACCTCGTCGCTGAGGGCGCTGCCGTCCAGATTCAACACGATGACCGCCAGCCGGGGGTCCTCCTCATCTTCCTCGCCGGCGGAGAAGCCGCCGAAGGCAAAGCCGAAGAGCAGGGTGAAGGCGAGCGGCATGATCAGCAGAAAGATGAAAGAGGTCCGGTCGCGGGAAATTTGCCGCAGGTCGTTGATGGCGATGTCCAGGATGCGCATGGTTGTTCTCTCTTCAGCCAGAGCGTGCAGCTTTCGAGGAGCTGCGGGCGGTGGTCAAGTCACCTATCGAATCGCCTTCTCAGCCGGTGCTGGGCGATAAAGGCGAAGACCAGGCACCAGCCGAACACAATAGCGGTATTCAGGGCGACGGCCGCCGCCCCGGCCCCGTCCATGGACTCGGTCAGGCCGCGCAAGACCCAGCCCTGGGGAGTGAGCAATGAAATGGTGTTCACCAGGGGCGGCGGATCCGGCACGCTGGCGGCAAATATGGGCAGCATTCCGATCAGGCCGGTGATGGTCAGTACGCCGCCAAAGACCGTGCCGCCCTGCCGGCTGCTGCGCATCATTGACACCAGAAACAGGCCGGTGGTCGCCGCCCCAAAGACCACGCCGGCCGCGGCCAGCAGCACGCTCAGCGGCAGGCCCCAATAAACGCTAAATACCAGCACGCCAATGACCGCCAGGACCACGAATTGAACCACCAGCAACAAGAGCGCGCTGGCATATTTGCCGGACATAATGGAGAGGTGCGAGGTGGGGGTGGTGAACATCCGCTGCAGGGTGCCGCGCTCATCTTCGGTAAGGATGGACTGCAGGGAAGACGCGCCGGTGAAGAAGGCGAAAAAGACCAGTTGGCCGGCCAGAATCAAGCCCAGGAAGGTGCTGAAATCGTTGTCCCCGGCGTTTCCGCTGCTGTCCGCCGGCGCGCGCACGACCACCAGCGCATTGGCCGGAGCGCCCTCCTGTTGCTGCTGTATGGCCTGCAGGTGGGCGGCCACGATTGCGTTGACCAGGGCATCATCCACGGGCAAGCCGGCTTCTGCCGCCTGCTCAATGGCCACCCCGATGCCGATGCGGCCGGCGAGAAACTGGTCCACCAGCCCGCTGACCAGCCCGCGCACGATGCCCGGCCCGAGGGTGAGGGTGGGGTCCTGATAGAGGTCTATCACCGCCTCGCCCTCTCCGCCGGCCAACACCGCCGAGAACTCCGGCGGAACGGTGAGGGCCACCCCGGCCTCGCCGCTGTCCACCAGCGCCCGGGCCGCCTCCACGTCTGCCGCTTCGCTGACCGCCACCAGGTCGGCCAGACCCTCGTCGCGCAGGATGGAGAGCAGCAGCGCGCCCATCGACAGCGCGCCC
>CAYVQP010000084.1:13181-16767 GCA_964452775.1 uncultured Ardenticatenaceae bacterium | reverse complement strand
AGAAAAGAGCCTTCTAATTGCCGGGGCGCCGGGCGCGTTCCCCCTACCCGCTATCTGATTCAGGAGAAGAGGTTTGGCACGCGAAGACGCGAAGAACGCCAAGAAGGGAAGGCCTTTTCTTCCTTCGCGTCCTTCGCGGCTTCGCGTGAGTAAAGGGCCTTCGAGTTGCCGGGACGCCGGCCGGCGCGCCCCCTGCCCACTATCGGATTCAGGAGAAGAGGTTTGGCACGCGAAGACGCGAAGAACGCCAAGAAGGGAAGGCTTTTTCTTCCTTCGCGTCCTTCGCGTCTTCGCGTGAGAAAAGTGCCTCCGAGTTGCCAGAACTCCGGCCGGCGCGCCCCCTGCCCACTCTCGGATTCAGGAGAAGAGGTTTGGCGCGCGAAGACGCGAAGAACGCCAAGAAGAGGAAGGCTTTTTCTTCCTTCGCGCCCTTCGCGTCTTCGCGGGAAAAAAGGGCCTTCTAGTTGCCGGGGCGCCGGGCGCGTTCCCCCTGCCCGCTATCTGATTCAGGAGAAGAGGTTTGGCACGCGAAGACGCGAAGAACGCCAAGAAGAGGAAGGCTTTTTCTTCCTTCGCGTCCTTCGCGTCTTCGCGTGAGAAAAGGGCCTTCTAGTTGCCGGGGCGCCGGGCGCGTTCCCCCTACCCGCTATCTGATTCAGGAGAAGAGGTTTGGCACGCGAAGACGCGAAGAACGCCAAGAAGAGGAAGGCTTTTTCTTCCTTCGCGTCCTTCGCGTCTTCGCGTGAGAAAAAATGCGCGACGGTTCGGGAATCAGGGTGTGGTTTGGCGTGCAGAGATGAGGGAGGGTGCAGAGGGCACGGCAGACGGGTATTAGTACCCCGGCAAATATCCCTCTTTCACGTCCCCTCTCTGGACACCACCCGGCCCCAACCATGCAACACAAACATCACCATCGCCCCGACTTCCGCCAGCCGGCCGGCAAAGAACACCCATTCGCCGGCCCGGAACACCGTCCCGGCCACTACCAGCCAGATGCCCACATTCAGCAAAGCGAAGGCAGCCACTACCAGCCACACCCGCGGCCGGCGCGGCGGCTGCCAGAAGCGCGGCAATATCCAAAAGGCCACGCCCATGGTCATTTGCACGATCCAGCCCATCAGCAGGAACTCGATGTGCGCCGGCAACCAGCTCCACAACATCGGGTGCAGCGGCACTCCCTTATTGGCCAGCAGCAGCCCACCCACGGTGAATCCAAACAACAAATAAATCAGCGCCGCCTTGATCAACCACTGGCTCAAGCGAGGCATCTCATTCCCCCCTGTAGCGCTCCTTCACCCGCGGCCAGGCCAGGAGCACAAACAGCAGCCCGGCCGACCACTGCAAGAGCGCCGAAACCGCCAGCAACCAGCCCACCCCGCTCTCCGCATACAGGCCGGTCAACGGCTCCCCGAGCACGCGCAGGAGCAGCCCCACATTGAGCAGCCCGTAGCAGGCCCACCCCAGGCGCACATCTCCCCGTGGGTTCGCCCGGGTGATAATGGGAAACATCCAGTAGATGACCCCGAAAATCATCTGCGTCACCCAGCCCACCAGGAACAGGTGGAAGTAGGCCGGGTTCATGAAGCGCACGAACGCCGGCAGCGGGACGGAGGTCGGCAGGGCCAGCGCCACGCCCAACAACAGCGCCGCCACCAGATAGACCAGCGCCGACCTGATAAACCATCGCGTTACAGCCGGCATTCAAACCCTCCTGCACAACCCTGTCCGGCGACGTTCATGCGGTCCCCATCACCACCAAATAGGGCACCGAAATCGCCTCCACCGGGCAAACTCGCTCGCACAAGCCCGAATAATCGCAGCGCTCCGGCTCCAACAGCGCCGCCTTCGATTCCACCAGCGCAATCGCCCGCGTGGGACAGGCGGTCACACAATCGCCGCAGCCGGTGCAACGCTCCAGATCAATCAGCGGGAACCACATCACCCCGTCCATTACGCCGGCTCCAACAGGTCCACCAGGTCAAACTCATCCACCAATTGCCAGACCCAGTCCGAAACCCGCTTCGCCGTCAACTGGCTCTCATTGTCCTCATCCAGCGCCAGGCCCATGAACTGTCCATCCCTCTCCCCCATCGAGGCGCTGAAGGCATAACCTTCCGTCGAGGTGAAACCGACCAACTGCGCCCCACGCTCTTCGAACTTCTCGCCCAAAATGCCGATCGCGTCGCAAAAAGTATCCCCGTAGCCGTATTGATCGCCCACGCCGAAAATCGCCATCTTCTTCCCCGTGAAGTCCAGGTTGTCCAGCGCAGAATAGTATTTGTCCCAATCCGATTGCAACTGCCCGATATCCCAGGTCGGGCAACCGACTATCAGATACTCATACTCCAGCATCTTTTCCAGCGGCGTGTGCCCAATATTATGCACTTCAACCAGTCCGGGCGCTACCGCCTCGAACTCCTTGGCGATCAGCTCAGCGTCCAGCTCGGTATAGCCCGTGTCCGACCCATAAAATAAGCCAATCTTGGTCATCTCTGCATCTCCAAATCAACCGATTTTCGAAATTGTTTCGAATCCTCCACACCATACCACCATACCCACCGGCCCGTAATTGATGCGCGTCAATTCACTTCTCCGCTCCGGCGGATACTATATACTCCATAATCGTGGAACCGCGCCGCCGGCGCAGCGCTTTCCCGGACGCTCTTTCAGGCCGCGCCGGGGATTGGCGCTATCCTGCGTTCCGGCAAAGTGTGGAAATCAGGAAATTGAGCATTATGAACCAACCATCCGGGCAACCGGCTCTCCCGCTCCTCGCCGTCAGCTCCTGGTCCTGGCACGACCCGTACTACGCCGGCAACTGGTCGCTGTTGCAGCAGCCGGCCTCCGCCGCCGCGCTGGGCATTCAGCACATCGAGTGCAACGACTTCATGCTCCCGCCGCCCCGGCTGAGCCGGCTACGTCGCCCGCTGATCTCCCTGCTGCCCGGCGCGCCGCCCGAGCTGTGGCGCTACAGCCGCAGCACCCTGCGCAAACTACTCAGCGCCGCCCAGGAGCAGCGCACCCCCGTCCTCACCTGGACCATCAACAGCGATTTCACCGTCCCCGCCCACCAGTGGCCCGCCCAGCAACTCTACCTGCGGCGCGGCCTCGCCGCCGCTCACCTGCTGCAAGCGTCGCGGCTGCGGCTAAACCTGGGCGGATCGCCCGGCATTCCCGCCGAACAGGACCGCACCATCGCCCACCGGCTGGCGAGCTTCATCGCCAACGCCGCCCCGCGCCGGCCCGCCCTCCGCTTCACCATCGAGAACCACTGGGGCGTGAGCACGGACATCGAGCGGCACATGCGGATCGTGGACGCCGCCGGCGCGCTGCTGCCGCCCTCCCTGCGGCCGGCGCTGGGCTGCTGCTTTGACCCGGCCAACCTCCCCGACGATCACCCGAACCGCGAGCACGCCTGGCGCGAACTCGCTCGCCGGGCCAACCATTTCCACCTTAAGACGCACACATTTACCCCGGCGGGCGACGACCCGCACCTGCCCCACGCCCACCTGTTCAGCATCCTGCGCGAGGCCAACTACGCCGGGCCGGTGACCATCGAGTTCGCCGGCGAAGGCGATCCCGCGGA
>CAYVQP010000084.1:5727-13081 GCA_964452775.1 uncultured Ardenticatenaceae bacterium | reverse complement strand
AGCCGCGGGTACAGCTCCTCGCCCGTAATCAGGCGCGCACCCTGCCGGCGGGTGAAGTAAGCCCACGCCCACTGAATCAGCACCAGCACCTTGTTGTTAAAGCCAATCAAGAAGCTGATGTGCACGAACAGCCAGATCAGCCAGGCCAACAAGCCATTCAGGTGGAGGCCCCACAAATCCGCCACCGCCGCGCTGCGCCCAATGACGGCCATGCTTCCCTTGTCCCGGTAATGAAAGCGCTCCAACTCCCGGCCCTTCAATCGGGCCAATACCAGCCGGCCCGCGTAGTCCCCTTGCTGCATCGCCACTTGGGCCACCCCCGGCAGCGCCCGCCCCTCCTCATCCTCGAAGTGTCCCATGTCGCCCACCACCAGAATGTGCGGGTAGCCCTTCAGGGACAAATCCGGCTCAATCACCAGCCGGCCCATTCTATCCAGCTCCGCCCCCGTGCGGCCGGCCAGCCGCTCCGCCAACAGCGAGGCGCGCACCCCGGCCGCCCAGAGGACGGTTCGCGCCTCCAGCATCTCCTCTCCCACGCCATCCCGGAAAATCGTCACCCGCTCCTGGTCAATCTCCCGCACCAGCGCCCCCGTGCGCACCTCCACCCCACGCCTCTCCAGCGCGCGCACTCCCTTGGCGGCCAGGCTCTCCGGGAACGCGGCCAGGATCCGGCTTGCTCCCTCCAGCAGGATGATGCGTGAGTCCCGGGTATCAAAGCGGCGGAACTCGCCCACCAGGGTCTCGTGGGCCAGGCCGGCAATCGCCCCGGCCAGCTCCACGCCGGTCGAGCCGCCGCCGACGATGACAAAGGTCAGCCAGCCCTGCCGCCGGCGCTCATCTTCCTCCCGCTCCGCCGCCTCAAAGGCCAGCAGGACCCGGCGGCGGATCTCCAGCGCATCCTCCACGCTCTTCAGGGCCGGCGCAAGCTCGCCCCATTCCTCCCGGCCGAAATAATGGTTCCGCGCCCCGGCGGCTACAATCAGACAATCATAGCCCAGCTCGCCATCATTCAAGATCACCCGCCGCTCGTCGGGCAGCACGTCAAGCACTTCCGCCGCCAGCACGCTCACATTCTTGTTCTTGCCCACCGCCGCCCGCAACGGATAGGCGATGTCGCCGGGAGACAGGCCGCCGGTGGCTACCTGATAGAGCAAGGGCTGGAAGAGGTGAAAGTTACGCCGGTCCACCAGGGTCACCCGCATCCCTTTCTTCCCGCGCAGCCGCCTCACCGCGCGCAGCCCGCCAAAGCCGCCCCCTACCACCACCACATGAAATTCGTCATTCATCTCAACTAACCCGTAACGCGGATATCCAATCCGCCTCTTCTACATCCACCATACCTCCCCATCCACTTCCGCGCCATGATCCCGATCAATTTCCCGCGCCGGACAATGGGCCGAGCGTCAGCCTTTACGGACACCCCGCAGCTCTCACCAAATTACGAGACGTGCGGGGCGACCACCGTGGTTAGCGAAGAAACCGCCGCTGCCTCCGGCACATTTCACCCATTGACATTCACGCCGCTTATCAGTAGACTGCCACCATCCGGCCGGCGCAGACCGGCCCGAACGCAAAGCCTATCAACCCAGCAGGAAAGCAGAATGACCCAGACCTTCGAATGTCCCAACTGCCGCGCCGCCCTGGAAGTAGATCCGGACAACACCGCCACCTCCGTCAAATGCAAGTATTGCCTCAGCACCGTCGTCGTCCCCGAAACCTTACGCAAGCAAGACCGGCAGCCCTCCTTGCAGCGCATCGAAGTCAACCTCTCCAACCTTGCCGGCGCCGGCTCCGCCTACAGCGGAGCCGAGTATCCCAGCCGCACCGGCCGGCGCCTCCTTGGGTGCGTGGCAGCCGCCATCGTCCTCTTTGCGCTTGCCGCTACCCTGATCCCGGTACTGCTCGGCGGCAGTCTCCTCTCGCTCGGAACCGGCCGCGCTGAGGACCTCCTGGGCACCGCTCTGCCCGGGGCCAACCTGCTCGCCACCTCGCTGCCGGGGGCAACATCCACCCCCGGCCTGGCCCAACTCGCCTTCCAATTCGGCGGGCAGGAAGGAACCGGCCCAGGCTTCTTCAACGATACGCGGCGCATCGGGGTGGACAGCTCCGGCCGCATCTACACGGGCGACTATAGCGGCGGGCGCATCCAGGTATTCGACGCCGCGGGCAGCTTCCTGGCCACCTGGAACGCCGGCAGCGACCTGTACATGAGCGCCATGGCCGTCGACCCCCAGGGCCGGCTGTACGTCATAGACGGCAACGATGTCAAAGCCTTTGACGGGATGACGGGTGCGCCGTTGCCCGCCTTGGCGCTGCCTCCAGACGGCGGCGGCACGTTTGGATACTCCCGGCTAGCCACCGCGGCGGACGGCAGCCTGGTCGTCGCCAGTGAAGAGCGGATTCTGCGCTTGGACGCCCAGGGCCAACTAACCCTTGACGCGCCCATCGACTCTGCCATCGCTTCCACCTTCCAAGAAATGGCCGTGGATGGAGCCGGCAATATTTACCTTCTGGGCAATGACGCCGTGCACATCTTTAACTCGAGTGGTCAATTTTTGGACCGCATCGGCAGCCAGGGCGACGCTCCCGACCAATTTCAGACCTCACCCACCGCCCTGGCTGTAGACGGGGGCGGGCGCATCTTCGCCGCTGACTTCGACGGCATCAAAGTATTTGAGGCCGGCGGCCGCTATCTCGGTCTCATCGAAATGGACGGCGTCCCCTTTGGGATGGTCTTCAACAATCAGAATGAACTACTGGTCATGGACCGGAACGGCAACCGCGTGCTGAAGTACACCCTCAACCAGTGAGCCGGAGGGGGTAGTTCCTCATAGCGCCGCCGCTTCGCGCAACACTTCCGGCCGGACGATGACGATGCGATGGCGGTCAAAGCGGATGCCGCCCGCCTCCTCCAGCGCGCGGAGCGACCGGCTGACGGATTCCGGCGTGGTCGCCAAAGTACTGGCAATCAGCGCCCGGGTGACCTGTCCTTCGGCCGCGCCTTCATTCTCCACCTGCTCCAACAGGTAACGCGCCAACCGGCCGGTCACCGGCCGCAGCGCCAGGTCCTCCACCCGGCCGACCAGCGCCCGCACCCGGCCCACCAGCCCGCGGATGACCGCCAGGGCCAATTCACGATCCTCTTCCAGCGCCGCCAGGAAGACGCTGCTGGGGATGACCCAGGCTACGCCGGCGGCCACGCCCATCGCGCTGGCTACATTGGGTTCCCCATCCAGCGCCGCCAGGTCATTCATCGTTTCGCCCGGCCCAAAGATGCGCAGCACGTACTCTCGCCCGTCCCTGGACAACTTGAAGGCCTTCACCAGGCCCTCCTCCAACACCCAAAGCCCCGCCGATTCTTCCCCCTCAAAGAATAGCCCCTCTCCCGCCGCAAAACTGCGCCGCCGCGCCCCCTGCGCCAGCCGCTCCAGGCATGGCTCGCTCACCAGCCCGAAATACTCAATCTCACGCAGCTTTGCTGCCAGCCCGCCTTCACTCATCCTGCCTCGCCAAAAACTCAAGCACCCGACTGTGCCCCATTTATAGCCCCAAAGCGCCTGTCGCGCATCCGGCCGGCAGCAGCGCGCCGGCGAATTTGCCGGGCGGGCGGCGAAATGAGCGCGATTGCGCTAGAATCCATTGTATTGTTAACCACACAATAAGGAGAACTTCCCCATGCCGACCTGTCCAAAGTGCGGCGGCCAATTTGATCTGGGCCGCGTCTCTTCCGGCAATGAGCTGAACTACGTGAGCGACCGCCAGACGGGCATGGTCCGCAGAGGAACTCTCGTTCGCCGGGCGCGCGCCTGCCTCAACTGCGGCTACATCGAACTGTTTCTCGACCCGAGGGAGTTGGCCCAGAGGTTCGGCGGCTGATAGGAAGTGAACTGGAAACACCCCGTAGCTCTCACCAGGTGCGTTCGCTTCCGATAGGGTCGCTGAAAGAGCTGCGGGGTTGGACATCTTTGCCAGCTTAAGGGATGCCACAGCCGGCCGCCGCCCACCTTCATTCCCTTAACTCGGACAGCCGTCGCGGCAACCTCGTCGGCATCCAGAGCGACATGCGGGCGGCCGACTACGCCACCCCGGCCGCCTTCCAGCAGCGTTTAGACGGCTACCTGGCCCTCGCCGCGCAGCAAGGCTGGTTGACGCCGCGGACGGTGGCCGTCTTCCCCGAATACACCGGCGCCTGGCTGGCGGCCTTGAACGAGCGCGCCGCAGTCTACACCGCCCCAACGGTCAAGGCGGCGATGCGCGGGCTGCTGTTCGCCCATCCGCTGCGCCTGCTGAGTGTGCTGCCCCGCGCGCGCGGCCGCAGCCGGCTGACCGACGCCGTCTTCCGCCTGAAGGCTCCCCTGATGGCGGCCGTCTACCAGCGCACCTTCGAGCAGCTCGCCGCCCGCTACCGGATCACCATTGTCGCCGGCTCAATCGTCCTGCCGCAGCCGGCGCTCCAGGACGGCCGGCTCAGCCCGCGCCCCGGCCCGCTGCAAAACATCAGCTTGCTCTTCGGGCCGGACGGCCGGGCGCACCCGCACATCGTGCGCAAGGTCCACCAGACGCGCGCGGAAGCCCCCTTCACCGCCGCAGGTGCTCCGGCGCAGCTACCCATCTTTGAGACCCCGGCCGGCCGGCTGGCCGGCCTCATCTGCGCCGACTCCTGGTATCCCGACGTGTACGCCGCCCTGCGGCCGCTGCAGCCGGAGCTAATCGCCGTGCCCAACAACGAGATGCCCTTTTCCGCCTGGACGCAGCCCTGGCAAGGTTACGACCCCGGCCCGCCGCCGCCGGACGTGGACCCGGCGGACATCGGCCGCCTGTCCAATCAGCAGGCGTGGCTGAAATACGCGCTGCCCGGCCGCCTGCAACTTGCCGGCGCTCAACTGGGCATCCACGTCTTCTCCCGCTGGCGGATGTGGGACCTGAGCGCCGGCGGCCAGACGATTATCGCCACGCCGGACGCCCTCCACCTGGCCCCCCTGCTCCCCGGCGCGGGCCTCACTAACTTCTGGATCCCTCCCACCCCGTAACCCGAATTTCCAATTCGGCCCCTCTCCACCACAACCCGTGACAAACGCTCCCAAACCTGCCATAATCATCCCGGCAAACCCAACCCAGAAAGGACCAGTCGCCATGTCCAACAACCTGACCGTTGCCGCCGGCCTGCTCATCCTCAGCGCACTCATCTTCCTCCCCGGCGGCCTGCTCTTCACCGGCCGGGTCATCTGGAAAGCGCCCGCAGCCCAATCCCGCAGATACCTCTACTGGGAAAGGGGCGTCGTCATGGCCGCCGCACTCAGCGCCGCCCTCGGCTTTGTCCTCCTCGCCCAACTCCTCCAGGATGCCGGCGAAGACCTCCTGGCCCCCCTGGCGCTCGCCATCCTGCTCATCGGAACCACCCTCACCCTGGTCGCTGAGAGCCTGAACCTGCAGACCCAACAATACTACTACGTCCCAATGGTACTGGCCGTCATCCTACTTTTCGTCAGCCAGGCCGCCTTTGGCGCATCCATCCTCCAATCCCATTTCCTGCCCGGCTGGGTTGGTTGGGCCGCTCTCATCTGGAACATCGCCTGGCTGATCATCCTCCCTGTTGCCAGACCACGGGACATGTATTATCCTTGGCTGCACTACGTCGCCCCCCTGATTATCGGCATTGCTTTACTGGCCGGGAGATAACGCATGTACAGCTGGGTTACCTACCTGCACGTCCTCTGTGTCTTCTCATTCCTCATCGCTCACGGCATCTCCGCCGGGGTCGCCTTCGCCTTGCGGAAGGAGCGCGACCTGAACCGCATCCAGGCGCTGCTCAACCTCTCCAGCGGCACACTGGGCGTGCTGCACCCTTCCATCTTGCTGCTGCTGGTCACGGGCATTATCGGCGGTTTCACCGGCAAGTGGTGGGGCCAGGGCTGGATCTGGCTCTCCATCGGCCTGCTGGTCGCCATTTACATGTACATGGGCATGGCGGCCTCCTCCTACTACGGGCAACTCCGGCAGGCGGCCGGCCTGCCCTGGATGAAGGGTTTCAAGCTCCAGCCCGCGGGCGATCCTGCCCCGGCCGAGCAGCTAGACTCCCTGCTCACCAGCAGCCGGCCCATGTGGCTGGCGGTCACCGGCTTTGGGGCCATCGCCATCATTACCTGGCTGATGATCTTCAAGCCTTTCTAGCCCTCCCGCCATTCAACGGGAACCCGGCGGGCGGCGGAGAGTTGCTCAAACCTTGACCAAAACTCCCGTACGCAGAAAACCAACTAACCAATCCGGAGACTCCATGACTACTTGCACCCACACCGACCAGATTCGACGCGTCGCCCCCAACTCTAAGGGCTGCGAGGATTGCCTGCGCATCGGCGGCCGCTGGATACACCTGCGCATGTGCCTCACCTGCGGCCACGTCGGTTGCTGCGATTCATCGCCCAACCGGCACGCCCGCCAACATTCGCAGGAGACCGGCCACGCCATCGCCCGCTCCCTGGAGCCGGGCGAACATTGGGCCTACTGCTTCATTGACGGCAAGATGATGATGCCCATCCCGGACCCGGTGGAGTAGTAGAATTGAAACCCCGCAGGTCTTCCCACGTCACGCCTTGCCACGCCGGACTATAAAGACCTGCGGGGTTTTCTTGCTGGAAGACCTGCGGGGTTTTCTTATAGGGGAACCTTGAACCATTTGAACCCATACCCATACCCGGCTATACTTACCTCAAGCCTCACCCGCAAAGCCGGCAGGTATCCATTCACCCGTAACCAGGAGACAAACGATGAGCGGAATCGCAGTACTCATATTCAAAGGTAACCAGCAAAAAGCGCAGCTCGCCTACAACCAGATTGAAGGCATGGTCGAGTCGCAGTTGATTAAGCTGACCACCATGGCCGTCGCCCAACGGGACGACAAGGGCAAAGTCCAACTCAGCGAAACCAAGAGCTGGGACCCGAAGCACACCAAGCGCTGGGGCGGCTTTTGGGGCCTGTTGCTGGGTCTGGCCTTCGCCGGCCCGCTGATCGGCATCGCTGCCGGAGTGGGCCTGGGCGCCTTGATTACCCGCCGGCGCGGCAAATCCAAACAACAGAAGTTCGTCCAGGAGCTTGCGGACAATCTCCAGCCGGGCGATTCCGCCGTCTTCGTCTCCTTCGAGCTGGTTGACCGCCAGCACGTCCTGGAGCAGCTGGGCAAGATGGGCGGCCTGGTCATCGCGGACGAACTCAGCGAGGAAGAAGAGGCTCAGATGGAAGCGGCCATGGAGAAGCAAGAAGTCAACGTGGAGGTCGCCGCCTACAAGTCCGCCTCGAAGAAAGAGCTAATTGACAAAGCCGCCACCGACGGCATCCAAAACATCCAATAACCCGGCCC
>CAYVQP010000084.1:0-5627 GCA_964452775.1 uncultured Ardenticatenaceae bacterium | reverse complement strand
GCGTAGCCCCGGCATCCTTGCCGGGTCCATCCGGTTCACCCAATCTCTGCACCCCGAGATACACAGAGAAGCCCCCTTCACTGTGTATCTCCCATCTCCTCGCTCAATTGCGGATTCCCGGCGCACAGCTCGCGCAACTCGTAATCATCCCAATGCTCCACCGAGCGGCCGCCGGCAAAGCGGTCAATCGCCACCCCGGTCATAGCGAACCGCTCGCCCGCGCCGGCCGGCTGCGGCCACTCTGCCGGCCATGTCCCCCGCGCCGACCAGCGCAACACCGTCCGGTCATCCTCCGCCTGCAGCTCCTCAATCACCACGCGCAGGTCGGGCGCCGCCGCAAAGCAGGCGCGGAGCAGCGAAAGCAGCCCCTCCAGCCCGGCCGGCAAGCCATGATGCACCACGTCGGGCGCGAAAAATAGCTCAAACTCCGCCAGGTCCTGCTCGTTTAGACCGCGCTCAACCAGGCGGCGCACCGCGTTCTTATTTCGCATCGTTTCCATTTCACAAGGCCTCACCTTACCGGCGACCGGATCACACATTCCTGCATGCTGAAATCCTAGCCCACTCAGCGGCCAACTTGAAGGTCACTTTTGGGCCGGATTACGCCCAACCTTGTATCATCACGGCTAATTAGTCGCTATAATAAGGCCCAGTCAACTGCGCGCAGGACACCGCCGGTAAGAATCACACAGGAGTAAAGTGGCAACCACCAGATGGGTTGAACGCCTTCAGGCAATCCGCCGGTCCAGCTTCACCGGCCGCCGGCGTGAGCGCGACGAATTCACGTCCATGATTGCCGCGCCGGAGCCGTCCGTCTTGCTGCTGCACTTTTACGGGCCGGGCGGCGTGGGCAAGACCACCCTGCTGCGCCACTTGGCCCATCTGGCGGAGGAACAGGGAACCAGCGCCCTGTACCTCGATTCGCGCAGCGTAGACGCTACCCCGGAAGCGTTCACCGCGCTGCTGGCCGCTCGCCTGCACGCGCCCGCCGGCGCAAGTCTTCATGACTTCCTTGCCGGATTGGGCCGTCGCTTCGTGCTCCTGCTGGACACCTACGAACTACTCCGCCCGCTGGACGACTGGCTGCGGGAGGAGTTTGCCCCCGGCCTGCCTGAAAACGCCTTCCTGGTCATCGCCGGACGCACCCCTCCCTCTACGGGCTGGCGCGAGGACCCGGCCTGGCAGCTACTCATGCGCGCCCAGCCGCTGGGCAACCTGTCCGCGGACGAGAGTTGCGCTTATCTTTCGCGCCGGGCCATCCCAGTTGACGACCAGCAATCTGTCTGGGAGTTCACCCACGGCCACCCGCTGGCCCTCTCCCTGGTCGCCGACCTCTACGAACAGCAGGGCGCTACGACCTTCGCGCCCGTAGACTCGCCGGACGTGATTGGCCTGCTGGTTGACCGCCTGGCCCGCGAAGCTCCCAGCCAACGCTATCGCACCGCCCTGGAAGCCAGCGCGCTGGTGCGGGTCACCAATGAATCGCTGCTCGCCGCCCTGCTGGACGACCCGGAGATTCACGACGTCTTCGCCTGGCTGCGCGAGCTGTCGCTGATGGACATGGAAGCCGGCGGCATCTTCCCCCACGACCTGGCCCGCGAGGCGCTGGCCCACGACGTGCGCTGGCGCAAGCCGGACTGGTACGCGGTGCTACACCGGCGCGCCCGCGCCTACTACATCGGCCGGCTGATGCAACTGGATAGCCGCGAACAGCGCCGGCTGCTGACCGATTACATCTTCCTGCACCGCGATAACCCAATGGTGAAGCCCTTTTACGAGTGGCAGGCCATCGGCACGGTCTTCACCGACCAGCCCCGGCCGGAAGACTACCCGGCGATCCTGGAGATGATCCGCGCCCACGAAGGGCCGGAGTCGGCGGAAATCGCCCGCCACTGGTTGCGCAGCCAGCCGGAGGGAGTGGCGGTCATTCGCGGGGCGGGCGGGATCGCCGCCGGCGTCTGGTTCCGCGTGGCCGTCGAGCGCACCACGCCGGAGGACCGCGCGGCCGACCCGGCTATCGCTCGCCAGTGGGAGTTCATCGAGCGCCAGACTGCCCTGCGCCCCAACGAGACCGCCACCAGCTTTCGCTTCTGGCTGGCAAAGGACGACTATCAGAGCGTCTCCCCCGTGCAGAGCCGCATCTTCCTGAACATGGTGCAACATTACCTGACCACGCCCGGCCTGGCTTACATCTTCCTGCCCTGCGCCGACCCCGATTTCTGGAACATGATTTTCGCCTATGCGGACCTGCCCCGCCGGCCGGAGCTGGACTACACCATCGGCGGGCGCACGTACGGCATGTTCACCCGCGACTGGCGGGTGATGTCCCCGCTGGCCTGGCTGGAATTGATGGGCGAGCGCGAGCTTTCCGCCGAACTGCCGCCGCCGGTGCAGGTGGACGAGCCGGTGGTCATTCTCAGCCGGGAGGAGTTCGCCGAGGCGGTGCGCGAAGGGCTGCGCAATTTGAACGACGCCCCGGCGCTGGCCGGCAACCCCCTGCACCGCTCCCGGCTGATGAACCGCCGCCTCGCCGGAGACCCGGCGCTCACCCTGCGCGACATTTTGCTGGAGGCGGTGAACCAGCTACAGGCCACCCCCAAGCAGCGCAAGCAGTACCGGGCGCTATACCACGTGTATGTCCAGCCGGCCCCCAGCCAGGAGGCCGCCTCAGAGCTGCTGGACATCCCTTTCAGCACCTTTCGCCGCCACCTGCGCCAGGGCGTGCAGACCGTCGCCGTCGCCCTCTGGCAGCAGGAGGTGGAGTAATGGCATTTATTTTCCCGGAAACTTCTGAGTTTCCGGGAAAATAGGCGAGCGAAGAATTTTCCCGGAAACTTCTGAGTTTCCGGGAAAATGAAAATACATGGACGAGAATGAATGAGCACAACAGAAAGTCGAAAATACCTGCACATTGACCTGCCCACGCGGGTAATCCGGGAGGAAATCCTATCCGGCGAGGAGCTCGTGCGCGCCGGGCGCTATCTCATCGCCCGCACCCTGGTCGAAAACGACATCGCCGGCGTAGACCCCCTCGGCCCGGACAACCCGCTCATCTTCTCCGCCGGGCCGATGGCCGGCAGCACCTACTCCAACGCCAATCGCACCAGCGTCGGCTGCAAAAGCCCGCTCACCGGGGGCATCAAGGAGGCCAACGGCGGAGGCACCTTTAGCTACGCCCTCGGCCAACTGCACCTGGCCGGCTTCACCCTGCACGGGGTCAGCGACGAGTGGCTGTTGATCCACATCAGCCGCGAGGGAACGATTACGTTTGAGGACGGCGCGCCCTATTTGGGCCAGGGCAACTTCGCCGTCGCCGAGCTGCTGCACGCCCGCTACGGCCAGAAGACCAGCCTGGCCATCTGCGGCCCCGTCGGCGAGTACCAGGGGCTGTTGGCCGGCATCGCCTTCAGCGACAGCGACCGCCGTCCCTCCCGGCTGGCGGCTCGCGGCGGGGTGGGCGCGGTGATGGGCAGCAAGCGAGTGAAGGCCATCGTGGTGGACATGGACAAGACGCCGCGCCTGCATGACCGCAAAAAATTCACCGGCGACATCCGTGAATACTCCCGCCGGCTGCGCAATGACCCCACCGTAATGGAGACGTACAACGCCATCGGCACCATGTCCATGACCGACTTCACCAACCACGTCGGCGGCCTGCCGGTGCGCAACTTCAGCCTGGGCGCGCTGCCCGAATCCGACGCCCAACCGCTGAAAATGGGCGGCGACTTTATCCGCGAACAAAACATCGCCCGCGGCGGGGAACAGACCCACGCCTGCATGCCCGGCTGCGTCATCCAATGCAGCAATGTGTACGCGGATGAGGAGGGCCGGGAAGTGGTCTCGCCCGTAGAGTATGAGACGTTGGGGCTGTTGGGCACCAATTGCGGCATCAGCGAGCCGGACGTGCTGGCTCGGCTCAACTTTATCGCCAACGACCTGGGCATTGACACCATCGAGACGGGCGCTACCCTGGCGGTGTTGATGGAAGCCGGGCTGGCCGAATTCGGCGACGCCGCCTTTATGACCGAAGCGCTGCGACAGATTGCGGCCGGCACGGAGTTGGGCCGCATTTGGGCGCAAGGGACCGCTCGCGTGGGCGAGCATTACGGGGTGCGCCGGGTGCCGGTGATCAAGCGGCAGGCAATCAGCGCCTATGACCCCCGGGTCATCGAGGTGACGGGCATCTCCATGATGACCACCGCCCAGGGCGCGGACCACACCGCCGGCAACGTGGCCAAAATCAGGACCAGTCACCGGGGGCTGGAGGAGCTGATGGCGTTTAGCCTGGAGGCGCAAATCTTTACCGCCGCGGTGGATTCGCTGGGCATTTGCGTCTTCGGCCGCACGGTGACCAACGTCAGCACGGAGCTGATCGCCGACTCGATCAACCACGCCCTGGGAACGGAGCTGCCGCCCTCCTTCCTCACCGAGTTGGGCAGCGAGACGTTGAAGCTGGAGGCGATCTTCAATCAGCGGGCCGGCTTCTCGGTCGAGGATGATGAGTTGCCGGCGATGTTCTACGAAGAGCCCCTGCCGCCCAGTAACCGCGTCGCCCGCTTCCACGCGGCAGATGTGCATGGGATATATGAGCGATTGTAGGACATAGAAAGACCCCGCAGGTCTCGCGCAGGATCGCGGCGGGGCGAAGATAGTTGTTTGCACCTGCGGGGTCTGAAAGGAGAACGATGGATAAGACCGGCTTCATTGGACTGGGCATGATGGGTCAGGGGATGGCCGGGAACTTGCTGCGCGCCGGCTACCCGCTGACCGTCTGGAATCGCAGCCCGGAGAAGAGCGCGGCCCTCCTCGAACAGGGTGCGCGCGCCGGCGACAGTCCGGCTGCGGTGGCGGCGGCCAGCGACCTGATATTCGTCTGCGTCAGCGACACGCCGGACGTGGAGGCGGTCATCCTGGGGCCGGACGGCGTCCTGCAGGGGGCGCAGGCGGGATCCCTGGTCATTGACCACAGCACCATCAGCCCGGCGGCCACCCGGCTCATGGCCGCCCGGCTGGCGGAAATCGGGGTGGGCATGCTGGACGCGCCGGTCAGCGGCGGGCCGGAAGGGGCGCAGCAGGGGACGTTGAGCATCATGGTGGGCGGCGATGAGGTCCACTTTCAGCGGGCGTTGCCGGCGCTGCAAGTAATGGGCCGCAACATCACCCACCTGGGCGCGGTTGGCGCGGGCCAGACGGCCAAGCTGGTCAACCAGATCATCGTAGTGGTGACCATGTTGGGCGTGGCGGAGGGGCTGCTCTTTGCGCAGGCCGGCGGGTTGGACTTACAGAGGTGTATTGAGGCGATTGCCGGTGGGGCGGCCGGAAGTTGGATGCTGAGCAAACGCGGCGTGCAGGCAGCGGTGCGCGACTGGCGGCCGGGCTTCACCATTGACCTGCAGCAAAAGGATTTGCGCCTGGTGCTGGAAGCGGCGGACCAGTGGGGCGTGCCCCTCCTGGGCACGGGCACGGTCTTCCAACTTTACCGCACCCTGCAGCAGCAGGGCCTCGGCGCAGAGGGCAACCACGCCCTGGTGAAGGCGCTGGAAAATCTGGCCGGGTACACCATAGGACCCGCAACGTCGTAACCCGATTTTCCAAATCGGGCTCGAATTGAAAATTCGAGTTACAAG
>CAYVQP010000083.1:9662-17152 GCA_964452775.1 uncultured Ardenticatenaceae bacterium | reverse complement strand
CCCCCTGCTGACCCTGGTGGTAAGCGGCGGGCATACGGAGTTGTACCTGATGACCGGCCATCTCGAATACAAGCATTTGGGCGGCACCATTGACGATGCCGCCGGGGAGGCGTTCGACAAGGTGGGGCGCATGCTTGGGCTGGAATATCCCGGCGGGCCGGCGATTGACCGCATCTCGGAAGAAGGCAATCGGAACGCCTTCCGCTTTCCGCGGGCGCTATTGCGCGAGGAGTATGATTTCAGCTTCAGCGGGCTGAAGACGGCAGTCATGCGCGAGGTGCAGCGCTTTGAGGCCGATCAGATACCGGTTGCCGACCTGGCGGCGAGTTTTCAGACTGCAATTGTCGATACGTTGGTGGACAAGGCGGCCCACGCGGCCGAGGTATTCGGGGTGAAAGCGGTGCACCTGGCCGGCGGCGTGGCGGCGAACCGCGCGCTGCGCTGGGCTATGAACACCCGCCTGGAAGCGCCGGTGCGCTTTCCGCCCATGCAGTTGTGTACGGACAACGCGGCCATGATTGCGGCTGCTGCCCACCGCCGCTTCGTGGCCGGCGAGCAGCACTCACTTGACCTGGACGTCACGCCGAGCCTGCAGCTCGTTTGAGGAAGTAGCCGGACTTGAACGACGGAAGGTGGGCAGGACAGTTGGCGGGGATTGGGGACGCTGCTTCCGGGTTGGAACGCATCGCCGCTGCCTTTGCTGGAGCCGGTGAGCGCCGGACGGCCGCGCTGATGCCCTATTTCACCCTGGGTTACCCGGATCGAGCTACCTCACTGGCCGTCGTGCGGGCGATTGCCGGCGAGAGTGATTTGCTGGAGTTGGGCGTGCCGTTCAGCGACCCCCTGGCCGATGGGCCGACGGTTCAACACAGCACACAGCTTGCCCTGGAGCGAGGTATCACCAGCGCTGGTTGCCTGGAGTTGGTGCGCGAATTGCGGCGAGAGGGGGTGCAGACGCCGATACTGTTGATGGGCTATTACAATCCGATCCTGGCCTATGGCGAGGCGCAATATGTGCGCGATGCGGCCGCGGCCGGCGTGGACGGCTTTATCGTTCCTGACCTCCCATTGGAGGAGGCGGCTACCTGTGAGAGGTACGTGCGGGATGCCGGCCTGGCGCTGGTATATTTTCTCGCGCCGACCAGCAGCGCGGAGCGCATCGCGAAAGTGGCGGAGCGGGCGGCCGGCTTCATCTACCTGGTCAGCCTGACCGGCGTCACGGGCGCTCGTCGCGCGCTCTCCGCCGGGTTGGGCGAGTTTATCGCGCGGGTGCGCGAACAGGCGAGCGTCCCGCTGGCGGTGGGCTTTGGAATCAGTACGCCGGAACAGGCGCGCGAGGTGGGGTCATTCGCCGATGGGGTGATTGTGGGCAGCGCGTTGATCAATGCGGTAGATGGGGCGGAGGATAAGCCGGCGGCTGCCCAGGAATTCGTGCACCGGCTTGGGCAGGGGCTGGCCCGCTAATCAGTTAGTTGGCGCGTTGGTCGCCGGACCCGCACTCAGTCATTTTCTCGCCAGCCAAGACGAAAACCCTGCAGGTCTCTCCAGAGTCTTGCGCGGTACGAGCTATCAAAGAAAGACCTGCGGGGGGTCTCCGCAAAGAGAGAGCCACTTAGTAATGCACGTTCACCAGCGTGCCCATGCTGGTGAAGTTGAACAGCCACTCGGCATCGCTGGGGTGCAGATTGACGCAGCCGTGGCTCATGGGGGTGCCGAAATTGTTGTGCCAATACGCGCCGTGCAGCGCATAGTCGTTGTAAAAATACATGACGTACGGCACGTCCTCCAGGTAGTAATCGTAGCCCAGCAGGTAGCCGTTCATTGTTTGTGATTCGTAGCGCATCCAGATGTGGAACTGCCCGGTAACCGTCTGGTGACCGCTCATTCCACTGGATATCAGCGTATTGAAGACGGGTGTAGCCCCTTCATAGGCGGTGAGCGACTGCGTGGTCAGATTGACGTCAACCCAGCGCTCGCCCTCGCCGACGGTTACCATGTCCAGGGGGTCGTCGCCGGTGCTTACAATGACTGTCGGCGCAATCGTCGCCGTCGGGGCGGGTGTGTTAGTCGGCTGTAGGGTTGGGGTGGGGGCCAGGCGCGTTGGCGCCGGTGTGGGGGTCTGGATGGCGGACGGATCCGCTCCCGGCAACCCGGTTTCGTTTTCCGGCGCCTCGCCGGCCGTCTGGTTGTTTACTTCCTCCGGCGCTTCAGCCACCAGCACCAGTTCCGGCGGTAACGGGGTATTGGTCGGTGCGGCGGCCAGGGCGAAAGCCGGGAAAATGCGGTTGCTGAGCAGCAGAGCCGCGCCGCCGACGATAAAGGCGATGAGCAGCAACAATAAGGCGGCGGCGAACCAGGAGCGTTTTGGGGCAGTTCCGGCGGCGACTGGACCGGCGGCCGGGGCCGGCTTCCTGCGCACTGCCGTCCGGCGTCCGGTCGCAGTGGGCGCTTGTGCAGTCCCTTTCGCTGCCGCCCCTGCCGCTGCGGCGATGGGGGGCGTAGTTTCGTGTTTTACTTCAGCGGCATCGGGCAGGTGCTGCTGCGTCCACAGGCGCGCCTTCTGAATGGTCGAGTCGCCGGGGCTTAACTTTTCTGCCTGGTCCAGGTAGGCCAGGCTCTGCTGTTTCGTCTTGGCCAGCCCTGCCAACCATAGCCACGGACGATGATCGTTGGGATCCTCACGCAGACAGCGTTTGAGTAGCCGGGTCGCATCGGCGGTATTGCCGGCAGCGATGGCTTCTTGCGCTGCTTTCAAGGTCGGTGACATGGCGTTGGTCATTCAGTCGCTCCAAGGAAACAGAGGATGCCGTTCGCAATTCCAGCGGCCGGTATGTCCGCATTGTTGGTCAACAGGTCGCGATCGAGATTCATGAAGCCGGTCTCGACTATTATAGCAGGTACGCCGGGCGAAATCTCGCGAAAGGCGTGATAATCAGTCATGTCCGGCGTAATCGTATTGGCATGGAACTGCAGGCCGGTGGCGGCGAAATATTCGCTCTCCATGCATTGATACAGCGCGCCTGAGTCTGAGACAGACGAGGGTGACATTTTGTAGCCGGTCGCCTGGTCATTCAGGTAGGCGCAGGAATCGGCGTGAATCGCAACTAAGGCATCGCCGGCAAAGCCGCGCAGCCGGGGATCGAATTCAGCCAGGATGGTGACCGGGATGCCCTTTGCTCTCAGCTGGTTTGCTGCGCGCATGGCGATGTCCAGATTCACCTGCGCCTCAGTCAGACCGTCATCGCAAACCGCGCCGGAATCGTTGTTCATGTGGCCGGAGATGAAGCCAATGCGCACCGGCGGCGTGGTCTGTGCGAAGCGTTGTGTCACCAGCCGGGAAGCCAGCGGCTTGAATATCGGGGCCGAAAGGATTCCCGATCCGCGGCTGATTTCGGTTATGGCGACATTTTCCGGCGAGGCCGGTGAGAACAAGAGGTAAACGGCGATCATGCCGGCCACGGCGAGCACGAGAAAGAGGAACAGCGGAATGTGGCGACCAACAAAGCGCAGCAGAAAGGGATCGTTTGTTTGCCACAATGGTTCTTCGCGGCGCATGTTTTTATGCAGTGGGTTCACTACCGCAGGTAAAGTTCCGCAGTCGCGCCCGGCCAGCCTCTATATTGTTACGTCAACTTGTCGCCACCCATTATGCAACCTGTGTATCACCTTAGTCAAGTAGTGCCCACTTCGTTATTGACGTAGAATATGCAGATGCTAATGCTTGAGGCCGAGTGGCTTGGACGTGTATGCTATGATGACGCCCTGGTGTTGCAGCGCCAGTCGGCGGCAGAACTGGGGTCAACCGCAGGTCCGGACCGGCTGCTCCTGCTGGAACACGACGCGGTGTACACCATCGGGCGCAGCGGTAAGCCGGAGCATCTGCTGATGAGCGAAGCGGAGTGCGCGCAGCAAGGGATCGCAGTGCGCCGGGTGGATCGCGGGGGCGACATTACTTATCATGGGCCGGGCCAGCTGGTGGGCTACCCGATCCTGGATCTGAAGCGTTATTACACCGCGCGGGGCTTGCCGCGGCCGGACCTTCACCTGTATCTGCGGGAGTTGGAAGAAGTGCTCATCCAGACGCTGGCCACATTTCGCGTTGCCGGAAAGCGCTTTCCCGGCTACACCGGCGTTTGGGTGGACACAGCAGCAGGGATGATGAAGATTGCCGCAATCGGTGTCCGAGTAAGCGCGCGCGGGATCAGCAGCCATGGCTTCGCGCTGAACGTCGATCCCCAGCTGGCGCACTTTGCCGGCATTGTGCCATGTGGTATCGCGGAATATGGCGTAATCAGCCTCGCCCAATTGCTGGGGGAGCATGTGGAGACCGAAGCACTGATTGAGCCGCTGCTCCGTTCTTTCAGCAACGTTTTTGGGGTGGAGGCGCGGCTTGTCGCGTCCACTGCTTATGCGTAGAATCGCCTTTTAAGTCCCCGGCAGCTTTCAAGGAATGCCGCAAAGGTAACTTCATGACTACCCTCATTGACCCCGAGTCGATTGCAATTGATAAGAGCGATGCGCCGGCAAGAACCGCCTCCAGACAACGGCCCGATTGGATCCGCGTGCGGGTCCCGGGCGGCGAGAACTATGATTTCCTTAAGAAATTGATGCGCAGCAAGCGGCTGCACACCGTCTGCGAGGAAGCGCTGTGCCCGAATATCGGCGAGTGCTGGGGATCCGGAACGGCGACATTCTTGATTCTGGGCGACATCTGCACGCGCAGCTGCGGCTTCTGCGACATCAAGACCGGCCGGCCCATGCCGTTGGACTGGGAGGAGCCGGAGCGCGTCGCTCAGGCAGTGAAGGCGATGAATTTGCGCCACGTAGTGATCACCTCCGTCAATCGAGACGAGCGCCCGGACGGCGGCGCGCCGATATTTGCGCTCAGCATACAACGCATCCGCGAGATTCACCCCGGCTGCTCCATTGAAGTGCTCATCCCTGATTTCAAGGGGAGCGAGGTCGCCTTAAAGATAGTCATGGATGCCCGGCCGGAGATCCTTAACCACAACGTTGAGACCGTGCCGCGACTCTTCCGCAAAGTGCAACCGCAGGACCATTACGAGTGGGCCTTGACGACGCTCAGCAATGCGAAGCAGATGCAGCCGGATGTACTCACCAAGAGCGGGATCATGTTGGGATTGGGAGAGGATATCGCAGAGGTGCAGGCAGTCATGCAGGACCTGGTCAATTGTGGTGTGGATATTCTCACGATTGGTCAGTATCTGCAGCCGAGCCGCCAACATTTACCAATCGAGCGCTACTACCGGCCGGAAGAGTTCGAGAGCCTCAAGGAATGGGGTTACCAATTGGGCTTCAAATGGGTGGAAAGCGGCCCACTGGTGCGCAGTAGCTATCATGCCGACCGGCAAGTGGCCGCGCTCTCACCCCTCTACCGGAAACTCAGCGATTGATTCGAAATTAATCTTGCTCAAATAGTTTTCGAGTAAGATTATCCTTTCCGTCAGTTGTCCGGCTTCGTGAAAGCGGAACTGACGAGGTACCATAAGGTAACAGTATATGGACGAACAACCATCAGGATCCCGCAATCCAATCCCCGCCTGGGTGTGGATAATTGCCATATTGGTGATCATCCTCGGGTTGCAGCTTTACTTGAGCCGGCGCTTCAGCGCCCCGGAACAAGTGCCTCTGTCTGAGATCGTCACTGAGATCGCCAACAACAATGTTGAATCCATCGAAGTTTCGGGTGACGGGCTGGAGGTTGTTTTGCGTAATCCGCCGAATGCGGTGGTCAGCTCGACCAAGGAGAGCTCTGTCGGCCTGATGCAGACTCTGTCCGAGATGGGAGTAACCGCCGAGCAGCTAAACAGCTTTGATTTCAAGCCGACTGACCAGTCGGTGTGGAATACCTTCTTCAGTATTGCCCTTTCGCTGGGGCCGGTGCTGTTGCTGCTGTGGATATTCAGCCGGGGATTCCGGCAGATGCAAGGGGGAGGCAACAACATCTTCGGCTTTGGGCGCAGCCGGGCGAAGAATATCAACGACGGCGACCGGCCAACGGTGACCTTTGACGACGTGGCCGGCGTGGAAGAGGCCAAGGAAGAGGTGCAGGAGGTTGTGCAGTTCCTGCGCGAGCCGGAGAAGTTCGTGCAGGTCGGCGCGCGTATTCCCAAGGGCGTGTTGATGATCGGGCCGCCGGGAACGGGCAAGACCTTGCTGGCGCGGGCGATCGCCGGGGAAGCAGGCGTGCCTTTCTTCCATATCTCCGGCTCTGAGTTTGTGGAGATGTTTGTGGGCGTCGGCGCCAGCCGGGTGCGCGACCTGTTCAACAAGGCCAAGGAACATGCGCCGTCAATTGTCTTTGTGGATGAAATTGACGCGGTTGGCCGGCAACGTGGGGCCGGGCTGGGCGGCGGGCATGACGAGCGCGAGCAGACATTGAACCAGATTTTGGTCGAGATGGACGGCTTCTCCAACGAGACCAATGTGATTGTCATCGCCGCCACCAATCGGGCGGACGTGCTGGACCCGGCGTTGTTGCGTCCGGGACGCTTTGACCGCAAGGTGATCGTGGACCTGCCGGATGTGGTGGGGCGCGAGCAGATTCTGAAGATTCACGCCCGCGGTAAGCCGGTGGCCTCTGAAGTAAGCTTTCCGGACATATCGCGGCTGACCGCCGGCTTCTCCGGCGCAGACCTGGAGAATCTGGTCAACGAAGCGGCCATTTTCGCCGCCCGGCGCAACAAGATGACTATCGGCCTGCGTGAATTTCAGGAGGCGTTCGATCGCATCGCCATCGGCCCGGAGCGCAAGAGCCGGGTGATTAGCGAAGAGGACAAGGAGCTGACCGCCTACCATGAGGCCGGCCATGCGGTAACCAGCTTCTATCTGATCAATACCGATCCGGTGCAAAAGATCACCATCATCCCGCGTGGGCGCGCCGGCGGCTACACGATGTCTATCCCGGAAGACCGGATGACAATGACTACCGAGTACTTTGAGGACCAGATTGCGCTCTTGCTCGGCGGCCGGGCAGCTGAAGACATTTTCTTTGGACAGGTTACAACCGGCGCATCCAATGATTTGCAGCGAGCGACGCAGCTTGCCCGCATGATGGTAATGCAATACGGGATGAGTGACTCGCTCGGGCTGCGTACTTACGGCGAACAGCAGGGCAATATCTTTCTGGGCCGCGAAATGGGGTTTGGTCGTGACTACAGTGAAGAGGCGGCCCGACTGATAGACGAAGAAGTGCGCGAGATCTTGAATCGAAACTACATGCGGGCAAAACAGATCATCAACGACAATCGCGACCGGCTGGTGGCTCTTGTAGAGCGCCTGATCGAAGTGGAAACCCTGGACCGCAAGGGCTTTGAAGATGTTATGAACGCCGAGTCGGAGCCGGGGCGCAATGAGCCAACTCCGGCGCCGGAGTTGGCGCCTGGGGACTGAACGCGGGCGCGCTTGGTCTGGTCGCTGTCCTGTAGGCCGAGATTACATCTCGGCTCCGATTTGGAAAATCGGGTTAC
>CAYVQP010000083.1:0-9562 GCA_964452775.1 uncultured Ardenticatenaceae bacterium | reverse complement strand
CCGATTTGGAAAATCGGGTTACATGTTGGCGCCGATTTGGAAAATCGGGTTACACTATTCCTGATGCGCCCCCCGGGGACGAGAGTTTTCCAGCGAACTGAGATGAAGAGCAGAGATATTGAACTCCGCCGGCAGGATGCGGTGCTCACCGTCGCCCTAAACCGGCCCGAGAGCCACAACGCAATGACTCCCGGCCTGGTGGCGGAATTGACCGCGGTGTTCCGGCAACTGGCCGAGGATGAGACGGTGCGGCTGATTGTGCTCACCGGCGTGGGCCGTTCCTTCTGCGCCGGGGCCGACCTGGGCTACATGCGGGCGGCGGCCGACTATGACATGACGGAGAACGTCGCCGACGGCAAGGCGATTTTCGACTTGATGCTGGCGGTGGATTCCGTCCCGAAGCCGGTGATCGGACGCATCAACGGCTCGGCGATAGGGGGTGGCGTGGGTCTGGTCAGCTGCTGCGATAGCGTGGCGGCGGTGGCGCGAGCGACTTTTGGCTTTAGCGAAGCGCGGCTTGGGATCGTGCCGGCGGTCATCTCGCCGTTTGTGGTGGCTCGAATTGGGGCCGGACATGCCCGAGAGCTTTTCTTGAGTGGGGAGCGATTCAGCGCCCAGAGAGCGTACGAGATCGGGCTGGTTCATCATCTGGTGAACGATGAGGCGAGGCTGGACGAGGTTGTGGCTGAACGGGTTGACCAATTTATGCAGGCCGCACCCGGCGCGCAGGCAGAGGCGAAAGAGTTGATTCGCGCTGTGGCAGAGCGGTCCGGCGACGACCTGCGCGATTACGTCTCCCGGCTGATCGCAGAGCGGCGGGCCAGCGACGAGGGCCGGGAAGGGATGGGAGCGTTCCTGGAGAAGCGGAGACCGACCTGGCAACAGAGTGGTGCGGCGGACGATGTTTAAGAGAGTTCTGGTCGCCAACCGGGGCGAGATTGCCCAACGCATCTTTCGGGCGTGCCGCGAATTGGGCGTCCGGTCGGTGGCTATCTATTCAGAGGTGGACCGATCCGCGCCTTGGGCGCAGCTGGCGGACGAGAGCTATCAGCTGGACGGCAAGACCGCCCGCGAGACGTACCTGAACCAGGAGGCGATCTTTCATATCGCGCACGAGGCCGGTGCGGATGCAATCCATCCCGGCTACGGCTTTCTGAGCGAGAACGCCGATTTCGCGGAAGCGTGCGGCCGGCATGGTCTGCACTTCATCGGGCCGTCGCCTCAATCTATGCGCGCGCTGGGCAGCAAGGCCGAGGCGCGCATCCTGGCCCGGCAGGTGAATGTGCCCGTGATTCCGGGTCTGGACGCCGCCGGCCGGTCTGACCGGGAGCTGGCGGAATTGGTGCGGGAGATTGGTTATCCGCTGCTGATTAAGGCCAGCGCCGGCGGAGGCGGCAAGGGGATGCGTGTGGTGTGGGAGTCGGGCGAATTCAGGGATGCGCTGCACGCGGCGCGAAACGAAGCCGTCTCATCCTTCGGCAGCGACCACCTGCTGATCGAGCGCTACTTGACCTCCACCCACCATGTGGAAATCCAGGTGCTGGGGGATCGTCACCACAATATCGTCCACTTATTTGAGCGGGAATGTTCCGTGCAGCGCCGCCATCAGAAGATCATAGAAGAATCGCCGTCGCCCATCGTCTCCTCGGAGTTGCGGGCAGAGATGAGCCGGGCGGCGCTGGCGTTGGCCCGGCGCGTCGGCTATGTCAGCGCGGGGACCCTTGAGTTCATGGTCACTGAAACGGGGGAGTTCTACTTCCTGGAGATGAACACCCGGCTGCAAGTGGAGCACCCGGTGACCGAGTTGGTCACGGGCATTGACCTGGCGGCGTGGCAGATCCGGCTGGCAGCCGGCGAGCCGCTGGCATTTACGCAAGAGGAACTAACACAACGCGGCCATGCCGTCGAGTGCCGCGTGTACGCGGAGGATCCGGCGCGCGGCTTTCTGCCATCCATCGGCGAGATCGCCTATTATCGCCGGCCGGATGGACCAGGGGTGCGCGTGGATGACGGCATCGCTGCCGGAACGGTAGTCAGCCCATACTACGACCCGATGTTGTTGAAAGTAATTACCTGGGGCGCGGATCGCCGGGAAGCGATTCGCAAAATGGTGCGGGCGCTGGGCGACACCGTGATTCTGGGGGTGACCACCAACATCCCCTATCTGTTGGATGTGTTGCAGCACCCGGCTTTCGAGGCCGGCGACATCTCTACCAAATTCCTGGGCGATAATTTCGAGAACTGGGCGCCGGCGTCGGATACCAGCAACAGTAGTTGGCTGGCCATTGCGGCGTTTGAGGCGTTGCGTGGGCAAATGAAGAATGGCCGGCCGGCTGCGAGCGAGGGAGCGGAGCCGGGGACCGCCGATCCCTGGCAACTGGTGGGGAAGTGGCGAAACGCATGAAGCGCGCGCGAAAGGAAGCCGGCTCCGGCGGCATCAGGGCAGACTGCGCAGCAGCGTCACCCATTCATCCAGGCTGAGCGTCTCGGCGCGACGGCTGCCATCAATGCCGGCGGCGGCCGTTGCCGCAGCGATGGTTTCGCGAGGCAGACCCAATTCCCGCAAATTGTTCTGCAGCTGCTTGCGCTTCTGACTGAAGCCGGCGCGCACCAGGCGAAAGAAGGGTTGCTCTTCCTCGGGCGCAATCAGCGCGGGCCGGCGCAGGCGAATGTGCACCACCGCAGAATCAACCTCGGGGCGAGGCCAGAAGGCGCCGGCTTTAATCGTCCGGCTAACCTCGAGGACCCCAAAACATTGCACACTGACCGCCAGTAAGCTCATATCGCCCGGTTTTGCCACCAGACGCTGCGCCACCTCTTGCTGCACGGTCAGCGTGACGGATTCCGGCCTGGGCGAGACGGTGAAGAGGTGGCGCAGGATCGCGCCGGTGATGTAGTAGGGGACGTTGGCAACTACTCGATAGGCGGCGAAGCCAAACCATTCAGCCGGCGACTGCTCCAGGATGTCGCCATGCAACAGCCGCACGTTGGGGGTGTGGCGGAGTTCATGCTGCAGGATAGGCAGCAGGCGATCGTCCAATTCAACCGCCAGGACCTGACCGGCGGCTCGCGCCAGATGGAGCGTCAGAGCGCCCAGGCCGGCCCCGATCTCCAGCACATTGTCGTCCGCCTGCAACTGAGCAATAGCAACAATTGCCGCCAGCACATGGTCATCAAAGATGAAGTTCTGGCCCAGGCTCTTCTTCGGGTGCAGGCCGTGCCGCTCCAGTACTGTCTTTGGGTGCATGCGAAGGGCGCCTTGGCTGCGTTCAGGGCAGCTCAGTTGGGATGCGAAAGTTGATTCGGTCTACGTCGGGAACGGGGGTGAGATAGTAAACATCCACGTAGCCGGACCAGGGGACGAATTCTTCTTCGTCGTAGCCGAGGTCTATCCAGCGGCCAAGTACGCCGCCGCCCGTGTCGCCGGCATAACCGATGCCGTAGCCGGGCACATAAACCCATGAGCGAAAGGGGATCACCGTCCGATCAACGGCGACGATGCCGGTTCCGGCGCCAAGCCCGCTGGCGGTGATGCCGTAGGCAGGATGATCCGGCGGCTTGCCCGAACTGGAGGCCGTGTAAGAGGTGACCCGCATTCTGACCACTCGCCAGAACTCATACGCGCCGGCCGGCGTCTCCACCACGCGGATGACGATCCGGGTGCCATACCCCATGATCTCCGGCTGCGGCGGTTGCGCGACCCATTCATTTTCCAGCGTGCGGGAAACGACCACTCCGTTCTCGTAGCGGGTGCGCCACTGGCGACGAAGTATGCCGGGCACGCCGGGATGCAATAAGCCGGTCGTGTCCAGTTCAAGGCTGTCGCTAGGCTGCCACTCCGTTTCAAAGGGCAGCGGCTCATCCTCGTCCACCACTTCCTCATGCACGCGCACCACTTCGATGGTGTCGCCGGGCTGCAAGAGCACATCAGAGCCGGGACGAAGGTAATCTTCCGGCCCGAGGAGCACCCCGGCCTGAGACAGGACATCGCCGGCGCTTCGGTGAGCGCTATTTACCTGCAACAGGCTGCCATCTACGCTGACCGTCAGGGGAACAGCGCGCTGCACGTAAATCTGTAGATCAGGCGTGAGCGGAGTATCAACGGCGGGCACTACCTGATCCGCGGGGGTAAGGATGACGCCGGCCGCCTGGAGCGCGCCGGCCACGTTCGTCGCATTCGTTTGCAATAGCTGCCATTGATTGTCGTGGTGGATGGCGACCGTCAGGTTGCCCGTCTTGCCTGAAGGCTGTAACTGGGGGAAGGAGGTCGCCGGTAGATTGACAGCCTGCGCCGGGGTCGGCTCCTGTTGTAGCAAGTAGGCGAACATCAGCACGATCGTAGAGCCGAATAGCGCCAGGAAAAGCAAGATCAGGTATCGCAGTGTAGCGCTGAACTGGTTCATCCGGGCAGAAAGGCGAGAGCCAGGCCGGTCTGGACGTTAAGGGCAAACTTGTTCATGAAACCGACGGCCACCAGGTGATTCCAGTCACCCAAAGGTTACGCCTTAGTGCTGCTTCCTTCCGGCCCTGACACGGTTCGGCGGCCTCTGCCGCCAGAGACCCAGTGTCCGCCGGTCGCATGAACAAGTTTGCTGTAGTCGCTCCCGGAGCGACTAATTCCACAATCCCAAAACTTCCGGTCCCCGGTCCAGCTCCCAGGGGTAGATGATGTAAGCATCGGTGACCGCAGCATAGTAGGTGGGCGTATAGGCCGGGTAGAGAGATGACGCCGGCTTGTAATGTAACACGCAACTCTCCGGCTTGCCGCCGGCGGCATCAATGCGCTTGCTTACGGTGACAATATTCCGCCCACGGGTCCAGACATCGTCAACCACCAGTATGCGCCGGCCTACAAGCAATTCATCCTCTGGAAACTGGATGAATTCCGGGATGGCATAGCGCTGCTCCGGGTGGATTCCTTCCATGCCGAATGCGCTGGGAAAGTCCGCCGGAAATCGGATGGCCGCGATCAGAATGTAGGTGATGTTGAGCGCTTCAGCCAACATGCCGCCGGGCACGATCCCGCCGCGGGTGACAATTACCATGGAATCAAAGCGCCCGTGAATCTGGGGCGTGAGGTAATCAATCAGCTTGTCGACGTCAGACCAGGTCAGTATTTCTCGACGCACGGATACTCCAGGTGTTGTGAAGGATTAATGCCTTCCAGGATTGACTCCCGGCAGGGGACACGCGCGCAATGCTACCCACCATTACGCGTTGTGTCAAACAGCGCCTGCCGGAATTGACGGCTATTTGCTTTCCGGGAAGCGCGTCAGAACGGTGGCGCTATCCGGGGCAGGCAGTCGAGCGCCCAGGCTGAGCGTCGCCGGCAGGCGCAGGGGGCGCGAACCGCCGCCCATCTGGTAGATGGCCAGGCCGGCGCCGGGCGTAGCCATCTCCAGCGGCAACAGCGCCTGTCCGAGCAGGTAGCCCTCCTGATCTATCGCGCAACTGGTAACCCAGCCGATAACCCGGCCGCGGCGATCCAGGACCGGATCGCCCTGTTCGGGCCGGCGCACGGCTTTGTCCTCCATCCTGAAGCGGCAAATCACGTGGGCGCGCTCCTTCTCGTGAGCAATGAAGGCTTCCCGGCCGATGAAGAAGGGCTTCCACAGTTTGGCGTAAGAACCGAAGCCGGCGTCTGCCGGGTTCAAGTTCAGCGGGCCGGCCAATTCATGGCCATATAAGGGCAGCCCGGCTTCTGTGCGCGTACTATCCCGGCAGGCCAGCCCACAGAGCTGCAGCCCAAACGATTCACCCGCCTGCACCAGCGCCTGCCAGAAGGCGACCGCCTGGTCCGGGTGGACGAACAGCTCATAGGCAATGCGCTCGCCGGTGTAGCCGGTGCGGGAGATGATCACGTCGAAGCCGGCCAGCTTGCCTTCGGTCAGCCCGGCCCAGGGCAGCGCGCGAATCCGGCGCGCCAGGGCGGGATCCTCACATATGGCGAGCAGAATGTCCCGGCTGCGTGGCCCTTGCAGCGCCAGATCAACGCGACAATCGGCGCCCCATTGGGGATCGCGCAGGTCGCGCAGTAGGGCCGGATGTTGGATGCGCGCGCCGGGCCGGTCGGCCCGGATCATTACCTCGCCGTTATTGACCGCGTTCAGCCAGGCCCAATCCTTGTCATTGTTAGCGGCGTTGACCACCAGCATGAACTGTTGCGGTCCGCGGCGATAGATCAGCAGGTCATCTACCACGCTGCCGTCGGGAAAGAGAAAGTAGGTGTAGTGCGAGCGCCCGACTTCCAGGCTGCCGATATCGTTGGTGGTGACCAGGTCGAGGAACTGCTCGGCGTGAGGGCCGCTGGCCTCCAGCACACCCATGTGGCTGACATCAAACAGGCCGGCGGTCTCGCGGACGGCCTTATGCTCTTCGCTGACGCTGCTGTACCAGACGGGCATGTCCCAGCCCCCAAAGGGGACCATGCGCGCGCCGGCATCGAGGTGCACCTGATGTAAACTCGTCCGGCGCAACTCGGCCTCAGCCGGCTCCTGCCAGGTGAATGCCGGCAGAGGTTCGCTCGACGACTCCCGGCTGACCTGGCCAATGAAGAAGGCTTTGCTGTCTACCAGGACCGCCTCGGCAGGCGCGGGAGCGGCCAATCCGGCCGGCGCCGCGCCGGCGCGCACGACCACCGGGCCCGGCAACTTGGCGTAAAGGTCAGCGAACTGCACGAAACCGTCGGAGAGGGCTTGCAACCAGCCGGCGGCCTCAGAGGCGGTGTGAGCGTCGGCAAAGCGCAGGCTGAAGGCGTTGCGTTCGCGGCGCAGCAGGGTCGCGCTGGCCGTGAAGCCGCCGGCGAACAATTGGGTGGGCTGGGCCTCGCCATCCGCCAACGCCATGATGTCGCTGGTCAGGGCGTAATCGAGAAAGGTCGCCGCTTCCAGTCCGTGCAGGTGAACAGTATCCCCGGCTGCCGGGGCGGGCTTTGCGCCGGTCAGCCGGCGGACGATCTCGCGACCGCGCTGCAGCGCCTGATAATCAACCTTGGCCCGGCGGACGGTCTTGCCGCCTGGCCGGGCGTACAGGAAGGGCCGGCAACCGTGCAAGACGGCGGCAATGGCCTCGGCCAGCAAGTCTATCTCCTCGTCGCCATATCCAAGCTGGCTGATCCAGACCGTGCCCAGGCGGATGCCGGTGGCGGCAAAGGCGCTCTTGTCGCCGGGGATGGTGTTGCGATTGGTGACGATGCCGGCCAGGTCGAGAATGCGGGCGGCCATGTCGCCGGAGAGATGCTCTCCGTCGTGAGTAATGCTCTTGGCGTCAATCATCAGCAAATGGTTTTCAGAGCCGCCGCCAACAATCCGCAGACCACGGGCGGATAGCTGCTGAGCGAGTCGAGCGGCGTTGCGCACGATACGCGCCTGTAGGGCGCGGAACTGCTCGGTACCGGCCAGTTTGAGGGCGACCGCCAGGGCTGCCAGGGTGTTCAGGTGCGGGCCGCCCTGTTCGCCGGGGAAGACAGCGCGATCGATCTTACGCCCGAGGTCACGGCGGTGGGTGAGGATCATCGCCCCGCGCGGCCCGCAAAGGCTCTTATGGGTGGTAGTCGTGACGACGTCGGCGATGCCGATCGGGCTGGGATGGACGCCGGCAGCGACCAGGCCGGAGATGTGGGCGATGTCGGCCATCAGGAAAGCGCCGCACTTGTCGGCGATCTCCCGGAAGCGACGCCAATCCACAATGCAGGGATAGGCGGAATAGCCGGCGACGATGATCTTCGGTTTGACTTCCAGCGCCTGCGCTTCGATGTCGCCGTAGTCCAGGAGTTCGCTGGCGGGGTCCACAAAGTATGGCGCGGAGTTATAGATCTGTCCGGAGCGATTTACCCGGCTGCCGTGGCTAAGATGCCCGCCGTCGTCCAGGTTGAGGCCCATGATGGTATCGCCGGATTGCAGCAACGCGGTGTAGACCGCGCTGTTGGCCGGAGCGCCGCTCAGCGGCTGGACGTTGACGTACAGGTCATTGGGGCTGATCCCATTGGCGGCGAAGAGCTCGGCCGCGCGCCGGCGGGTCAATGCTTCCAGCAAATCGGCGTATTCGACACCCTTGTAGTAGCGCGGATCACTGTTGCGCCGGTAGTTGGCCAGCTCCCAATCAACATCCATGATTTCCGCTTCGGTCTGCTGCCGGCTCTCCTCCCTGGGATAGCCTTCGGCGTAGATGTTGGCGAAGCGACTGCCCATTACCTCGCGCACGACATCCGGCGACATGCTCTCGCTGGGGATCAGGATGATGGTCTCCTCCTGACGCCGGTCTTCAAGTTGCATTAGTTCATGGATCGCCGGGTCAAGCTCCGCCGCGGTTCCATGAAAGACAAAATCCTCGTTCATCTATGCGTTCTCCAGGTAGCTCGTCAAGTGGGATTTGGCGACCCGGCCGAGAAGTTGCATGCCGGGCCATGACGCCGGAAAAAAGAATTCGGCAGCAGCTTCACGGGCGGCCGTTATCAAATTAAGCCCGGCGCCGGGGCTGTTCGCGCAATCAGTGATGGTAGCAGAGTGGAGACAATGCCGAGTAAAGGTGCACGAAGGAGCACTTCACAGCGCAAATTATAGCATGGATCGGAGAAAGCAGACAGAACGATGCGTCGAGTCGCGCGAAGGGTGAGCGGGAAAACGCCCGGCGAAAAATACATAGCGCTTGATTGGCGTCGCCGGCATCCGGCCGGTATAAATTGACGAGCATGGCGCGACTGACGGAACTGCAGGTAACCATAATTGGCCTGGGGCTGATGGGCGGTTCATTGGCGCTGGCGTTGCGCGGCCGGGTGGAGCGAATTTGTGTTGTGGATAGAGATCCGGCGACGCTGGCGCTGGCTGCTGCGCGCGAAGTGGCCGATCTTATCACAGGCGATCCGGCGGAAGGCGTGGCAGACGCCGATCTGGTGGTACTGGCGACGCCGGTGAGGTCAATCCTTGAGCTTGTGAGAGTGATGCCGGGATTGCGGCCGGCCGGCTGCATGTTGCTGGATCTGGGAAGCACCAAGCGAGAGGTTTGCGCGGCGATGGCGGCGTTGCCGGCCGGCTTTCAGGCGGTGGGTGGGCACCCGATGTGCGGCAAGGAAAGCTCCGGCTTTGCGGCGGCCGAGGCGACGCTGTTTCAGGGGAAGGTATTCGTGCTCTCGCCGGCGGGCGGCCGGTCGTCGGAGGGTGTGCTGGCGGTCGTCAGGGAATTAGTCGCCGCGATTGGCGCACTCCCCATCGTGGCGCCGGCCGATGAGCATGACCAGATTGTCGCCCTGACCAGCCACCTGCCGTATCTGGCGGCTACACTGTTGATGGCGCTGGTAGCAGAACGCGCTGCTGAGAACCTGCTCGTCTGGCCGGTGAGCGGGCCGGGATTACGGGACATGACCCGGCTGGCCGGTTCGGACCCGCAAATGATGGCGGATATTTTGGCCACGAACCGGGAAGCGATCTTAAGCGAGTTGCGTAACTATCGGCGTGGGATAGAAGACGTGATCGCTCGAATCGAAGCAAACGATGATGTCGCTCTCCTGACCTGGCTAACCGCCCGGCAACGGGACCACAGTGCATTTCGAGTACGGAAGTGAGGC
>CAYVQP010000082.1:0-17215 GCA_964452775.1 uncultured Ardenticatenaceae bacterium | reverse complement strand
GCGAGCCGGTGGGGATAGATTCGACGTTCAGGTGGGTGGCCTCTCCCAGGCGCATGATTGCGCCGTCGCCAAAACGTTTGTTGATACCGGAGAGCGTTTGTTCCAGGGTGGCCAGCCGGCCATTGCTGCTGGGCATATGGTTAGACTCCTTGCATTAATGATGATGAATGAGCGCCGCCCGTCATTCCGGTGAAGTACAGGGACTCACTAAATTGGTGGGTTGGACGCGTTACTGACACAATAGGAAGTATAGCACACGTGTTCTATGATTGTCAAGATTGACTTTCCGTTTCTGAACGCATGTTCATAACTTTGTGCGAGGCTTCCTACCCCTGGTAGGTCTCAGGCGACCGGCGCAGCAGGCTCAGCATGTCCGACACTTCCTCACTGCGTAACAGGTATTGAATCAGCAGATAGACGAAGAGGCCGAGGCCGCCGCCTACGACCAGCAAGGGCAGCGGGGCCGCAATGAACTGCCCTACGAGGATGATTGCCAGGCTCATGCCGGCGGTCGCGATGGCTGCCCGGCCAAGACTGAACAGCAGCTCCCGCTCCTCCAGGCTGCCCAATTTGCGACGATTTAGCAGGTAGAGCAGCAGCGATTGGATGGTGAAGCTGATGCTGCTGGCCAGAGCCAGACCGGCGACACCCAACAGTTCCACCAGCGAATAGAGCAGGATAACGGTGATTGCCAGCCAGACAAGGGCGACGAACATGGGGGTGCGCGTGTTGTGCTGGGCATAGAAGAGCCGGGCCAGCACTTCCAGCGACGCCTCGCTGACCACCCGGAGACTGAAAGCGATCACCACGGCGTACACCAGGTTTGTGGAGTCCGCATCGAAGGCCCCACGCTGCAAGAACAGGGTGATCGCCGGTCTGCCCAACAGGATCAGGCCGGCGGCGGTTGGCACGGTAAGCCACCAGATGATGCGCAGCGCCTTCATGGCGGTGTGCTTCAAGTCCGCAATCCGGCCGGCATTAAAATGTTCCGCCATGGTGGGAAAGATCACAATGGCAATGGCGGTGCCGAACAGCGTTTCCGGCAGCTGCTGCAGGTAGTAGCCGTAGAAGTAGCCGGATGTGCTGCCGGCGGAAAGGCCGGAGGAGAGACGAATGATAAACAGGTCGGCCAGTTGAACCGCGCCGAGCGTCACAATTCGCGGGCCCATCAGGCGGACGATCTCACCCACGCCGGGTAAATGACGGCCCAGCGTGGGCCGAAGCCGGAAGTGATAGCGGATCATTCCCGGGACCTGAATCAGGATGTGCAGCAAACCACCCAGCACGGTGCCCCAGGCCAGGCCGTGGATGCCGAGCGTGGGCACAAGGACAAAGAGGCCGAAGAAGTAGCCGAACTGCAGGGCCAATGGGGCCAGCGCCGGCAAAATGAAGTGCTGGTGGGCATTGAGGTAGCTACTCAGCACCCCGCTGACCCCAAAGAGGGTCGTCTGCAGGAGGATGATGCGCATTAGCTCGGCTGTCAGCGCCTGCTGCTCGGGCGAGAAGTCGGGAACCAGGATGCTGCTGGTGATCCAGGGGGCCAGGATCGCCCCGATGGCCGAGACGCTGCCCAGGATCAGGAAGACCAAGGTCAGGGTAGCGTTGGCAACGCGTAACCCTTCTCGCGCCCGGTCGCTGGTCAGATAAGCAGAGTATACGGGGATGAAGGCGGCGGCCAGCGCGCCGCCGGCAATCAGGGTGACAAAGACTTCCGGCAACTGGTTGGCGGCGGTGAAAGCGTCATAGGCCGGCGAAGTGCCGAAGGCGTGTCCAACCAGTTGGGTGCGTAGTAGACCGACTACTTTGTCAAGCGCGAAGAGGAGAATAACGGCGAGGGAGGAGCGAAAGAGATGCCGGGCGCGCTGCATGGGCGCGGATTGTATCCTGCTCAGGCGAGCAGAGCTACCGGGCTACCGAGGAACGCGACCGCCGCTGAGAAACGGCCGCCGAGCGAGATGGGGCGGCGAGCATCACCAGAACGATGCCGTCCCGCTCAAGGAGCTGCGCCGCAACGCTAAACCGGGTCAGAAGGGTGGCCGGTCTATCAGATGCCGGTCGCGCGCGATCTCCTCATAGGTTGGTGGAGCGCCGGCCTGTTCCAGATGGCGTTGAAGTACCTCAGCCGGCAGCGATTCCAGCTTGCTGATCGGTCTGGCTTCCCGGTAGTGAGCCAGAAGAGGCGTGACGAGTTGCTGGATGCCGGCAAGCAGCGCCTCCGGCTGCGGCGGGTATGACAGCACGTAGACGTCTACGTTCATTACCTCGTCTACATGGGTAACGATGCCGGCGCACTGATCAAGGTCTGCGCCACTGATTGCTCTGGTACCAAATGCAATCGTGTAACGAGGCCTGGGCAATGCTTCATAAAGGGCGAACAGCTTGTCTCGCCCTTCTGCGCTTACCGGCCCGTTGCAGATCAGGATGTATGCTTCACGCGGCCCGCTTTCCCAGAGGAAATTACCTGTGGCCGGTAGCAGCTGGGCCATAATGGCGATGTCACATACGCCGGCGCTGATCTCCTGGAGCACCAGGCGCCACGGCGTGTTTCCGGCAAGCCAGGCCGCCGACGTGTCCACGGCAGCTTGCCAGGACTGTTTGGATTGAGCGCTCATTTGTCACCTCCGATACCTTCTACCCGGCATCGGCGCGGACCGGATGTGCGTGATGCACGGGCATAATTCGCCTACGACTAGCATAGACGATTCCGCACGCGCTCGGGAAGTGACGACTGTCATGTCCTGCGCGTGACAGGTTACCAATGCGATTACGAAGGGTCGAGTTAGTGCGCCATCCGGCGTCGCCGGCCCCGGGCGATCTTGCGCTCGGCCTGCGAACTGCCGGCCAGACCGGCAGCGATCAGCAGCATCAATGCGGTGGAGATGACCGCTGAGGTCAGGCACCAGGCGCAGACTGCGTCAATCACGAAGATCTCGACGACGGTGAGATAGATGGAAAAGAGGACGCCGGCGACGGTGAGTCCCAGCAAACCACCATGCGCCAGGCGACGCAGGCGATCGTCCGTGACGCGGGGCAAAGCGATCCATATCAGAGCTACCAGCAGGTAAAAGATGATGCCGAAGAGCGCGACAGGAATCCCCACGATCTGCGCATAGCTGCTGCCCTGCACGGCGTTGCAGTCGCCAATGGGGCCGCAGACCGCTTCCACCTGTGCGGTCTCTACGTAGGCGAGGTAGCCGGCAACGCCGATGCCGATCAGGGCGAGGAGCGGCGCCAGCCAGAAGGGTAGCGCTATCGTTTCCGGAAGTTTGCGCCAGTTTATGCGCAGCGCCAGCCAGATCGTGGCGACCAGGGCGGCCAGCATGCCGAGCAGGAGCAGCCAGGCGAGCGTCATGCCGGTTGGCGTGGAACTGCCGGCTGCGGCGGAGGAGCCTCCGTCAGCGAGAAGGGCTTGCAAGCCGGGGATATCGGGCCAATCTATCCCTCCGCGGCTCAGACCGCCGGCAATCAGCTCCGGGAATAGATCGGGGATCTCCTGGCTGCCGATGAGGACGACATCCTCAACCACCAGGGCGGGCACACCCAGGCGGCTATCCGGCACGTTGAATGCGGCGAGATAGTTCTGATAGACCTCTTGCCCGGCAGGCGTGGTGGCGTCCACCTGAAGTATGACCAGTTGATCCCCGTATTGTTCCTGCAGCGGGGGCAGGACCTGCTGCTGCACGATGTGACAATGGGGGCAGGTGGGCGAGTAGAAGAGCACGGCCCGCACTACGACCGGAGCATCCGCCTCTTGGGCGCGTGCGCCGGTGGGAATCAGCGCCAGGACAAAAGCAAAGACGAGAATCAGACAGGTTAGTTGCTTTCGCATAGAGGGTGGCCTTGTTGAACGACTCTTTCGGCTTTGCCCCGCCGGGCGCGAGGTGACCGCCTGATACGGCTATCAGATTGTCTGCCGGGCTGCGGAACGATCGCTTACTTCAGGTCCAGAGCAAACTGGTCCACTGACGGAGCGGTAAAGGCCCATTTGCAGGGATATTCGGCGAGATTACATTCGATGCTGTCAGAGCATTTGCGGGCTATGACGCGGTAAGGCTCGCCGTCTCCCAACACCTCCGGCGAATAAACGCGCAGCTCCAATTGCTCTACCTCGCGATCCAGAAAATGGCAGTGCTGACTCTTAAGGGAAACCCACTTCCTTTCTGACATGTTTCGCTCCATATCACCAACATGGCGATCGACAGGATAGCGCTGCGGCAAACTCCAGGAAGCCACACCGGCGCGGTATGCAAGGTTGTACGCCGGTCACCCGGCCGGCGCGGGTTACTTGCGCGCTCCGGCGTGGTTCTGGATCATTATCAGCCTCTATAGGATACATTGCGCTGCGTTGCCGGCGTAGTGCCGTTTGTCATTGCCCTGGCGGATGAATATCATGCCGGCGGCAACAGTTGTTGAGGAGAGGGAAGTGATTGGACGCTTTGTTGCCGGAGTTGGAGCGCTGATTTGGCATTCGGGAAGGGACCGATATCTCTTTCTACGCCGGGCCGCAGCCAAGGATTTCGGGGCCGGAGCCTGGGAGTGCGTCACCGGGCGGGTCGATCAGGGCGAGAGCTTTGAGCAGGCCTTGCGGCGGGAGGTGCGGGAAGAGTTGAACTGTGAGATTACGATTGAGTTCATTGTCGGCACCACCCACTTTTATCGGGGAACGCCGGCGGCGGAAAACGAATTGCTTGGCGTGATTTATCATTGCTCGTTGGCAGACGGAGAGGAGGTGGTGATCAGCGAAGAGCACCAGGAAAAGGTCTGGCTCAGCGCGAGTGAGGCGCGGGCGCAATTTGCCGGCGCGCCGGAAAACGCGTGGCTGCTCCGCGCGCTGGATTGGGGCGTGGCCATGCGCGAGCAACTGCCACCCGGCTTGCGCGCTGCGTTTCAGTCGCGGGGATTTGAGATAAACGCTGCCTGAAGGACGATCTGCCATCCCGGCTCCAGGCGGCTTACCGGACAGGGATGGGTTATCATCTGCCCATGCGACGCGAGTGGCCCCTGTTTGTCATTGTCCTGGCCTACTTGTTTGTAGGTACGCTATATGCAGTTAACACGCCCGCCTGGCAAGCGCCCGACGAGCCGGCGCATTACGCCTACATCCGGCAACTGGCGGACGGCGACCTGCCCGTGATTGAGCCGGGCGACTATGATCAGGCTTACCAGAGCCTGGTCATCTCCTCCGGCTTTGATCCCCAATACTCGGTAGAGCCATTCTCCTATGAAGATTGGCAGCCGCCGGCCTATTACCTGGCGGCGCTGCCGGTCTATGTGCTGGCTGATGGAGCGTTGACACCGCTGCGCTTCGTCTCGGTGTTGTTGGGCGCGGGGGTGGTGATATTCGCCTACCTGGCAGCGCGGGAGATCTGGCCGGGAGATGCGCCGGCGATGCGCAGCCGGGCGCTGACGGCGACGGTATTTGTGGCCTTTCTGCCGCAGCATCTGGCCATGATGGCGGCGGTGAACAACGATAGTCTGGCAGAACTGCTGATCGCCGCCGTGCTCTGGTTGTTGCTGATGCAGCTTCGCCGGGCGGAAACAGCGGCCGGCGAGCAGGGACGCCAGGTCTTTGCTGACTCGCTGCGCCGGTGGGGCGTTATCGGCTTGCTGCTTGGGATCGGCTTTCTGGCCAAGGCGTCCGTCTATCTCATGGCCCTGCTGGTCGCCGTGACCTTGCTGTGGATGCATTGGGGAAACTGGCGACGATTGGCGCGCTGCGCGCTGTGGGTAGCGCTGCCGGCGGCGATATTCGGCCTGCTCTGGTGGGGGCGCAACGTAGTCGTATACGATGGGTTTGATCCGCTGGCCAGCGCGGCGCACGACGCGGTGGTCGTGGGCCAGCCACGCACGGCGGAATGGCTGGCCCAGTATGGGGCAGGCGAGGTGATTGCGCGCTTTCTGCGGACGACGTTTAACAGCTTCTGGGGGCAGTTCGGCTGGATGGCCGCGCCGATGCCGGCTTGGGTTTACACACCGCTGTTGCTGCTCTCGTTGGCAACTGCCGGCGGGTTGCTGCTGCTGGCGGCGACGCCGGGCGGTCGCGAAGGTGAGCGGCGAGCGCGGCTAAGCAGGGCGCACGCCAATCCGCAGGCGCTGGTACTGGTCACGCTGTTTCTGCTCAGCTTGCTCGGCTACCTGGGCTACAATGTTGTCTTTGTTCAGCATCAGGGCCGATATCTGTTTTCGGCCCTGATCCCGATTGCTATCGGTGTAGGGGCCGGACTGGGCGCGCTGGCGCAGCCGGTGTGGAAGCGCTGGCCCTGGACGACTTATTTGCTGCCGCTTGGCCTGGGAGCGGCCCTATTTGCGCTGGACCTGTTGGCCCTGTTTCGATTCATCGTACCGTACCTGGGAAGTGGATAGACTGAAGCGCCGGCGGGGTTGCTTGCAAACGGCGAACAGCGATCCGCCGGAGAAGAGGTTAGTATGAAATCAGTAGACGTGGAATGCAGTTTCGACGGCAGCGGCAAGGTGAGCGTGCGGCGGATAGCGCTTGACGGTAAGTGGATTGGCGTGGAACAGGGCCGGCAGTGGCGCGATGACGCCGGGTTGCACCTGCTTGTACTGTTGGACGGCAGCCGGCCCGCCGAGCTACTGCTCACGCGGGATGCTCTCACCTGGCAGCTGAAAGAGGGGGGCGCGCCGAGCGTCTATGTCGTCTGATTAATAGCGCCGGTGGGACGCGAGCTAGAGCACGATGTTCACCAGCCGGCCTGGAATGACCACCACCTTTCTGGGTGCTTTGCCGTCCAGCCAGCGCTGGACGTTTTCGTCCGCCAGGGCCAGGCGTTCGGCTTCTTCGTCCGCGATGTTGGCCGGCACATCAATGCGGGCGCGCAGCTTGCCATTGATCTGCACAATCAGGGTGATCACTTCTTCCTGGGCAATCTCGGGGTCCCAGGCCGGCCAGGCCTGCTGATGGATGCTGTATTCGTGGCCGCGTCGCTCGTACAGTTCTTCGGTGATATGCGGCGCAATGGGGGCGAGCAGCAACAACATGTTTTCGATGGCTTCGATCCACGCCGGCTCGCTCACGTTTTGCGCGCGTAGTGCGGCCTGCAGTTGGTTCCGCAACTCCATCAGCACGGCCACACTGGTGTTGAACGAGAAGTTCTGCATATCCTCGCCGACTTTGCGAATGACCTGATGCGTCTTGCGGCGCAGAGCGCGATCGGCCGGCGCATCTACTTCGCCGGCGACGTAATCAGCCAGCGACAACTCCCACACGTCCTGCAGGAAGCGTTGCGGCCCCTTGATGCCGTCATAGTTCCACGGGCCGCCCTGATCCCACTTGGCGAAGAAAACCAGGTAAGTGCGCACGGTGTCCGTGCCGTATTGGGCGACGAGGGCGTCCGGGGCGACGACGTTGCCGCGCGATTTGGACATCTTCTCATTGTCTTCGCCCAGCACCATGCCCTGGTTGTATAGGCGCAGCATCGGCTCATCGAAATTGACCAGCCCCATCAAGCGCATCGCCCTGGTGAAGAAGCGGGTGTAGATGAGGTGCATGGTGGCGTGTTCAATGCCGCCGGTGTACTGGTCTACGGGCAGCCAGTAGGCCCCCTCGGCCGGGTCAAACGGCCCCTGGTCGTAGTCGGGGCTGAGGTAGCGGTATTGATACCACGACGAGCACATGAAGGTATCCATGGTATCTGTTTCGCGGATCGCCTCGCCGCCGCAATCGGGACAGGTAGTATGCAGGAAGGCCTGGTGGTATTTCAGTGGACTTTCGCCGGTGGGCCGGAAGTCCACGTCATCCGGCAGCAGCACGGGCAGCTGGTCATCCGGCACGGGCACCGCTCCGCAGTTCCGGCAATAGACGATGGGGATCGGGCAGCCCCAATAGCGCTGCCGGCTGATCAACCAGTCGCGCAGCTTGTAGCTGACCGCAGCCCGGCCGATGCCCTGCTCCTCCAGCCAGACCGTGACCCGAGCGGCCGCGCCGGCAACCGGGATACCATTGAAATCGGCGGAGTTGACCAGATAGCCTTCTTCCTTGGAGCTGTAGGCGGCCTCCAGCGGGCCGGCGAAGTCGTCTCGCCCGGGCATGCGGATGACCTCTACAATCTCCAGGCCGTACTTGCGGGCGAATTCAAAATCGCGCTCGTCGTGAGCCGGCACCGCCATGATTGCGCCGGAGCCGTAACCCATCAGCACGTAATCGGCGATCCAGATGGGGATGCGGGCGTTGCTGACTGGGTTGACGGCGTATGCGCCGGTGAAGACGCCGCTCTTTTCCCGGTCGGTCGCCTCGCGGTCGATTTCGGTTAGCCGGCGAGCGGCCTCGCGGTAGGCGACAACGGCGTCGCGATGCTCCGGCAGGGTCAGTTTGTCAACCAGCGGGTGTTCGGGAGCCAGCACCATGAAAGTGGCCCCCCAAAGGGTGTCGGGCCGGGTGGTGAAGACGGGCAGTTCATCCCCTTGCTCCGTGACGAAGGTGACATCTGCGCCCTCGGAGCGACCGATCCAGTTGCGCTGCATGGTGACCACCCGCTCCGGCCATTCGATGCCGCTGAAGTCGAGCAGATCTTCGGCGTAATCGGTTGTGCGAAAGAACCATTGTTCCAGGTCTTTCTTGATCACCGGCGTGCCGCAACGTTCACAGTGCCGGTCGTCTCCCCACACTTGTTCGCGGGCCAGGGTGGTGTTGCAGTGAGGACAGAAGTCAACTGCCGCCATGGCCCGATAGGCCAGCCCCAGTTCCAACAGTTGCTTGAAGAACCATTGCGACCAACGGTAGTACTTGGGATCGGACGAAACGGCTTCGCGCTGCCAGTCGAACATGCCGCCCATACTCTTGAGCTGGGCGCGCATGTGGTCAATGTTCTCATAGGTCCATATCTTGGGGTGGATGCCGCGTTTGATGGCCGCGTTTTCGGCCGGCAGCCCAAAGGCGTCGAAGCCCATCGGGAAGAGCACGTTGTATCCCTTCATGCGCATGTAGCGGGCGCGGGCGTCGCTGGGTGTCATCGCGTACCAGTGGCCGATGTGCAGATCGCCGCTGGGATAGGGCAACATGGTCAGGGCGTAATGCTTGGGCCGGTCGGGATCAATGACCTGGCGATATAGGCCGGTCTCTTGCCAGCGAGCCTGCCATTTCGCTTCGATTTCAGCGGGGTTGTACCTGTCTGTCATGTTCTCTTCCTTAGGATAAAGCCGGCTGTCTTTGGGGCAAAGTCGGCGGCATTGTTGGGCGCGGCGCTGTGTCCGCCGGTTGGGTAGGTGACCAGCTCGGCATCCGGCAGCGCGCGTATATAAGCGGCAGCGTAGCTATAGGGGATGACGGGATCATCTTGGGACCAGACCAGCAGCACCGGGCACTTCACCTCCGGCAACCGGTCGGGCGTGCGGAAGGCCGGGGCGGTCAAGATGAGGCGATCAACAAGGGCCGGGTGATCCAGGGCGGTCTGCAGGGCCACGCCGCCGCCCCAACTTTTGCCCATGAGCGTGGCTGAGCCGGCTTGAAAGGCAGCGATCAGGGTTGTCACGGTGGCTACCGCCTCCGCTGATCCCAGTGGGCCGGCGTTCGTAGACGTGGACTGCCCCCAGCCGGGCATGTCAACAGCGGCGACATGCAGGCCGGCGGCTGCCAATGGCTCAATCAGCGGCTCCCAGGTGTGCCAGCCGTTTCGCTGGCTCCAGCCGTGGATAGCCAGGACCAGTGGGGCCTGGGCATCGCCGGCTTCTTTGCCGAATACACGGCCGGATGGCGTTTCGATGTAGAACTCTTTCATCGGTCGCAATGAGATTCCAGGAATCTCGTTGTTGGCTGTGCGCCAGCTGGTCGCTGAATTCTCGGGAATCTCTTCTCCAAAAACGAAAAAGCCCCATTTCGTTCAGAGACGAAAGGGGCTTCCGCGGTACCACTCTGCTTGATGGTGTCTAAGTGGACCTGAAGGGACTCGAACCCTTGACCCCCACAATGCCATTGTGGTGCTCTCCCAACTGAGCTACAGGCCCAAAGCAAGCAACGGGACGCAATTCTAGCACAAACGACGCGCGCCGCTACTCATCTGGACTGACCATCCACTCTAACCGATAACGAGGTGACCCGGCGACAACTACTGGGCCGGATGAAGCCGGCCTTTCCCTGTCGCAGCTCCGGGGCGAGTTCGGTACGGATGCCGCCCTTTCAGCCGGGGGGCGACTCTCTGTGAATGGGTACCTACTACTCCCGTTCACTGCCTTTAATTGAGCTATCTCAATTGTTAACTGTGGCAATGTCACTGGTGGACCTGAGGAGACTCGAACTCCTGACTTCTACAGTGCGATTGTAGCGCTCTCCCAACTGAGCTACAGGCCCAAAGCCAGCGGCAATGCTAGCGCAGGGGCCCCTGATTGTCAAGGCCGGTACGCGTGGTTATACTTGCCGCCAATTGAACCGGCTTCACCATCAGGAGGTAGTTTGTGACTGAGAAGTATCGTCTCTCACTCGAATACTGCGTACCTTGAAATTATTCAGAAAGAGCCGTCCGTGTGGCGGAAGAGATTCTGTTCAATTATCAGCACATAATCGAGTCGTTTACCTTCATAACCGCCAGCAAGGGAATGTTTGAGTTCCGCGTGAACGATGACCTGGTCTTTTCCAAGAAGACGATACAGGGGCGGCACGCGCAGCCGGGAGAAATCTTGGAGTTGTTCCGGGAGATCATTGGGCCGGACGTTCCAATATATCCGCGAGATGAATGAGCCGGGGCGCGAAAGCTCCCCGGCTTCATCTCAGGTGATCCACTCGCGGTTGGCGATGTCCCAGTTGCGATGGGCGTAGGTTCGTTTGCATTCCTTGCAGATCAGGGCGCTGGCCGTTTGCCCGTCGCTGCGCCAGCGGAAGCGCACCGTGGTCAGGTGGTAGCTGCAGGTCGGCTGTTGGCAAATGGGGCAATCAGCTCCCGCCGGCTGCCCATAGCGCCGCTTCTCCAGCGGGTCCTGGGCGCACAAATAGCAGCGAAAGGCCGTCATGCAGTCGAGTTGCCGCCCTTAGCCGGGTAGTCGTAGAAGCCGCGGCCGCTTTTCTGGCCGAGGTGGCCGGCAGCGACCATGCGCCGGAGCAAAGGGGCCGGGCGGTAGCGGTCCTCTCCCCATTCCTGGAATAGGCCGGTCATTACCCCCAGGACGGTGTCCAGGCCGAGATAGTCCGCCCACTCCAGCGGGCCAAGCGGGTAATTGGCGCCCAACTTCATTGCCCGGTCAATCTCTTCGGCGGAGGCGACGCCTTCCATCAGGGCGCCGGCCGCTTCGTTGATCAGACAGCAGACGACGCGGGCGCGGACCAGGCCGGGGCCATCAGCGACCTGCACACATTCCAGTCCCAGGTTGCGCCAGAAGACGACGGCGCGGGAGAGATTGGCCGGCGCAGTTTGCAGCGCGGGCGCAAGCTCGACCAGGCTCCCTTCCCGGAGAGGCGGCAAGATGCTGAACCCGACCACCCGGCCGGGATTGGGCAACCAGCTCGCTGCTTGCGTAGCGCTGGCGGCGAGCGCCGATGTCAGGACGAGCGCGCTTTCCGGGATAGCCGCTCCCAAACCCAGCAACAGCTCCTCCTTTGCGGCGGCAGACTCGTTGTGCAGCTCAATGAACACGTCCGTGTCACGGTCAACGGCCATGAACGCGCCGCTCTCCACAGCGCTATAGAAATCTTCAATCAGGTAGAGCTGCACATTGTGCTCTGCGCCGGCGCACAATCGGCCCAGTTCTTCGACGAAGGGTGTTTCGCCGGCAATAATGACTTTCATGATAGTGGTCCTTTGATGAAGATTCCGCCCTTCAGCCTAATCTTGCCGCCGGTAGTGTAACATCCAGCTTCGACAAAGGGTAGCTCCGCCCGGCGTCCCGTGCTATGCTTACAAATAGATGGGCTTCAAGGGGATTTGCGGCCTGATGAATCTTTGTAGTGTGACAACCTGAAGCTGATACCACGTGGAACTGCAAACGGTCATTGCTGAGCTTTACCTGGTGGACGGCGCTGTCCAGGAGGCAAAGCCTGTGCCGGGGCTGCTCATTCAGCAGTCCCCAAAGGGAGTGGCGCGAGGGCGGGAGGGCGATTCGCTGTTCATCCACTTGACGCTGACCGGCCTGCCCAGCGAATACGGCGAACTGGCCAACGCGCTGCTGGGTACGATTAAGAGTCGTTACTACCAGACTACCGGCAGCGTCACGGCTGCCTTGCGCCGGGCGATCATGGACGCCAACGAGTACTTGCTGCGGGCCAACATGAACAGCCGGGGCGCTTCCCGGTTGGGGGCGGTGACCTGCGTGGTGTCGCGGCGAGAGGAGTTGTTCGTAGTGCAGGCCGGAGAAGCCTTCGCCCTGATTGCGCGCAACTTCGGCGTCGAGCGCATCCCGGATAAGGAGCCTGCAAGGGTCGTGCCGCTGGGACTGACGGCCGGGATTGACCTGCGTTACTTCCACAACTGGCTGGAAGCTGGCGATATGCTCCTACTGGCCGATCCGGGCCTGGCCAACATCCCCAACGAGGTGGCGCAGAGCGTGCTGGTGGACAGCACCATCGAAGAAAGCCTGCCGGTGCTGAAACAGATTGTGGGACCGAGAACGGCGCGGATGATGCTGTTGGAGTTCGTGGACGACGCGCCATACGTGGTAGATGCGCCGGAAGTGATCGGCGCTTCCGGCGCCGGCGCACCGGTAGCCGGAGTGGAAGTTGACGGCGCGGCGGGAGTGGAAAGAAGCAGCAGAGCGCGGGCCGTTGGGGGGGCGGCGGTGGCTACTGCGGCGAGCAGTCATCCCGCCGGGGAGCGAGATGTGCGCATGGCGCGGCCCGAACCGGTCCCTGCGCCTGAACCCGGAGAAGCGCCGCCGCAGGTCTCGTTGCCCTCGCGGGATGAAGTTTCGACGACCGCGAGGCAAGCCTCCTCCCGGGCGGTATTGGGGCTTTCCTTCCTTACCGGCTGGCTGGCGGATCTGATGGGCCGCTTGCGCCCGGCGCGCGATCCCGAAGCAGAGGAGGTTGGCGCGGCCGGGTGGGCTGCGCCCACATTGATTGCCATCCTCATTCCCGTCTTTGTGGGCATTATTGTTACCAGCGTGTACGTGCAGCGCGGCCGGGTGCAGCGCATGAGTGAGATCAAACGCGATATGGGGCTGGCGATCGGGCTGGCCGAGCAGAGCAGCGATGAAAACGAACAGCGCCGCCTGTATAATCAGGTGTTGGTACTGGCTGCCGAAGCGGAACTGCTACGACCTGATGATCCGGATATTCAGATTCTGCGAGAGACGGCGCTGATCGAATCGGATCTGGTTGACGAAGTGACGCGGCTGCTTGGACAAAGACTGTATAGCTATTCGGCGGGTACAGAATTGGACAGCGTGGTCTTAAGGGAGGGGTTCGACGGAGACATTTACACGCTGGACAAGGCCGGAAATCGCGTGTTGCGCCATGAGACCAGCGAAGATTACATGACCCTGACCACTGAGGAGCCATCGGTGGTGCTCTTCAATGCTCAGGCGGTGGGCAACCATATTACGGGCAAGCTGATCGACATCATGTGGCGGCCCAGCGGGGTGGAAGTGAGCGATCCTGGGCTGGCGATCTTGGATGGGGCAGGCGCCCTCACCACCTATTTTCCGGGGCTGGCAAAGTTGAACGCAACCAGGTTGGGCCTGTCGAGTGAGTGGCAGTCGCCGGTCGCCTTGACCCAGTTCAGCGAGCGCATCTACATGCTGGATCCGCCTGCCGGGGCCATCTGGCGCTATTTTGCTGAGGGCGAGGGCTTTTATGTTGAAGAGGATCAGCGATCGATCACCTTGCCGGACCTGGAACAGGCGGTAGATATTGCCATCTACAGTGAAGACGGCAGCGTGATTGTGCTGTATGCCGATGGCCGGCTGCGGCGCTACGTGGACGGCAATGTACTCTGGGACGAAAGTGCGCTGATTGAAACCGGCCTGACAGAGGGATTGGTAGCCCCGACGCGGGTGAAGGTGATTGGCCGGGGGCTTAATTCATCGATATTTGTGGCCGATCCGGGTAGCAGCCGGATAATCCAGTTAAGTCTGGGCGGTACATTGCTGGCCCAATACAAGGCGATCGACCTGGAAACCAACCAGGAATTGTTAACCGGCATGCGCGACTTTGATGTCGCCGAGGCGCCGCTGCGGGTATTTATTGTCACCCGTGACGGGCTGTATGTGGCCACGCAGAATTGATGGAATCGGCGAAATTGTCCTATGCTTTCCCCTGAGCTGGCTACTCGACTGAAGGAAGCCGGGTTGGAATGGCGACCCGGCTTGCATGATTTCTTCTGCATTCCCGATCATTCTCTGGATGACCGGCTATTCGTCATCTCCGACATGCAGGCCAATCTTGAGCTGTATCGGGGCCTGCCGGTGGTTACCTTTCACGGCATCGCCGAGTGGGCGCTAGACTACATCATGCAACAGGAGGTGGTCTGGGTCCCAAGCGAGGAACAGCTCCGTGAGCGACTTGCGGAGCTGGCTGATTCTCTGATGCTTACCCAGGCAGCTGGGGAGTGCGTATGCACTATTGAGAAGGATGGCCAACGCTATTCCTTTGCCGGGACGGAGGGCAGCATTGCCTATGGCGAGGCGTTGCTCTTTCTGCTTCTGCGCCAGGCAGTAGTCACCGAAACTCGGATTCCCGGGAATTAGCTTTCGTGTGTGGTCCGGTTCGCAGTAGAATTTCCGGGAGTCGAAACAATATTGGCGCTCAGCTTCCTGGAATTTAGCCTTCGTTGGCGAGGCGGATTGACGCCGACGTTCCGGGCATCTAGGAAATAGCGGGGTTGAGTATAATTAGCGCATGAAAGAGATCTACGAACGTCTGGGGATTATTCCGTTTCTGGCGCTGGCTGCCGGCCTGGTGATCCTGAGCGTGTTGACGCTGGATCACATTGTGAACAACTTCTATCCCTTCGACGTGCAGCGGCTGGATTTGCTGCGCGCGACCGCTCTAGATCAGATCGACGCCCCGGCAATTCTGGAAGCGCCAAACCGGGAGTTCGTGCTGGTATTTCTGGGGGTGGTAGGGATGGCAGTCACCGGCATAATGCTGCCCGTGGTCTACTTCTTCAACTGGCGGTTTGCCCGGGACAAAAAAGCGCCGCGCTTTCTGACGGTGTTGCGCCAGTCGATGTGGGTGGGCTTGTGGATCGCTTTCTGCACGTGGCTACAAATGAATCGCGTGTTGGGCATTGCTGTAGCCACGCTGGTCGGCATGGTGTTCGTACTTTTTGAGGTGCTGCTGCAACTGCGGGCGCGCGCCGCCGGCGGAGATGGATAGCTGCGATGCCGGCAGACGTCGTTGGCTCGAATGAGATCCAGCAGGCATTGCGCGCCTTGCCGAGCGTTGACCGGCTGTTGGTCGCGCCGGCTGCTCAGGAAATCGCCGCCGAGTATGGCCGGCAATTGTTGGTAGATGTCCTGCGCGACGTGTTGGGTGAGATGCGCCGTAGCATTCAGTTAGGCGGCGACCCCTCAACTTCCGTGGAGGCAATCATCGAGCGGGTTCGAGAGGAGCTGGGTGATAGGCTGGCGCCGACTCTGCGCCCGGTGATCAACGCTTCCGGCGTCATCGTGCATACCAACCTGGGCCGCGCACCGCTGAGCAAGGACGCCCTCGAGGCGATGCAAGCGGTTACCTCCGGTTACAGCAATCTGGAATATGATCTGGTTCGGGGAGCCAGAGGATCGCGGACGGTTCACGCTTCCAGATTGCTGGAGCAGATTACCGGATGCGAAGACGCGCTGGTGGTGACCAACAATGCTGCCGCGGTGCTATTGATGTTGACCACCCTCTGCCGGGGTCGTGAGGTGATCATTAGCCGGGGGCAGCTGGTAGAGATCGGCGGGGGCTTCAGAGTGCCGGATGTGATGGCGCAATCCGGCGCGCGGCTGGTGGAGGTGGGCACGACCAATCGCACGCACCTGCGCGACTATGAACAGGCGATCAACGAGCAGACCGGCGCGATCCTGGTCGCCCACCATTCGAACTTCCGGATTGTGGGTTTCACGGCTGAGCCGGGGCTTGCGGAGCTGGCGCAACTGGCGCATGAACACGATTTGCCGTTGCTATTTGACCAGGGAAGCGGCGCCTTGATGGATACAGAACAGTACGGATTGGCGGCTGAGCCGCTGGTCGGGGACGCGCTGGCGGCCGGGGTGGACGTGATCACCTTTAGCGGCGACAAGTTGCTGGGTGGGCCACAGGCCGGGATCCTCTGCGGCAGGGCGGCGTTGCTGGCTCCCATCAAGCGCCATCCGTTGGCCAGGGCGGTGCGGGCGGACAAGAGCTGCCTGGCCGCCTTAAACGCCACCCTCTTGCATTATGTAAAGCAAGATGCGGAGCGCGAGGTTCCAGTGTGGCGCATGATCGCCCGCGCACCGGAAGATTTACGGGCTGAGGCGTTGCAGTGGGCAGGGCAGTTGCTCGCCTCCGGCATTGCGACCAGCGTCGTAGCAGGCGACTCGACAGTGGGCGGGGGTAGTGTGCCGGGGGCCAGGTTGCCGACCTACCTGCTGGCGATAGCCGTCCCCCAACCCGACGAACTGGCCGCCGATCTGCGCTCCTGGAATCCACCGATCATCGGCCGGATAGCGCAGCATCAACTGTTGCTGGACCCGCGTACCGTGCTGGCCGGACAGGGTGATTTGTTAGTCGCGGCGCTGCGACAGCTGTTGGCGCCGGCATAGAAACGACGTAGCATTGGGCAGAAGCACGCCCCGGCGCCGGCAATTATTGTGCGCGAGCAAGGATGTAGAGTGATAGATAATGAGTGAAATGCACCTTGAGCCGAATACACGCATTCTGGCCATTGAGACTTCCTGCGACGAGACCGCCGCAGCGGTAGTGGAGAATGGCCGGCGAATCCTGAGCAACGTGGTCGCCAGTCAATTGGATCTGCACGCGCGTTACGGCGGCGTCTTTCCCGAAGTGGCTTCGCGCAGGCACGTGGAGGCCATTCACACGGTGGTCGATCAGGCGCTTGGGGAGGCGCACATGGGCTTTGATGACCTGGACTGCATCGCGGTGACACGCGGGCCGGGCCTGGTTGGTTCACTGCTGGTCGGCGTTAACGTGGCGAAAGGACTGGCCCTGGGATGTGGCCGGCCGTTGCTGGGTATCAACCACATTGAGGGGCATATCTACTCACTCTGGCTGGATGAGGGAGCGACTGAGATCACCTTCCCCCTGCTGACCCTGGTGGTAAGCGGCGGGCATACGGAGTTGTACCTGATGACC
>CAYVQP010000081.1:0-17314 GCA_964452775.1 uncultured Ardenticatenaceae bacterium | reverse complement strand
CGGCGCAGACGGAAGCCATCTCGGGCGCGGCGGTCAGTCAGGCGCTGAAACGTTATGCGCGCCAGGCCGGCCTGGACCCAGCGGGGATATCCCTGCACTCGTTACGCCACCTGGGCGCGGAGCTCTACCAGCAGGCGAGTGGAGACATCCAGCAGACGCAGAGTTTTTTGGACCACAGTCACTTGAACACCACGCAGATTTATCTTTCCCAGCTGAGGGGAGAGGAGCATCGGCACTGGCAGGCGATGGCGAACGAGCTTAAGCTCTAGAATTGTGTTTGAAGGCGTTGCAGAGTGTCGCCTGCCATGAATTGCGCGACGCGAGCAGAGCGACTTGGTTGGCCGATCTCTTGCCGTGAGAGTTGCGACAGAGATGTTGCACGTTAGCCCATGAAACCAACGACCAGGCCGACCAGTCCCAGAGCCAGCGCGATGCCGGCGACAATGAGGGCTGTCTGGGCGGATTGGGCGGCGGCGTCAGCCTGAGCTGACAAGTCGGCAGTGGACGGCTCCGGATTGGGGAATGAGACGGCCGACTTTGGCTCAACAGCGCTGAAGGTATCAGGACTGCTGGTCATGCTGACGTCTACCGGCGTGCCTTCAATGTCGCCCCAGATGCGCCAGGTGTAATCGCCGGCATCTGAGGGCAGAATATCGGCGGTGTACGCGCCTTCCAATCCAAACTGTGTCCGCATCTCCAGCTCCTCCGTCGAGCTGCCGAAGATGATTTCCACGCGCAACGTTTCCTCCAATCCATTGACCGCTTCACCGGTTTCGATGTTGGTAACGAATAGATCAAGTCCGTTGGGCTCCCCTTGAAAGGCCGGCTCATTGTGGAAGCCGATCACCAATTCATAATTACCTACCTCGGTGTGACCGTGGGCCGATGTTCCGCGAACGGCAACCAGGAACAGGGCGGCGGCCGCCGTCAGAGCGAGGCAGGTCGTCACAATCCTTCTATTTGTGGTCATGATTTCTTCCGAACATGGGGCTACGCAGTCGCGTTTTCAGGACTGCTCGTCTTTTAGCGCGTAACTCCGATGACTATCTGTTTTCAGTTCTCGAATCAGGAGGGGAGTGTGCGGTTAGAGGCGAGGGGGCATTTCCAGAGGGGAGACAACGACAGCGGAGACCGTCAGTTCAGCATCCGGAATCGGATATGCGAGGGTTTCTATCCGCTGCAACATTACAGCGTTCTGAAGGCAAGTCACCGGCATCAGACCCTGTAATACCGCATCCTGGTCCGGCAAACTGACGACGGCCGACCGGGGTAGCTCCTTGTCATCATGTAGGGGCTGATTTTCAGTGTGACCACGCTCGATAAGATCGCCTTCATTGTGATGGTCCGGATCGACTTCCCCTGGGACCGACACCCAAAAAAAGCGCCGGGACGCTTGCGCCGAGCATTGGCCCGGACCGCGTTTTCAGACTCGTCCCCGTTGGAGGAGCGAATTCGGAAAAAAGCGTCGGTCAGCGCGCACCTACCACCCGGAGTAGCGGCCCATCGCCGAACGCCTCGGGTCGGCGACAGACGCTGACCACTTCATTCGGGTCGCCCTAGGTCCACATTGTTAAGGTCCGGTTGCCGGAGCAGAACTCCAGACAAATTCAGCCCGCCTCATTCTGGCAGGGTATTAGCGGAAAGCAGAGTTCCGGGGATTCTGTGTTTTCTGCCGTGATGATTGACGTTGATATGCCGGAAATCGCAGAGTCGTAATCCCCTTCCGGGGATTCTGTGTTTTCTGCCGTGGACGCTACAGTCCGGCACAACCGGCGAGAGTGTCGTAATCCCCTTCCGGGGATTCTGTGTTTTCTGCCGGTCTAGGGGCGATTGGGGGGAGTGGGTTAATAGCAGCACGTCGTAATCCCCTTCCGGGGATTCTGTGTTTTCTGCCTTAACAACGTATCGGCAACAAAGTTCGTGTGCATTGATGAGTCGTAATCCCCTTCCGGGGATTCTGTGTTTTCTGCCCCTACGAATTGTCCGGCCTGTACACCGCCGAAGAAAGTCGTAATCCCCTTCCGGGGATTCTGTGTTTTCTGCCCACAGTATGGGCGGCATGGTTAAGGAGGCAGTCTTTTGTCGTAATCCCCTTCCGGGGATTCTGTGTTTTCTGCCGATTCAAAGCTGCACTACCAGCAGATAACAGACTTGTTAGGGTCGTAATCCCCTTCCGGGGATTCTGTGTTTTCTGCCGTTTGAAAAGGCGAACATCATGCTGTCTTTGGCAGCGTCGTAATCCCCTTCCGGGGATTCTGTGTTTTCTGCCGCGCGGCAGGGCGGCGCCATGGCGGCAGATAGTTCTCGTCGTAATCCCCTTCCGGGGATTCTGTGTTTTCTGCCGGCCTTCTTTGCTGGGGCTGGTATCGCATCCTTGGGGCGTCGTAATCCCCTTCCGGGGATTCTGTGTTTTCTGCCATAGTGTCGGCATGACCAGAGTTGCCACATCCGACACAGAGGGTCGTAATCCCCTTCCGGGGATTCTGTGTTTTCTGCCACATTGCCCTATCGTTGGCCGCCGGGTATCCCGTAGTGTCGTAATCCCCTTCCGGGGATTCTGTGTTTTCTGCCGTGTCGGAGTTTAGCGAGACCTTGTCGGCAGCCATGTCCAGTCGTAATCCCCTTCCGGGGATTCTGTGTTTTCTGCCAACTTGATCGGGGTCAAGTACTTTACAACGCAGTATGAGTCGTAATCCCCTTCCGGGGATTCTGTGTTTTCTGCCGCAAACCTATACCGCGCGGATCTGAGCGGCGCGAATCTGGGTCGTAATCCCCTTCCGGGGATTCTGTGTTTTCTGCCATACAAAGTGGGCATGGATCAAGTCTCGACGTTTGTGTCGTAATCCCCTTCCGGGGATTCTGTGTTTTCTGCCACTGCCCGAAGGAGATTGAACCATGAGCAACAACGCATTGGGTCGTAATCCCCTTCCGGGGATTCTGTGTTTTCTGCCGGGGGACGCAGGGTGGGGTAATACGGTGGATCATAGACGTCGTAATCCCCTTCCGGGGATTCTGTGTTTTCTGCCCAACCAAAGGGCTAGCAAGCCCGCCGCCGCCCCTAAGTCGTAATCCCCTTCCGGGGATTCTGTGTTTTCTGCCGCAGAGGACTAGCAAGCCTGCTGCTGCCGCCCCTAAGGTCGTAATCCCCTTCCGGGGATTCTGTGTTTTCTGCCCCTTTCTCTCAGACCGTGAGGTCGAGTTGCTTACCCAGGTCGTAATCCCCTTCCGGGGATTCTGTGTTTTCTGCCAGACCTTGTGGAGTGGTTAGCATTTTCCCCACTAAAGTCGTAATCCCCTTCCGGGGATTCTGTGTTTTCTGCCTGAAGAGCGGGACAATACAGGTGATCGCTTGGCAGTATAGGTCGTAATCCCCTTCCGGGGATTCTGTGTTTTCTGCCCTGGGTATCCGGTTGTCGTCTTGCACCTACGTCACGGTCGTAATCCCCTTCCGGGGATTCTGTGTTTTCTGCCTTCCCCACTAAATGTGGGATATTGCGACCAGGTTATGTCGTAATCCCCTTCCGGGGATTCTGTGTTTTCTGCCAAAGGAGACCTGACATGACCAGCCTATTCCACAGAGGTCGTAATCCCCTTCCGGGGATTCTGTGTTTTCTGCCGTACAGCGCGTAGCCAAAGCGATGACCGCCTCCGGGTCGTAATCCCCTTCCGGGGATTCTGTGTTTTCTGCCACTGGCGGCCATCATCCTTAGCGCGCACGCGGTAGGTCGTAATCCCCTTCCGGGGATTCTGTGTTTTCTGCCAAAGAGATTCGCCAGGCATCACACGCGCTGATGCAGACCAAGTCGTAATCCCCTTCCGGGGATTCTGTGTTTTCTGCCGGTTGTCTGTCTGAGCCTCGGATACTGGGCGGGGTATCGGTCGTAATCCCCTTCCGGGGATTCTGTGTTTTCTGCCGTGCGGGTCCGATTTCCATCGACGATGGAATAGTGGGTCGTAATCCCCTTCCGGGGATTCTGTGTTTTCTGCCTACTAAGCCAAGCCGGCGCCGCAGATCGCGCCAGTCGGGTCGTAATCCCCTTCCGGGGATTCTGTGTTTTCTGCCATAGAGTAGGCGCTATGGAAACGAAAATAGACAATCTCGGTCGTAATCCCCTTCCGGGGATTCTGTGTTTTCTGCCCAATCCCCGGGAAGGCGACTAAGCTAGTGCGGATTGTGTCGTAATCCCCTTCCGGGGATTCTGTGTTTTCTGCCCCTTGAGCAGGCTCTGGTAACACGAGCGCAGAATGCTGGGTCGTAATCCCCTTCCGGGGATTCTGTGTTTTCTGCCGGAGTCCGATTTCCCGGCATATGACATCATGACCACGTCGTAATCCCCTTCCGGGGATTCTGTGTTTTCTGCCCCTCAGGGTCAAGTGGAGCAAATTGCCCACTACCTGGACAGAATGTGTGCCATTCTTCATGGCTGTCGGCACAGTATAGCATGGTTCCAGCCATCTCTCAACCCCTCTTGTCCCACGTCTCTCAGTTTGCGAACGCCCCCCCTTTTCTGTCCTCGTTTTGCCCGGATCTATCAGGAGTGTTCGCAAGCGGTCAAATGATCTGTAATCCCGGCCCTTCGGTCGGTTCGGCCTGGCCCAGATAGCTGATGTGTTGCCGGCAGTTGGCGCAAATGTGATACAGTCGTATGCTGTCCGCTTCTTCTTCCAACAGCTTTGCCAGCCGCTTCTGCAACTTGCCCAGTTGATCCTTTTCCAGGTGGCACTCAAACACCGAGAATTGCACCCGCCGCCCGCCGAAGTCCTCCAGCAATTTGCTGATGCGTTGCCGGCGACGATCGTTGACGACATCGTAGCTGATCAGGATCAGGCTCATTTCACCACCTCATCGTGCCAGGAAGGGCTCATAGACGCGCGCCGGGTCCTGCGCCGGCAGCGTCCGCGCCATGGCCTGCGCCTGTAAGAAGAAGAGCCGCCGATAATCCAGCCGCTCCCCCGTTTGCGGATGTGTGAACTTCTGCCCCAATCGCGTCTCAAATTCGCGAATGAACAGGCGCACCCCCTCCGAGGACAGTCTGATCGGTTGCGGGCCCGCTCCGGCCTGAAAATGCACCGGCAACAGGATGTCGTTGTTCAAGCATCGCAGCGCAATCGAATCGGCGATCAGCGGCCGGAATTCCTCTACCAGGTCCAGCGCCAGGCTGGGTCGATTGTACTCAACCTGGTGCAGAAAGCCGATATACGGATCCAGGCCGACGGCGGACACGGCGCTGGAGACGTTCTGCATCAGCAGGGTGTAGCCCAGGCTGAGCAGGACGTTCGTGGGATCGGTCGGCGGGCGGCGAACGCGCTTCTCAAATCGCCAGGGCGATTTCAGCAAGTGGGGCCAGCCGCTGAAATAGATCGCCGTTGCCCGGCCCTCCAGACCCATCAACCGGGCGATCGTCCCGGCGCGATCCAGCCCCCGGATCAGCTCACCAATCTTGGCGACCGCATCCGAGAGCGCTTCGACCTGCCGCCGGCGTGCGTAGCGCTGCAGGAAGATGCGCATATTGTGCAGCTTGCCGCGCACACAGGCGCGGGCGGTGGCCAATGCAAACGCTTCATTCTGCCCGGCCAGCACCTGCGCGATGCGCAGCGGGGCGTTGCCGCCGGACGCCCCTACCAACCGCCCATGAAAGTGCCCGCGCTCGCTCAGATAGACCAGCTCAACCCCTTCGTCAAGCAGCAAGTGGATTGCTTGCGTGGTCACCTGGATGTTGCCGAAGAGCACGAGCCGGCTCACATTCAGTATCGCCGCCTGGGTCAGCTCCTCCTCGCCCAGGGTGACCACCAGTCGCCGCCCCCGGCGCGACACCTTGCAGCCCTGCTCGACCACATACAGCGGATGCCGGCTCACGGATAATCGCTGCCCGGCTCTCGTCCCGGGGCACGTCGCGCCTGGCCCATGCCGGTGGCTGTCTGCACGCCCACGCCGCTGAAACGGGCAAAGTCGGCCAGCAGGTGCATCACACCCAGCCAATAGCGATCGCCGCTCATGAACTGGTAGGTGACCCGGCCCACACTGCCGATGCGCAGCCCGTCCCCCTTCTGTTCCACCGGCCGGCTGTGCAGCCGCAGGTTAGAAACGGCCGTCATCTCTGCCCCAAAGCGGCGCGCTTCCGGGCTGAGCGCCAGCGGGCTGAAAGCGTTCCAACGCTCCACCAGACTGCCGAAAACCAGCTCCGGCAACGGCAGGGGCATATTCATGCCATGCGAACGGAAGCTGGTGGACGAGGCGAACTCCAGCGTGACCCGACGCGGTAGGCTGCCCTCCAGGCGCAGGCAGGCCGCCGCCAGCGCCTCGTAGCCGGATTCGCCGCTCCAGGGGTCACGCGCCTCGTCGCAGACGATCTCCTGCACATGAAAGAGTTGCCGGTCCAGCTCCCACGTGGCAGGGGGCGCTTCCAGCAGGGCGGCGCGCAGCCCCTCCGAGACGGCAGCGCTGAGGCCGGTGACGCGCACGAAATAGGGCTGTCCGGCCAGGATCGGCGTGCCGTCGCGGTTGCCGGGCGCATTCAGCAATCCGGAACAGGTCAGCGGCTTGTACCCGCCCCGGCCGTGGATCGTCTCCGCCAGGTCGGGGTCCAGCCGGCCCAGGGCGGCCAGCGTGGCGGCGTAATTGGCCCGGCCCAGGTCACGCGGCAACAATGCGCTCTGCGCGGAGACCAGCGTCAGGGTGAGGGCGATAAGCATGGCGTCAACGGCGGCGGCGCGCGTCCTCACGTGCGCCCTGCAAGTCCAGGATTTCGGCGATTTCGTACTGGCGGGGCATGCTGCCCGGGACGGGCCGGGTGCGCACCACCGGCGGGAAGTAGCCCATGCGCCCGTGCAACTCCGCCAGCAGCAGAGCGCTGATGAAGTTCAGCGAAGGCAACAGCACCAGGATCGGTGCGCCCTGCCACTCTGCCGGGGTCAGCTCGATCTGCTCCAGCATCCCGGCCAATTGTGGGCCGAAGGGGCGTTGCTCATCAAATTGGGGCATCGCTTCCAGCAGGCGGGAGACAAGCGAACCGGTCAGCGCCTCTAGTTGCTGCTGCTGCGCGCCGGTGAGCGGGTGCGAAAAGTTGAGCACGATCATGGGCCGGCCCTACAGCTCCACCTGAATGGCCGGATGGGCGGCCTGCTGCTCCAGCAACCTCAGCGCACCCCTGTCGACGACATGGTCGATGATCTGCCGAGCCTTGTGCTCGAATTCGCGCCAATCCTGCTCCGAGATGGAGACCGTACCATGCGCCAGGATCGATCGATTGCGCTTCGTCATGAGCTCGTCCATGCCCCCGTAGATGCCCGCGATTGCCTGGCCGCGCTTGCTGCCGCGGAGCAGCTTAAGCAGAGTCATCTGGTCCTTTAGGCCCAGCGCCTTGCCTTGCGGGAGCGGGTAGCCGGCGGCCTCCCGAAATTCGCTGCGCAGAGCGTCCGGACCGCCCAGGGACGCTTCCATAGATCGGAAATCCGGCTTCTTCACATCCGGCATGCCTGCCTCGGCCCCCAGAACGATGGAGGCGCTCATTTCCAGGCAGCGATAAAGCCGGCCGACAGCGTCGTCATATTTACCGGCGGCAGCGCGGCGGTGGGCGCTGCTGAATATGTCCACCAGGCGATAGGTATCGTTCATCGAACCTACCCCTTTGCGCCAGCCGGCCTCGATCTTTTCCAGGAAGGCGATATTGGCGGCGATCTGCGCCGGGTCGGCAAGACGCAGGTCCATCCGATCCATCGTAGCAACTACCTGCTGCAACCGCCCGGTCAGTCTGCGTCGCAGCCCGTCTTCAAGTGCGCTATGGGCGAAGGCATCCCAATCGCGGTAAACCTCGATCAACTCGGCCAGGATGTCGAGCCGGCCCAATGTGCGCACATCGCCGATGCTCTCGCGCATATTGCGGCACAGGGCCAGGGCGGCGTCATAGTCCCCGGCGCGAAAGAGCTGCTCGATACCGCGCGCCTCGGACGAGCCGAAATGCTCAAACGGGTTCTTGACCAGTCGCAGGCGTTCGCTGAACGGGCGGACGATGCCCTGCACTTCTTCGCCATACTGGTAGACGACCGGGATGCGCAGCCAGAAAGCCGCCGCCGCCAGCGAGGTGCCCATCACCTTCACACCGCCGGAGATGTCCACTACCAGCCCCCGCCCCGCGTTTTCGGTGACGATGGCGCGTAGCCTGTCGTAATTAGCCGGGGCGTCGGACAGACTGATGGAGCGCAGAACGATATCTCTGACCGGGTCCAGGCCGAGAGCCTGTACAAAGGGATCATCGCGGATCTGCTCTGCCTTCAGGCGCGATTCGCCTGAGTGCAGCAAATAGAGCCGTTTGGGCCGCAGCAGTAAGGCGGAGAGGATCACCGGCATAGGCCGGAACCCCACCGAGGCAACCAGCACCCGCTCCTGCAGGTCCGGCTCGACGCTCTGGCCCGGGTCCAGAGGCACGAAGCGCTTTTCCAGTTCCTCCATGCTGGCGGCGGCATCAATCAGCTGGTTGCGAACCGGCTTTACGGCCGCGAACTCAGCTTCGCACTGCTCAAGCAGCGCCCACTCCTCGTCGCTCAACAGCGGCCGAAGCCAGGCGAAATCGTTCATGTTGCGCGCTCCTTCATCTCCACCAGGCACCAGCCAAGCGGCGCGTAGGGTTCCTCCACTGGCCGGCCGTCGCGGCTGTGCTGCCGGGTAACCACCACGCGTCGGCTGCGCGGAAACGGGTCGCCGGAGTGCCGCTGCCCGCGGGACAGCCGATAGTCGCTGATGATCCGCTCCATGAACGGCTGATCGACCTGGAGTTCGTCGCCCAGCGTCTTGTCCGCCCAGCCGGTTCCCCAGCCCAGTTGCAGCAGGAAGCCCGTGGCCCCCAGGGGCGCGCCGCCCAATTGAGCGTAGAGGGTCGCTACGCGTCGGGCGTTGCCGATCTCCTTGAACCAGTCGTGTTCTTTGCCGGCCCGGCGCACGCTGTCTGCCTGCACCACCGCGGGCAGCGCTTCCAGCATCTCGCGCCCCTGCAGGTCGAGCCGGGCGCGGGCGGCCCACTCAGAGAAAAGCGCCAGGTCCAGCTTGAAGCGCGTCTGGAAGACCGTATCCGGCCGGACCGCCTCCAGTTCAATCGGAGCGGCCAGCCGGCCGCCGCGATGGTGCACATGGGCGTTTGCCACCAGCAGTTGGGTCGCATCCAGGGGCGCGCTGTCCGTCACCTGCAATGCCCGCAGCCAATCCTGGTTAGGCGTCTCGCCAAAGAGATCCCTTTCGATGCGCTGGGCGGCCCACTTGGGCGAGCGCACCAGCATGCGCAGGTCCGGCTTCATGCGGCGGGCGCGCCATGCGTGGCGGGCCAGCGCGCTGCGCAGCGCGCCTTTCAGCGAACTGCCCGGCAGGTAGGTCCGGTCGAAGCTGTCCTTAAGCTGCTCGCGCAATTGCGCCCCCGCCTGCGTTGAGCGGGGCATGCCCTGGAGCACATAGCGAAAGAGTGGGCTGTCCTGCTGAAAATCTGCCGGTCGCAGCAGTTGGGCAGGCGGGGTGGTCGCCAGCCGGTCGGCCAGGCGGGGATCGGCCACATCCTGCGCGTCCAGCAGCGCATTCTCGTCAATGCGCCAGGTGCGTCGGTCGTGTACGGCGTAGTCATATTCGTGCATCAGCTCACGCCCGCTGCCGATGTGCAACGGCGTGATGACACTCACAGTGACATCGTAGAGCAGATAATCAGCCATCGGCATGCTCCGAGAGTGCGGCGGCGAGGGCAAATCCGTACTGGTAGACGGGATGGGGGAAGGCGCCGTGGTCAGGCCGGACATCGACCAGATCGCCGGCGGGCGCGACAGGCAGGCGCACGCTGCTGCCGGCCTCCACCAGGGTCAGTCGGCGGCGGGGCTGCGGAGCCGCGTCGAGCGATTGCAGGTAGCCGCCGACGTTCGCCAGCCTATAGGCCGTACCCTCGCCGGCGAGCGCGCCGCCCTGCAACTCGTCTGCGCGCGGGTGGTAGCGACAGAGCAAATAGGCCAGTCCGCCCGGCAGGGGATCGGGCAGCGCCATCGTGTCCGGCTCACCCAGTTGAAAAGTCCCATGACCGCTGGTGCGCATGCCGCCCAGGCCGGCTTCCTGCAGCCAGCGGAGCGCACGCTCGAACGCCGCCGGCCATGGCGAATCGCCCAGCCGGGCGTCAGGCCGCCGCCAGTGAACGCCAAGCCAGAGGCCGCAGCCCGGCTGAAAGCGCACGCGCCCGGCGTGAAACAAGGTGGAAGTGGAGGCGATGCGGTCAATGGTCACGCGCGGGGCGACGGTCTCATGCAGCACATGGCGGCGCCGAAGGGCATAGGCGGGCAGCCGGCGCAGTTCCTCGGGCAGGTGCGCCTGCTCCTCGGCGGTGAGCCAGAACGCGCCGCCCTGCAGCGACAATCCCGGCCCGGATCCGGGCAGTTCGCCCGCCGGGAAGAGGTAATCGTCCAGCAGCCGCCCGGCCAACACCAGCCTCAGCATACCCTCAGAGATGAAACGGATATCCTTCAGCGCCTTGCCGCGCTCCTGCAATGTGCTGTGCTGAAAGTGACGCCCAATCCCGACCGGCGTGGGAAAGAAGCGCACCGCGCCGGCGTAGGGCAGCGCCTCGCTCAGCTGGAAGGGGGGATCGGCGGACGGGCCGACGAAGGGCGCGCACCAGGCATCAACGTCTCCGCCCAGGTGACGCCAGGCCTGCACGAGAGCGGCAAAAACGGTCCCGGCGGGCAGCGTAGGGGCGCTTTCAGCCGGGTTGACGGCGTCCGCCCCGCGATGCAGCGCCCCGCTGAACTGCAGCGGATAGATCGTCAGGGTAGGCATGTCAGTGTACGGTCAGTCCCAGCGCCCGGCGCGCTGTATCCTGCAAGTCGGGCAGCGCCGCCGCTAACGCTGCCACGCTCTCGTAGCTGGCGCGACCCAGCGGTTGGGCCGGCTCCAGGTAGGCTGATTGCGCCCGGAACGTGAGCCGCAAATCCTCGAGCTTCACCTGGCCGGAGCCGCGCGAGCCCAGGCCGCCCAGGTAGTCATCCTCCAGTAGGCCCAGGCCGGTAGCCAGCGTGTGCAGCCGCTTGATGTCGGCGAGCGGATCGCAATCGTCGCCGGCGTATATGCTGTAGACGAGCGAGCCGGGAGCAAAGAGCGCGCCCGCCGGTACGCGTTCCATCTGGCGCGGATTAGCTGCGGAGGTGACACGGTCAATGGAGACTTCGGTCTTCACCTCGGTGAAAGGGAGATCGGTGCGCGCCGTACGACTGAGTTGTTCGGCGCTGTACTGATCCAGATGGATGTCACGCACAACCAGGCGGGTGGGCGTGCCGAAATTGCGCTCGCCCGGGACGCCGAAGACCTGGCAGACGGCGCAGTCGCGGTAATCCTCGTTAGTTGTACAGGAGTGGATATTGCCCTGCCCGATGCGCTGATTCTGCACCAGTCCGCCGTATTTCTCCAGCAGGCTGCGCATCTTGCCTTTGAAGCTGGAGCCGGGGATGTAGGGCTGGTTGGTGATCACATCGCGGATGACGGCCTTGTCCACGCCCCCGATCTCGATGTTGGCGTTCGTGCCGCCGATGTGCAGGCCGGTGAGGGCGCGGACGCTGAAGGTGATGAAGAGCCGGCCTTTCAACTCAATGCGTTTGTCTGCCATTGTGCTGCCTCCTAGTTGCCGCCAAACGCCTTGTGATAGGCGAGGATGGCTTCAAAGAATTCCACGAAACGTCCGAAATGGGCGTGCTGCGCGTCGCTGTTGGTCTCCTGTACGACCAGGTCCAGCGCCGGCTCCAGCACGTCACGCAGGTCCTGCACGGCGCTGCCCCGTTCACGGCGGGCGCGATAGGCCATTTTGGGCTTCAGCAGCACCAGCCGGCGGGCGGCCAACTGCCGGTTTTCGCCGCCGGTGTTCCATTGGGCCTCAATCTGGCGCACTTCCCCGAAAAGCGCCCGGATCTGATTGGTGGTCAGCCCGCGGTTCTTCAGATCCCGGCCAAGCTGTTCCGCCGTCGTGACCAACGTCATTGCTCCGTCCGGGTCGGTAATAATCGTTCTGAGTTGTGCTGCTTGAATTTCAGCCATCTATCAACCTTCCTTGAATAATCCTCCAAAGTCGCTGGAGCTGATATCCTGCAATATATTCTTTAGATAACCCGCAAACTCAGTGGACGGATATTGGTACGATTGCCACAGAACGTCCAATTGGCTCGTCTCGCTCCACATTAACAAATACCGTGCAGCAAAATAGGTCTTTGAAATATCAAAGTGAAAGCGATATTGACCCCGAGGTTTTGCGGTACTCAATATCCCCAGACTTAATAGCCATGAGACCGCCTCATCAGAACCAAGTTCGTTCTTGAGGTAACTCGGTGGGAAGTTGTTTATGTGCCCATCAGATTTCAGAGCCATTTGACACATGTTCTCCCACCAGCTGTCCACAGTCCAGTCCAGTTTCCGCGCCCGAGTTTTCTCCCGCCGCCATATCCTCTCGTAGAGTCTATCGAGCATCACGCCAAGCGGTAATGGGTCCAATTGGAAATCCGACACTTCAGTAGCATCGCTCGATTCGTCTACAGTTGGAGTCTCGTCTTGATCGATTGACGGTATTCCCTTAAATACGATCTTGCTTTCATCCAGACTGGGCACCTCCCATTTCTTCACATCGTGATTCTGTTTGTCCGGAAAATGTGGGTTTCCATTACTCTCTTCCAGGGGCCAAGGAGTCGGTGTGTTATCGTCCGCAGACGTGGTTTGGAGTTCAGTAAAGTCGGCTACGATTGCCTCAAGATAAAGGGGAACAGAACAGAGCTGCCAGACTTCAGGATGTCGACGCAGCTCAGAAAGAAGCCGCTCGGCCAATTCAACCGAGACACGCGAGAATACATAGTTCTCGATTTGCTCTGCTTCGAAAGCTTGAATACGCTCGTGTTGCACAGCTCTCCATTCCCTGACATTGGGCCATGCCACGTCTGGACGAGTTGTAATAACCAGCTTCACTCGGGGAAATCGCTTCCGAAAGCCCCTGATTGCGCTGTAGAGGTCGCGCTGTGCGTCTGGGCTACGCATCTCGTCAACACCATCCAGGAAGATCATCCAATTGTAATCACTGCACTCAAACAGAAATTCTCGCCTGTTCGGCGGCGTGTCCCATAACCTGGCACCGTAATTCACGTTGTCCAGGAGACCAGACGCTAATTGCTCAAGTGATCCAATCGTCTGGCCCTCCAAGGAAATGAGAACCGGAATCCAATTCACCGGCGGTCGAAATTCCTTGTTGCGCCGGATTTCTTCCACAGCAACAAGCGCGTCGTTCGCCAGCTGATACACCCAGCGCCGAACTAACGTACTCTTGCCCGTTCCAGCCGAACCTTCGATGAACAGAACCTGATCGTCAGAACCGCTGAAATGGCGTTCTATTTCTGCCAGCAATTTGCCAGAGTCCACAGTCTGCGGCTGGTAGCCTGGGAGTCTTGATGCCTCCCTCGGCACAGGGCTCGACAGCAAATGGTTCAGATAGTTCTCCCAATGCCTTGGCAGAGGATAAGGCACTTCAGTGAACTTGTTGCCCTTAATGTCATGGGTAAGCTCAGTCGGGGCAAGCTTGAAATTGCTTTCACCGTACCTGTACCAGCAATCACCACGTCTCAATAGCAATTGGCCGAGGCGCCGAAAATCACTGCAAACTGAAAACGGCTCGGCGCTTGCCTGAGGGGGGAGCGTAATGTGAATCAGTGGGCAATTAGGATCAAGATTTGAGCCTAGCTCAAACTCCAAACGAGGTGAAATATGAGTTTTCAGCAGACTACTGACCTTCTTCCGGACTTCCTCAACTAGCTCGACGATTCCATCGTCTTCATCTTTGCGGAAATCCTCCAGGTGACCGCGTAGACCAAGCCTATTACAATTGTTATCGATGCCTAACAGTAGCCGACCAGCATCGCCCATAAACCGTGCACTGTTCGCAAGTGCAATCACGTCCTTAATGAAGTCACGGACTTTCTCGGGATTCCGGAGGCCGCCATAAAGATCCTGTTTACGGTCACATAAAAGATCTTCTTCATAATACTTGGGGACCTCAAACCACTCTTGTCGAAAGCTCTCTCTCATAGTTCTGCACCTCTCCGACGCAACGCCAATTCCGCCCAGCGCGCCGCCAGCCCGATCCACGTCATACTGCGGAATGAATCACGCTGCAACTGGTCGCGAAGCTCCACCCCTTTGTCCTTTTCGGCTGTGGCCGTAAACCGGCTAAGCGCATAGACGGCGCGATAGCACCACGGCCCGTAGACGACTTGCGGCACAGCTTCCCAGGTGCGGTCCTTGCCGGCTGCCTGCCGCGCCAGCACCGCCTCATCATACTGGGCGTGGAACTGGATCAAGCGCCGGATGAGCGTCCGGGGTGGGCGGTCGCGCTCTTCGGTCAGGTAGTGCATCAGGGCGTGCGCGCTGTCCAGGCCGGGCGCACACTCACCCAGGCCGAACTGCTCCCAGGGCAACGTCTGGCCCAGGAACGAGACGGCGTCTTTTTCGCCGCCCGGGTCGGTCGGCGTCCAGCGCTGGAAATGCTTGGCCGCCTTTTCGGCGCGCCCAGCATCCTGCGCCGCCTGCGCGAGCGGGTATTTGTCGGTCACTAAGGCCAAGCCCGCGCTGGCTGTCAGGCCGGGGTGTCCGGCGCCATAGCGGGTCAGGTCGCGGCGAATGTCGCGCGCCAACTCAACGACCGCTTCCCATGAGCCGACGAAGAAGAGGTCGTCGCCGCCGGAGTAGATCGAGTAGAGCTGCTCGCCTTCACGAGCGTTGCGCTCAGCAGCCAGCATCTCCACCCAGCCTTCAAAATAGAGCGATATGGCGAAGCTAAGCGAGGCAATGCGCGAAAGCGTGGCCCGTTCGCCCAGGCCTTCTGAGAACAGCTTGCCCAGGCCGTCCACGTCCATGCGCAGTACGCCCAACCGGCTGATGCCCTGGGATTGGCGGCTGAGCACGCTGAAGGGCTTGACACTGCCGGCTTTCGGCAAGTCATCATGGAAGCCACGATCTTCTTTCAGGGCGTCGATTTCCGGTTGCGTGATGGTCGGCGTGACGTTCACCAGCAACCGGCGACCGACCACGCGGCGGGGTCCCGGCTCTAGCCCCGCGAGGGCATCGTCGCTCAAGGCCCAGATCGTTTCCAGGCTTACGCCGCCCGCTTGTGGCCCCGGCAGCTGCCGCAACTCGTCATGCGATGCAACGGTGAGAGCCAGTGCAGCCAGCACCTCGGCATAACCTCCCGGCGATCTGTCTGTCAATGTCTCCTGGGCCGGGGAGCTTTCTTCTTCCACGAGGCGCAGATAGCGGGCCTTGCGCAGGCTGTCGCCCAACGCCTCATAAGAGCTGCACGGGGGACATTTGCGCACTCCTTCATCGTCGGCGCTCTTTCTTTCTACCTTTGTGCCGGGATGCTCACGACCGCAGACCTGGCAGACAAGGGCTTCGTCACCGCCGGCCTGCGGCGCAAAGAGCTGCAGCCAGTCCGGCAAGGCCAGCTCTTGGAATCGGCGCTGTTTCGCCCGCTCGATCTGTTGTTGAAGGTCCCGCCACGCGTGCGCCAGCCGGCCCGCGAAAAACTCGCGCGCCGTCAGGGGCCGGGCGACGACGGCGATATGCAGATCGCCGCGATGGTGCTGCAACAGTATGCGGCTAAGGTGTCGCTGCATCTCCGGCAGGCGCGAGGCATGGGTCGGAGCAGCCAGGATGTAGAAGCGCCCGCCGCCGCTGTACACGACGTTGGTAGCAGGCAGATCCAGCCGGCGCAACAGGAAGCGTACCACTGCTTCAGTGAGCAACTGGAGGTAGAAGGAGCGGCCACGCAGGGCCGGTGTGGCCCCTTTGGCGGAAATGGTATAGATGAAGTCCTGCACGCCGCTCATGTCACCGCCGATAAGCAGGGCAATTTGCTCGTCCGATTCTGAGAGGCCGGCGCGAAGGGTTGCCAACTGCTCAGGCGAGCGTGACTCGACCGCGAGGAGCGCCGCCAACGCGCCGGTCATCCGGCAATGGTCGAAAAGGCTGATATCTGGACGATTGCGGTAGTAGGCCGAAGGTACGGACCAGAGCAGGCGCTGCATGATCAGCTGCAAGCCGGCCACATAGGTGGGCAGATAGCCGGCCGACTGGTGGGCGGCGTGCAACCGGGCGGCGTCGCGTTCCAGTTCCTGCCAGAGGCGCTCGTAGTCCTGCCATATCCCACTTTCCGGCCGTGCGGAGCTCGGGAACAACCTGTCGTCCCTCATCGCTAGCGGGGCCAACGGTAGATAGGCGGACCTGCGCTCGGCGTCAGTGAGAGTGATGCCGGCGGCGGTGAGTTGGCCGAAAATCGATTCGAGTTGCCGGGGATGGGTGCGGCGCTGTTCGTCGTCGGCCGGGTCGGCGCGTTCGCCGGCGGAGAGCCAATCGGCCAGGGTGACGAGGAGATCATCGGGCGTTTGCGGCAGGTGGTGGCGACCAACCGCCGTCAGGACGGGCGCGCGCCATTGAGCCGGGACGTGTTCTTCAACAAAGTCCGCCGAGAGGAGCGCATGTTTGTATTTGTAGTCCGCCCGCCCGCTATCATCCCAGGTGCGGGAAGCGCCGACGTCTGCTCGAACGGCCACCTTACCGATGTCGTGTAACAACCCTGCCAGGGCGAAAAGAAAGGGACGGTCGTTTTGCATGTTATTCCACTCAGGCTCTGCGCTCACAGTCCGTGACGGAGCGCCAGTGAATGATAGTCGGGAGTGCAGGTTGGGAACGCATCAGCTGCCGGAGCGCAGATGGATTGAGACGCGAGCCGGTTGCGACAGCGCGTCGAACTGAGAGCGCTTTCAGGCATACAGCCCGACTGAGGAAACCCGATTAACGCGGAAATTTCTGCCGGCTCTCCACCAAAGGCAATATCAGGATGGACTGCAATTGAGCTCTTCAAAGTTACGGGCCCGGCTGACAGGGGCAGTATAAGACATTATCGGTGTCGGATCAAGCCGAGTGCACCGGAAAGATGGCATCTCTCGCCTTGAGCAGGGATAAGTTCCGGCGAGCGGCTCCGGCTATGACTTCCGGGTCAGGCACACCTATCGGTCTGGCCCCATTCTTGAATCGGCGATCCTGTTCACTGCGAGACATTTCACTTCACTCCTGGTACCCTTGAATTCTACCCTAATAAACAGGGAGGAGTTGTCTCAATCATTGTGACATATAGGGGAATATATAGATCCTGCGCAAAGGCCAACGCTAAAACACTTAATTCTTCCCCCCGCCCAGACTCCCCTCCTTTCGTCTTAGTCCATCGGTAACAAGTTAAGGATTTGAGGCAATTGTCAAGGGCCATAATTCAAATGA
>CAYVQP010000080.1:12818-17777 GCA_964452775.1 uncultured Ardenticatenaceae bacterium | reverse complement strand
CCCCGACATCCTTGTCGGGCCGGCTTGGCGGCGTGGATCGTCCGGTCACGCGCCAGACCTGCCAGGTTTTCTGAAACCTGGCAGGTCTGGGGCGCTTGCCGGCTGGACGCGGCGACGATCATATTGAACTGACATCAAAAACGGTGCTATAAACAGTAAGGACTTTCACCGGGCCGTTGTCGAACTTGGTATCATGGTGATCACGCCGGCTGAGTTGGTCACGCTATTGGCGGGAGGACAAAGGTGATCTAATATGGGACGCTTTACATTGCGATTACCAAAGACATTGCATCAGGAGCTGGAAACGCGAGCAGCCCAGGAAGGCGTGTCGCTCAACCAGTACGTTGTGTATGCGCTGACCCGGCAGGTGGCAGCCGCCTATACCGTTCAGGTGTTGCCGGCCGAGAAGGTCATGGAGCAGCGGGCCAGTTACGAGGTGTTGCTGGAACGACTGGGGCCGGCATCGTTGGCGGCAACCAGGGAGTTCTTGGCGGCGCGGGAACCGGCCGGGCCGGAAGCGGAGTTGCCGGAGGATGTGATCGCACGAGTTCAGGCCCGGATTGCAGCCGGGAAACGATAGGGCAGATTCACCGGATGGGTCTGCTGCGCTCCTTCGCAGGGAATGTTCATTCGGTGAGACCGCCGCGTTTCCATAAATAGTTAGCGAGAAGACCATCAAACGACATGGAGTGGACAATGGATAACGCTTTCGGAGAAGAGTTTGGCCGGCTGCAGCGGAAGTTAGTGCCCCTTTGGGAGACCATCGGCCGCTCGGAGCCGGGCGGCGCCATACAGAATGCGAACAGTGTGGTCGTGGTGCCGTCCATTTCCGGCGACTTCGGCGTAGATGCCGCCACGTTGGGCGCGTTGGAGCAGCGCTTCCTGTTCATGCTCTTTCTGCTGCAGCAACCGCAGCTACAGATGATTTACGTCACCTCCATGCCCGTGCAGGAGGCGATTGTCGAATACTACCTGGACACGCTGCCCGGCGTGACGATTTCCAGCGCCCGCCGGCGGCTGCACATGGTCACCGTGCATGACGCCACCACCGATCCACTGGCGGCCAAGCTGCTGGTCCGGCCGCACGTGTTGGAGCGCATCCGCTCGCTCATCCCCGACCTCGACCTGGCGCACATCGTGCCTTATATGACCACCGACCTGGAGCGCGAGCTGGCCCTGCGCCTGGGCATCCCCATGTACGGCGCGGACCCGGCCTATTTCAACTTCGGCACGAAGAGCGGCGGGCGGCAAATCTTCGCCGAGGAGGGGCTGTCCTTCCCCATTGGGGAGGAGAACCTGACCGGCCCGGAGGAGTTGGCGGAGGCCATTTGCCGGCTGCGCGCCCGCAAGCCCGGCCTGAGCAAGCTAATCGTGAAGCTGAACGAGGGCGTGGCCGGGATGGGCAACGCCACCGTGCGCCTGGCGGAGATGCCCCCGCCGGGGGATCCGGCCGAGCAAGCGGCGGCGGCCGAGGCATTGCGCCGGATGCAGTTTGAGCTGGACTCGGTTACCTATGACGGCTACATGGCCTCCGCCCGGCGGGAAGGCGCAATTGTGGAAGAGCTGATCAGCGGCCGGCAACTACGCAGCCCCAGCGCCCAGTTGCGCATCTCCCCGCTGGGCGAGGTGGAGATGCTCTCCACGCACGACCAGATATTGGGCGGCCCCACCGGCCAGAGCTTCCTGGGGGCCAGCTTCCCGGCCGACCGCGCCTACGCCTGGCCGATCATGTGTGAGGCGCGCAAGCTGGGCGAGCGACTGGCCCGCGAAGGAGTCATCGGCCGCTTCGCGGTAGACTTTGTGGTCGTGCAGCGCGACGACGGGGGCTGGGAGCCGTACGCCATCGAGATAAATCTGCGCAAGGGGGGTACGACCGCCCCGTTCCTGTCGCTGCAATATCTGACCGACGGCCAGTACGACGCGGAGGGCGGCGTCTTCCGCACCCGGCGCGGCCACGAGAAGTGCTACGTGGCTAACGACCACTTCGGCGCAGAACGTTACCGGCTGTTTACGCCGGACCTCCTGCTGGACATCATCAGCAGCAACCGCCTGCACTTCGACCACCTGACCCAAACCGGGATCATGCTGCACATGTTCAACAATGTGGGTACCACGGGCGAGTTTGGGGTGACGGCGGTGGGCGACAGCCCCGAGCACGCCCGCAGCATTTATCGCCGGTTTGAGGAGGTGTTGGAGCAGGAAGCGGCGGCGTGTTATTTGTAAGCTGCGGCCGGCCGCCCATTGACGGGTGGCAGCCGAGCCGCGCCGGCTATACGATGACGGCCCAACAAAAAGCCCCCGCCTGGTGTGGCGGGGGCTTCTATGTGTTACACCGCGCCTGGATTAGGGCGGGAGCTTAACGCCGGCGACGCCGGTTCGCGGTCAGGAAGACGAGTCCTACCAGCAGGGGCATGGCCAGCGGTGCGCCGCAAATGCCGTTTCCGCCGGCCGGCGCGGGCGTGCTCGCGGCGGGCGCGGCCTCTGTTGCGGTCTCCGCTGCAGGCTCCTCGGCCGGCGCGGCTTCCGTTGCGGTCTCCGCTGCAGGCTCCTCAGCCGGCGCGGCTTCTGTGGCAGCGGCCTCGGCGACTTCTATCGCCGCCCCGGCGCAAGGCTCGTTCGAGGCGGTAAGCCCTTGCCCGAGCGCCGCCTCAGCGGTCATGACATCTGCGATGTTCACCAGGCCCGATTCCTGCATGTCAGGACAAAGGCTGAGCGTCGCCTGACCGCCGGCCTGATCCGGAAGTTGGGTCAACTGGAAGTAGCGGAAGGTGCCCGGCACATCGGGAACGGCATACTGCGCGCCAATCTCCAGTGCCTGCGATGGAACGGCGGGGACGATGGTCTGTTCTTCAGGAGGGAGCTGCTCGAAGGACTCCTGGAAAGCCTTCGCGCTCTCGACGAAGGCGACATCGCCGGTCGCACCCACATCGTAGGTGCAGTTATCGAGGGCGAGGGGGTTGGAGATGTCCGCGTTCTGGCAGGTCTGCTTGGCCTCCGCGCGCACCGCCGGGTCAATGTCGAGCAGGGTGAGCGGAGCCTCCGCGACGGCCGCCTCGTCGGTGGGCAGCACATCATCGAACAGCGACTCTCCGGCCGGGACCAGCCAGCTATCGCCAAAGGTTTTCAATTGGTCGGCAGTGGCCGGCGGCGTGATTAACTCGCCGCCCCGGATCTGCATGTCGTTTTGGGTGTCCCAGTCAAGGTTGCCGAGGACGCCTTCGTAGGTCAGCGATCCGCCCAAGCGCGCAATGCCGAGATCAAGGTGATCGGCGTACACGATCACGCGGGCGCCGGTGTTGCCATCCGGCCAAATGATGGTGTAGTCCGTCGGCGACCCGGTCCCACTCAAGTCAATGCTGCCGCCCTGGGGAAGCTGGACGAAGCCGGTTGGCAAATCTGTCAACACATCGTTGATATAGAAACTGCGCTCCGGTCTAAGGTAGAATTCGAGCTTGTCGCCGGCCACGTATAGCCCCGCAGCGGTGTTGACTGAGACCTGGGGATTGTTTGCCGGGGTCTCCTGCCGGGCCTGCAACTTCACTTCGCCCGTAGTGGTTTGCGAGAGAATGTAATCGCCCACAGCCTGGAAGTCATAGACCAGACCATCAGGCGTCCTGATATGCACATCACCCCGCGAACTGGTGGTCGGAGGGGTGACCACGGGGGGAACGGGCGTGGGCGGCTCCGGCTCCGGCGTGGGCGGAATCACGCTCTCTGCGTTTTCGCCAAAGCTCCACAAGTCGGTGATCGTGGTGGTCTCGCCCGGCTGTATGCATTTGTTCCACTGCAGAGCGAAGCCGTTATCCACGCTTTCGCTGACAATGGTATCCGTGAGGTCGCCGGCCGATTTAACGGTGTTCCAGATGTTATCGGTGTAGTGGCCCTCTTGATAGTGGTCGGCCGGGGTTACGGGCGTAAAGACCATGAACCAGTCCTGAGCCTCATTGTAGCCGCCGACCGATCCACTGGCGGGGTTGTAGTAGCCGGCCCCTGAGTCGCTGCCGGCGAAGTAGACATCGGCGGCGTGATAGGCCTTGAAGCAAACTTCGGCGCTGCCGTTATTGGTGATATTCCAGTCCTGCCGGAAATACTCGTTGCCGTTGATATACGAGACGGTCTGGACCACACCCAGGTTGGCGCCGCTGCCGTTCAGGGTCTGGTTGGTGACGATTTTGAAGGGATCTTCAACGGTGCCGGCGCCGGTAGGCCCTTCATGGCTGACCAGGGTCAACCTGTTGGCCGCGCCGGAGGGGTAGGCCGTAGTCCCGCCGCTATTGGCCAGGTCCGGGCTGTAAACGTCGCTGCCGATGGCCAGGAAAAAGCCGCTGTCCGCGGTTCCATAGGCCGCGCCCGTTTCGGGATGCTTCTGGTGGAAGACCTGGACGCTGCCGTTTGATCCCACCTGAATCCGCAATGGGGCGCCGCTGATTTCCTTAAACTCTACCGTCTGCGTCTGGCTTAACGGCGCCGCGAACGAAGAGGCTGTGGTCAAAAACAAGGCGAGTAGTATCGCCAATGCCGCCATCACTTTGTAACGTTTCATTTCTCACTCCTGTTGGGTTGAATGGGAAAGCGGTCACTATGTTCCGCTTTCAATAGTTTGGGCTTTGGGCGCAATTTCGTTCCGACTGCGCGGGCCGCCGCACGGTTGCTTTCTCGCCGACCGGCAAGTTCGCGGCGCTTTGCTTCACTCGTGACTCATATCTTCATTCTCCTCCTGAACTGTCCTCATTGCGGCTGAAGGTGTCTTCCACCCAGGCGACAAAGGCGGCGACGCCGGCGAAATGGCGCACTTCCTCGCTGCCCACCGCCTTCACCATGACCCGCCAGTCGCCGCCTTCTGCGCTGCACCAGAAGCGTACTATCAGGGAGCGCATGGGGGCGGGCGGCATTTCGCTGGCTGACATGAGCACAAGGTAGCATAGGTTTGTGACGAAAACGTGACCAAAGTACTGGTTG
>CAYVQP010000080.1:0-12718 GCA_964452775.1 uncultured Ardenticatenaceae bacterium | reverse complement strand
AGTTTCCGGGAATCTGTGTCTGAGATTCCCGGAAACTTGTGATGGGAGATTCCCGGAAACTTGGGTGGTAGTTTCCGGGAATCTGTGGTGGGGTAGTTTCCGGCAATCTATGACAGTAGAATTGGCGGCATGTTGCGTCTCTACTTTTTCGGCCCGTTCGAAGCGACCTTCGACGGCCGGCCATTGGAGGGCTTTGAGGCCGACGCCGCCCGCGCACTGCTGGCTTACCTGGCCCTGGAGCCGCGCCGCTCGCACAGCCGGGCGGCGCTGACCACCTGGCTGTATCCGGAGCTGCCGGCGGACAGGGCCGACCAGAACTTCCGCAAGGCGCTATCCCGGCTGCGCAAGGTGCTCGACGCGCTGCCGGTCGAAGTCCCCTATCTGCTGGCAGAGGGGAAGAAGCTGCAATGGAACGCGGCCGGGGAGCAGTGGCTGGATGCAGTCGCCTTTAGCGAACACGTCCGGGCGGCGACGGGAGACAACCGGCAGTCGGTGCAGCAGTGGGAGCAGGCCGCCCGCTTGGCCGGCCGGGGCCGTTTTCTGGAAGACGTGGTCGTGCCCAGCTTTGACTTTGAGGAGTGGGTTTCAGAGCGGCAAGAGTATTACCAGCAGCAGTTCCTGCAGGTATTGCACGAACTGGCGCGACATGCCGGCCGGACCGGAGATTATGAGCGCATGCTGGATTACGCTCGCCGGCAACTGCGGCTGGAAGGCTGGTGGGAGGAAGCCCACCAACAGGCGATGCAGGCGTTGTGGGGGCTGGGCCGGCGTTCGGCCGCCCTGGCCCAATATGAAAGCTGCCGGCAGGCGTTGGCCGGCCAGTTGCACATCGCGCCGCAGCCGGCCACGGAGGCCTTGCGCGCGCAAATTGTGGCCGCTCCCGCCTCGGCCGGCCCCCGTTTGCCGAACAACCTGCCCCAGGCGCAGGGCACGCTTTGGGGGCGAACCGAAGAGCGACAGGAGGTGCTCACCTATCTGGTCGCCCCCGGCGCGGGACCGCGGTTGGTGACCTTGACCGGCGAAGGTGGGATAGGCAAGACCAGCCTGGCCCTGGCGGCGGCTGACCAGCTGGCGGGAGCAGCCGTGGCTTCGCCCTTCCCGGACGGGGTCTGGTTTGTCTCGCTGGCCGAAATACCGGCCCAGGAAGATGCAGCCGCCCTGGAAGCTGAATTGGCCGGGGCGACGATGGCGCACATGGGCTTACTGCCGGCCACCCACCGGCCGTTGCCACGTCAGCTGAGCGACTACTTGCGAGACAAGCGGCTGCTGCTGGTGATGGACAATTGGGAGCATTTGCTGGCGGGAGTGGGGCTGGTCAGCGAGCTGCTGGGCCGGTCGCCGGGGCTGTCGGTGCTGGCCACCTCACGGCGACCGCTGCGCCTGCGGGGCGAGCAGGTGATTGCGCTGAGCGGCCTGCCCGTGCCCGCCGCCCTGCCGGCTTCCCCGGCTGCCGCCCCGGCCGCGACCGGACCCGCCCTGCAGCTCTTTGCCGATTCGGCCCGGCGCAACGATCTTCGCTTTTCACTGTCCCCGGCGGTGCTGCCCGACGTCCGGCGCATCATCCGGTTTGTGCGGGGCAACCCGCTGGGGATTGAATTGGCGGCGGCCTGGGTGGACCGGCTGGCCCCGGCCGCCATTGCGACAACCCTGGAGCAGGCCGGGCTGGACCTGCTGGCCACCCCGCTGCGCGATATGCCGGCGCGACAGCGCAGTATGCGCGCGGTCATGGATTATCCCTGGCAACTGCTATCGCCGGACGAGCGCACGGTGCTGGCCCTGGCGGCCGTCTTCCAGGGCAACATTCCGCCGGCGCTGCTGGAGAATACGCTGAAGGAACTGCCCTTTCCCCTGCCTGTCGCCGGCCGGGTTGAGCAGGCGCTGGAAGGGCTGGCGACCCACTCGCTGCTGTCCTACCTGCCGGAGAGCGGCCGCTACCAGATGCATGAATTGCTGCGCCAGTTCGGCCGGGAGATGCTGGCGGAAAACAGGGTGGAGTGGCCGGTAGAGCCGGGGCAATCGGCGCTGGCCCTGGCCCAGTGCGGCCACAGCCGGGCGATGCTGGCCTGGTTGGGCGGCCGGGAAGCGGCCCTTTATGGCCGGGACGCTTTGCCGGCGGTCAACGAGATTCGCGGCCTGAGTGAAGAAGTGCAAACGGCCTGGAAGTGGGCGGCCGACCAGGGGGACGTGACGGGACCCGGCAGTAGCCTGGCGGCGCTGGCTCGCTACTACCAGATTGGCGGCCGGGAGCAGGAGGCGATTGGCTTGCTGGACGCGGCGGCGAAAGGGTTGTTGACCCGCTTTGATAACCAGGCGACCCGGCTGCGGGCCGCGCTGCTCGGCTGGCAGGGTTACTTCTCATACAGGTATGGGCAGCATGAAGCGGCGCTGGCCTGTGGCCGGGAGGCGGCCGAATTGGGCCGGCAGACAGGCGAGACGGCGGCCGAGTGTCTCGGCGAGCTGGTGCAGGTGCGGGTGTATCTGGTGTTGAGCCGGGACAGGATAGGCGCTACGCATTGGAGCCGGGCGACGGAGCTGGCCGAGGCGCACAGTTTGGCGACCTGGCAGGTGCAATGTCTGGCCGCTTCAAGTACTTTGTATGTCCCATTGGCGCGGGTGGAGGCGGCTCTGGAGCTGGTGGAGCAGCTGGGCGATAGTTATTTGAAGCTGATCCTGTTGATTCGGATTGGAGGCGGGGCGTCCACTGCCGGCAACCTGTGGCGGGCCGGGGAGGCGTGGGAGGAGGCGCTGGCCTACGCCCGGCGTTATGGCAATCACGCCACGGAAGCGACGCTGCTGAACAACCTGGGGGATGTCTTCCGGCACCTCGGGCAGCTGGAGCAGGCGCGGGCAACCCATGAAGAAGCGTTGGCCCTGGTCCGGCATCTCGGCTGGCAGGATCACCAGGCGCATATCTTGGAGGGATTGGCCCGTGATTATTTCCGTTCAGGGCTGGCCGCGGAAGCCGAGGCGGCCATTGAAGCCGGCCTGGACCTGCCCTATGTCGAGGCCAATTGGACGCGCATTCCTTTTTTGAATACGTTGGGACGAGTGCGCTTGAGCCAGGGGGATCTGGACGGGGCGCGGGCCGTCCTGGAGCAGGCAACGGTGGCCGGCCGGCAGATGTCCTCAAGCGTTGCCCTGAAGGAGACTTATGCCGCTCTGGCGGCCGTCGCTCTGCAAGCCAACCAGCCGGGGCCGGCGCTGGAATATGTGGGCTACGTCCAGACTCATTTACGGCAGGCGGAGCTGGAGGGTTATTTCGACCCGGTCTGGATACTATTCACCTGTTATGAGGTGCTGCGAGCGACGGGAGAGCCGGCGGCCGGGGAGATGCTGGCGAAGGCTCATGGCTGGCTGCAGCGGCAGGCGGATTGTTTGCCGGCCGGGGCGCAGCAGATATTCCTGGAGCAGATTCCTGAACATGCGGCGACGATGAGGGCGTGGGAGGAGGCGACTTCCGCCTCGCCCGCCGGCTAGACCTGCCCTGCAAAGACCTGCCAGGTTTCAGAAAACCTGGCAGGTCTTCACCGCGCGGCGCGCGGAATCCCCGGCGCAACTGCCGCGATTTTCGTTGTACAATTGGCCGGGAACCAAAACAGAACCCCCGCAGCCCTCTCTGCAATGGCTTGCTGCGCGCAAGAGAGTTTGGGCAGAGCAGCGGGGTTTGGTCCTTAGCCAAGGAGGAACTGCCATGCCCGGCCAAAGCGCCATCCGCCGCTCACTCATCTTCCTGCCCCTGCTGCTGTTGCTCTTCGTCCCGGCCGCCCGCGCCCAGCAGGACGATCTGCCCCTGGAATACGTCCGCTACGACGTGGAGATCACCATCAACCCGGACGGCGCCTTCCACGTGCGCGAGATACAGGAGGTGGAGTTCTTCGAAGCCGGCCTGGCCACAGGTTTTGCCGACATCCCGACGGCGTTTACCACCGGCATCGCCAACATTGCGGTCAGCGACCAGGAGCAGGAATACGCCGGCGTCCTCTTCTTTGAGGAAGAACCGTTCACCTTCTCCGTGGACCCCCAGGCGGACACAATCTTCGTTGATTGGGCCTTCCCCGAATCCCGGCTTGGCGAGCGGCGCACCTTCGTCCTGGAGTATGACGTGGCCGGCGGCCTGTGGGTCTACGAAGAAGGCGACCAGCTGGAATGGCGCGCCGTCCCCGCCGACCACAGCGGCCTGCCCGTCAACAGCAGCAACGTCACCGTGACCCTGCCCGAGCCCGTCCCGGCGGAGCAGTTGGACGCCGCCGCCTTCGGGCCGGAGTACGAGGCGAAAATTGGGGACGGCATAGTCGAGTTTACCGCCCTGGAAGCGTTGCCGGATGGGACGGCCTTTCAGGTGTTGGTGCAATTCCCGCACGGCCTGATCCCCACTCTCGCCCCCTCGCCCTGGCAAATTGCCGAGGATAGCGCCGCCCTGGAGTACTCCCTGGACGACATCAGCGCGGAATTGACCGTGCAGGAGAGCGGGCAGGTCGCGGTCCGCGAGACGCAACAGCTGTCCGTCTCCGCCGGCGCGCTGTACAGCGGCAACCGCTACTTTTACCTGAACGCGGTGGACGACCTGACCGGCTGGCAGGTGGCCGAGGGCGACATCCCATTTGATTGGGTGGACCCGGCGCTGGAGGATGGGGCCGCCGGCTGCGTGAATTGCTTCAGCGTCGGCCGCACGCCCGGCAGCGGCAACTGGGTGCAGGTGGACTCGCAAACGGGCGAGTTGCGCATCAACCAGGAACGCTCCGGCCGCGTTGACCTGAACTGGTACTTCCCGCCCCTGGTCTCCGGCGAGTCCACCGCCTTCACCCTGGACTACACCGCCATCGGCGCGCTGCAAATCCTGGGCGAGGAGACGGATTCGCCCGGCGCACAGCGGCTGCGCTGGACCGTGGTACCCGGCTATGACGTGCCCGTCCAGGCCGCCGGCGCGATTATCACCCTGCCGCCGGACGTCAGCTGGGAGGAGGCGCAGCTCAGCGGCGGCCGCGTGACCCGCCTGCCGGACGGGCGCGCGCAGGTGACCCACGACGGCCCTGTGCCGGCCGGCGCTGAATGGGTGGTGGAGCTGACCCTGCCGGCGAACGCCACCGCCGCGGTCACTCCCAACTGGCAACAGCAGCTGGCCGCCGGGGTAGCGATGGCCGCCCAGGTGTTGGAGCTGCGCCGGCAAGAGCAAGTAGTCCTCGCCCGGCAGCAACTGGGCTTCGGCGTGGGCGGCTGTTTCCTGCTGCTCCTCGGGCTGGCCGGGGTGCTGCTGGCCTGGTACTGGCGCGGGCGCGACCTCGGCGTCGAAGGCATCGCCATGGTCGTCCCGGCCTTCCTCGCCGAGCCGCCTTCGAACCTGCCGCCGGGCGTGGTCGCCTACTTGCTGGACGAGGAGGCGACCACCAAAGGGGTGCTGGCCTCGCTCTTTCACCTGGCCACGCTGGGCCTGCTGCGCCTGGCTTTCGGCGCTGACTTGCGGTTGGCGCGCAATTGGACGGAAGAGGTCAGCCCCGGCCAGAGCATCGAGACTCCCGACGGCGACCAGCACGTCATCGCCGGCCATCAGGCCACCCTCTTCAACGCCTTGCGCGGCGTAATCAGCGGCGATCCGGGCGAAACGACCGCCCTCTCCCGGGTAACGGCGGAATTGCAGCAGGTGTTGCCGCGCGTCTATCAGGAGATGGGAACGGAGGCGAGCAGCTTCTTTGCCGAGTTGCCCTCCGTCGCTCGCCGGCGCTGGCTGGTCATCGGCCAATGGCTGGTGCTGGCCGGCATCGGCGCGACCGTGTGCCTGGGCTTACTCTTTTTCGGCCGGCTGGGGGCGGTCTCATTGGCCCCAACCGTGGCCCTGATCCTCATCGGGCTGGCGCTGATCCTGGTCAGCCGCTGGATGGCCCGGCGGACGAATGTGGGCGCGGAGGAGGCGGCCCGCTGGCGAGCCTTCCGCGCCTACCTGCAGGATTTGAAGCGCTACGGGGATGAGGCCGGGGCGCAACGGGCGCTGGACGAGTATTTCCCTTATGCGGTCGCTTTCGGCATTGAGCAGGTGGTCTGGCAGCAGGCGGGCGAGATGGGCGGCCGGCCGCCCTACTGGACGCGCCCGATTGTGATATTGCCCCGACACCATCCGCAGACGACAACGGTGGAGCCGGCGGAGGGCGCGCTGCGTCCGCTGGTGGCCCGGCCGGCTGAATCCGCGCAGGCCGGCGAGCTGTCGCCCCCGATGGCGGCCGGCGGCCCGGGCGGGTTGGAGGGGCTGTCCGGCAACCTCACCGGCGCGCTGGAGGTCGCCAATTCGGGGCTGACCCGCCTGCTCTCCGCGGCCGCCGGCGAGGATGACGATACCCCCTTTGAGATGGTCTTTGAAGGGGCGAAGACGGCGGGCAAGTTCAGCTGGAAGGCGGGCACCAGCACCGCCAAAGTGCTGGGCGACATCCTGGAGGCCAGCGCATCAGGCGGCGGGGGAGGCAGCTATAGCGGGGGAGGCAGCTACAGCGGCGGCGGCGGGCGCAGGTCGTCTGGCGGCTTTTCGTCGCGTAGCTCCAGCCGGAGTAGCTCGTCGCGCAGGAGCGGGGGCGGCGGCCGGAGGGGTTTCCGCTAATCCTGACCTGCGGGGTCTTCTTCGACCCCGCAGGTCTTGATGGACGAGAAAGACCTGCGGGGTTCAAGAAAACCCCGCAGGTCGTCAAGAAAACCCCGCAGGTCTTGGTAGAGCTACCCGGCGTCGAAGGGCAGCGTCGGCGCGGACTTGTCCAGCCGGTCGGGGACGGGGTATTCGTCCGGCAGCATCCGGGAGAAGTATACCCACTCCAGGATGGGCGAGGTCATAAAGGTGGTCACCAGGGCCATGATCACCAGCATGGTGAACAGCGCCGGGGAGATGACCCCGATTTCCAGGCCGATGTTCAGCAGCACCAGCTCCACCATGCCGCGGGTGTTCATCAGGATGCCCACCGCCCCGGCCTCTCGCCAGGGCATGCCGGCGCTGCGGGCGGCCACGGTCGAGCCGCCGAACTTGCCGATGATGGCCACCAGGATGATCAGCGCGCAATAGAACCACATCTCCGGGCTGTCCAGCAGGCCCAGGCGGGTCCGCAGCCCGCTCAAGGCGAAGAAGATGGGCAGCAACAGGACGACGGCCACGTCCTCCAGCTTGTTGGTCACGACCAGCACGAAGCGGTGCTGCTTGGGCATGATCACCCCGGCCAGGAAGGCCCCGAACATGGCGTGGATGCCCAACTGCTCGGTCAGCACGCTGGACACGAGGACGACCAGCAGGATGAGGGCCATGATGTCGTTGGAGATGCCCCCGCTCTTCACAAAGGCGATATGGAAGCGGCGGGCCAGGCGCTGCACCACCAGGATCATGCCGGTGACGAAGATCGCCGTGCCGCCAATCGTGATCCAGAGCGAGGTGGTGCTGGCGCTGGCGCGCACCAGGAAGACGACGCCGGCCAGGATAAACCAGCCGATCACGTCGTTCATCGCCGCGCAGGTGATAGCCATGATCCCCACCTTGGTCTGCTGCATCTTCCGCTCGCCGAGGATGCGCGCCAGCACGGGAAAGGCGGTGATGCTGATGGAGGCGCCCATGAACAGGGCAAAGTGGGTGAAATCGGTGCCGTCATCAGAAAGGCGCGGGTAGAGATATAGCGCCAGGGCCGTGCCCAAAAAGAAGGGGAAGAAGATGCTGACCTGGCTGGTGATCAGGGCCGCCTGTCCCTGCCCGCGCAACAACCGCGCATCCAGCTCCAGGCCGACCAGGAACATGAACAGGATCAGGCCCACCTGGCTGAGCGCGTTCAGGTAGCCGAGGCTCTCCGGCGGGAAGAGGAAGAGGAATACGCCGGGGGCCAGCCAGCCCAACAACGACGGGCCGAGCATGATCCCGGCGACCATCTCGCCGATAACTTGCGGCTGATGGATCTTGCGCAAGGCCCAGCCGAGCAAGCGGGCGGCAGCCAGGATGACGATGATTTGTAACAGCAGTGTGGGTAAAGAAAACATCAGTGCGTTCCGTCCGGGTTGAGTACAGGCGGCTGGCGCAGGGCCGTAAATGGAAAGGAGTCCGGGCAATTTTCGACCAGCAGCCGGCCGCTGAGCACATCCGGCTCCGCTTCCCGGTCTACGGTCGCCTCCAGGCGCAGGGCCAGGGCGTCGTCGGCGGGCGCGCTCTCGTCCGCCGTAAGAGCCAGCCCGTCCAGCGTGCCGGACATCGCGGTGAGGTCACTATCACCGAGGATGATCCGCAGGTGAGGCCCCGATTGCGATATGGTCAGGAACGGGTAGTCGCCCAGGTTGAGTTCGCGGCCGCAGGTAAGCCCCTGCAAGGAGCCGGAGAGTTCCGGCGCTACCCACAGGCCGCCGATGGAAGCCGGGGCCTGGAGCCCTTGTCCCAGGTGCAAGAGGATGATCACCCCAAGGATGGGCACGCCGACCAGAATGAGATAGTCGCGAATGGCTTTCATGATAGTGAAACTACGCCGGTCTGAATGAGCGCCTTCGCGCCAGTAAGAACCGCCTAATTACCCGCGGAGTTTACGGCAGATGGCACCGGTCGCCCGCGCATGGGCAACCTTCCCCGGCTGCGGAAGTGGCCGGCGTCACGTCTCCAACGGGCGAAAGCCGGTTCCGTGAACGTCCTGCACCGGGGTAACGATGATAAATGCACGCGGGTCAATCTCCTGCACCGCCTGGCGCAGAAAGCGCATTTGTCGCGCTTCCAGAGCGCAAAGCAGTATGCCATGCTCCTTGCCTGTGTACATGCCCGTGCCGTGCAACAGGGTCACGCCGCGCTTCAGCTCCTTCATCAGCGCTTTGCCTATCGCCTCGGTATGGTCGGAGATAATGTAAGCCATTTGTTTGCGCCGGTCAAATCGGTTTATGCGCGGCAGCTCCGTCTCCAGCGCCTCGGAGCTTGCCCGGCGCATCAGCTCGGTCAAGCGCCGCCAACCGTGCGCCGGCTCGCCAATCACTTCCGCGGAGGCCGGGGAGACGGTGAGCAACCCGATGGCCAGCAGCAGCGCCTGCATCGCGATTCCGGCCAGGATGACCAGCCAGCCGGGAATCGGCCCAAAGGCGGCCCGCACCATGAACTCGTCCAGGTTGTCGGCCGGGAAGGGGTGGATGTAGACCTTCACTATCCAGCTGACGGAGAGGATCAGCAGGATTGGCCCGTAGTTGCGCCGGTAGCGCCGGCCCACGGACTCGATGAGGCTGATGGGGAAGCGCGGATGATTGAGGCTGTCGGTCAGCCGGTCCGTCCACTCGGGCTGCGGGGCGATGGAGGGCGAGAACAGGGGGGCGAAGTAGTTCTGCTCGATGGCCCGCACGCGCAAGATCCACAGCTCGTAATAGCGATAGCGCCGGGCCTCGATGAAGAGGAAGATCATCACCAGCATGGTGCTGATGATCAGCACCGCCGGCGAATTAAGCGCGGAACCAAAGGCGAAGGTGAGCGATGCGCCGGTGATGATTACGGCCCAATTGGTGGTCGCGTCCAGCCGCACTCGCCAGGCGGTGGAGCGGCTGACCTCGCCGCGATAGAAGTGGGCGATGGCCGTGTTGAAGTCGCGGCTGTCCGGCGGCGCGCCGAATTGCCAGGGCTGCTCCAGGTCGGGGAAGTGGGCTTCCGGGCCAATGTTCTCGTTCAGGTCAGCGGTATCCATAGTCGAGTTCCGCCGGCCGGGCGGATAATCACCAGGCCGGTAGCGGCAGGCCCATCTCGGCAAAGTGCGGGTCAAAGGCCAACGCGACGGTGATATTTAAGCGCCGGCAAATTGCAAAACTGACGCAGTCAACCAGACTGAGCCGGCGACGGCCGGCGGCCAACAGCATGGCCATGCCCAACTCGTGCAGTTCCGAGCCTACCCATTGTACATCCAATAGGGGCACGATAGAGTCGTGCAAATCGCGCACTGCCTCCATTCCATGCCGGCTTTGCACCAGGGCGATGGATTCCAGCACCGCATAATTAGATGATACCAGCCGCCGCCGGGCCGGCAACAGTCTTGCCCAGAATCCCGGAAACTCAGAAGTTGCCGGGATTCTTTGCGCTCCCTAGAATCCCGGAAACTCAGAAGTTTCCGGGATTCTTTGCGTTCCCCAGAATCCCGGAAACTCAGAAGTTGCCGGGATTCTTTGCGCTCCCTAGAATCCCGGAAACTCAGAAGTTTCCGGGATTCTCTGCCTACGATACAATACCCCCGTCAACCAAATCTTCCGGCCCAAACAGGTGCATCATGTGCCGCAACATCAAACCGTTACGCTATCCCGACCGGCCGCCGACGGACGAGGAGCTATCCCTGGCGGCGCTGCAATTCGTGCGCAAGATTTCGGGCTACCGGCAGCCGTCGCGGGCCAACCAGCCGGCCTTTGAACAGGCGGTGGCCGAGATTGCCGCCGCCGGCCGGCGCTTGTTCGTGGAGCTGGAGGCGGCGGGCCAGGGCAGGGGAGCGCATTAGTTGGCGCTCTTCGCCGGCTGTCTGGTAGTCATGCGCGGGGGCGGCGACCTGGCAACGGGCGCGGCTTTCCGGCTGCGCATGGCCGGCTTTCCCCTGATTGTGCTGGAGCTGCCCCAACCGCTGGTCGTGCGCCGGCGCGTCTCCCTGGCGACGGCCGTGCTGGAAGGCGAGATCACGGTGGAAGGGATGCGCGGCAGGTTGGCCGGCAGCGCGCCGGAGGCGTTGGCCCTGGCTGAGGCGGGCGAGGTCACGCCGGTGTTGATTGAGCCGGGCCTGCCCGCCGAATTGCGCCCGCGGGTGCTGGTGGACGCGCGCATGGCCAAGCGCAACATTGACACCCGCATCGAGCAGGCGGAAACGGTGGTCGCGCTGGGGCCGGGCTTCACCGCCGGGGTGGATTGTCACGCGGTGGTGGAGACTCTGCGCGGGCATGACCTGGGGCGCGTCATCCGCCGGGGCGCCGCCCACCCGGACACGGGCACGCCGGGGATTGTGGCCGGCAAGGGGACGGAAAGGGTGCTGCGCGCGCCCGCCGGCGGGCCGGTCCACTGGCAGCGGGAGATTGGCGACCTGGTAGCGGAGGGGGATCTGCTGGGCGAGTTAGGGGGGTGCAAAATACACGCCCCCTTCGCCGGGGCGGTGCGCGGGCTGATTGCGCCGGGAACGATTGTGCCGGCCGGGTTGAAAATCGCCGACCTGGACCCGCGCGCGGATGCGTCCGCCTGCTTCACCATCTCGGATAAGGCGCTGGCGGTCGGCGGCGGGGTGCTGGAGGCGGTGTTGTGGCGATTGAATATTCTAAACCTGGCAGGTTGTTAGAAACCTGCCAGGTTGAGAGGTAAACCTGCCAGGTTTTTAGAAACCTGGCAGGTTTGAGAAGCATCAGGAGGAGCAACCATGGAAGCGGAGAGCAGCAACGAGGGCGGGAAGCCGGCGGCCCCGGCGGTGGAAAAGGTGGGCAACCCCTGGCTGTGGGCGTTGCTCCGGCTGGCGGCGTTGGCCCTGATGAGTTGTTCGCTGGGCATGCCCTGGCTGGTGGAGATGCGGCCGCAGCCGGGCATCACCTCCATCGTCCTGTTGGCGCTGCCCACCCTCGGGTTGATTTGCCTGCCCTACCTGGCGGTGTACGGGTTGGGGCTGGCGCTGGCCTTTCTGTCCGGGGTGCTGCCGGCGCGCTTGCGGAAGGTGTTGTCGGCCGGCTATATGGCGGCGCTGCTCCTGGTCATATTGGTCGGGATAGTTCTGCTGGCCCTCGGCGGCGTGGCGCAACTGGACGGCACCTGGGGGAACTGGGTGCTTGTCCTGGGGGCGGCGATGGCTGTTTTGGTGGAGATTTTGGCGTGGGGGAAGGGCCGGGTTTAATAGGAGCATGGCAGGGCAGAATCCCGGAAACTCAGAAGTTTCCGGGATTCTCTGCCGTGCGACCACCCAACTGCCATTTCCCTATGCTATAATGTCCCTGTCATGAGCGCCAATCCACAAACCGGAAAGAAAGTCGCGGATTACCTGGCCCATGCTTATCAAGCGCTGGATACCGGCAGGCTGGTATACGACCATGAGGATTATGTGGCGGCGGTCAACCGCGCCTATTACGCCATGTTCTACGCGGCCAGCGCCTTGCTGGCCAGTCAGGGCCTTGAGCGAAGCAAACACTCCGGCGTAATCGCCGACTTTCGCCAGTACTTCGTCAAGACCGGCATCATCGAGCCGGAGTATAGTCGCATCTATGGCGCGGCAATGGACGAGCGACATGCCGGAGATTACGGACTCATCGCCCTTGACCGCGAGAGCGCGGCGGCGCACCTGGAACACGCCGGCCTATTCGTTCAACGTATCCAGCGCGCTTTGAAGGACATTGCGGATGAACAGACATGAACTGTCGCTCAGCCTAACTGACAACGAGCGCGAGGCAATCTTGACCCTTTGCAGCGCGCTTTCCAGCAAGCTCTCGAACAACCTGGTGCATTTGTATTTGTTTGGGTCCAGGGCGCGGGGTGATTTCGAACCGGATTCCGATATTGACCTGCTGGTCGTACTGCGCCGGCTCGATGCGGAAAGCCGCTGGCTGGTGCGAGCGACAGCCGCCGATTATTCGCTTCTCTACGATGTCCTATTCAACACCCATCTTTACGAGCTAACTGATTGGCAGGATATGGCGACCCGGCAGGATACCTTGTGGCGCCACGTGCGCCGGGATGGCGTGCTGCTTGAAGAAGCAGAGAAGAGCCATGAGCAATAACGACACCGAATGGAAGGCAACGGTTGCCCGGCTG
>CAYVQP010000079.1:16170-18033 GCA_964452775.1 uncultured Ardenticatenaceae bacterium | reverse complement strand
GAAAGTTTCCGGGAAAGTTGATTCGCCCCGATTTTAACATACTTCCCTGTTGAACACCTTGCCCATGTGCCCTATACTTTCAGCAGACAGCGAGCCGCGGGGAAAGACCGGCACGAAATGGAAAGCAACATGGTCAACCAAGCCGTTATCCGGCAGCCGGGGATGCTTACCGACCTCACCTGGAGCGCCCTCATCTATCGGCCATGGCCAGACAGATAACCCGGCTGAGACTACTGCGTTCGATGCAGCAGGCGCTCATTGACGGCCATCTGCTCATTGAAGCGCCTGCCGGCTACGGCAAATCCCTGCTGCTGGGGCAACTGGCCGCCCAACGCCCACACACCTTCCTGCTGTCCCTGGAGCCGGCCGCCATTGACCTCGGCGTCCTCCGCCCCCTGCTGGAGCCGCACCTGCAGCCCGGCCACACGCTGCTGCTGGACGACTCGCAGCACCTGATTGGCGGCGAAGCGGCTTCGGCGTGGCTGCAAGGAAAGCTTGGCCGCCATGACCTGCGCTTTGTCGTCGCCGGTCGCGCCCTGCCCTTCTCCTCCCCCGGACTTGCCGCTCAACTTCGCCTGACCCACTGGGCGGGCGACCGGTTGCGCTTTGACGACGCTGAGTGCCGCGTCCTGCTGGACGCCGTCACCCCCGACCAGGCCGCCCAATGGCGCGAACAACTGGCCGGCTGGCCCCTCGGCCTGGGCTTGCTGGCCCACCTGCCGCCCACGCAGGCCCCGCTGGACCTGGCCCGCGAACAGCTCTTTGACTACCTGGCCACCGAAGTGATGGCCCGGCTAAGCCCCGACATCCAGCGCTTCTTGCGTCTCACGGCCGTCCCGTTGCGCTTCAATCGCGACCTGGCCGCCATGTTGCTCGCCGGCTTCCTGCGCCCGGGCGAAGACGCCGCCACCCTGCTGCGCGAAGTGCAGCGTCAAAATCTGTTCATCTTGCCCGCCCAGGAGCCGGGCTGGTTTCGCTATCACCAAGTCATGCGCGACTTCCTCCTGGCCGACCCGGGCTTTGACCCCCGGCCCGTGCATGAGCAAGTGGCCGACTGGCGACAGGCCCGCGGAGAGCTGGACAGCGCCATCGAGCAGGCCGTGGCCGGCGACTTGCAGGCCCGCCTGGCCGAGTTTCTCATCCAACTCCCTTCCTCCTTCATCTACGAGCGCGGGCGCTATCTCACCTATCGCCGCTGGGTGGATGCCCTCGACGATAGGCATCAGGAGTTGCACCCGGAGGTTCTACTACGTGCCTCCCGTTACATGTACTTCGTAAATGGATTTGAGGTGCAGGGTCGGCAGTACGCTGAGCGTGCTCGCCAGCTTGCCTTGCGCGCGGGCCGGCCCCGCCTTGCGGTGCGCGCCGAGCTGCAACTGGTCTGGATCCGCCAGAATAGCGCCGGCACGGACGAAGCGCTCCTCGCCGGCCTGCAGGCCATTCTCGACAACCCCCATTGCACCGGCCGCGATCGTCTGCGCGCCCTGCGCTTGCTGGCCGGGGCGCTCTCCCAGTTGGCCCACTTCCGCGCCGCCCGCCGCATCTACGCCGAGGCCGCCGCCCTGGCCGGCGAACTGGGCGACGAGAAACAACGCGCCCTCATCCGTCGCAACCTGGCCCTCAATGTCCTCGTCCAGCTGGGCGACTACCCCGCCGCCCAGGCCATCTACGAGCAGGTCCTCGCTCATTTTGCCGGCCAGCCGGGCCGGCAGGCCGAGATCATCAGCAATCGCAGTGACCTCTGGCTGGCGCAGGGCGACTGGGACCGGCTGGCCGGAGAGTTGGCCGAGCTCGCCAAGCTCGCCGGCGAAGTAGACGAAATCGGCGCCCATGTGGACCTGTGGACCAACTGGTTTCATGCCA
>CAYVQP010000079.1:0-16070 GCA_964452775.1 uncultured Ardenticatenaceae bacterium | reverse complement strand
CGTCCCGCCGCCCCTGCACCCGGCCACGCTGCGCTTCATCGGCTGGCGGGCGCGGGCCGACCTCGTCCGGCTGCGAGCCGTGCTGGCCCTGCGCTGCTTTCGCGCCGGCGACCCTCGCTGGCGTCGCCACGCCCAGGCGGCGCTCTTCGGCTTGCGCCGGCCCGCTTTCGAACTCCTGCTCACCGGCCGGGACCCGCAGTTGGGCAGCGCCTTCTGGCTCATGTTGCTGCGCGACGGCCGTTGGGAGGAGCAGGCGCGCACTGCGCTGTGCCGCATTGGCGAGTACGCTCCCATCTTGCCCCTGCTCGCAGATGGCGAGCCGGTGTTCGCGCTCGCGCCGCGCGGGCGCTGGCCGAATTGGGCGCGGAAGAGAGCATGCCGGCCCTCGCCGCGGCGCTGGAGGGCGAACGAGTGCGGGCGAATCGCCCATTGTTGCAGGCAGCGCTCAATCGGCTGGAAGGACTGCCGCCCCGGCCGGTTGAAATCCACCTGTTGGGCGGCTGCCTGGTGCAGCGAGGCGGCGACCTGCTGCCGGCGGCTGCGTTTTACCGGCCCATCGTCCTCCGCCTGCTGCAATACATGGCCCTGCACAAGGCCCTGCACGGCAGCCGCAGCCTGAATCGCGACGCCATCCTCGACGACCTCTGGCCGGACTCTGATCCGGAAAGCGCCTACAAGAGTTTGCGCACGGTGATTAGCCGGCTGCGCAAGGCCCTCGACCCCTACATGCGCCCAAACGGCCCGCAACGTTACCTGGTCGTGGATGGCGACAGTTATCAATTCGACCCGCTGGGGGTGGTAAGCGTGGATGTGGCTCAGGCCCGGCGGGTTATTAGCAGCGCGGTCGGCGCCGGCCGGGACAACCCCATGCCCGAACTACCCCCGATCCTGCTGGAAACCCTGGAGAATTGGGCGCCGTTGCTGCCGGATCTGCCCTACGAAGAATGGTTGATTGGCCCCCGGCAGACGCTGCATGACCTTTACGCCGACGGCTGCCTGCTCGTCGCTCGCACGCTGCTGGCCCAGGGCCGGCCCACGCTGGCTCTCCCCTGGGCGGAACGGGTCGTGGAGGCCGCGCCCTGGTTGGAGGCCGGCCACCAGGAACTCATTCGCGCCCACAGCCGCATCGGGGAGACGGATCGCGCCCTGCACGCCTACCAGGAGGCGGTCCGTGCGCTCCACCAGGAGCTGGCCGTCGCCCCCTCGCCGGAGACGGAGTGGCTGGTCGCCCGCTTGCGCCGGGGAGAGAGCGTGTGACTTTCCCGGTAACCATGTAGCCGGACGCTTTCGCACGCGAAGGCGCGAAACCGAAGTACTCATTTCTTCCTTCGCGCCCTTCGCGTCTTCGCGTGAGAACAAAGGCTCTCTGAAACTGCCACGCTCTTAGCCGGGGCGTGAACTTCAAATTTGGGAGAATGGATTTCGCACGCGAAGACGCGAAGAACGCGAAGAAGAGCTATTCTGCTATTCCTTTGCGCCCTTCGCGTCTTCGCGTGAGAACAAAGGCTCTCTGAAACTGCCCCACACTTAGCCGGGGCGTGAGCTTCTGACTTAGGAGAATGCATATCGCGTGAGCAAAAGAGCACTAGCTTCGGGGAGAATCTGTTTACTTCCACACCCGACTGCCCCGGCTACCATCCGGCGTATATTGCGCTATAATCCCCCAATCAATACCACAGGTGAAAGCAACCATGGCTCGATACGAAAAGACCCTCACCGTTGTCAACTGCTCCCGGCTCGGCGAAGAACTTCCCGCCCTGGACCGCCGCCCCTTCCCCGGCGAGCTCGGCCAGCGCATTTACGACAACACTTCCAAGCTCGCCTACAAGATGTGGCAGGAGCAGGCCACCCTGCTGATAAACCACTACGGGCTGAACATGGCCGACCCCAACGCCCAACAATTCCTCTTCGAACAGATGGAGGGCTTCCTATTTCAAGGCGAAGGGGACACCCCGCCGGATTGGACCCCGCAAGGCGGCGCGCCGGCTCCTCGGAAGAAGTAGCGCGCAGGTAAGATTGGACCAATCTTGAAGATTGGTCCAATCTCCAGAGGCAGAGCCGGGATGCAGAAGCGAGACGAGCAGCTCCTGGTTGCGATTATGAACAACCAGCTGGATATGCGTACCGCCCAGCAAGACCACTGGTATCGCATTCCGGTCAGCAGTCAGCGCAAGTGGCTGGCGAACCGCTGGCCGCCACGATGGATCGCCTTCTACCAAACCAAACTCTTTAATTCCGAGCGCTACTCTGTGCGCTACTATGCGCCGGTACTCAGCATCAGGGAACGGAGCGGGCACCAGCTTCTTCCCGAAAGAGGCTTCGGCACGGAAAAGGGACAGAAACGGTACTTTCAATTGATGCTGGGTCCGCTACAAGAACTCCCGCAACCCATCTTCAGCCGAAGACTCCGCCGGATAACTTTCATTCCGACCACCTACAGCAAGTTTCTTGAGGCCGAAGAGATAAACGACCTCTATGACGACAGCCCGTTGGAAAACCGCCTATGGGCTGCGCTAAAGCGCGCACGCATTGAGGCGGAACGCCAATTTCACGTGACCGCCGGAGACGAGAACTACTTCCTCGATTTCGCTATTCGCTGCGCCGCCGGCAACATTGACGTGGAAACAGATGGCGACCTCTATCATGTCACCTCAGAAGCGTCCGCCGCGGACAATTTCCGCAATAACGCACTGACCAAGTACGGCTGGAGGATACTTCGCTACACCACCGCCCAGGTGCAGGAAAAACTGGAGAGCTACTGCATCCCAAACATCGCCGGCGCGATTGATAACCTGGGGGGCCTGGATCGCGAGGGCGAGCTGCCGCGGATTATTAACCTGCCGGAAGCCGGGAAGCCCCATCAACCGACTCTATTCGACTGAAAGCCGTTCGCCGTTCGCCGGCCGCCGCTTCCTCGGTGAGTGGGCAACCACGATTGCGCGCCGGCGACCTTTCACGAACTGGTGGATCCGGTGTCGTCAAGGGCCGGAGGGCAGCCGGCAGTTCCATTTCATAGACGTGCGTTAGCCCGTCAGGAGCCAGACGACCACCGTCAACCCAACCAGCAGCGGCAGCGCCATTTTCAGTGAGAAGTTCAACAGCGAACCGTCGCCGGCCTGTTTTGCGAGCCGGTGCGCTTCGGCGTCGCGCATGTGCGACTGCAGCTTTTCGTTTACCCTGAACTTCTGCCATTCGTAATTGCCGTCCATCATTCACTCCTTGTTGGGTATAGCGGGCCGCCGGCCCGCAGTGGTTGTCCCGCTATCCTGGGTCAAACCCCGCCGGTCCCTCAACGCCCATATCGGAGAAGAGACAGCCGGTAAGTCCGGCGGGGTTTACCCATTAGGCTAGCGATAGATTCGCTAGGCGGTGCAATATCCACAGTATCGCCTCCGGCCGGTAGCAAACCGTCACCCGTCCGTTAACAATTGCGCCGGAAGCGTTAACATTTGCGCGACCGGCCAATTTCTGTGCTACGATTCGCCAGGTAGTCATCACTCAGGATGCGAGTGAAACTCGCGCGCCGGTCGTGCACGCTGCGCGTATTGTGTGGGAGACGCATTGAGTCAACTTTCGCTATCACTATTGGGTGGTTTCAAAGCGCTGCTAAACGGGGAGCCGCTGACCGGCTTTCGCACGCTGAAGGTGCAGGCGCTGCTCATTTGTCTAGTCGCCGAGCCGGACAAAGAACATCGCCGCGAACAGCTGATGGCGCTGCTCTGGCCGGGCATGCCGGAGGCGTCGGCGCGGGCCAATTTACGCCAGGTGCTGTTTCACCTGCGCCAGCTGGTTCCCGATTTCGACGCCGGCAACGCCCTGGTGATCGCCAATCGCAATACCCTCCGGCTAAACCCCCACGCGCCGGTCACTTGCGACGTCACCGATTTTGACGCCTTCCTGGCCGCGGCGCGGAGCCACGACCATGTTGACCTGCTCACCTGCCGGGCCTGCTACCACTCATTGCAGAGCGCTGTTTCCCTCTACCAGGGCAGTTTCCTGGAAGATTTCTACCTGGCTGACAGCAATGAGTTCGAGGAATGGGCCGAGATCAGCCGCCAGGGCTACCGGCGCAAAGCGCTGGATGCCCTGGACACCCTGACCACCATCGCCGTCCGCCGGGCCGCCTTTGTCGAGGCCCGCGCCTACGCCGAGCGCCAGCTGGATATTGACAACCTGCACGAATCCGCCCACCAGCAGCTCATGGAAGTCCTCGCGCTCAGCGGCCAACGCTCAGCCGCCGTGGCCGCTTACGAGAACTTTCGCCGCCTGCTGGCCGCAGAACTGGGCATGGCCCCCACCTCGCAGACCACCGCCCTGTACGAGAAGATTCGCGCCGGCGAGCTGCGCTTTGACCAGCCGCAATTGCCCGGCGTGCGCGGCTACGAGCTGAAGGAGGAGATTGGGGCCGGCGCGTACGGAGTCATTCATCGCGCCGTGCAGCCGGCCATTGGCCGTGAGGTAGCCGTAAAGATTATCCGCCCGCGCTACGCCAATGACCCGTCCTTTATTCGTCGCTTCGAAGTGGAAGCCCAGATCGTGGCCGGGCTGGAGCACCCCCACATTGTGCCCCTGTATGACTACTGGCGGGAATCGGGCGGCGCCTACCAGGTCATGCGCCTACTGCGCGGCGGCAACCTGCTCACCCGGCTGCAAGACGGCCCCTGGTCGCCGGAGCGTACGGCCGCATTTCTGGATCAAATCGCGCCCGCGCTGCGCCTGGCCCACAATCAGGGCATAGTTCACCGCGACATCAAGCCCAGCAACATCCTCTTTGACGAAGCGGACAACGCTTACCTGGCGGACTTCGGCATCGCCCGCAACCTGGCCCACGAAGACCAATTGACCGCTGCCGGCGACATCGTGGGCACCTTTGACTACATCTCGCCGGAGCAGTTGCAGGGAACTGCCACCCCACAATCCGACATCTACAGCCTCGGCGCGGTGCTGTACGAGATGCTGACCGGCGAAAAGCCTTACCCCGACCGCTCGCTGGCCGCCCTGATCCAGAGCCACTTGACCGGCGATTTCCCGCTGGTGAGCGAAAGCCGGCCGGGCATCTCGCCTGCCATAGACGACGTGATACAGCGGGCCACCGCCCGCGAGCCTGGCGATCGCTATCCGGCGGCGACCGCGTTGGCGGAGGCCTTTCGTTCTGCGCTCAACGGGCGGGACGCGGCCACGCCCTTTGTCGTCTCTCTTCCCGCCACGACTGCAGCGGACGCTGACTTAACCAACCCGTACAAAGGGCTGCGCGCCTTTCAGGAAGCCGACGCCCGCGATTTCTTTGGCAGGGAGAGCCTGGTAGCCCGGTTGGTCAGCCGGCTGGCGGACAGCCGCTTCCTGGCCGTAGTCGGTCCCAGCGGCAGCGGCAAATCCAGCGTCGTGCGGGCCGGGCTAATTCCTGCTGTTCGCCAGGGGGCCGCGCCCGGCTCTGACCAGTGGTACATAGCCCAGATGACGCCGGGTGATCAGCCTCTCGAGGAACTGGAGTTGGCCCTGTGGCCCATCGCCGTCAATCCGCCGCCCAGCCTGGTGGAACCGATGCAGCGTGACAGTCGCGGCATGTTGCGCACCATCCGGCGCGTGCTGCCCGATGAGGCCGGCGTCCAGCTGTTGCTGGTCATTGACCAGTTTGAAGAGCTGTTCACCATGGCCGACGAGGAGCGGCGCAACCACTTTCTGGAAAGCCTTTACGTGGCGATCAGCGCCCCGCGTTCGCCATTGCGGGTGGTGATCACACTGCGAGCCGATTTCTACGACCGGCCCCTTCAGTTTCAGCCGCTCGCCGGCCTGTTCCAGGAGCACACGGAGTTGATTTTGCCGCTGGACTCCGACGAGCTGACCTGGGCGGTACAGGAGCCGGCCCGCCGCCTGGGCGTCGCCTTTGAAGCCGCGCTGCTGCCGGCGATTGTGGCCGATGTAACCGCTCAGCCGGGAGCCTTGCCGTTACTGCAATACGCTCTCACTGAACTGTTTGACGCTCGCGTCAAGCGGACGATGACCCGTGAGGCTTACGCCAAAATCGGCGGGGTACCCGGAGCGCTGGCCCGCCGCGCAGATGAGGTTTTTCACGCCCTATCCGTGGGGCAGCAGGCCCTGGTTCGCCGGCTCCTTCTGCAGCTGGTAACGCTGGGCGAGGGAGTGGAGGACACCCGGCGCAGGGTTCGTCTGTCCGATTTGCGGCAAATTGCGCCTCCGGCCGGCCAAGATGGGAACCCGCTGGCGGATGTCCTCGACCAGTTAGGCGCAGCCCGGCTGCTCACCTTCGACCGCGACCCGCTGACCCGCGAGCCAACCGTGGAGGTGGCCCACGAGGCCTTGCTGACCCGTTGGGAGCGCCTGCGCGGCTGGCTGGCGGAAAGCCGGAACGACCTGCGCCTGGAGCGCCAGCTGGCCGCTGCCGCCGATGATTGGCAGGCGAACGGCCACGATGACAGTTACCTGCTGCATGGGGCGCGGCTGGCCCAATTCGAGGCCTGGCAGCCACAAAGCACCCTGGCGCTGCTGCCCAGGGAGGCGGTCTACTTGCAGGCCTCACAAGCTGCGCACCTGGCCCGGCAGACGGAGGAAGCGGAGCGGCGACGGTTGGAGCTGGAGACGGCGCAACAGTTGGCGGCCGCCGAGACGTTGCGCGCCGAAGAACAGACGCGGGCGGCCCGTCTCCTGCGCCGGCGGGCCGTTTGGCTGGCCGGTGCGCTGGCTCTAGCCGCCGGCCTCGCCCTGATCGCCCTGCTCTTTGGCCAGCAGGCGCAGCGCAACGCGGCCGTGGCCGAACGCAGCGCCGCCGAGGCGCAGAGCATCGCTCTGGCTGCCGGAGCACAAGCGGCCCAGGCGGACGCCAACGGTGACCTGGCCCTGGGTCTGGCCCTGGCCGCGAATGAGCTGGAGTCGCCGCCGGCTTTCGCGCGGCGCGTGCTCTATGACGTGGCGCTGGCCCCCGGCCCGGCGCGGCGCATCATCTCCGACGGCGGCTGGCGCTGGTCCATGGAAGTGAGTCCGGACGGCCGCCGGGTGGCCTCCGGCGATGATCTTGGCGAAGTGACCGTGTGGGACATTACCACCGGCGAGGAGCTCCTGCATCTGGCGGGCGAGCACGACGATTCGATTGGCGACGTGGCGTTCTCGCCGGATGGCCGCTTCCTGCTCACCAGCAGCTACGACGACCAGATCATCTTGTGGGACGCCGCGACGGGAGCCGTCATCTGGCGCGCGCGCAATCCAACCGGTGACCCGAATACGCTGGATGTCTCGCCCGATGGGGCAATGGCGGCTTCCGGCACTGAGGGCGGGGTCGTCACCCTATGGGACATGGCCAATGGCGAATCGCTGGGTGAATTGGCCGGGCACGACCCCGCGTACCAGGTCTTGCCGGTAGCCTTCAGCCCGGACGGGCGGTGGCTGGCCGGCGGATCGGAGAATGGCGAAGTGATCATCTGGGATGTCGCCGCCCGGTCGGTGAGCCGGCGGATTGAAACCTTTGGCGACGCGCTCTTTTCCCTGGCCTTCAGCCCGGACGGGAAAACGCTTGCCGCGGCCGGCAAGTCGAACGCCATTCTGCTGCTCGATACTGCCGCCGGCGAGCAGGTGGGCGAGCTACCCCGTCTGCCGGAGTGGGTGTTTGATTTGGAGTTCAACGCGGACGGCTCGCAATTGCTGGCGGCGTCGCGCGATGGGGCGGTCATGCGCTGGGACGTGGCCGGACAACGGTTGCTGCAGAGCTTCTACGGCGAACCCGGCTTCGCGTTGAACGTCGCCTTTCTGGACCCGGACACGGCCGTAGCCAGCTACAACAACGGTAACCTGCGCGTCTGGGATATGGCTGACGGCCGGCAGGTGCAGCGACTGGCGGCCGGCGACTTCATGGCCTCTTACGCCCAGAGCGGCGATGGGCGACTGGCCGCGGCCGGGCTGAATAACGGTGTCCGGCTTGTTGACCTGGACAGCGGCGAAGTCGTGGGCGAGTTGTCTCTGGGTGAGGAAAGCGGCGAGGAGGACGACAATGTCACCGCGCTGGCCTTCGACGAGGCCGGCGACCGCCTGCTCACAGGCTCCGGCGACGGCCGGCTGTATCTGTGGGATACCGGCCGTGGGGAGATTGTGCGGGAGTTTGCCGGGCACGAGGGATTCATCCATGAACTGCGCTTCAGCCCAGACGGCCGCACCTTTCTTTCCACCGCCGATGATGGGCAGGTCATCCTGTGGACTCTCGAAAACGGAGAGCCGCTATTCACCTACCGCAATCCGACGGACCCTGCCACCGCCCTGGCTTTCAGCCCGGACGGTCGGCGGATTGCGGTCGGGCTGGGCACGACGCGCTACGTGGCCGTCTTCGGCCCCACCGAGCAGCGCGATAACCGCGTGCTGCTGCTGGACGCGGCCACCGGCGACACAGTGGGACAACTGGCCGGACATACCGGGCCGGTGACCGCCGTCGCCTTCAGCCCGGACGGTCGCTATCTACTCTCCGGCGGGCAGGATTCGACCTTGCGCCTGTGGGACCTGGAAAGCGAGGAGGAGGTGCGCCGATTTGATGGGCATGCCGGCGGAGTGACCGCGCTGGAGTTCAGCGACGACGGGGTCTACGCAGCGTCCGGGGCGCAGGACGGCGCGCTGATCATCTGGGAAGTGGGCAGCGGCGACCTGTTGCGCCAGATTCAGGCGCACGCCGGCGTGATTCACTTCGTCGAGTTCGTGGACGGGGAGGGCGCATTGCGCTCGGCCGCCGAGGATGGCCAGATCGCCTTGTGGAACCTAGCCCCGGACGCGGAGATCCTGCGACAATGGATTGCCGCTAATCGTTACACCCTCCCACTGGAGTGCCGGCAACGCCTGCAGTATGGGCTGGTGGATGAGTGCCCGCCGGTCGAGTAAGCGACCCGCACAGCGTCCTGCCTATAGTCGCGCGAAGCCGGGCGAACGCAGTTGGCGCAGGGGATGGTGCGCCGGATTGGACCCTACAAGGCGGCGCGCGGGCCTCGCGGAAGAGGCAGTTTAGGAGTCGCTCCCCGGCCTACCGCAAATACAGCGCCACTCCGCTCCGCCCGGCCGCCGCTTCCAGCCTGGCATCGAGCGTCGCAATGGGCAAGCCCTTCCTCATTGCCAGTTCCAGGTAGGCGGCGTCGTAGCTGCTGAGTTCACTTGCCCGGCCAAGCGCCAACAACTCCTTCATCGTCCTCTCCGGCCACTCACGGTCAACGACAATCGGCAGCCTGGCCAGCATGGACAGGAAGCGGATGCTGCCGGCCGGCGCCAACCGCCCCCGGCGCTCCGATGTCAACAACGCATTGACCACTTCCAACGGCCAGAGCGCGGGCACAGCGGCCGTGTTTTCCTGCAGGCTGTCCAACACGGCATCAGCGTATTGGCCGGCCTCATCCTGGAAACACCAGCTCATGACGACCGAGCAGTCAATGACAAACTGCTCGCTCATCTACCGCCGGCCCTCGTCTATCAACTCCCGTATTGACAGGCCATCCAAACGGTTTTGCCGGCGAAACGCACGTATTTCCGCAATGACCCCTGTTACTTCAGCGCTCTTGTCAGGATCATAGGGATTCAGCACCGCGATGGGCACGCCATGCCGCGTAATCGTGATTCGCTCCCCATCTGCCACCCTATCCAGCAGCCTGGTCAGGTGTGTTTTGGCTTCATAGACTCCAATGCTGTCTTCCATGCTGCCTCCGCATTGTGATTACGGCTCGTTTAGACTAGTATAAGACCAGTCTAATTCAGTTCTACGCAGAAGTCAAGCCAATCAGGTCAGCTGTTCCTGGCCCACAGCGTCCAGGTCCACCCCGGCAGCCTCAATCAGCTATCCCAGCATTTCTGGATTGACGATGTGGCCCAAATGCATTCTTGTACCTCACTGCACTGTCAGGTAGTTTTGACGGCTGTCCCCCCACAAATCACCCCAACTGCTCAATCCTCGGCCCGGCCACCGGCGGCGACCCGCCCGGCCCCTGCTTCGCCGCCTGCCGTGCCAAGTACAGCGCGATGAGCAACGTGCCCAACGAAAGGGGGATACAGCACAACAGGAAGCCGGCCACAAACGATCCCCCCACCGTTATCCCCAGCGCCCTGCCGGTCACATCCTGCACGCTGCCGTCCGGGCTGATACATTCCACAACTTGCTCGCTTTCGCCTGGCTCATGATAGCTGCGGCGCACGCTGTAAATGTTGACTTCCGTCCCGGCCGGGCAGATATACCCGCTCACCTGTCGCACGCTCGGCTCAAACAGCACGGCGGTGAACGCCGTAGCCATCCCGCCGGCGGCCGCTGCCGCTGATATGGCGACCGAAAAGCCGATGATCAGCACCATCAGCGTCCCTACCCCAAAGAGCGCCCTGCGCGCATTCTGATCTTCCATTGCCGCTAACCTCTCGGGTGCGTCGTCTGCACGACCTGCGGGGTTTCAAAAAACCCGGCAGGTCTCAACTATGTCGCGCGTAGTGTAACATGCGCGCCGCCAATATAACAACGTGTGAGAAGGACTATGCCCGCCTGCCCGGCCGGGTTAGAATCACTCCATGAAGACAATAGCATTAAGGCTCCGGGCGCCGGCCCTATGTCTGCTCATCTTGCTCGCCGCCGGCTGCTCTCCCGCTGCTCCCGTCGCGCCCACCGTTGCGCCGGCTTCAGCCACAGCCGCCCCGGCAGCCGACGCCAAGGCCAGCCCCACGCCATTCACCATGCCTACCGAGGACGGCCAGGAGGAGGTCGCTTCGGCCCCGACCAGCCTCTTCCCGACCGCCCCGCCGCCCTCGCCCACTCCCCAGCCAACGGACGCGCCAACCAGCGCGCCAACGGCGGCGCCCACCGCCACCGCGCCGCCGGCGGTCATCGAGCTGGAGGGCGCGCTCCTGCCCCCCGGCTTCTCCATCAGAGTGGCTGCCGTCGTCACCCAGACCACCGGCCTGGCCTTTGATAGCGCCGGCAACCTATTCGTCACCTCCGGCGATGGGGCCATCCACGTCCTGCAGGATGCGGACGGGGACGGCCTACGCGAAAGCGACACCATCTTTGCCGAAGGCTTCACCGCGCTGACCGGCGTCGCCTTCCACCCCGAGTCTGGCGAGGTGTACGCCTCCAGCCAGGGGCGCATAGACGTGCTCACGGATGAGGACGGCGACCTGCAGGCGGACGAGCAGCGAGTACTGGTGGAGGAGTTGCCCTTCGATTGGCACTGGAACAACAATCCCACCTTCGGGCCGGACGGAATGCTCTACGTCGGCCTCGGCTCCACCTGCGACTTTTGCGAAGAAGAGGACCCGCGCAGCGCCACCGTCATGCGCTTTGACCCGCAGACGGGCGAGGGAGAAGTCATCGCCACCGGCCTGCGCAACGTTTATGACCTCGCCTTTCACCCCTACACCGGCGCGTTGTTCGCCACCGACAACGGGCGGGATGACCTGGGCGAGTACTCACCGCCGGAGGAGCTGAACCTGATTCTGGAAGGGCTTAACTACGGCTTTCCCGACTGCTGGCGAAACAACAGCCAGGAGGGTTGCGAGGATGCCCAAAAGGCCATCACCTTCTTCCAGGCCCGCTCCTCGGTGAACAGCATTGACTTCTACACCGGCGACGCCTTCCCGCCCGAGTATCGCAGCAGTGAAGAGGCAGCCGTGCTATACGCCGCCGCGTTCGGAGCCTGGGAATACGACCTGCCGGTGGGCATCCATCGGGTCACCCTGCGCCAGGACGGCGATAGTTACCGCGCGGAAGTAGAGTGGTTTGCGCAATGGGAGGGCAACCCGCTTGGGCTGGTAATGGGGCCGGATGGCGCACTGTATGTGGGGGATTACGTCCGCGGCGAGGTGTATCGGATCAGTTATGGGCCGTAAGGGACCGCCGGCCCCGCCTTGAACTCCTCAGCAGGAGGTTTGATTGGGCCGGCCAGTAACAGGGCCCAGGGATTCACGTTCGCCCCCACCCGCTTATCAAAAACGTTCAGGTGCGTGTGATAGCCACAGAAGCGGGCGCTGCACACGTGGCCCGCCATGTCCTTCGTAAAACCGACGTTGCCCTCTTCCCCCACCACATCGCCTTGATTCACGAACGTACCGGCCGGAATCGTAAAGAAGCCGTGCATCAGCGTGACCAGGTACACTTCGTTCTCGATGACCAGCACCGAGTTGCCGAAGCGGTCAAGGTAATTTGCGGTCACCTGTCCGACTATCGGCGACCGGATCAACGCTCCCTCGCCGGCGGCCAAATCAATCGCCATGTGCCCGATTACGCCGCCGTGCAATCCTTGCGTGACCCAGTACTCTTCCGCGTAAGGGGCGATGAAACTCTCCGGCAAGACTGGGATGGGCGTGGGGGTCACCGTAGGTGTGGCCGATGGCTGCGGGCGGCGAACGACCCCGTCCGGCTCCGCCAACGAGAGCATGGCAAATGCCGGCAATGTGAGTAGCGCTGCCACAGCCAGGGCGCAAAGCATCGCGCCGGATAGCAGACGCCGATGGCCGCCATCCGGCCTCTCCGCCCCATTCCAGTTTACCGTCACGCGCAGCCTGGCCGGCATTCGACAGCACTCTCCATTGGATGCGACAAGCCAGGCCATTGTAGCATGGTCGTCTAGTGCGCCAAACAGCGGCCGCCCGGACCCTCCGGTCGCCGCTGACTTTCTTAACTTCCTTTGATGTACGCGGGCGAATTTCAGTCGCCGGGCTATTCCAGCAAATTCAGCGGATTCACATTCTCCCCCAGCCGCTTGTCAAAGACGTTCAGGTGCGTGTGATAGCCGCAATCGCGCCCGGCGCACAACCGGCCCTGCATATCCGTCGTGTAACCGATGTTGCTCTCCTCCCCCACCACATCCCCCTGGTTCACCGCGTCGCCAACGGCCACGCGGTAGATGCCGTGCAACAACGTCACCCGGTAGGCCTCATTCTCGATGACCAGCACCGGATTCCCGTAGCCGTCGGTGTCCTTACGGGTCACCTGCCCGGCAATTGGCGACAAAATCGGCGTGCCTTCCCCGGCGGCAATGTCCACCGCCATGTGCCCATAGGAAGCGCCGTGCGGCCCCTGCGTGACCCAATATTCCGCATACGGGGCGGCAAAGCTCTCCGGCGCGACCGGTAACGCCGCGTCCGGCGAACGCGCGTTATCAACCGGCGCGGGTGCGGTGGCCGGCGACGGCGCGGAAACTGCGCCCGGCGTCGTGAAGCCGCTGCGCAGGACCAGCAGTGCGAACAAGGCGAAGGCCGCCAGCGCCGCGCCAACCGGCAGCAGCGGGTTGATTGCCCGTCCGCCGGCCGGCAGCGGCTGATATTCGCCCTCCAACCACTCCTCTTCCTCCCAATATACCTCGTCGTATGAGTAAACAGACATGCCGGCCTCGCCAGTTCCTCGCCGAGAACACCCCGCCCAACCACGGAGTGATAGAACGTCTGTTCCATTATAGCGGCAACCGGGAATTTGACCACGGCCAATTGTCTCGTATTGCCGCCAGGTCAGATATAATCACTATTAGGCCGGCGCGCCGGAGAGATATATCAGCCCAGGGCGGCTGCGGCGCGAAGCTGGAGGGTTTGTCCAATGTCATCCAACAACCGAAGCATCGTTAAGTGGTCGCTTGCCATCCTGCTCTTGCTGCTCCTGCCGGCGGGGATGACGGGTAGCGCCTACGCCCAGGAAGCCTTTATTGGAGAGGATGTCGGCCCCGGCGAGGTCATCGAAAACGACGTCGTTATGGGCGGCGACACCATTGACCTGGACGGCGAGGTTGACGGCGATGTCTTTGCCGCCGGCGGGGACACCACCATTGACGGCGCGATTACGGGCAGCTTGTTCGCCTTCGCCCGCACGGTGACCATCAACGGCCAGGTAGACGGCAGCCTCTACGTCATCGCCGTGCGCCTGATTCTCGGGCCGGACGCCAAGATCGGCCACAACGTCCATTTCATCGGCGTGGACCTGGTTATGGAGGAGGGCGCGACCATCGGGCGTGACCTGGCGGCCATAAGCCTATCCGCCAGGATTGAGGGGGAGGTCGCCCGCGAGTCGCGGCTGCTGATTGGCGCCCTGCAGATAGTGCGCCTCCTAATGGACAAGTTGAATATCGCGGTCACCGGCCGCTCCTTCAGTGAAATCAACCCGTTTCGGGCGCCGGCGCAATTGACGGCGACCCCGGCGGGCGGGCATTTTTCCCTGCTGGCCCAGGACGAAGCGGGCGATGCTGAGACTGCTTCGTCCGTGAGCCCCTATTGGGACTTCCTGCGCCGGCTGGGTGGCTTCATGATCGTCGGCCTGTTGCTGATCTGGCTGGCGCCGGCCCACCTGGATGGTTGGTCGCAGCAGTTGCGCCGGCGGCCGGTGCTCTCCTTCGGCATCGGCATCGTCGTGTTCATCCTGGGGTTCGTGGGCTTCATCCTGCTGCTGGTGCTGGCCATTGCCGTGGCGCTGGCCTTCTTCTCGCTCACCTTCATCAATCTCGGTTACATGCTGCTGGGGCTGACCGTGGCCGCCATCGGGCTGGGCTTCACCATTTTCCTGCTCTTCGTGGTCTTCATCAGCAAGGTGGTGGTGGCCTATATGGCCGGGCGGATGATCCTCGGCCGGCTTTTGCCCCGCGCGCTGCGATATCGCGTCTGGCCGCTGTTGTTGGGCGTCGTGCTCTACATGCTGCTCAATGCCATCCCATATGTCGGTTGGGCGGTCAGCATGATTGTCACCCTGCTAGGCCTGGGCGCGGTCGGGTTGGCGCTGCTGAAGCTTGAGCAGCGCAATGACACTCCGCTCCCGGCTGGCGACGCAGCAGCGCCGGCGCTGCCGGAGCAGGCTGAGGGCTGACGGGGCGGCCGTCGAAGAAATCCGGCCGCCGACTGAATCAAGCCGGCTGAAGGGCGACTGATGACCGGCCGCCGCGCCGGCACTTTTTAGCGCGCTTGCCCTTTCTTGGCCGCCGTGTTGAGGCGGCAGCTGACAATACGCGGAGACCAGCCTTGCACCCAAAATGGCGTAAGCTGCTCATCATCCTCCTGGCCATCGCCGGTATCGTCCTCTTCTTCAGCCTGGTTGATGTAAGCCGGCTGCTCGCCATCCTGCGCGCCGCCGACCGGACGTTGCTGCTCGCCGCCGCCGGCTGCTTCCTGGCCGGCGCGCTCATGTTCAGCTTTCGCTGGCGCTACGTCTTGCAACGATTGCCGGCCTTTCGCGCCGCCTTCTACACCGACAGCATCGCCGCCCTGGCCAACGTCACCGTTCACATCCCCGCTCCGGCCACCCGCGTCGTGGCCATCAGCCGCGTCTCCCCCGTCCCACTGGCGCAGGCTACTTCCGGCATCGTCGTCGAGCGCCTCTACGAGCAGATCATGCGCCTGACCGCCCTGGTGCTCACCGTGCTGCTGGCCGTCTCCGGCTCCAATCAAACCGGGGCCATCATCGGCGGCGCGATTTTCGTCGTTGGCGCCATGCTACTCATCTACTGGCTGGCCAACAACCAGGAACGCGTCGTTCCTCCGGCCGCCCGCGGGCTGAGCCGCCTGCCGCGCCTGGACGAGGCCCATGCCCGGCGCATCCTGGAACAATTGCTCGCCGGCCTGTCCGCTGCCGCCTCGCCCGGCCAATTGCTGGGCGGGCTGGCCCTCTCGTTGGTCGTGTGGGCCTGCTTCTACCTCTATCAGCTGCTGACCCTGGCTGCGCTGGACCAGGAGCTGGCCCCGGCGACGATGGCCGGCATGGCCATGCTCGCTCTGGCCGTGGCCCCGCCCTCCGCCCCGGCCATGGTCGGCATCTACCACGGGGTGGTCATCGGGGCGCTTTCCATCGCCTTTCCGGCCGACCTGAGCCTGATTGCCGCCTACGCGCTCCTGCTCCACGCCGTCCAGCTCGTCTTTTGGGGCGTCACCGGCCTGTGGGGATTGAGCCGGCTGGACTTTCGCCTTGGCGACCTGATCCGCGACGCGCGCAGCGCCCTCGGCTCCAAGAATACGCAGCCGGCCGGCGCTCATGAAGACACCGCCATTGCCCAATCGCCGGCCGTCCCCAACGACCCGCCGCCCGAGCCCAAATCCGGCGGCTGACCCTCGCCGCGCATTTGCAAATCCGTGTAGCCCCGGCATCC
>CAYVQP010000078.1:14884-18065 GCA_964452775.1 uncultured Ardenticatenaceae bacterium | reverse complement strand
TCGCCTGCAAGAACATCTGGACCGACCGCAAGGGCACCGAGTATATGTGGTGGAACAACGTGGAAACCAAGCCGGGCACCGGCTATCCCACCCTGTGGGAGGACCAGGAGAAGTACAAGGGCGGCTGGGTGAAGGAGAACGGCAAGGAGCAGATCCACCTGAAGCTGCATGGCCGGCTGGGCGGGCTGACCAACATCTTTTACAACCCCTACCTGCCGACGGTGGACGACTACTACGAGCCGTGGACGTATGACTACGAGCACCTGTTCACCGCGCCGGAAGGGGACGACCAGCCCACCGCCCGCGCCGTCTCCATGATCACCGGCAAGCACATGGAAATCGAGGCCGGCCCCAACTGGGACGACGACTATGGCGGTTCGCCCGTGTACGCCCGCAACGACACCAACCTGGACGTGCTCAGCGAGGAGGAGATGGAGCAGCTGCAGGAGATGGAGCGGGTGGTCTTCTTTTACCTGCCGCGCATCTGCAACCATTGCCTCAATCCCGGCTGCGTGGCCGCCTGCCCGGCCGGCGCGGTCTACAAGCGCGGCGAGGACGGCATCGTGCTGCTTAGCCAGGAGAAGTGCCGGGCGTGGCGCATGTGCATCTCCGGCTGCCCCTACAAGAAGACCTACTTCAACTGGTCTACGGGCAAATCGGAGAAGTGCATCCTCTGCTACCCGCGCCTGGAAAGCGGCCAGCCGCCGGCCTGCTTCCACTCCTGCGTGGGGCGCATCCGCTACCTGGGCGTGCTGCTCTATGACGCCGACCAGATTCAACATTCCGCCTCCGTGCCGGATAACGACCTGGTGGAGGCGCACCGGGCGATCATCCAGGACCCGTTTGACCCGCAGATCATCGCCGCCGCCAGGGCCAACGGCGTCTCCGAGGCGATGATTGATGCGGCGCAGAACTCCCCCGTGTACAAGTTCGTGAAGAAGTGGAAGCTGGCCCTGCCGCTGCACCCGGAGTTCCGCACGATGCCCATGCTATTTTACGTGCCGCCGATGTTGCCCGTGCTGGCCAAGATTAAGGACGGCAAGTACGACAACGCGGACGCGGCCAGCACCCGGCTGGCCCCGCTGATGAGCTCGCTGGAGCGGGCGCGGCTGCCGCTGCGCTACATGGCTAAGATGTTCAGCGCCGGCAATGAGGAGATCATGGCCGCCTCCTACCGCAAGCTGATTGCGGTGCGTATCTTCATGCGCGCCAAGACGGTGAAGGATATCCCGCCGGAGGAGGTGGAAGAGGCGCTGGCCGCCGGCGGAACGACCGCGGAAGAGGCGGCGGCCATTTACGAGCTGACCGCCAAGCCCACCTTCGAGGAGCGCTTTGTGGTGCCGCCCCTGGCCCGTGAAATGGCGTTGGAACAGACGTTGGACCCCTTCAACCAGAAGCGCGAGGGAGGCTTCGGCTTCCGCAAAGCGCCGGCGCGAGGCGCGTGATGATGATGCTGACGCAATCCGATGATGCCCGCCTATTTCAGCTCTTCTCCGAGCTGCTGGATTACCCGCGCGCCGGCCTGGCCGGGCCGGCCGCCGAATCCGCCGCCCTGGCGGAGCCGCGCAGCGAGGAAGCGGCGCAGTTGCTGCGCGAATTTGCCGCCTTCGCCGAACGGACCTCGCCGGCCAGGATGGAAGAAATCTACACCGGCGTCTTCGAGCTGGACGCGACCTGCCATCCTTACGTCGGCTATCACCTCTTCGGCGAGTCCTACAAGCGCAGCGTGCTGTTGCTCGGCCTGAAGGAGCGATACCGGCTTTATGATGTGCAATGCGGCGTGGAGCTGGAGGACCACCTGGCGATGATGCTGCGTTTTCTGGCCGCCAGCGATGAGCCGGAGCAGACGCGGGAGGTCATGCAGGTGGCTATTTTGCCGGCGTTGAGGAAGATGATTAAGGGCAACCCGGACGAGGAGCCGCCGGAGCCGGATATCCCCCGGCACACCAGCCCCGGCGACGAATATCGCGGCCTGCTGCGCGCGCTGCAACTGATCGTCGCGGAGGAAGAACCAGAAGAAGACCCTGTAGGTCTTGAGATTGAACTTGTCGGAACTTAGGTCGTTGGTGAGACCTACGGGGTCTGGAGAAGAAGAAGAGACCCCGTAGCTCTTCAGAGTGAATACGTAGGGACCCTGGGCGTAGGATAGACCTACGGGGTCTCAATGGTCGGAGGAATAAGATGCTAAACACCGTGCTCTATGTCGCCTTCCCATATACCGCGGTCACCATTGCCGTCCTGGTGGCGATCCTCCGTTATCGCCGGGACCGCTTCTCGTACTCCAGCCTCTCCTCGCAATTCCTGGAAAACCGCAAGCTGTTCTGGGGGTCGGTGCCCTGGCACTACGGCATCATCCTGGTGCTGGGCGCGCACCTGCTGGCCCTGGTCTTTCCCCGGCTGTGGGGCGACCTGATCGCCGACCAGTTCCGGCTATACCTGCTGGAGGTCACCGGCCTGGCCCTGGCCCTGACCGCGCTGGTCGGCCTGACCATACTGATCATCCGGCGGATGACCAACCCACAGGCCTTCGCGGTGACTTCGCCGATGGACTGGGTGTTGCTGCTGGTGCTGGCCATACAAGTGGCCCTGGGCGCCTGGATAGCGTTTTACTACCGCTGGGGGTCAGACTGGTACCTGCACACCGCCGTGCCCTGGCTGCTCTCCCTGCTCGTCTTTAACCCGCAGATTCAATACGTCGTCGCCCTGCCGGCGCTGGTGCAGTGGCACATGCTGGGCGGCTTCGTCATCATCTTGCTCTTCCCCTTCACCCGGCTGGTGCACCTGGTCACCTTCCCGATCACCTACCTGTGGCGGCCGCTGCAGGTGGTCATCTGGAATCGCCGGCCGACGACGAAGTAGTTCTCTCGCCAAATCTCTTTGAAAACCCCTCCGAAAACCCCGCAGGTCTCTCTGAGTTTGCTCGCTACGCGGCAGACTCGAGAAAGACCTGCGGGGTTTTCTCCTTGGTCTTTCTGAGTATGCTCGCTCGGCGGTAGGTAGGTGAAAGACCTGCGGGGTTTTCTCCTTCGTTGGCGAGAGTACCACTAAATTAGAAGGGCCGTACCTTTGGGGGGTGAGCCGGTCCGCCCGGCGCGTCAGGGGAAGCGTCGCCGGGCAAATGGGCGTGGGGTCAGCTCAGCGTCTCCGGCCCAAAATGTTTAACGCCTCTTCCATCCAGGCC
>CAYVQP010000078.1:8682-14784 GCA_964452775.1 uncultured Ardenticatenaceae bacterium | reverse complement strand
GGGGTCAGCTCAGCGTCTCCGGCCCAAAATGTTTAACGCCTCTTCCATCCAGGCCAGGCGATCCGCATCTCCGATGTGCTCGTACCAGAAGCGGCGCAAATCCAGCTGCCCCTGCGTGTTATCTACAGAGCGCCACAAGACCACCCCCTCCGCCACCCGGCCATTGGCAATCAGCGCCTCGCCCAACAACTGGCGGGCGGAGTTATCCCACCCTTCCCCGGCGTGGGCCTGCTCCAGGTGATAAAGGGCGTTTTCATAATCCCCGAGGGATAGCTCAATCATGCCCAGCCGGCGGTTTGCGCCGAAGTTGCGCGGGTTCAGCACCAGGGCGCGCTTGTAGGCCTCCACAATCGGGGTCATGTTCACCTGCCGGCGCACCTGATCCTGCAGCGGCCACTCCGGCCAGTTGTAGATAGCCAGCTCCATCCGGCTCTGCTCCACCGCGGCCAGGTTGCTCCACCAATAGGACCAGGTGGCGGGCATGAGCGTGGAGATGAAGAGCAGCAGCGCCAGGGCAATGCCCCCGGTCAGGTTGGCGCTGCGCAAGCTGAACAGCTTGGCCCGCTCAAAGACCTTGCCTTCATTGCGGGCTTGCCGCCATTGCGCCAGCCGGGTGGCGGTGAAGGCCAGGGGGATGAACAACAGCATCACCGCCCGGCTGCCGTAAAAGGCGTCGTCCACCATGCCATGCAGGGCGATGGTGAGCAGCGAGATGGAGGCGGCGGCCAGGATGCCCGCCTGCCGGCGAGACCTTCTGCGCTGGCGTTCCTGGCGGCGCTCCTCGGCCGGCCATAGCTTGACCTGCTTTGCCTTTGAGGACCGCCGCTGCGGCAGCGCGGTGCTCTCGGGTGCGTCGCCAGTGGATTCGCCGGCCGTGGGCGCGTCAACGGCGGGCGCGTCGCTCGCGGGCGATGCGCCGGCGACCGGCCCATCTTCCGGCGGCAGCTCCGTGTTGCGCAACTTGCGCTTCTCCAGCTTCGCCGCCTGCCAGAGGACCATGGCGAAGATGGCCCACAGCCAGAGCAGGGCATAGAGGCCGGGCAAGCCCTGCTCAATCGCCACATTGAGATAGAGGTTGTGGCTGTGCACGGCGAAGCCGACGTGCAGCAACATGGCGTAGGAGGCGTGCAACATCTGGAAGAGGTCCAGGCCGGCCCCGATAAGCGGGTAATCCTGAATGAGGGTCAACGCGCCCTGGAAGAGCTGCAAGCGCCCCACGCCGCTGATTGGCGAAAGCGAGGCCAGCCCCTGGGTGACCAGACTCGGGCGCAAAATCAGCGCGGTCAGGAGGACGGTTAGCCCAACCGCGAGGCTGCCCACGAACAGCCGGCGTCTCCGGGTCTGGCTGCCGCCGGCAAGCCGGTCCGCCAGCTCCCACCAGAGCGCCAACAGGACGGCGGCGACCAGCCCCAGCCACGCGCCCCGGGAACTGGTCATCACCAGCCCGAAGAGGATGACGCCGAGCAGGAGGATGGCCGCCGCCTGGGACCAACGCTGCTTCTTCTGCCGGGTGCGCCAGATGACCATGCCGGCAAATGGGGCGGTCATGGCCAGCATGCCGCCCACCACGTTGGGATGGAGGCGGTGCCAGAAGGCCGCCTGGGCCAACGATTGAAAGGGAAGCTGCAGGGCCATGCCCAGGCGCGTCAGGACGGCGTACCTGGCCGGAAGGGCGACCCAATCGTTCACCGCCAGGTAGTAGAGGCTGACCGCCGCGCCAAACAGCGCCAGCAGCCAGCCCAGTTTGCCCGCCGCCTGGTCGTCATCGTGCTGCCAATTGCTGACCGCATAGAAGAGCAGCACGCCGGCCACAATCGGCCAGAACTTGGCCAGGGCGATCTGCCGGTCGGAGGCGGCCCAGACGCTTAAGCCGGCGGTGAACAGGAAGAGGAGCAGCGCCCAGTCAAAAGGGGTGGTGTAAAAGAGACGCCTCTGCACCACCAGGCGCAACAGCCAGGGGGTCAGGGCAATCAACAAGGGCCACCAGCCCAATTGCGGCCACAGATACCACAAGCCGGCCGCAATTGCGGTGCAGGCAAGGGACAGCGGCGAGATGATGCGCTCGATTGTGGATGGTTGCTCCACCTGTTACCTCAACTACTCAAGTTTTCCCGGTACTCAAATTTTCCCGGTACTCAAATTTTCCCGGAAACTGATAGTTTCCGGGAAAATTCCCCGATATTTGTTTTCCCGGAAACTACCAACCGAAATTTTCCCGGAAACTGATAGTTTCCGGGAAAATGGTCAATAATCACGTCGAAGCAGGCATACCCGTGTCGCTGCCGGACCAGCTGAGATGCTGCAGGCCCACATCCAGCGCGGTGCGGAAGGTGGAGCGGTCAGAGAGCAGCATCTTCATGTAGGTCATCATCGGCCCCGGCCGGAAGGCCCATTCGCGGAAGGCGCGCTTTTGCCAGTAGAGCAGCCGCTCGGCGGGCAGGCCGGGGTAATCAAGCACCGTCCCCTGGTCCATGTCCACCTGCTCCCAGCGCGTGCCCGGCCGGAACCAGCCGTTTTGCACCACCTCGAAGAAGAAGGGCGTGCCGGGATAAGGGGCGGCGACGTGGAAGAGGGCGATGTCCAGGGGCAGCCGCTTGGCAAAGTCAATCGTCTGGCGAATCGTCTCTTCCGTCTCGCCGGGCAAGCCGATGATGAAGTAGCCCCAGTTCTTGATGCCGGCCTGGTGCGCCCAACGCAGTGAGCGCTCGGCCTTTTCGGGGTATGCGCCTTTGCGGGCGTGACGCAGGATGCCTTCATTGCCGCTCTCGATGCCCCAGGAGATGAGCCAGTTGCCGGCCTGCCCCATCAGGCGCAGCATCTCCTCGTCCACGTAGTCCACGCGGGAGTTGCAGGTCCATTTGAGGTCCAGCTTTTCCTGAATCATCAGCCGGCACAACTCCACCACCTGCTCGCGATTGACGGTGAAGAGGTCGGCGTACATGTGGATGTTGGAGAGGCCCATCTGCTTGAGGATGACCAGCTCCTCCATGATGTGCTGCGGGCTGCGCAGGCGCACGGCGTAGTTGTAGCTGACGTGCTTGATGCAGTAGGTGCAGCCGGCCGGACAGCCGCGACTGGTGACGATAAACGTAAAGGGACCGTGAATGAGCGGCATCCTGTACTTCTCCCAGGGAAGCAGGTGATGTAAAGGATTGGGCAGGTCGTCCAGGTGCGGGAAGAAGGGGCGTGGGAAGTTGAGCACAATCTCGCCCTGTTTGCGCCAGGCAATGCCCTTGATGCCGTGCATGTTCACGCTGCCGTCTTCGTTGAAGGAGGGCCGGTAGGTGACGTCGTGGTCCTGGAAGAGCTTGGCGATTTCCGCCGGCCGGCGCTCAATCTTGCCGTCCAGGTGGTCCAGCACGTCGCGGATGGTGAGATCCGGCTCGCCGACCAGCACCATATCCAGGGCCGGGTAGGCGCGCATCGTCTCCCGCGGGATGGGGGTGACGTGGGTGCCGAATGCCATGGTCGTCGCGCCGCGCGCCCGGGCGAGAAAGCAGCCATACATGTCGTTTTCCAGGGTGGGCGCGGTGCATTGGGTCAGATAGTAGCGCGGCTGGTATTTGTCCAGCAGCCTGGTGAACTCCGGCCAGCCCATGCGCTCGGCGTTGGCGTCTACGATCTTGATTGTGTAGGCGTCGTGCAGCAGCGCGCCCATCTGGGCCAGCGATACCTGCGGCCAGACCATGTTCTCGCGGGTGCGCCGGCCAACCCGGTGTTGGGTGCGGATCCACAGGCCGCCGTCGGGCGTGGGCGGGTTCACCAGCATGATGTCTACGGCGTCCGGCGAGCGCTGCCCGTGCAATCCCTGGCGAACGATTTCGTCCGCGCTGGGGAAGTCGGCCATGCGCAACTTGGGGACACGCCGGGTGCCCAGGTTTTCACGGGTTGGGTCTTCAACGGTTGTGGTCATGGGTTAACCTCAGTGTTATTTTCCCGGAAACTCAAGCTCATTTTCCCGGAAACTTCTATGTTCGGGTCGTTGCAGGTTCGGGTCATAAGTTTCCGGGAAAATAGTCGCGCGTCATGGGTCATAAGTATCCGGGAAAATAGTTGCGCGTCATAAGTTTCCGGGAAAATCCTCGCCAAATCAATTTTCCCGGAAACTTCTATGTCCGGGTCGTTGCAGGTTCGGGTCATAAGTTTCCGGGAAAATAGTCGCGCGTCATCAGTTTCCGGGAAAATAGTCGCGGTTTCCGGGAAAAAATCCTCCGGCTCGAATTATTATCATTTTTATCGCTTTTATTCCGCCGGCGCAACTGCCATGTCCTGCGCGATTCTCGCCTCGCGGTCGCTCAGCTCGTCCAGCACGCGCAGGATGACCCAGTAGATGAGCAACTGCACGCCGATCAGCAGCAACATGGCGCTGTTCAGCCAGTAAAACCAGAGGCGCGTGGCTTCCATGCCGCCAAGCCCCAGGGCGATGGTGACCGCCCCGGCAACGAAGCCGGTGAGCGCGGCCAGCCCGCCCAGCCACCAGAAGTGCTGGTCGAGCGGGGTCTTGAACAACGGCCGGCCGAACAAGCCCTGGCGGATCGGTCGCTTGTAAAAGAGCGAAATCAAGTAATTAAACGTTATGCCCAGCGAGAAGAGGCTGACCCCGACGAAGGCAGCCACCGCGCCGGTGAAGAGCAGCGCCACCTGGGTGGAGGAGAGCGCGGTTTGTCCCTGCAGCCGGGCGGCGACCAGGATCAGGCCGGCCAACCCGGCGATGACCAGCAAAATCAGCCCGAGGAAGCCCAGGATGCGCACGGGGTTGTAGGTGAGCGCGGTCCAGACCATCGAGCGCAAGAAGAGCGAGCCGTCGCGCACCACGCTCAGCTTGGAGCGCCCGACGCGCTCGCTGTAGGGGATGGGGATCTCGCTGACCTTGATCCCTTCGTGGATGGCGCGGGTGCTCATCACCGGGGTCAGGTTCAGGCCGTCCGGCAAGGGGTAGATGCGCTCCAGGATTTCACGCCGGAAGACGCGCATGCCGCTGGCGCTGTCGGAGACGTTTTGCCGGGCGAGCAGGGTGAGCAGGCCGGCGAAGAACTTGTTGCCCAGCCGGCGGGTGAAGGGCATCTCGCTCTCCGCGCCGGCCATGCGCGAGCCGATGACCAGCTCGCTGCCGTCGAGCGCCTTCCGGCAGAGCTGCGGGAAGTATTCGGGCGGATAGGTGCCGTCCGCGTCCAGGAAGCCGATCAGCTCGCCGCGCGCGTGGCCGAAGCCGGTCTTCAGCGCCGCGCCGTAGCCCTTGTTGGTGGGGTGACAGATGAGGCGCACGCCGTTGATGTTGCCGGCAATATCGCGGGTGGCGTCGCGGGAGCCGTCGTCCACGACGAGCAGCTCCATCTCCTGGATGCCGGCTTGCTGCAGGGCGGGCCGGACGGCGAGGACGCGATTGGATATATCGGCGATGCCGCTTTCTTCGTTGTATGCCGGAATGACGATGGATAGTGTGGTCATATGAATCAATTTTCCCGGAAAACAGGACAAGGTTTCCGGGAGATTACAGAAACCAGGTTCAGTGTGTCTTGTGGCCGGAATGCCGGACGCGGTTAGATTATAGTGTGACTTCGGCGGAATCATCAAAGCGAGTTTGCCGGGGACGCAGCCGTTTCTTTCCCGGAAACTTCTGAGTTTCCGAGAAAGTGGGGGAGATTTGGCACGCGAAGACGCGAAGAACGCGAAGAAGGGGACGCCCTTTCTTCCTTAGCGTCCTTCGCGTCTTCGCGTGAGTAAAGGGTTGCGACTTTCCCGGAAACTTCTGAGTTTCCGGGAAAGTTGGAGGGCGCGACTTTGCCGGAAAGTGGGGGAGATTTGGCACGCGAAGACGCGAAGAACGCGAAGAAGGGGACGCCTTTTCTTCCTTAGCGTCCTTCGCGTCTTCGCGTGAGTAAGAAACTCTTGTCTTCCTTTGCGTCCTTCGCGTCTTCGCGTGAGCCGTGACCCGGCCGCAAAGACCCGGCAAGGATGCCGGGGCTACGTGCCGGCGCGTGTTAAGGGGCGCGACTTTCCCGGAAACTTCTGAGTTTCCGGGAAAGTTGGAGGGCGCGACTTTGCCGGAAAGTGGGGGAGATTTGGCACGCGAAGACGCGAAGAACGCGAAGAAGGGGACGC
>CAYVQP010000078.1:0-8582 GCA_964452775.1 uncultured Ardenticatenaceae bacterium | reverse complement strand
GGATGCCGGGGCTACGTGCCGGCGCGTGTTAAGGGGCGCGACTTTCCCGGAAACTCAGAAGTTTCCGGGAAAGTGGGGGAGATTTGGCACGCGAAGACGCGAAGAACGCGAAGTAGAGGATGCCTTTTCTTCCTTAGCGTCCTTCGCGTCTTCGCGTGAGTAAGAAACTCTTGTCTTCCTTTGCGTCCTTCGCGTCTTCGCGTGAGTAAGAAACTCTTGTCTTCCTTTGCGTCCTTCGCGTCTTCGCGTGAGCCGTGACCCGGCCGCAAAGACCCGGCAAGGATGCCGGGGCTACGTGCCGGCGCGTGTTAAGGGGGCGCGACTTTGCCGGAAACCCAGAAGTTTCCGGGAAAGTGGGAGTGGGACGCGGATGTTGTTGGCAGGTTGGGGCGGTGGTAAGATGACTTGAAGACCTACGGGGTTCCCAGTAGACCCCGTAGGTATTGAGCAGGGAAGGGTGAATGACGAAGTTGTCCATCATTATCGTCAGTTGGAACGTGCGGGCGCTGCTGCGCAACTGCCTGCTATCCGTGCAGGAGCAGGCGCACGAGTTGGGGCCTGCCGGCGTGGAGGTAATCGTCGTTGACAACGCCTCCCGCGATGGAACGGCGACGATGTTGCGCGACGACTTTCCCTGGGTGCGCCTGATTGAGAACGACGCCAACCGCGGCTTCGCCCAGGCGAACAACCTGGGCATCCGGCAGAGCAGCGGCACGTACACATTGCTGCTCAACCCGGACACGGAGCTATGCCCGGGGGCGCTGGCCCAGCTGGTCGCCTTGATGGAAAGCCGGCCGGAGGCGGGAGCGGCCGGCGCGTACCTGCTGAATCCCGATCACTCCATGCAACCCTCCTGCTCGCCCTTCCCCACCCTGTTCCGGGAGTTCTGGTTCCTGACCCACCTGGATGATCTCTACCCGCTGGCCACCTATCCGGCTGAGCGCTGGCCGGCCGGCGCGCCGCGAGCGGTGGACGTGGTCAAGGGGGCGGCGCTGATCGTGCGCCGGGACGTGGTCGAGCGGGTCGGCTTGCTGGATGAAGGATTCTTCATGTACACCGAGGAGGTGGATTGGTGCCGGCGCATTAAGGATGCCGGCTGGGAGATTTATTGGGTCCCTGCCGCCCAGGTGGTGCATTACGGCGGGCAAAGCACCCGGCTGCAAGCGGATCAGATGTTTATCGAGCTGTATCGCAGCAAGCTGCAATATTTCCGCAAACATTCGGGGAAGTGGGCCGGCAACGGCTACAAGCTGGTGTTGCTGGGGGCGGCGCTGGCCCGGATTGTGGCCATTCCGGCGACCATCCTGTTGCGGCCGGAGAAGAAGGCGGAACAGGGCGCGCTGGCCCGGCGCTATCGCCGGCTGATCGTCGCCCTACCCCGGCTGGAGGAGAATTGAACCAGCAGGAGCCGGCGCTGCGGGTGCTGTTTGTCGTCCCCTACGTGCCGAATCTCATTCGCGTGCGGCCCTACAACCTGCTGCGCGGGCTGCACGGGCGCGGCAACGAGGTGACGTTGCTGGCGGTGTACGGCGACGCGGCCGAGCTGGCCGAGGCGCGCGCGTTGCAGGCGTATTGCGCCGAGGTAATCCCCATTCATGTCTCCCGGCTGCGCTCCCTGTGGAATAGTCTGCTGGCGCTGCCCGGCAAAACCCCTTTGCAGGCGGTTTATAGCTGGCGCGAGGCGGGAGGCGTGGCCCTGGAGAGGGCGCTGGCCGGCGGGCGCTTTGATGTGACGCACGTGGAGCATTTGCGCGGCTCACGATACGCCTTGCGGGCGCAGGAGCGCCGGCCGGTGGCTGTGCCGGTAGTGTGGGACAGCGTAGACTCCATCAGCTATTTGTTCCGGCAGGCGAGCCGGCAGAGCAGCAGCTTGGCCGGCCGGGCGATTACGCGGCTGGAGTTGGGCCGGACCGAGCGGGCTGAGGGGCGCTTGAGCGGGCAGTTCGCGCGGGTGCTGGTGACCTCGGAAAAGGACAAGGCGGCGTTATTGGCCCTGCGCGAGCGCTTTGACGGGGCGGGCGAAGGGCCGGCCCGGCCTGACGCGGAGCACATTCAGGTGCTGCCGAACGGGGTTGATTTGGCCTACTTCACGCCGGGGGACGAGGCGGCGCGGCAGGATGATTGCCTGGTGATCAGCGGCAAGATGAGCTACCACGCCAACGTGGCCATGGTGCTCTATCTGGTCAATGAGGTCATGCCGCTGGTCTGGGCGGAGCGGCCGGCGGTGAAGCTGGTCGTGGCCGGAAAGGAACCGCCGCGTGAGGTGGCCGCGCTGGCCGGGCAAGCTAACATTACCGTCACCGGCGAGGTGGCGGACATGCGGCCCTATTTGCAGCAGGCGACCATTGCGGTTGCGCCCTTGCAATATGGGGCCGGCATTCAAAACAAGGTTCTGGAGGCAATGGCCTGCGCCACCCCGGCGATTACCACCTCGCAGGTGGCCGGCTCGTTTAGCGTGGAGTGGGGCCGGCAACTGCTGGTGGCGGATGGGGCCCCGGCTTTCGCGGCGGCGACCTTGCAATTGTTGGGCGACGCTGCCCGCCGGCGGGAGTTGGGGCTGGCCGGTCGGCGCTATGTGGAGGAGCATCACGGCTGGGACAGGATCGCGGCCCGCCTGGAAGGGATTTACCGGCAGGCGATTGCCGCGCAGCGAGGCCGGGCGGAGTCGTGAACGCGGCAATCTTTCTCGACCGGGATGGGGTGATCATCGAGAACCGGGCGGACTATGTGCGCACGTGGGCGGATGTGGCCTACCTGCCGGGCGCGCTGGAGGCGTTGCGCCGGGTCAGCGCCCTGGATTACCGCATCGTTATTGTGACCAATCAGGCGGGCATCGGTCACGGGCTGATTGAGCCGGCTGAGGCGGAACGGATTAACCAGCGGATTGTGGCCGATGTGCGCGCGGCGGGCGGGCGGATTGACGGCGTGTACGTCTGCCCGCACACCCCGGCGGACAACTGCCCCTGTCGCAAGCCGGCCCCCGGGCTGTTGCTGGCCGCCGGGCGCGACCTGGGCCTGGACATGGGCCGCTCGCTGCTAATCGGAGACGCGCTGAGCGACCTGGAGGCCGGCCGGCGAGCGGGCGTTGGCCGGACGGCGCTGGTGCGCACAGGCCGGGGTGCGGAGCAGGAGGCGCTGGCAATTGCGGGAGGGTTGGGGCCGGGTGAGGTATATGATGATTTGGCGGCGGCGTTGGCATCATTCGACCTGCGGGGTTTTCTTCAACCCCGCAGGTCACACTGACGCTCTCTCAAACCTGAATCGGTAGGTAAAACACATGCTAGACATGGTGCTCCTCTACTTACGCCGGCAAGCATCCGGCCCCGGCCAATATCTGCTTGAGCAGACGGTGTACTTCCTGTTCGGCTGGATCCCGACCTTCCTGGGCATTGCCGTGCGCGGGGTGGTTTACCGGCTGATCCTGCGCATGGATGGCTGGGCGGCGATTGAGCGCGGGGTGCGGCTGCGCTTTGCCAACCATATTCGCCTGGGGGCCGGGGTCTATCTCGACGAAGGAACGTACTTGCACGCCTGCCCCAGGGGCATTGCCATCGGCGAGCGGACGATTGTGATGCACGGGGCGGTGCTGCACGTCTATAACTTTCGCGACCTGCCGCACAGCGGCATCCGCATCGGCAAGGATAGCCTGATTGGAGAGTATTCGGTGGTGCGCGGCCAGGGCGGGGTGACGATTGGCGACCGGGTGTACACCTCGCCGTTCACCCAGATTATTGCCGTGAATCACGTCTTCACGGACCCGGCCCGGCCCTTTGTGGAGCAAGGGATTACGGCGGAGGGGATCGTGATTGAGGATGATGTCTGGCTGGGCGCGGGGGCGATTATCACCGATGGGGTGCGCGTGGGCCGGGGCGCGGTGGTGGCCGCCGGGGCGGTGGTGACCAGAGATGTGCCGGCGCATACGGTGGTCGGTGGGGTGCCGGCGAAGGTGATTAAGGAGATTGATGGGTTGGGGGAGGTTGGGAAGGAAGTGTATTTGTAGATGGAGAAGACCTGCGGGGTCGAAGAATACCTCGCAGGTCACTTGTAGTGGAGGTCAGGGAGGGCGCGGAGGCGGGCGGCGGCCTCTTCGGCGGTGAGGTCGCGCATCACTTCGCCGAGCATTTCGTAGCCGACCATGTGCTTGCGGATGGCGGCGGAGCGCAGCAGCGGGGGATAGAAGTGGGCGTGTAGTTGCCAGTGGTCCTGCGGCTCCCCGGCATATGGCGCGCCGTGCCAGCCCATGGAATAGGGAAAGGAGGTCTGGAAGAGGTTGTCATAGCGGGTGAGCAGCCGCTTCAGGATGTCCGCGAGGGAGCTTTGCTCGGCCGGCGTGAGGTCGGGCAGGCGCAGCACATGCCGGCGGGGGAGCAGCATCGTTTCAAAGGGCCAGACCGCCCAAAAGGGGACCACCGCCAGCCAATGTTCATTCTCCAGCACCACGCGCTCGCCCAACTCTAGTTCCAGGTTGAGGTAGTTGACCAGCAGGGGCGCGCCCTCGGCCAGCCAATATTGCTGCATTTGCCGGTCTTCTTTGCGCGGCTCATTGGGCAGCAGGTCGAGGGCCCAGATTTGGCCGTGGGGGTGCGAGTTGGAGTTGCCCATCAGGGCGCCCTTGTTTTCAAACAATTGCACCCAACAGTACTTATTTCCTAGTTCGCTGGTTTGGGCGATCCAGGTAGCGATGACTTGCTGGATGGCCGGCAGGCACATCTCCGGCAGGGTCAGGTCGTGGCGCGGAGAGTAGCAGACCACCCGGCAAACGCCGCCGGCTGTCTGCGCCCGCAGCAGGGGATGCGTGTTTTCGACCGGCGGGGGATTCAGGGTCAGGCCGGGGAAGTCGTTGTCAAAGACAAAGGTATCAGCGTAGTCGGGGTTGCGTTCGCCGTTAGTGCGCAGGTTGCCGGGGCATAGGTAGCAGTCGGGGTCGTGCGCCGGCTGTGCGACGACGCTGGCCGGCTGCTCCAACCCGCGCCAGGGTCGTTTCGTGCGCTGGGGTGAGACCTGAACCCACTCGCCGGTCAGCGGATTGTAGCGGCGATGGGGGTGTTGTTCATAGTTGAAGGATTGGCTCATTTGGCCGGCTCTCTATGGTCAGTAAGGTCTTGACTATTATAAGCCGGGTTTGGCATTATCAGAAAGAGCGGCCGCGCCGCGTTGGTACAAAAGTCACTTTGGAGTTATTATTTTCTGTCGCCGGAATGGGGGCAGTGCGGTTGGATATACCTGCTGCCCTGGAGTAGATAGTTTCCGGGAAAATGGAGAAGCTAGTTTCCGGGAAAATGAAGAATATTTTCCCGGAAACTTCCCGGCTTTTCCCGGAAACTGGAGAAACGAGTTTCCGGGAAAATGAAGAAGCTAGTTTCCGGGAAAATGAAGCAACCGGAAACCAGGGAAAACGAACGGTCCAATGTCGGAAGGGCGGAGCATAGCTGTTGTACATGCAGAATGGGTGTGCCAGCTCATCTGTGACCAGGCGGCCTGAGCGCCGCAAGCAACAAAACCCCGGCTTACAAACACGCGTAAACTGGTTATCATATAGCGAGGTATTGTGCTCGATGCCTGGTCAGCCGGACGTATGCCTTGCGTGGGTAACTTTCCTGGAAGCAATAGCCGGCTTTCCGGGAAAGGCAAAAACTGGAGAACAAGCCAATGGACTTTTCATGGAGCGAGGAGCAACTCTCTTTCAAGCGTGCGGTGATTAAGTTTGCCCAGGCGGAGCTAAACGAAGGGCTCATTGAGCGCGACCGGCATGGCGAATTGTCGCTGGCAAACTGGCGCAAGTGCGCGCAGTTCGGCCTGCTGGGGCTGGCGGTGCCGGAAGCTTACGGGGGCAGCGGCGAAGATATTTTGACCTCCATGCTGGTGATGGAGGGCCTGGGCTACGCCTGCCGGGACAACGGGCTGATCTTCGCCATGAACGCCCAGATGTGGAGCGTGCAGCATCCGATTCTGGCGTTTGGCACGGAAGAGCAGAAGCAGCGCTACCTGCCCGGCCTGTGCGATGGCACGTTGATCGGGGCGCACGGCATGTCTGAGCCTGATTCCGGCTCCGACGCCTTCAGCCTGCGCACGCGGGCCGAGCGGGTCGAGGGGGGATATGTGCTCAATGGCTCCAAGATGTTCGTCACCAACGCGCCGGTGGCCAACATGGCGGTGGTCTTCGCCACCGTGGACCCGGACAAGGGGTTTGCCGGCGTGACCGCCTTTCTGGTTGACATGGGCACGCCCGGCTTTAGCGTCAGCCGCAGCCTGGACAAGATGGGCCTGCGCACCTCGCCGATGGGCGAGCTAATCATGCAGGATTGCTTCGTGCCCTTGGAGTGCCGGCTGGGCAAGGAGGGGGCCGGGAGCAGCATCTTTAACAGCTCGATGGAGTGGGAGCGGGCGTGTATCCTGGGCAGCCACGTAGGGGCGATGGAGCGGCAGCTGGAGAACAGCATACGCTACGCGCGTGAACGCCGGCAGTTCGGCCAGCCAATCGGCAAATTCCAATCCGTGGCCAATCGCATCGCCGAAATGAAAGTGCGCCTGGAAACCGCCCGCCTGATCCTCTACAAGGTGGCCTGGCTAAAGAAAATGGGCAAGTCGGCGGTGATGGAAGCCGCCATTGCCAAGCTGTATTTGAGCGAATCCTTTGTCGAGTCCAGTATGGACGCGATCACCACCCTGGGCGGCTACGGGTACATGACCGAATTTGAAGTTGAACGGGACCTGCGCGACGCCATCGGCGGAACCATCTACTCCGGCACCTCAGACATCCAGCGCATGCTCATCGCCCGCTTGTCTGGTCTTTAATGGAAGACCTGCGGGGTTTTCTTCAACCCCGCAGGTCTCGATGCAGCCGTCCCACCTGCGGGGTTTTCTTCAACCCCGCAGGTCTCGATGAAAGCGTTTTCCAAAGGAACATAAGCATGGCCTTCTTACTCAATCAACTACTCAGCGAAAGCGCCGCCCGCCTCCCGGACAAGGAAGCGGCGCGGCATCTGGACGCGGCGCTCACCTACCGGCAGCTGGACGAGTTGAGCAATCAGGTGGCGCGCATGTTGATCCGGCTGGGCGTGCGTCGCGGCGACCGCGTCGGATTTTATGTCAACAAGTCCCTGCCCTCGCTGATCAGCCTCTTCGGCATCCTGAAGGTGGGGGCGGTGTACGTGCCCTTTGACCCCAATGCGCCCGCCGGCCGGCTGGCCTACATGAGCCGGAACTGCGACATTCGCGTGCTGTTGACCGCGGCGAACAAGCTGGAAAACGTGGCTAAGATTCTGCAGGAGGGCGCGCCGATTGAGCGCGTCGTGCAGCTGGATGAGCCGGCCGCCGCGGTAGAGCTTGGGCCGGGGGTTACCCTGACCGGCTGGAGCGAGGTGCGCGCGCTGGACGCCGGGCCGTTGCCGGCTAGCGGGGCGATTGAAACCGACCTGGCCTACATCCTCTATACCTCCGGCTCCACCGGCGTCCCGAAAGGAGTGATGATCTCCCACCGGACGATATTCACCTTTATCAACTGGTGCCACGAGAAGTTTCAGGTCACGGAGCACGACCGGGTGACCAGCCACGCGCCGCTGCACTTCGACCTCTCTACCTTCGACATCTTCGTAACCATCAAGGCGGGCGGGACGGTGGTGTTGGTGCCGGAGACGCACTCCGTCTTTCCGCTGGAGCTGGTCCGGCTGCTGCAGAAGGAAGCGATAACCCTCATCTACATGGTGCCCTCCATCCTCTCGATGATGGTCACCTATGGGAAGCTGGACGCGCACGACCTGTCCAAATTGCGCATGGTGTTGTTTGCCGGCGAGGTCTTTCCCATCAAATATCTGCGCCAGCTGGTGGGTTTCATGCCCCATTGCGACTATTACAACCTGTACGGCCCCACGGAGACCAACGTCTGCACCTACTACAAGGTGCAGGAGCGGGACTTGCACCCCGAGCTGACCATTCCGGTGCCCATCGGCGTCTCCTGCGAGAACATGGAAGTGTTCGCGCTGGATGAGAACGGCCAACTGGTGAGCGAAATCGGGCAGGAAGGCGAGCTGTGGGCGCGCGGCTCCGGCGTGGCGGAGGGTTATTGGGGAGACGCGGAGAAGACGGCCCGCGGCTTCGTGCAGAATCCGTTGCAGAAGCAGTTCAGCGACATCGCCTACCGCACCGGCGATATCGTCACTCTGGACGAGGATGGGCGGAATTGGCGCTTCATCGGCCGGCGCGACCACATGATCAAGAGTCGCGGCTACCGGATTGAGCTGGGCGAAATCGAGGCGGCGCTGTACGGCCACTCCGGCGTGAAGGAAGCTGCGGCGGTGGCCATCCCCGATGAATTGCTGGGCAACCGCATCAAGGCTTTTGTCGTGCCGGCGGAGCAGAGCGAGCTGACCCTGGCGGCGTTGCAGGCGCATTGCCGGCAGGCCTTGCCGCGCTACATGGTGCCGGAGGCAATCGAGTTTCGCGACGAGCTGCCCAAGACCTCCACGGGCAAGGTCAACCGCCCGCAGCTAACCAAAGAAGCAATCGCCGCCGCCTGACGTAGCCCCGGCATCCCTGCCGGGCCCTCCTTGCCGGGCCACCCCCGCACGGAGCCCCGGCATCCT
>CAYVQP010000077.1:2107-18216 GCA_964452775.1 uncultured Ardenticatenaceae bacterium | reverse complement strand
TTCACCACTCACCATTCACCATTATCCCCCTCTTGCCCACCTGCTGAAGCGTGCCATAATCATGCACAGTGCAGATCATGCGCCGGCGGAGGTAGGCCGGAGGGGCAGCTCAGGTGCGCAATGAAGCCGGACAAGTGACGTTACCGGCAGAGAGGAGGGAACATGGCCGGACATCTGGCAGAGGACCAGATCGCTATTCGGATTCAGCCATCCGGCAGGGGGGAACGGCTGCACGTGGATCAGGGCCAAATAGCAGTGCTACTGGTGGATGGCGGGCAGGTGGGAGTCGCCGGCCCGGGTGCGCTCGATGAGTTCACCCGGGAATGCCGCGGGAGACGGGTTGAGGTAGTCATCTGCGAAGCGCGCAATATCGAGCTAGCCTTCACCTACGATAACCTGCGCAGCGAGGAGGGCGCGCGGATCGAATTGACCTGTCACGCTCAAGTAAGGATTGACGCGCCGCAGCGCTTTGTCTCTCAATTGCTGGGCTCCGCCCAAAGCTATACCCGCGCGCAACTGCATGCGCTTCTGGCAACCGAGGTCGCGGCGGTCCTGAGATCGCAGATCGCCAGGTATTCCCTGGACAGGCTGGCGGAAGACCTGACGATAAGAGCGCGAGTCGAAACCACGCTGGAGGCCCACTTCCGGCAGACTCTGGATCTCCTTGAGGGCAACGGGCTGCGCTTGAGCGGCATAAAGACTCCCGACTATCGTTGCCGCGTTCTGGAGGAACAGCAGGAGCAACAACACTATCTTTACTTGCAGCTCAGCAGAGAAGAAGCTGAGCTGCAACACCGGCAGAGAATGGCCGATCTGGCCGGACAACGTCTGGTCGTAGAGGCGAAAGAGGCCGAAATCAAGGTCGCCCAACTGCTACAAAATGAGGCTGTGTTGGCCGCATACGATCACCACCGCGCCCGGCTGGCGGCGACGCGGAAGAGTGTACACGAAGGTAGGGCTGTCCCGGCGGCGCCATCAAGCCGGGGTGAACTCTGGCAGGCCCAAGCGCCGGGAAGCATCTATGGGCCGGTAGCTCTGACGGCCGAGCATGTGTTAGCCGGCTATTGGAACAAGGGCAACAACGAGGGCGGCGTCTTGTGGCTGGACCGGCGTGATGGAACACGAGTAGACCTGACGCCCTTACCCGGCGGCGTGGAAGGCGGCGTAGTGGTAGATGAGCGCCGCGCAATCGTCGCTGTCCGGGACGGCGCGGTGGCCGTGTTGGACATAGATTCGCGCCGGCTGATCCAGGAGCCCGTCGCCGTCGGCGGCCTGCTGCGCAGCACGCCCCTGCTGCATGAGGGCGTCATCTACGTCAGCAGCGACCAGCCGGGCTTCGTGGCGGCGATCTTGCCCCATGCAAGAACTACCCGCTCGCGTTGGCCGGCGCCGGGGGGTGTGGGCGTGCGTTCTACCCCGATGATGCTGGGTCGCTTTCTCTACTTTGCGGTACGCAACGGACAATTATGCCGGGTAGACCCCCAGGGGCGAGGGCAGCCGGAAGCATTCGGTCCCGCGCTTCAGCCGTACTTTCTGGGCTCGCCGGCCGGCGACAGCCGGCGTGGACACGTGTATGTGACGTGCAGCGATCGCCGATGCTATGCATTGGACGAGCGCGGCGCCCTTCTCTGGCGCGACCCATTTCAGGGGCAAGGACAATTCTCAGGGACGCCGCTCCTGGTAGAGGATACGCTATACGCCGGATGCCACAACGGCCGCCTGTATGCGATTGACGCGGCAACCGGCCGGGAGCGGTGGAAACTGCCCGTCAACGGAGCAATCGCCGCCACACCCGCCGCCTGGCAGGAGCTGCTATTTGTGGGCTGCAACGATGGGCACCTTTATGCAATCAGGCGCAGCGCGGGCCTCTCCGACAGCGAAAGGTCTTTCTGGAAGTTCTCGGCGGGCGCGCCCATCTTCGCCAAACCCACCATTGACGAGGAAACCGGCGTGCTTTACTTCGGCGATGAGTCCGGCGGCGTCTATGCTGTGCCCTGGCATCGGGGTAACTACGTAAAGGCGGCCAAGTATAGCCGGGAGCTCAATTTGCCGGAGCAGGCCGGTGACATGCTTATTCTGGCCGGCGACCCGGAGGAGGCGCGCGCTTGCTACCGGCAGGCCGGATTGCACGAACAGGCCGCGTCCATAGCGGAGCAGGAGGGCCATTATGCGGGGGCGGCGAAAGATTATCAGAGAGCGGGAAAGTGGCTGGCCGCCGCACTGGCCTGGCGCATGGCGGGCAACCAGCAGCAGGAGTGGAGCTCCCGTGAGCGGCACGCCAAAGATACTCGCGGGCCGTTGCTCAGCCTGACCCAGCTGACCCACCCGGCAGCCACGTTGGGCGATGAGATTGATATGCTCTTTGAGGTGCGCAACATGGGTCACAGTCCGGCGCGGGATATTGCGCTCTATGCCGGGGGCCATATCCAAAGGCCCGTCGAGATGACCATCCGCTACCTGGCCCCCGGCGAGGCGCAGCGATTGGTGTTTCATGTCTCTCCTTCCGCGTCCGGCGCATCACGGGTGGTCCTGCAAGCGGTGTATAGGGATAGACACGATGAAGTGCAACTGCCGGTGACGGTAGAAGCGACAGTGGTCGTGACCCGGCCGGCGGTGGAGCAACACATCTACCAGGCGCCGGTCTATCGAATCGGCGGCGACGGGGTGATTATCGTCCGTCCCGGCGCATTGGGCGGCGACCGGCAGATTATCATCCAGGAGGGAGATGGCTGATGCCGGCCTGCAAGGGATACTTGCCGACGAATCAGCTACAATCCATGCAACGAGTGGTAATATTGGTAAAACCTGGGTAAACAAGGTATTGACAAACCATTGTCGGGTATGATAGACTATTCTCAGTGCAAGCAACGGGTGGTCCGGGTAGCAATACTTCATCGGGAGAATTCCTGTGCCGCAGGGCTATTTGAGTATCAACGAGGTCGCCGAACAGCTCGGCGTTGATTACAAGACCATCTACCGGCTGGTGCGCAAGGGAGAGCTTGCGGCGGCCAAGATAGGCGGCGTCTATCGCATCCGCCCCGCCGATGTTGAGGCTTATGTGGAACAGCAGATCGAGCGTACCCGGCAGGAAGCGGTCAGCCTGGAAGCGGAAAGAAGCGTTGCCCGCTGCGACCGCTGTCTGCGCATACTGCGTGGCGATCGCGAAATCGCCGGCGAGTGCGAATCCGCCGGCTGTGACAACGTCGTCTGCAGCGAATGTTGGTCAGACGGACACCACTTCTGCCGCCTACATGAGCCGACGCCGGCCGAAAAGCTGGCTCGCGCCCGGCAGGCCAGAGCGGATGGGCAAATCCCAGCGCTGGTCACCGCCCTTGAGGCGCGCCGCCGGGAGCTGAACTTCCGGGACCGCTTCGACCGCAAAGTGCGCGCCCTGCGTGGCTTGCCGGCGCCGGCTACCGGGCGCATGCTGGCCGTCAAATCGTGGGATGCCGCGCACACGGCATTTGATGAGGCCGTGCGATTGGCGCACATGCTGGGCCAGGAACGTCCGGAGCCGGCGGCGCTACACCGGCTGCCGGCGAATGTGCGCAGCCGCTACACCATCCCCGGCGGTCGCGGGCAACCCGCACTGATGCTTGAGGCGCGAGTCCTGTCCCATCTCGACTGCCATGTCTCAGACGGTTTCGACACCGCTCCTTTTGGCGCCGATGAATTGCTGGACAAGCTCCAGGAATACATCGCCGTCGCTGACGGGGCCGGCGCAATTGTCGTGGTTGGTCTGGCAGCGACCACCGGCTGGGATAGTGAGGCCGTGGAGATAGTGCGGGGACGCAGCCGGGGAGAGGGCTGGGCAAATCAAAAGGTCTGGCCGTTTCTTATAGACCTGGAAACGCGAGAAGTGTTCTTCAGCAGCGCCGCCGAAAGATTGGAGGATTACCTGGAGCTATTCAGACTGCCGCTGCCGGAAGAGGAAGTACGCGCGGCGGAGAAATACATCCGCGATTCGCTGAGCCGGTATTCCAGCCCGGCCCTTTCCGCTGAAGAGATTCAGAACACGCTGGGTGTCAGTTCCGGCGCGGTGCTGACCGCCTTCCAGCGACTGGTAGCGTCCGGCGGTTTTCTAATTGAAGATGTCGAGGGTGGGCGGGTCATCGCTTCCCTCTGATTTCGTGTCTGGCAACCGGCGCGATTGCGCCGCCATATCATTAAACAGGAGGCAAAGCTCATGTTAGATTGGATTAGGGATAGATTCTCCAAAAGTCCGCGCACGCTGGATGACATCAGCCTGGAGGACCTGCGCCGGGAGCAAATTCGGCTGCAGCAGCAAGAGAAGAAGTTGGTGCTGGAGATCGACGGCCTGGAGGACGAGAAGAAATCGCTCTTCCAGGAGGGGCAGAACGCCGCCGGTTCCGTTCATCGCCAGCGCAGTATCGCCCAACGCATCGTCGGGGTCGACCACCGGGTGAAGATGTCTGACCGCAAGCTGCGCACCATCTCCAAGCAGCTGCAGGCCATCAACAACTTCATCTACCTCAAGCAGAGCAAGCGGGAGCTGGAACAGTCCGGCTTGTTCGGCATCATCAACAACATGGACCTCGAAGAGCTGGACAACTGGATCGAGAAGGCCAGCATAGACGGCGAGCTGAACGTGGGCAAACTGGAAGATATGTTGACCCGCGTCTCCAGCTCCATGAACCTGGCCAGCGAGATCGGAGAAGACCCGGAAGTCGCTTCCATCATGGCCATGTTCCAGCAGGGCGGTTCCGTCGAGGAACTGAACACCTTGCTGGCGAAGGAAGATGACGACCTGGAAGCGCCGCTCGGTGAACTCTGAGCAGCAACCAGGTAGCCCCATGGGCCTGGCCGCGGCGCGGCGCAAGCGGAGCAGCGCTCCGGCAGGCCCATGGGAAACATCTGATCGGCCGTGGAACATGAGGTGGAAAGATGCCCACAGTTGATATGAGCGGCATCATCTGGGCGGACTACGAAAAGACGAGTCGCCAGGCAAAGGCTTATGAGGGACGCGAGGATTACCGTCAGGCGGCCCAGGCGCACCGCCGCTGCGCCGAACTGCTGCGGCGATATGTCGAACACCTGACCCCGGCCGGCCGCAAGCGCTGGCTGGGCCGCGCCCACGAGCACCTGGCCCGGGCTGAACGCCTGGAAAGCGGCTCGCTGCCGCGCTCATCGCCGGAAGGGGATGTGGCCGAGGCGGATTACAGCGATGCCGTCGTCCGGCTGATTGACCGGTCGGCCATCACCTGGGACGACATCGCCGGGCTGGAGGAGACGAAGCGGGCAATCAAGATCGCCTACGGCCTGTCGGTAGCCCGCAAGCCGGCCGGCGTGCAACTGGGCGGCTGGCGGACGATGTTGTTCTATGGCCCGCCGGGTACCGGCAAGACATTATTGGCGGCGGCCACCTCCAACGGCCTCTCCGCAACTTTCTTTAGCGTGAAGGTCAGCGACCTGGTCTCCAAGTATTTCGGCGAGTCAACCCGCTTGATCGCCGCGCTCTTTGCCGAAGCGCGGGCGCGAACCCCGTCAGTCATCTTTCTGGATGAGTTTGACGCCCTGACGCCGCCCCGCGGCAGCGGTGAGAGCGGCGCGGAGCGGCGCATCATCTCCACGCTGTTGGCTGAATTGGATGGGTTGGCGAGTAAGGATGACGACGCCTACGTCCTAACCATCGCCGCCACCAACACGCCCTGGGATATTGACAAGGCGATGCTCAGCCGCTTTGAGAAGAAGATTCACATCCCGCTGCCGGACGACGCCGCTCGCCGGCAGATATTGGAGTTGAACCTGAAGGGACACCAGTTGAAGGTGAAAGTGGCCGGGCTGGTTGAGCAAACGCGGGGCTACTCCGGCCGGGAGGTAGCTCGTCTGTGCAAGGAAGCAATCAGCGGCATGATTGAGCGTTCAAACCCGGAGATGCACCAGATTGTGGACGCCGGTCCCGCCGCCATCGGGGCTTACCAGGTGCAGGTGAGTCCGCTGACGGCCGATGACTTTCGGAAGGCGTTGCAACGCGTCCGGCCGGGTACAAGCGATGTGGAAGTAGCCCGATTCGAAAACTGGGCCGCTGAACTGGAATAACCAGGGAGAAAGAGTATGGGCGGATGGCTGGAAAAGCGACGACGGCAGAAAGAGATGGAGCGCAGTTTTCAGGTGCGCCAGGGCAAGCTGCGCATCCAGCACTACATAGACAAGCAGCGACAGATGGAACGCCGGCTGCTCGTGCTGGGAAAGCGGGCGCTGCATTTGGGCGATGAAAAGCAGTTTTACCAGATCGGCAAACAGGTGCTCTGGACCCGGGACGATATTAATCGCTGGGAACGCTATCTGCTGAGTCTGGAGATGGTAGAGGCTCGCCGCGACCAGGTGCAGATGACCGGCGAATTCTTCGGCTCCTTGCAGGCGGTAAGCGCCTCCTTGCTGGCCGGCTCGAAACCGGCCGACCTGGTCAAAGTACAGGGCCAACTCGAAAGAGGCATCGCGCAAGCCCAGGACCTGGAACAGCGCCTGGATATGTTCATGGAAATGGCCGAAGTGAGCATCTATCCGCCGGAGCGCTCTGACCGTTACGAGCTTGAAGACCTGCAGGGCGAGATCCGGACCGACCTGGAGAACCTCTACGGCACGGATATGGACGAGCGCCTGCTGGCCTTGCGCAGTGAAATGGGTTCTTAGCGCGCCGACCTGATTGTTTGGGATCCGGGGAAGCATGACGGCTCCAGCACCTCCAATTCTCTTCTGCCCGCGCTGCGATACATGGCTTGATGGACGGAGCAAATGCCCGGCATGCGACTGGGAAGCGCCAATAGCCGGCGCCGCCCCGGGCGCTGAACGCTGGCGCATCCGGCTGCCCAACACGCCGGTGACGCCCTACACACGTCTGGCGGCCGGCCGGGATCACTACTTCATCTGCACCGAGAGGGACATCGCCGGCAGAGGACGGCAGGGTGTGGTCTATGCCCTGCAGGCGGCCAGCGGCGACATTATCTGGCAACATGAACTGACCGGCCCGCGTGTGGCGCGAGAGCCGGTGCTTCATCAGGGTTTGCTGCTGATCGCCGCGGAAGATACGCGCCCAATGCCGACCGGCGAGGAAAACGAGCTGGTTGCCCTGGACGCAAATACGGGCGCGGAGAAGTGGCGCTTTGATGTCCCGGCGCACAGTCTCTCTTCACCGGCCATCCTGGGGGACCGGCTATTCTTCCCGGCCAGCAATGGGCGCGGGTACTACCTGGCGGCTGAAGACGGCGCGTTGAAATGGGAAAACAGCGGGCTGCCTTCCTGGGCTGCCGGCCGGCCGGCAGCCGCCGCGGATGCCTTCTTCATCGGCGGGTGGACCAACCGGCTGACCCGCATTGAGGCGAGCGACGGCGGACAACGGGTCTTATATGAAGCCGCCGGCGAAAAGAACTGGCTCTCAACCCCGCCGGCAGCGTTCGATGGGCGGCTGTTCGTGGTCTCTTGGGACGGCCGGCTCGTCGCCCTGGATGCCGGGTCCGGGGAGCTGCTCTGGTCGCGACCGGCGGGGCGGGGCATCACCGTGCCGCCGGCAGCCGGGCCGCTTGTTTACGTGTCGCTGAAGGAGCCGGTCAGCCCAGGTGGGGCAAGAGAGTACGCGATCCATGCCTACGACCCGCTTGAAGGCGAGCTGATCTGGCGCTTTGCTGCGCCGAGCCATTTCAGAGCGCCTTTGCTGGTGCATGCCGGGCTGATCATTGCCGGCTGTGATGACGGGCAGATTTATGCCCTGGATGCAATTGACGGTGCGCTTCAATGGCAATTAGAAGCAGGCGAGAAGGTGCGTTGCGCGCCGGCGGTCAGCGGCGCAACGCTCGGCTTTTGTCTGCTGGATGGCGTGGTGGCAGCGATTGACTGGCGGCCGGCCGTCGCTCCTGCGGAGCTGCTCCCGGCTGAAACCTATCGCGCCTCTGAGAGCTGGGAAATGGCCGGTCTCTCCGCGCTGCTGGCGGGTGAGCCGGCCGCGGCGGCGGACGATTTGCTGCGCGCCGGCCAACCCTTTCGCGCCGCCCAGTTGTATGCGCACCTTGGCCGGCATACGCAGGCTGCCCAGGCCTACTCTGTGGCCGGGAGACACCGCCGGGCGGCGGCCATGTTCTCCCGCGCGGACGATAACGGCCGGGCCGCTGAGGAATGGACGGCGGCCGGCGAGCACCTGCGCGCCGGTGAGCTTTACGAGGCGCTGAAGGAACCGGCGCTGGCTGCCGAGGCGTATGAGCGGGCAGGCGCCATGACGCAGGCCGCCGTCTGCCATGCTCGGGCCGGCAATCATGAGCGGGCGGCGCGCATCTATCTGGCGTTGAAGCAGCCTTTGCCCGCCGCGCAGCTGTACGCCCAGGCAGGCCGGCTGGAGCGTGCGGTTGCTGTCTTGCGAGAAGCGGAGATGCTGCACGAGGCAGCCGCGTTACTGGCGGAAGCTGGTCAGCGGGGAGCGGCCGCGCAATTGCTGCTCGACGCGGGGCAGCCGGAAGCCGCCGCCGCCGTCTGGCAGGCCGCCAATCGTCATGACGAGGCCGCGCGGGTCTATGAGCAGGCCGGGCGCTGGCCGGACGCCGCCGCCTCGTGGTTGGAGGCCGGTCGAGCGGATGAGGCCGCGCGCTGCTATGAGCAGGCCGGCGACCTGTGGCAAGCGGCGCGCCTGTACCGCAAGCAGGGCCAACTGAAGCGGGCGCTTGAGCTTTACACCCAGTTGAAGGCGCTGGATTGGGCGGCGCGGGTGTGCGAAGAGCTGGGCGATTGGCCGGCCGCCGCCGCGATCTATCGCGCGATGAACCCGCCGGACCGGGAGAACGCCGCCCGCTGTTACATTGAGGCCGGCGACTGGGAGCGAGCGGCGCAGCAGTATGAGAAGGGCGAGCTGTGGGACAAGGCCGCTGACGGCTGGCGGCAGGCAGGCGACCTGCGCCGGGCGGCCGGGCTGTTGACCCAATTGAAACGCTTTCCGGAAGCGGCCCAGCTGCTGGAGGAAGCGGGCGATTACAGCGCCGCCGCCGAGTTGTGGCGCCATCACGGCGACCTGGAGCAGACGGCGCGGCTCTATGAACTATCCGGCGAGTCGCATAAGGTGCTCGACCTGCTCACCGAGAGCGGCAACTGGAAGCGGGTGGTCATCCTGGCCCACGAGCTGGATGAGTTTGAGCGCGAGGCGGAGGCCTGCCTGATACTGGCTGAGGAGGCGAGCGCCGCCGAACGCCGCGATCTCTACCTGGCGGCCGCGCAGGCCTATGAACGGGCGGCGGTGCAACAAGAAGCCATTGGCCGGGAGGCGCATGCGATAGCCGGCCTGTGGGAGAAGGCGGCTACCTATTATGATATCGGCAGCGACGACCCGGAAGAAAAGGTCGCCTGGTGCCGGCGTGAGTTGAGCCGCCTGCGCCGTTGGCCGATCATTGCCGTGGAGGTTGAGTCTGACGGGGCGCTGGTGGCCGGGCGGCACAGCATGTTGCGCGCGCGCGTGAAGAATGTCGGCTTTGGGCAGGCATCGGCGATTATCATTCGCACCCAGAGCAAATACTTTGAGGGTGATCTGAGCGTGACGCAGGAGTTACATGGCTTGCGGCCGGGCAGCGAGCGACCGCTTAACGTACGCATCCGGCCTCACCCGGACGCTTCCGGCAGCGTGCCCCTGGACATGGAAGTAAGCTGCACGGCAGAAGACGGGCAGAACATCCTGCGCAAGATCCGCGGCCAGGTGACGGTATTGGAGCCGGGCGGGTCGCAATACCCGACGCCGCTGCCGGGCGCGACGGGCAACTACACGATTGTCTACACCGAAAAGGCAGAGTTCTTCACTGGCGAGGCGAAGAAGGTGGAGGGCGACAATCTGGAAGCCGGTAGCCAGAAGGGGGACCGGGTTGATGTGCGCCGGCCGGGTCTGCGCGGAGGGCAGCCGGCAGGAGAAGATTCAGCATGAGCGAAGTTGAACCGATTACGTTGAACGACAGATACCGGTGGCGACCGAAACTGGATGAACTGGGCTGGGGCGGCTCTGCCACGGTGGTGAAGGCGCGCGACCTGCGCCTTCAGGGTCGGGAGGTGGCGCTGAAATTGTTGGATCCGCTGATCGTGGAGCGGGAGCCGGCTTTTGCGCAGCGCTTCTCCCTGGAGGCCGGGGAAGTCGCCAGACTGCGCCATGTGAACATTGTCATCATTCATGACTTCGGCATAGAAGGGTCACAGCTTTACCTGGTAATGGTGTATCTACCGGGCGGCGACCTGTCGCGCAGGCTGAAAGAGCACGGACCATACTCGCTGGTCGAAGCGCTGGTGATCCTGGAGCCGATTGCCGGGGCGTTGGACTACGCCCACGCTGCCGGCCTGATTCACCGCGACATCAAGCCGCAGAACATCCTCTTCGCCGCCGACGGCCGGCCGGTACTGACCGACTTGGGCTTGGCCAAGCTGATCAGCAGCAGTCGCTCCGTACGCCCGCTGGTCAGCGACGCCAAAGTGGCCATGGGCACGGCCGGCTACATGGCCCCCGAGCAGCTCGAACCGGAATTGGGCGCCGTGGGGCCGGCCGCCGACGTCTTTGGACTGGCGGTCACCCTCTTCCAGATGTTGACCGGCGAGCGGCTGTTCAAGGGCGAATCGGTCAGAAGCATTGACTACCAGACTGTGAACGCATCGCGCGAACGACTGATCGCCCGGCTGCCTTCCGAGACGTCTCACCAGATTAGGAGTGTGTTGCAGTCCGCGCTGGCCGTTGCGCCGCAGGAGCGGCCGCAATCGGCGACGGGGATGACGGCCGCCTTTCGGGCGGCGCTGGCCGCGCTGCGCGCCAGCCTGCCGGACATCGCCTGGGGCGGCGAAGTGCCGGTCGGGAAGTACATCATCGGCGGCGACAGCGAGGCCCGGGACAGCTTCCCGGCGCAGACGATCTCCATCGCCGGCCCGTATCGCCTGGCGAAGTACCCGGTCACCAACGCCCAGTTCGATTGTTTTATCAACGCGCCGGACGTGGACGACCCGCGCTGGTGGCGGGGTATGCCGAAGAATGAGAAGTACAAGAAGAATGTTTCTACGCCGCGCTGGTCGGGGCCCAACCGGCCGCGGGAGTGGGTTACCTGGTACCAGGCGATCGCTTTCTGTCGCTGGCTGGATCACCATCTGAAGGCGGCCGGCACCATCAGCGCGAGCGAAGAGATAGACCTGCCGCACGAGTTTGAATGGGAAGTGGCGGTGCGCTATGCCGGCAATGGGCGGGTGGACAATCGTATCTATCCCTGGGGCGACGAGATCACGCCGCAGCACGCCAACTACGACGAAACCAGCCTGAAGGAGACATCGGACGTGGGCCGCTTCCCGGCCGGCCGGCAACCGGTGCTGGACCTGTACGATATGAGCGGCAATGTGTGGGAATGGTGCCGGAATAAGTACCGCAAGCCGGAGGACACCAGGGTGGACGAATCCGGCGATTCTCGCGCCTTGCGCGGCGGGTCGTGGGGCCACTACCGTGGCCTCGCGCGCGGCGTACCGCGACTGGTGCTCCCCGAGCCACCCGGTCGACTTCCTCGGTTTTCGGGTGGCGGTGCGTCGTCCCCCATCTCAACATGGACACTGATCTCTGTTCCCGGCGGCGCAGCGGTAGCGGAGTCCGCCATCGCGCGGCGCGCGATCGCCGCAAAATTTCCGGCAGCCGTCCGGCTCCCGTAACAGTATTTGGAGGAAAAAGGTGAGCGATTACAACCTGACCGGCTCCCAAGATACCAATCCTCTTGACCCGCAAGCCGCACTCGCCCGGCTGCGCCTGGTCGCCGACCTCCCCGGCTGGGCGAGCAAGCGGCTGACCGTCGGGCCGCACCAGGTAGCGCTGGTCAGCGGCCCGGGGCGGGAGACGCGCCTGTACAAGCCCGGCGTGCACACCGTCGCCGGCCCCTGGTCGTTGCTCAACGGGCAGGCGCTTCGCTGGACCTATGTCCTGCTGCCGGCCACGCCGCTCAGCCTGCTGGTCACCGTCCGCCGGCTGGCGGGAGACCGCGAGCTGGTAGAAGTGCGCTTTCAGGCGCAGGCGCGGATCGCCACGCCGGTGCCATTCTACGCCGCCTTTCTGGAGCGGGCCGGGCAGGTGAGCACGTTCGACCTGCAGACGGCGCTGGCCCAGGCGGCGGGCGAAATCCTGGCCCCAATCGTGAGCGACTATGCCGCCGCCGACCTGGATTCCCGGCGCGGGCAAATGCTGACCGCCCTGCGCGATAAGCTGCCGAAGGCGGTCGCCGCGCTCGGGCTGGACGTGTCCGCCATAGACAATCTGTCCGTTCGTCCCGCGCCGGCGCTGGTCGAAGAAGCGCAGCAGATGGCGGCGCTGGAGAACGAGCTACGCCGCATCGCGCAGGACCGGCAGATGGACAAGCTGGCCGGCGCGGCGCAGATGCAGGAGTTCGTCAGCCAGCTGGAGGCGGAGTTCGGCCTGCCGGGCCTGGCAGAGGCGGTCGCGCAGGCGGGCGAGGAGCCGGCGCAGGTCGGCCGGGTGCTGCGTGAGCTTGAGCAGAGCCGGCTGGCGGCCGAGCTGGCCCGGCGCAGCGAGCGATTGGGCGCTTCTGCGCCCGCCCCGCCGCTGGCCGAATCGGAGCCGGGCTGGCTGCATTGGATTGGGCCGCTGCGTATTGTGCTGGGGATCATTTCGTTGGGGCTGATCATCTATTCACTCAGCCTGTTGCCGCCGGATGACCCGGAGCGGGACTACACGGTGTTCAGCGCGCTCATCTCCGGCGTCAGCCTCATGCTGCTGATTATCTCCACTGCCTGGTATGAGCTGCGCACCCGCCGCCGGCTGCTCAATCAGCGGGTAATGGGCGCGCTGGACCTGCTCTCCCAGGGCGACCGGCAGCGGGCGGATGCACTGGTGCGCGAACAGCTTAAGTCGGGCTTGCAGGCGGTGCAAAAGAAGCTAAGAGATGCCCGGCTGACAATAGCCGATCACAAGCATGATGATGAGGCTTCTGCCGTGGGTAAGGTGGAGAAGCGCGTGGAACGAATGAAGGGGCCAATGGGTCAGGCGCAAACGGCGCGGCCACCCTACCTGACCAAAGCGCACGTCAGCGCCGCCGAGCTGGTCGCCATGCTGAGCTATGATGAGGCGTTGATGCTGCACATGAACCGCATTGACGACGCCGCGCAGAAGTTGTTGGTGCAGGCGATCAAGGATGAGTACGCGCCGGCTGACCTGACGGCGCTGGAGGTGGAATTGACGGAGCTGGAGCATGCGTTTAATGCCAGGGCGCGGTTTTTGCGGACGCCGGTGAATAATGGTTAATGATCAATAGACAATAGACAATAAACAATAAACATTGGTGAGTGAGGGGTGCGATGAAGGGCGATGATATTGAGGAGCGGCTGGTTGATTTTGCCGTGCGGGTGATCAAGGTCGCTCAGGCGATGCCGGACTCGCCGGCTACACAGCACATTTGCGGGCAATTGCTCCGTTCAGGTACGTCGCCGGCCCCAAACTATGCTGAGGCGCGCAGCGCGGAGAGCAGAAGAGATTTCGTGCACAAACTAAAGATCGTGTTGAGGGAGCTCAACGAGACGCGCGTTTGGCTGACCATCGTCGTGCGCAGCGATCTGTTGCCGCGAGAAAGGCTGGATGGGCTTCTGAGCGAGAACAATGAGCTTTGCCGCGTCATCGGCGCCAGCATCCAAACCGCTCGCGCCAACCTCTCCAATAACAATTAATCATTGCTTGTTCGGTATTAATCATTTGAAAGGGAGATAGAAGATGCACATTCCCGGCCTGACTACCCGTACCTGCGCCAATTGCGGCGCGCGAATTGATAAGAAGCACCGCTATTGCCCGGAATGCGGCACGCCGCAGCCCGGCGCGGACATCGAATGCGGCAACTGCCGGGCGATGATCCCGGCGGACAGCAAGTTCTGCCCCAACTGCAGCGCGCCGGTGGCCGCGGCGGTCGCGCCGGAGATGCGCGAAAACCGCTGGCAGCGTCCGGCCAACGCGTTGGCGGTGCGCATTGAGCCGGAAGACCTGTCCGGCGCCTGGACCCAGCGCCTGATCACTGACCCCGGCACGCAGGCGATCATCATTGACGACGGTGAGACGCAGGACGTGCAGGGGCCGGGCCGCTATACGCTGGAGAACATGAAAGACCGCATCGAGCGCCTGCTGCTCACCCGCAGCGCCTACCGGCGGGCGGCCATCGTCGTAGACACCCAGCCGGTCGAGCTATCCTTTGACCTGCAGCCCTTCTTCTCCCGCGATCCACTGCGAGTCGGGACGCGCTTGCGGTTGGTCGTGCGCGTCGTCGAACCGCTGAAACTGTACCTGACCCTGCTGCGTAGCCGGGTGCGTTTCACCCAGGATGATCTGCATGACCTGCTGCAGCCGGAGTTGGAAGACATCCTGCGCGAGCGCATCGGCAATCGCACCGCGGCCGAGATTCAGGCCGGCGCTGTGGAACGAGGACTATTGCAGCAGACCCTGGAACTCCTGCTCCGAGATTCCCTGGAGCGGCATGGACTGGAGCTGGTCCAACTGCGCACGTTGGAGTACACCGTCCGCCACCAGGCGGAGATCCAGGGCAAGCTGGAGGAATATCTGCTCCAGACTTCTGAGGCGGAGGCAGATATTGCCGGCCGGCGACCACTATTCGCCGCCCTCACCGAGAAGCGCCGGCAGGAGATGGCGGAGGAGACGGAGCGGCTGAAGGACGCTGAGCAGCGGCTGGCCCTGCGCGCCAAGTGGCGCGAACTCTCCCGCTCGGAGGAGTTTCAGAAGCAGCAGGACGCGCAGGCCCGGCTGCAGATGATGCGCGATTTCGACCGCCAAAAGCTGATCAGCGATGACGAATGGCAGCGCTTCCAGCAGACGCTCTCCTGGCGCAATAATGACGATCTGAGCCGGCGCCGCCGGGATCTGGAGGACCGGGACTGGGCGCGGGAAATCGCCATCAGCGACCGCGAGCGGGATCGCGCCCACTTCCTGGCCCGCATCGAGTTGGAGAACGAGTACGAGCTGGCCCAATTGCGCCTGCGGCAGCGAGAGGAACTTGAGCCGGATGAGCTCGAGCACGAGCTGTCTATGACCCGCCGCCGGCTGGAGGGCGAGCAGGCGCTGGCCATTGTCCGCCAGGAGTTCACCCTGCACCAGGAGGCGCGGGCCGCCGAGTTTCAGCGGTCGCAACAGCAACTCGATGATATCAGCCGGCGCGAGCGTGAATGGCAGGATGTGCAGACGCAAACGGAGATCCGCCTGCGGCAGGCGCGCACCGAAGTCGAGATCATGGCTCTGGAGCGCGAGCAGGATCGCGCCGACGGGGAGCTGGGCATCTTGCTGCTGGAAAAGATGAAGCTGATGAAGGTGCGCGTCAAGGAGGAAGAGGAGCAGCAGCGCCTGCGCGTCAAAGAGCGCGATATGGACTTGGACTTGCAAGCCGAACAACGCCGGCTGGACATGCAGCGGCAGAAGGAAGATGCCGAATCCGCGCGCCGCATGGCGGAGAAGAAGCAGGACCAAGAATATGACCTGAGCCGGATGGCCGAGCTGAAAGGCATGTCTCCGGCGGAGCTTATCATTGTGGCCCCCGACAACGACCGCGCCCGGCTGTTGCAGGATTTGCAGAAGACGCAGACCTACAGCGGCATGAGCGAGCAGCAGATCCTGGCCAGCATGACCAGCAATTCGGCCGACGCCGGCAAAGCCCTGGCCGAAATCGCCAACGCCGCCGCTGCCGAGAAGCTGACCGCAGAACGGGTTGAGTTGTACGAACGGCTTTTGAGGCAGAGCGGCGAAATAACTGACCAGGCGCGGCGGGAGTCAGATCGGCTGGAGCGTCTAATGCGCGAGCATGGTGACCAGCAGGAACGCATCATGCGTGAGCAGGGCGACCGGCAGGAGCGGATGATGGGCAAGGCGGTGGATGCCCAACGCGATGCCACAAGCGGCGTCGCCCAGGGCGGCGGCGCCCAGCAACCGATCATTGTCACCGGCTCCGGCCAGGTCAGCAGCGGCAGCGCAAGCGGGACGCCCGCCGCCGGCGAGCGGTTGCGCTGCCCAAACTGCAATGAGTTCGTCTCGGCCGAGGCCAACTTCTGCCCCAACTGCCGGCACCAGCTACGCGGCGGCGGGCCGGCGCGAGGGACGGGATCATGACCCTCAG
>CAYVQP010000077.1:0-2007 GCA_964452775.1 uncultured Ardenticatenaceae bacterium | reverse complement strand
CGACCGGCAGCCCATCGCTCCCCGGCCCATCTGGGCGGATTTGCCGCCGGAGCTGATCGCTCGCCTGGACGTCCTGGAACAGCGGCTGGATTATCTCCTCGCCGGGCAGGCGGCGCTGCACGCAGATGTGCGCCGGGGCTTTGCCCTGCTCTACCAGCAGCTGGACAAGCTGGAGCAGGAGGCGGTGCGCGAGATCATGGTCGCGATTCGCGCCCGGCGCCTGTCTGATGCGGAAGTGGCGCAATGGATGGTTGACATCCGGCAGGCGATCGCGCTCCTCGGGCCGGCGACCACGCAGCAGGAGCCGATGTTGGCCCTGGCGCTGGATGACATGCGCGCCACGGTGGAAAGCGAGCTGGAGATTCAGAGCAAGCTGGAGCTGTCCATCCCGCTCATCCCCTTCCTGCTCAGCTACCGGCTGGATGTCGGTGTGGAGGTCGAAATGCCGCTGCGCCAATTGAAGGAGCGGGTGGCCGGGCGCTGGCGGGCGCTGAAGGAGCGGGTCCGCCGCCGAGGCGCACAGGGGGCCGGATGAGCGTGGATTTCACTCGCCTGCATGGTTTGCGGCTCACCCTGCAGCGGCGCGATCAGGCGCTGGCGGAGGAAGAGGCGGCGGCAAAACGTCGCCGGCAAACGCTGCTGGTAGCCGGTCGTCAGGCGGCCTCGATTACGCAGCAGCGAATCCTGGCCCGGCAGGTGCAGACCGTGCATCACGAGCTGGCCGGGCTGGACCGGCGACGGGCGCTGATCGGCAGGCAACTGCTGCTGGTCAATCAGGTGCTCTGGTTGCGGGAGAGCGCCGCCCTGCGCGAGGCGGCCCGCGCAAATGGATTGCTGGAGAAGCTGAACTGGCCGGCCATCCTGCGTGACATTGAAGCGGCCCAAACGCGAGAGGGCGTAGAGCTGGCTCATCTGTCGGCAATGCAGGCGCTCATGGAGCGGGCGTTGATGGAGCAGGCGCTGCCGCCGGTGCGCTATCGCCCGGCAGCCGAGATCGCCGGCCTGGTGCGCGTGGAACGGGTGATTGACGGCGACACCATTGTCATCGCCGGCGGGGAGCGGGTGCGCTACATCGGCATGGATGCGCCGGAAATGCACGATTGGTCCGGCGCGCCCGAGGCGTTTGCTCGCGAGGCGCACCGGCGCAATGAGCAACTGGTCGCCGGCCGGCTGGTGCGATTGGAAAAAGAGCGCTCCGAACGCGACCGGTTTGGGCGATTGCTGCGCCACGTCTATGCCGGGGATAGATTGGTGGGCGCGCAGCTCGTGCGCGAGGGGCTGGCCTACGCGCTGCCCATGTCGCCGGATACCCGCCGGGCATCCCTCTTTGCCCGGCTGGAGGAAGAAGCGCGATGCAGCCGGCGCGGCCTGTGGCGCGCAGCATTGGGTGATTGAGTTGAGGACGAGCGCGTGAGCAACGAGACAATTAGCCTGGCCGGCAGGTACCGCTACGAAGAAGATACCGACGTCATCGGCCAGGGCGGCTTTGCCACGGTGGTGAAGGCGCGGGACCTGACTCTGGAGCGGGATGTAGCGGTGAAGCTGCTGGACCCGAATATTGTGCAGAAGGAGCCGGCTTTCGCCCAACGCTTCTCCGCCACCGCCAGGGAAGCGTCGCGACTTAGCCACGTGAACATAGTCACCCTGCATGATTTTGGGGTGGAGGGGTCGCAGCTTTACCTGGTGATGGAGTATTTGTCGGGGGGCGACCTGGCTCAGCGACTGAAAGCCCATGGCCCCTTCTCGCTGGAAGAGGCGCTGGCCATTTTGGAGCCGATTGCGGCGGCGCTGGATTACGCGCACAAGCGCGGCCTGGTGCACCGGGATGTGAAGCCGCAGAACATCCTCTTTGCGGAGGATGGCCGGCCGGTGCTCACCGATTTCGAGTTGGCGAAACTGCTGGCTGGTAGTGAGCTGGCCAGCAGCGTAGTGATCAACAGCGGCGGCGGGGCGTTGGGCACGGCGGAATACATGGCTCCGGAACAGGCGACCGGGAAGCCGGTAAGC
>CAYVQP010000076.1:14217-18531 GCA_964452775.1 uncultured Ardenticatenaceae bacterium | reverse complement strand
GCGTGAGAAAAGAAAATGGCACGCGAAGGCGCGAAGAGCGCGAAGGAAGAAAGAAAAAATGGCTCTTCTTCGCGTCCTTCGCGTCTTCGCGTGAGAAAAAGAAAATGGCACGCGAAGGCGCGAAGAGCGCGAAGGAAGAAAGAAAGCAGGCTCTGCTTCGCGTCCTTCGCGACTTCGCGTGAGATAAGGAATATGGCGCGCGGAGGGCGCGAAGGAGGGGAGTGGGCTACAATTCGGGGAGCGAATCTTCTACCATTGGAGTGAGAACATGTTACACAGCACCCAATCAGCCGGCCCCAAGAAAGCCCTACTCGACCCAACCACCCGCCTCGGCCACGTCCACCTCACCGTCGCCGGCCTCGACCGGCAAATCCCCTTCTACACCCAGGTACTCGGCTTCACCCTCCACCAACGCCAAGGCTCCGAAGCCGCCCTCGGATCGCCCAGCGAAGTGCTCCTCCGGCTCACCGAGAATCCCGCCGCCCGGCGCATCCAGCGCTCCACCGGCCTGTACCACTTCGCCATCCTCTATCCCAGCCGGAAAGAGCTGGCCCGGGCCATCGCTCGCCTCTTCGCCCTGCGCTATCCCAACTCGCCCACCGACCACGGCCTCTCCAAGACCACCTACCTGGACGACCTGGAAGGCAACAACATCGAGCTATACGTCCGCTCCCTCGACGACGCCCGCTTTGAGCTGGTGAACGGCCAGATGTTGGTGCATTACGCCGACGGCCGCACCGGCAGCGGCCGCGACCCCCTGGACCTCGACGCCCTCTTTGCCGAACTATCCCCCGACGACCGGCTGGACCTGCCCCTGCCGGCCGGCGCGCGCATCGGCCACGTACACCTCTACGCCGCCAGCCTCGACCGCATGACCGCCTTCTATCGCGACGTAATCGGCTTCATGGATGGGCAGGTGGTGGAGAGCTTTCGCATGGGCGACGTCGGCCTGGACAAAGAGCAAAACCACGTCATCGCCTACAACACCTGGAAAGGCCCCGACCTGCCGCCCGCCCCGCCCGACGCCCTGGGCATGCGCTACTTCACCATCGTCCTGCCCAACGCCGGCCAGCTACAGCGCGTCGTCGAGCGCGTTCAGTCCGCCGGCTACCCGGTCGAGCAAACGCCGGAAGGCTACCTGGTGCGCGATCCGTCGCAGATCAACGTGTTGCTGACCGGCCGGATGCTGCCCATCAACCGATAGCTGGCCGGTCCCAACGTATACATGACTGGCAGTGGCGAGATGAAACAATCTTCCAGGACCTTGCGCAACTGGTAACCCGTTCCTTGTCTTAGCGACCAGTCATCCTGCCCGAACGGTTCCCACCCTTCATTTGGAAGCATCTTGAACACCACCCAACCGAGGTCGAATGGGTCATGCTCACCAACAAACCCCCGGAATTGCACAAAAGAGGTAACTTAAGAGCCACTGAAACCTACCTCCCTTCTTACTAGAAGATTCACACCCCGGCGATTTTTCTGTCCAAATGTGTCAGGGAGATGTTGAGATGACCGTTTCTCCAGTAGCAATCAGTTGCTTCAGTCTATCAATGACCTTATGGTCAAGTGTCATAAAGCAGCCATACTCCGGTATTCTGACATGTGTCGCTCATTGGGCCGCCTAATCGGTCGTCAGGACCGGCACAAACTCACGCACATCAACCACCGCGCCGGCTCTTGCTACGGCGTCGGCTTCCGCCAGCAGGCGGGCCGAGATTGCCTCGTCTAGATACGCTTCACCGCAGTTGGGACACACCAGCGCCGGCACACTTTTCATAACCAGCGTCAAACCGCCCCGCTCCAACGTCACCGTAGTCTGTCCCGCTTCGACGTCAGCTTGCCGGCAAATTACGCATTTCATTTGATTCTCCTGCGGAAGTCCGCTGTCCATCGCTTCGGCTCTGGTTCATAAACTGTAACGATGATAGCCTGATTCTCTTCAGCATTATAGGCCACAACCACAGGAAACCCCCTTTCGCGCCCTCGCGTCTTCGCGTGAGATTGAAGGCTTAACGCAAAGGCGCAAGGACGCCAGGTTCTTTTTGCGTCTCTGCGTCCTTGCGTCTTTGCATTAGTTTGGAGAAACTCCCCTACAGACTTACCTTCCGGAGGAATCCCACCATGCCCCGCATCCGCGACCTCGGCATCACCATCGGCCGCTATCCCACCGGCGCATACAATGCCATCACCGACGTCCCCGGCGTACTCGTCGGCCACAAAACGCTCATCTACGACGAACCGCGCATCGCTCGCACCGGCGTGACCATCATCATGCCCCGCCCCGCCGCCGACTGGAGCGACCACGCCTATGCCGGCTTCTACTCCTTCAACGGCTGCGGCGAGATGACCGGCATACACTGGCTGGAAGAATCCGGCCTGCTTAGCTGCCCCATCGCCCTCACCTCCACCCACCAGGTAGGGACCGTCCACGAAGCCCTCGCCGCCTACGGGCAGCGGAGCGACCCGGCGTATGACTTTTCCCTGGCCGTCGTCGGCGAGACCTGGGACGGCTGGCTGAACGACCAGGACGCCTTCCACATTAAGGCCGGGCACGTCTACGAAGCCATGGCGGCCGCGTCCTCCGGCCCGGTCGCCGAGGGCAACGTCGGCGGCGGCACGGGCATGATTTGCCACGACTTCAAGGGCGGCATCGGCGCCTCCTCCCGGCTGGTCGCCATCGGCGGCGAGAGCTATACCCTGGGCGTGCTGGTGCAGGCCAACCACGGCTCGCGCGAGGACCTGCGCATTGACGGCGTGCCCGTCGGCCGGCGCATCGGCCATGAGCGCGTCCCCTCCGGCTGGGACGAAGCGCCGATGGCGAGCAGCCGGCCGCACAGCGGCGGCCCTCAGGGCGGCTCCATCCTGGCGATCATCGCCACCGACGCCCCCTTGTTGGCCGACCAGTGCAAGCGGCTCGCTCGCCGGGCGGTCGTAGGCATCTCGCGGGTAGGGGGCATCGGCCACAACGGCAGCGGCGACCTCTTCCTGGCCTTCTCCACCGGCAACCATGTCCCCGCCGGCGCGAAAGAGCCATACAACGTGCGCTCGCTGCCGGGCCACATGATGAACGAACTGTTCAGCGCCCTCGCCGAATGCGTCGAAGAGGCCATCCTGAACGTGCTCACCGCCGCCGAGACGATGACCGGCTACAACGGCCGCACCGCCTACGCCCTGCCGCTCGACCTGCTGCGCATGATCATGGCCGGCGCGCTGTCTCCCAAATAACACCCCGCAGGTCTTCTGAGACCTGCGGGGTGTTATTTGGGATCATGCCCGGCCGCAAGCGCCGGAAACCCGGTCACCATACGCAGCAACCTTGTTTCGCTACAACGCATAGGTTTGAACTGAATCATTAGTTATGATAGATTCAGGTTGCGCAGCCCCAGGACTTGCCCATCAATGACCTTGTCCGCCGGCATACCGAATCGCCACGAACGCGGAAAGCAAACGGATGACAGAGACCACAGCACAACCCACGTTGCCGGAAGGGACCCTGACTTTCCTGTTCACCGATATAGAGGGCAGCACCCGGCTCTGGGAAGAAGCGCCCGAACAAATGATGCGCGCGCTGGCCGGCCATGATGACATCATTGAGCGCGATGTTGTCCGCAACCGGGGGGTGGTCGTCAGACCGCGGGGCGAGGGGGATAGTCGCTTTGCCGTCTTTGAACAGGCCAGCGACGCCGTTGCCGCCGCGGCCGTTATCCAGGGAGAGTTGTTCGCCGTAGAGTGGCCGACGCCCCGGCCGATCAAAGTCCGCATCGCCCTCCACACCGGCGAAGCAGACCTGCGCATGGGCGATTATTATGGGTCAGCTGTCAATCGCTGCGCCCGGCTGCGCAGCATCGCCCACGGCGGCCAGACCGTCCTCTCCCGGGCCACCTGGGAGCTGGCCCACGATTCATTGCCCGCCGATGTTCGCTTGCAAGATGAAGGCCGGCATCGCTTGAAAGATCTCAACTATCCGGAACAAGTCTTTCAGCTGTGCGTCGCCGGTCTGCCCCAGCAGTTCCCGCCGCTGCGCTCGCTCAACATCATCCCCAACAACTTGCCCATCTTGCTGACCGAATTCATCGGCCGGGAGGAGGCGATAGAAGAAATCCGCCGTCTGCTCAAGCAGACCCGGCTGTTGACACTGGTCGGTCCCGGCGGCATCGGCAAGAGCCGTCTGTCCATCGAAACGTCGGCCAGATTGGCCGGCCAATTCAGACATGGCGTCTTCTTCATCCCGCTGGCGCCCATCGCCTCAGCCGAGGCTGTCACTCAGGCCATTGCCGAGGGGATTGGGCTGTCCCTGGCCAATGACGAAGAGCC
>CAYVQP010000076.1:7376-14117 GCA_964452775.1 uncultured Ardenticatenaceae bacterium | reverse complement strand
CCTGGTGCAGGGTTCACCGCTGGGCATTCTCCTGGCTGCTCCCTGGGTGGAGATGCTGTCCGTTGCGGAGATAGCCGAAGAGATTGCCCGAGACCTGGACTTCCTGGAGACCGACTTGAGCAATGTGCCGGAGCGGCATCGCAGCATCCGCGCCGCCTTCAATTACTCCTGGCGCTTGCTGTCCCAGTCTGAGCGGGAACTGTTCTGCGCCCTGTCGGTCTTTCGCGGCGGCTTCACCCGCCAGGCAGCCCAGGAGGTAGCCGGCGCGTCCCTCCGCCAGTTGGCAAACCTGGCCAATAAATCATTCTTGAACACCAGCACCGATAGGGGACGCTACTATATTCACGAACTGCTGCGCCAATATGGGGAGGAGGCGCTAGGACAGGATGCCGGTCGCCACGCGGCCGCTCGAGCTGCGCACGCGCACTACTACGCGCTGTTTATGGAAGAGGCCTGGTTCCGAATCACCCATAATCAGCAGCGGGAGGCTTTGCTGGACATCGAAGCCGATATCGAGAATGTGCGCACGGCCTGGCGCTATCTGGTTGCGCAGGGCGATCCGGATGACGCTCTTAGAATGATCCGCAGTTTATGGTCCGTGCATGAGATTTGGGGCTGGTATGTCGCCGGCGAGGAAATATTCGCCGATGCCGCCCGCCTTGCCGGCAGCCGACCATCCAACGACGGGCTCCGGCTGCTGGTAGCGATGTCGGAGTGCAGCCAGTCCTGGTTTATCGCCTTGCTGGGCCGGCCCGTCGCCGGCGCTGCCCTGGCTGAACGGGCCACAAGCACTCTCCGCGAGCTTGGGCGTGGCGACGAACTGGAATTCGCCAATATTCAGATGCTGATGTCGTGCTACTTATCGGCCGACAACGCACGGGTGAAGCAGATTGGGCAAGAGGTGCTTGAAATGACCTCTGACCCCTGGCTGGTCGCCAACGTTCACACCTGGCTGCTATTCGTGGCCACCAACGAGGGTAACTTTGCTGAGCATGAATCGCACCTGGCCGTTTTGGAGAAATTGCTTGCGTCGTCCGGCGATTATTGGCTGCTCTACTGGCTGTATCTGAACAAAGCGGTGACCGCTCTGGAAATGGGTGACTTTGCCGGGGGGCGCGAGCATCTGGAGCAAACACTAACCATCGTGAAAGCCGTCAATATGAAGCGCGGCCGCCATCACACCCTCTACCACCTGGGCATCACGGCCCTGGCCATGAAAGATTACCCTGCCGCCCAGAAATACCTGTTGCAGAGCATGCCCGTTAGTGAAGAGCTTGGTGGAGGGCCGGACATCGCCAGCGCCCTGGTTGACCTGGCCGGTGTGTTGTCGGCGACCGGCGAGACGGAGCGCGCGCTGGAACTGGCCGCCGCCGCTTATGCCCATCCCTTGAGCGTCCAGGTTACGATTTGGAACGCCAGGCCGGTGCAGGAGCGCGCTGTCCTCCTGCGCACCTCGCTGGAGGGCCGGATGGAGCATGCAAAGGCTCAGGCAGCCTGGCAAAGAGGGCTGGCGGCTGATTTTGACCGCCTGGTGGAAGAGTTGATGGAGACCTCGTCCAGAGCGTAGTCATAGGCCTCACCGCCTACGCCATCGCTCCCAAACAACTAAGAACAAACCCCGCAGGTCTTCTGAGACCTGCGGGGTTTTGTATGTACGTATCAATTTTCCCGAAAACTCAATCAGCGAGCCTTCCGAGTCGCCAAGTTCAATTTCCGGGAAAATGAAGAATCAATTTTCCCGGAAACTCAATCAGCGATTTTCCCGGAAACTCAATCAGCGAGCCTTCCGAGTCGCCAAGTTCAGTTTCCGGGAAAATGAAGAACCAAGCGTATCTACACCCTAATCCCCGGCCGACGAAGCCGACTGCGGCGGCGCGGTCAGCGGAGCCGACGCCACCTTGGAGCGGCGAATGGCCCACCAGAGCACGGCCAGCAACAGCACCACGACCAGCATAATCTGCCAACCAACATCTTTGTACTGGACGATGATCGGGGCGAACAACAGGCTGACCAGGTTGACCACCTTAATCATCGGGTTGAGGGCCGGGCCGGCGGTATCCTTTAGCGGGTCGCCGACCGTGTCGCCCACCACACCGGCCTTGTGCCGCTCGGAGCCTTTGCCCGTATTCGCATCCACGTTACGCGGCTCATCCTCAATCAATTTCTTGGCGTTGTCCCAGGCGCCGCCGGCGTTGGACATGAATACCGCCAGCAGTTGGCCGCAGACGATCACCCCGGCCAGGAAGCCGCCCAGCGCCTCCACCTGCAACAGCAGCCCGACTACCAGCGGCGTGCCGATGGCAATGATCGCCAGGTTAATCAGGTCACGTTGCGCCGCCTCGGTGGAGATCATCACCGCCCGGGCATAATCCGGCTTCACCGTGCCCTCCAGGATGCCGGGGATGCGGAACTGCCGGCGCACCTCGGCCACCATCTGGCCGGCCGCCCGGCTGACCGCGCGGATGGACAGCGAGGAGAAGAGCCAGGGCAGCGCGCCGCCGATGAGCACGCCGATAAAGACGATGGGCACCGACACGCGAATGCCCGCGGAGAGCGCCTCCGGGTCAATCTTGGTCACGTCCGTAATGAAGGCCCCAAAGAGCGCTACCGCAGCGATGACCGCCGAGCCGATGGCGATCCCCTTGGTAATGGCCTTGGTGGTATTGCCCACCGCGTCCAGGTCGGCCATGATCTGGCGCGCGCCCTCATCCAGGCCGGCCATCTCGCCGATGCCGTTGGCGTTGTCCGCGATGGGGCCGAAGGAGTCCATGGCCACGTTGTTGCCCGTGAGAGTCAACATGCCGATGCCGGTCAGGGCCACCGCGTAGAGGATGAAGACGGTGTGCACCGCGGCGGCGGAAAATGTTGAGCCGGCCTGTATATACTGCTCGACCGGCAGGCCGCCGTAGATCAGCACGGCGGAGGCGATGGTCAGGGCGATGACCAGCACCGCCCATACGCTCGATTCATAACCGACGTACAGGCCGGAGAGGATAGTGGTCGCCGGGCCGCTTTCGGTGCTCTCTTTAATCTCGGCGACGGGCCGGCCATGAGTGCCGGTGAAGTAGTCGGTCAGCCGGTCAATGACAATCGCCAGGGCTACGCCGGCCGCGGTCGCCAGGAAGGGCCGCCACCAGCCGCCGGGTACGCCCGGCATATAGAAGTAGGCAATCAGGCCGAAGAGGACGACGGAGATGCCGGCCGAGGTGAGGAAGCCGCGGAAGATGGCCTTCATGGCGTCGCCGCTTCCACTGGAGCTGCCCTTCACCAGATAGGTGCCGACAATAGAGGCCAGCACGCCGATGCCGCGCACCAGCAACGGGAAGAGGATCCACTGCACGTCGCCGGTAATCGCCATCAACGCCAGGCCGAGGATCAGGCCGGAGACCATGGTCACTTCATAGGATTCGAAGATGTCCGCCGCCATGCCGGCGCAGTCGCCCACGTTGTCGCCTACCAGGTCGGCGATTACCGCCGCGTTGCGCGGGTCATCTTCCGGCATGTCCTGCTCGACCTTGCCCACCAGGTCCGCGCCGACGTCCGCCGCCTTGGTGTAGATGCCGCCGCCAACGCGCATGAAGAGCGCCACCAGGGTGGCCCCAAAGCCGAAGCCGAGCAGCACGTCGGGCGCGGCCTGGGCGAAGATCATGAAGATGATGGTGCCGCCGAGCAGACCGAGGCCGTCGGTCAACATGCCCGTGATGGTGCCGGAACGATAGGCGATTTGCAGAGCCTTGCTGAAGCTACTGCGGGCGGCGGAGGCCACGCGCACGTTGCCCTGCACGGCCATGCGCATACCGATCTGGCCCACCGCCAGGGAAAAGAGAGCGCCCATGACAAAGGCGATGGAGCGCCCGAAGCCGACGACGAGGCGCAACGAGTTGTCATCCATCCCTTCGAAGCGTTCCGCCGCTTCTGCGGTGGGCGGCACGATGTAGACGCTGAGAAAGAGAACGACGGTCAGCAGGACGATGAAGGGCAATATGGTGCGTAACTGTTTGCTGAGATAGGCATCCGCTCCCTCCTTGATGGCCCGCCAGACCACCTGCATTTCTTCGGTGCCGGCGTCTTCGCGCAGGATCTGCCGGCGCAGAAAGACGGCATAGAAAAGCCCCAGGACGGCGATTCCCAATACCGCCCACAGGGCTACTGTTTCAAATGTCGTCAGGTCCAAAGCTTGCATCTGATTTTTCCCCTCTCAATACTGGTTTTGGTTGACTGTTGGCTCTCAATGTTACACGCTTTTCAGCAATTGTGAAAAATCTCCCTTGCGTGCAGCGCGGAATCAAGCCGGCGGGTTGGCTGCGTTGGCCCTTGGTTTATAATAGGGGTGGTCAACTTGATTTTCCCTCTTATTTTCCCGGAAACTTCGAGTTTCCGGGAAAATGCAGCATCTTTCAATTTTCCCGGAAACTTCAAGTTTCCGGGAAAATAAGCTTCGAGTTTCCGGGAAAATGCATTCTAACGAGACAGGAACCGCTTGTGACACAAAATCTCTATCTCTCACTCATCCCCGAAGCCCTTATTGCTTCCATGCTTCCCCCGGCGGAGTTTGCCGTCTACTACGCGGTGGGCAGCCACTGGAAGGAGCGCGGGCAGGCGATATTCGCCGAGCTGGACCCGGCATTCCGCAGCGACTACCTGCGCATCGAGCAGGGATTGGCCCGCTGCGTGCCGCATCCGGACGGCCGGCCCAAGCGCTCGGTATACATCTCCACCTATCGCGTGCTGGAGCATACGCCGCTGGAGGTCATCAAGAAGCTATACCTGGTGACCACCTACGGCGAAGTGCTGGCCCTGGAGCCGGGCAATGATATTCCCGAATCCGGCCGGGGGCTGCACATGTATCAGGAGCTGGCCCCGATTAATCCGCGCGTGGTCAGCGTCTTTGCGCCGCGCGACTTTTACGAGTTCGTCATTCAGGACCCGGACAATCTGATCCATTTGCCGGCCATCTGCTTTGTGGAACTGCGCCTGGGCGAGCTGGCTACAGACCCGGAGTTCGGCGCGGTGCAGGATTTGCCCTACGACAATATCCCCCACTTGCGGGAGAGTCTGCTGGAATTGCGCAGCAAGGAAGTGCAGACGAAGATGATTAACCGCACGCAGTCAGCGCAGTTTCAGTACCGGACCATTGAGAGCGGGCTGTACATCGGCAACGCCTCCGGCCTGAAGTTCTTCCCCCTGCCGTCGCGTGAGGAGTTGCGCAGCACGTACTATCGCTGGTGGCGCTCGGCGAACGCAGCGGTGGAATAGCGCGCCGGCCAGACAAAAAAAGACCTGCCAGGTTTCAGAAAACCTGGCAGGTCTGCGCCTACTCCAGCATCAAACCTACGGCAAAACGCCCATCAGCACGCTGACATCCAGCGAGAAGTGATTGGTGACGATCATGTCCGGCGCGCCGTCGTTGTTCAGGTCCCCGACCTGCAGCGCCCAGGGGTAGTTGCCCACCCCGTAGGTGATGTTGCCGTCCACAAAGGTACCGTCGCCCAGGCCGAAGAGCACCACCACGTGGTCGCTGCCGGATGAGCCGGCGGCCAGGTCCTGATGGCCGTCCATATTCAGGTCAGCCACGACCACCCGCAACGGTTCCTTGTCCGCCCGATAGGATTGCGCGGCGGCGAAGGTTCCGTCTCCGGCGCCGATGTGCACCGACAGCGTATTGGCGTTCTTGTTGGCCCCGGCCAGGTCAGGGATGCCGTCCTCGTTGAAATCGCCCACCGCCACCCCGTAAGGACCGTCCCCGGCGGCGTACGCGACCGGCGCGCCGAACGTTCCGTCGCCGGCCCCCAACAGAACCACCAGCTGGTCGGTGCGCAAGCTCGCCGCGACCAGGTCCGCGTGGCCGTCGAGATTAAAGTCGCCCCCGGCCAGCCATTCCAGCCCATCCCCGGCCGGAACGCTCTGGGCGGGCAGCAGCGTGCCGTCCCCCACGCCGATGAGTACGGAGATGTCGTCGCTGTTGTAATTGGCTACGGCGACATCCAGGATGCCGTCCTCATCGAAGTCGCTGAGCACCGAGGCGCGCGGGTGCGTGCCGGCCGGGAAGGCGCCCAATTGGGTGAAGCCACCGGCCCCGTTGCCCAGATACACCGCTACGTTCCGGCTGCCGGCTTGAGCGACAACGAGGTCCGGCGCGCCGTCGCTGTTCAGGTCGCCCACGGCCACATGTTGCGGCTTGTTGCCGGCTGGAAGCGTGGTCGCCGCCCCGAATATGCCGCCGCCGATGCCTAGCCGGACCACCACGCTGCCGTTGCCCGTAGCTTTCAAGGTGGGCACGGCCATGTCCAGCAGTCCGTCGTTGTTGAAATCGGCGAGCGCCGGGGTGGTGGGGTTGTCAATTGTCGCATAAACCGGGGTGAAGCCAAAGGAACCGTCGCCGGCCCCAAACAGCAGCGTGACGGTGCTCTTGGGCAGGTTGCCCTGTCCTTGATCATTGGTGACCGCCAGGTCCAGGATGCCGTCGCCATTCAGGTCAAGCGCCACTACTTGGCGGGGCAGGATGCCGGCATCGTAGTAGACAGCCGGCTGGAAGGTCCCATCCCCGTTGGCGGCAAACACGGAGAGGTCGGAGCTGCCATAGTTGGCTACGGCCAGGTCCAGGTCCAGGTCGCCGTCAAAGTCGCCGGACGTGATGCCGTTGGCCTGGCTGCCCGCCGGATAAGCCACGGGAGGCTGAAACATGCCGCTGCCGGCCCCGATGAGCACGCTCATGTCGTTGGAGAGGTAGTTGGCGGAGGC
>CAYVQP010000076.1:0-7276 GCA_964452775.1 uncultured Ardenticatenaceae bacterium | reverse complement strand
CGCTGCCGGCCCCGATGAGCACGCTCATGTCGTTGGAGAGGTAGTTGGCGGAGGCCATATCCATGATGCCGTCCTGGTTAAAGTCCGCCACCACCGTTCCCCGAGGCGATGTGCCCGTCGGGAAGATGCGCACGCCCTTGAAGGCGCCGTCGCCCCGCCCGGGTAAGACCCCGATGGCGTTAATCTCGCTGTTGGCGACGATGAGGTCCAGGATTCCGTTGGAGTCAATATCGGCCACGGTCAAACCCAATGGCCGGCCTCCGTTGCCGGACTTGTAATAAACTGCGCTCCCAAAGGAGCCGTCTCCAACCCCCAGGAGCACGGCTACGTTGTCGCTGAAGCGGTTGCAGATGGCCAGGTCAACGATGCTGTCGCCGTTAAAGTCGCCCGCGCGGATGACCCGCGGGCCGTTGGTCACTGGATACGCCACCCGCGTCCCATAGGTGGCGTTGCCCTGGTTCAACAGGATGGAGACCGCATTAGCGACGTAGTTTACCACCGCCAGGTCCGGCTCGTTGTCTCCGTTGAAGTCGGCGACGGCCACCGAACGTGACCATTTGCCGGAAGGATAGTTGACCCGGGGCGCGAAATTGCCGTCGCCCGTGGCCAGCAGGATGGTGACGTTGTCGGACTTGGCGTTGGTGACCACCAGGTCCGGCAAGCTGTCGTGGTTCAGATCGGATGCTGCGACGCCGACGGAGCCGCGATCGGTCCACAGCCCAAAGCGCGCCGGCCAAAAGACGGCCTCCGACATGGGCGCGCTGGTCAATCCCTCTTCCGCGCCGGGTTCTCTGGCCGCTAGGCTCTGCGATTGGCCTAGCGCCAGAAACAAGGCCAGCATGAGGGCCATCAAGAGTAGTGTGCTAAAAGGTTTCAAGGACAAGGCTGCCTCCAATTGTGAATCGAGATGCAATTTCGAACTGCGGGCCGTGGTGTTCACGGCTCCGGCGCCCCGGCATAAAGCAAGGGAAGCAACAATAGCGTTTCCTCCGCGGCGGGCGGGTCGGCGGCGATAACGGAAAGGTCATTGCTGCCGGTGTTGGCTACATGCATGCGATTGGTGTTGCTGTTGATGGCCACCTCTCGCGGTTCCAGACCCACCGCCACCGTTTCGATAACAGTGAAAGTAGCGCCGTCAATGATGGAGACATCGCCGCTAAGCTCGTTGGCCACGTAAATGCGGTTGCTGTCGCTATTCACTTCCACGCCGTGCGGCCCATCGCCCACGGTGATGCTGTCCAGCACGGAATTGGTCAGGCCGTCAATGACCGAGAGCGTCTCGTCGCCGGCGTTGACCACATAGATCAGGTTGGTGACCGGGTTGGCCGCCAGACTGCGCGGCGTGTCGCCGGCGCTAATCGTGTCAATCACCGCCAGCGTTGCGCCGTTAATCACCGAGATAGTGTCGTCCTGCTCGTTGCCCACGTAGATGCGGTTGGTCGCGGTGTTGACGCCCACGTCGCGCGGCATGCCGCCAACCGCAATCGTCGAGATCACCGCGTTGGTCGCGCCGCTAATCACCGACACGTTGTTGCTGTCCAGGTTGGCCACATAGATGCGATTGGTGTCCGGGTTCACCTCAACCCCGCTGGGATTGCTGCCCACCGGCACGCTGTCAACCACCTCATTGGTCGCGCCGTTGATGATGGATATCGTGTTGTCAACGGAGTTGGCGACGTAAATCATGTTGGTCAGCGGGTTGACCGCTACCCCGCGAGGAGCCGCGCCGACCGGGATGACCGCCGAGACGCGATCATCCTCGCCATTCACCACCACCACGCTGTCAAAGGCCGTGGTCACATAGGAGTAATTGGTCGCCGGGTTGAAGGCAATGTCGCGCGGCCGGTGCTGCATCTGCACCACCGCCACCAGCGGGCCGCTGGAGGAGGAGGTCAGCACCGAGATGTCGCTGCTGAGCGTGTTCGCCACGAAGATTTCGTTGGTGGTGGTGTCAATCACCACGTCCCGCGGATCGCTGCCCACCGTAACAGAGTTCACCACGCTGTTCGTGAAACCATCAATGACATAGACCTTGCCCTCGGCCTCGCTGGTCACATACACGCGGTTGTTGTTGGGATTTGCTTCGACGCTATGCGGATCGGCGCCCACCGGCACCGTGGCGGTGATGGCGTTTGTGGCCCCGTCAATGACGGCCACGTCATCGCCCCCGGCGTGCACCACGTAAATCACGTTAGTGGCCGGGTTGGCGGCCAGGTCCCTGGGGATATCTCCCACGTCAATCGTGGCGATGACCTCGTTGGCGTCGCCGTCAATGACCGAAACGGTGTCATCTTGCTCATTACCCACGTAGACGCGGTTCGTGGCGGGGTTGACGGTCAGGCCGCGGGGCATGCCGCCCACGTCAATGGTGGCAATGACCGCAATCGTATCCGCGTCGAGGACGGAGAGGTCATTGCTGCCCGTGTTGGTGACATACACCAGCCCGCTGGCCGGGTTCACTTCCACTCCGCTGGGGGTCCCGCCCACGCTCACCGTGTATATCACCTGCAGGCTGTCCGTGTCAATGACCGAGATGGTATTGTCGGCCGAATTGGTCACGTAGGCGCGGCTCAGGCCGGGGTCAACGGCGATGTCCCTGGGCGCATTGCCCACCGCCACGACTGCATTCAACGAGTAGGACTCGCCGCCGTAGACAAATACGTTGTTCGCGGCCGTGACTAGGTAGACCCGGCCGGCGGTCGAATCAACGGCCAGGCCGCGCGGCGCATATGCCAGGCTGACCGTGGTCTGCACGCTGTTGTTGTCCGCATTAATCACCGTAACGTCGTCGCTGTCCGTGTTGCCCACATAGACGCGATTGGTGACGGGGTTGATCATCAGGCCGCGCGGACCGGCGCCGACGGGCACGGTGTCAATGATGGTGTGGGTCGCGCCGTCTATCACCGAGACATCGTTGCTGTCCGTGTTGGAGACATAGATGAGGTTGGTTTCCGCATTGACCGTGACCATGCGCGGCATATCGCCGCCGGCGATAGTATCAATCACCGCGTTGGTGTCGCCGTCAATGACCGAAATGTCGTCGCTGTACCGGTTGGCGATATATATCAGATTGGTGACCGGATTTACCGCTACGCCGGCGGGGTAGTTCCCCACCGGCACGGTGGCGATGACCGTGTTCGTGTCGCCGTCCACGATGGTGACATCGTCGCTGGTCTGATTGCTGACGTAAATGCGATTGGTGAGCGGGTTGACATCCGCCAGCCGGCGCGGCCCCAATCCCAGCGGGACGGTAGCCACCACGGTGTGGGTAGCGCCGTCCACCACAGACAGCCGGTCGGTCCGGCCCTCGGCGACATAAATCATGTTGGTGAGCGAATTGACCGCGATGCCGCGTGGATCTCCAGCCAGAGGGAAGGTCAATACCACCTGGTCGCTATCCCCGTCAATGACGGAAACCGTGTCATTCTGATTGCCGGCATAAATGAGATTGGTGGCCGGATTGACGGCTACCGCCCGGGGATCGTTTCCGACGGCCACGCTGGCCACCAGGGTGTTGGTTTCTCCGTCAATGACCGAGACGGTGCTGTTGTCAATGCCCGCCGCGTAAATCCGGTTGGTATTCGGGTTGACCGTCACCCCCACCGGGCCGGCTCCGGTGATAATGGCGGCGGTTACCTCTTCCACGATGTCCAGGGCGCTCTCGTCAATCACCGCCAGCTCATGGCTGCCGCTGCTGGCCACGTATGCCAGGCCCGTATCGGCGTTTATGCCGATATCGCTAATCTCGTTGCCGGCGGCGAAGGAGGTGATCAGCGCGCCCGTCTCCCCGTTGAAAACGGACATCGTGCTGCCCGTGGCCGCGGCCACGTACACATAGCCGCTGTCCGGATTGGCGCTGATTGCCCGCGGGGCGACGCCCGTTTCCAGGGTGTCCACCACCATAAGGCTTTCGCCGTCAATGACCGAGACGCTGGTGCTGCCGCCATTGCTGACGTATATGCGGTTGAGCGCCGGATCAACGGCGAGGCCCTGGGGCGCGCCGCCAAGGGGAATGGTTTCGACGATGTTGTTGGTTGCGCCGTCAATGACGGCTACGGAGTTGGAGGCATCGCCGGCGACATATATCTGGTTGGTCGCCGGATTAACTGCCACGAAGCTCGGGCCGGATGCCACGGCTACGTCGTCCAGGACGGCGTTGGTCGCGCCGTTGATGACCGTGACGCTGTTGTCGTCGTGATTGGCTACATAGACGCGGTTGGTGGTGGAGTTGACGTCTACGCCCATCGGTTCGTCGCCTACCGGAATGACGGCAATGACTGTGTGGCCGGCCCCGGCAATAACCGCCACCGCATCTTCCTGCAGGCTCACATAAATGCGGTTGCTGGCCGGGTTCACGCCCACGTCTCGCGGATCCTCCCCGACGGCCACATTGGTCACCAGCTCATAGCTCGCGCCGTCAAAAACGGAGACGTTGCCCGTGTCGCGGTTGGCCACGTAGACGCGATCCGTTGTGGGGTTTACCGCGACGCCGACGGGAGCCGGCCCAAGCGGAATGGCGCTGATGACCTCGTCCGCCTGCAGCGGTCTGGTGGGTTGCAGGAGTAGGAAAAGCGCGAACAGGATCAGGCCGGCAATGGGCTGAGGTCGCAGGTGCAGCAGGATAAGGCTTGTGCGTAAGCGCATTTCCACCCCCAATCGGGTGTTTCGGTCGCGAGGTTGCTCCCTCACAGGAGCGCACGTCGGAACCGCCGGCCAGGGTGCAAACTTACCCTGTGGGAGACCTGTTGAGAGACTGGCGATATTATAACACAGATTCGCGTCCGCTAAGACCCCGTAGGTCCGCCTACACCCCGTAGGTTTTCGGAGACCTACGGGGTGTAGGCGGACACAAAAAAGACCTGCCAGGTTTTCTGAAACCTGGCAGGTCTGCGCCTACTTGATAAACAACATCTCCTGATAAGTCGGCAGCGGCCAGAGGTCGTCGGCGACCATCATCTCCAGCGCGTCGGCGTGCGTGCGCACGGCGGCCATCGCCGGCAGAATCCGGTCGCAGGAGTGGCGCGCCTCGTCCAGCAGGTCGTCCTCTTTATGCTCGACCAGGGCGGTGAGCGTGTCCAGGCTCCGACGCAGCTCGTTGACGCAGCCGGTGACCTTCTGCAAGGTGGTCAGGTCGCCCTCCAGCCCGGCGGCGACCAGCCCGGCGTAATTCTCGGCCAGCTCGCTCTGATAGCGGACGGCGGCGGGGTAGACTATTGTCCGGCCGATGCGTTGGGTCAGCCGGGCCTCCACGTGCACCTGCTTGACATACTGCTCCAGCTTCACGTCCAGCCGGCTTTCCAGCTCCCGCTTGCTGAGCACATGATACTTGCCGAAAAGCTTCACCGCCTCCGGCGAATGGAGCGCGGGCAGCGCGTCCACGGAGGTGCGCAGGTTGGGCAGCCCGCGACCAAACTCCGCCTCCCGGTGCCACGCCTCCGAGTAGCCGTCGCCGTCGAAGATCACCCGCTCGTGCTCGATGATGATCTCGCGCAGCAGCGCCTGCACCGCGCTGTCAAAGTCGCCCTGGTCCGCTTCCAGCCGGGTGGCGATGTAGTCCAGCGACTCGGCGATAATCGTGTTCAGGGCCATCAGCGGCGCGGCGATGGACTGGTTGGAAGAGACGGCGCGGAACTCGAACTTGTTGCCCGTAAAGGCGAACGGGCTGGTGCGGTTGCGGTCGCCGGAGTGGCGGGGAAGCGGGGGCAGGGTGTCCACGCCGAGCTGCAACTGCCCTTGCTTCTTGGAGGAGGTAGGCCGGCCGCTCTTGATCTGCTCGAAGACATCCGCCAGCTGGTCGCCGAGGAAAATGGACATGATCGCCGGCGGAGCCTCGTTCGCGCCCAGCCGGTGGTCGTTGCCGGCCGAGGCCACCACCGCCCGCAGCAAGGAGGCGTACTTGTCCACCGCGCGAATGACGGCGGCGGTGAAGACCAGGAAGCGCATGTTTTCGTGCGGGGTGTCGCCGGGGTCGAGCAGGTTGCCCAGGGTGGCGTTGCCGAAGGAGAAGTTGACGTGCTTGCCGGAGCCGTTGATGCCGGCAAAGGGTTTCTCGTGCAGCAAGCAAGTCAGCCCGTAGCGCGCCGCCACCCGCTTCAGGGTGAGCATGATCAGCTGCTGGTGGTCGGTGGCCACGTTGGCGTTTTCGTGTAGCGGTGCGATCTCGTACTGGCTGGGGGCCACCTCGTTGTGCCGCGTCTTTACCGGCACGCCCAACTTAAACAACTCCCGCTCCGTCTCCAGCATGCAGGCCAGCACTCGCTCGGGAATGGCCCCGAAATAATGGTCCTCCAGCTCCTGTCCCTTCGGCGGCTTGGCCCCGAAGAGGGTGCGCCCGGCGGTCAACAAATCCGGCCGGGCGAGGAAGAAGTTTTGGTCAATCAAGAAATACTCCTGCTCCGCGCCGGCGGTGGAAGTGACAATCGCGCCGTCGTCATGCCCGAATAGCCGCAACAGCCGTTGCGCCTGCTCGTTTAGCGCCCGCATGGAGCGCAGCACGGGCGTCTTCTTGTCCAGCGCCTCGCCCGTCCAGGAGACGAAGGCGGTGGGGATGCACAGGGTGGTGCCGTTGGGGTTCTCCAGGATGTAGGCCGGGCTGGTCACGTCCCAGGCGGTGTAGCCGCGGGCTTCGAAGGTGGGCCGGATGCCGCCGGTGGGGAAGCTGCTGCCGTCCGGCTCGCCCTGGATTAATTGCTCGCCGGTGAACTCGGCCATCGCGCTGCCGTCCCCGTTCGGCGTCAGCATGCTGTCGTGCTTCTCCGCCGTCATCTCGGTCAGCGGGTAAAAGACGTGCGCGTAGTGCGTGGCCCCCTTCTCGATGGCCCAATCCTTCATGGCCGCCGCCACCGCGTCCGCCGTGGAGGTGTCCAGCGCCTTGCCCTTGTTAATCGTGTCCATCAAGGAGAGATAGACCGCCTTGGGCAGGCGCTGCTTCATCACGTGGCTGTTAAAGACGTTGCTGGCGAACAGGTCGCCGGTGGGCGTCTCGGCGAAGTTCAACGGCTCGGCCACCGGCTCATAATCCACCACCGCCGCAATGGCCCTCAATCGTGCTGTATTTCCACTCATCTTAAGCTACTCCTTCCTATATGTATATTCAAGAAAACCCCGCAGGTCACTTCTTCTAGACCTGCGGGGTTTTTTCCGCGGTCTACCAACCACAAACGCAAAGGACGCCTCCGCACGCGCCCAATACTGGGTGCGTAGGGAGGCGTCCCGGCCTCAAAACGGTATGCGGTTGTTCACAACCTTTGGAATGATAGCCCGAAACTACGCGACG
>CAYVQP010000075.1:7092-18701 GCA_964452775.1 uncultured Ardenticatenaceae bacterium | reverse complement strand
ACTTCGGTCATCGTACTGCCGATATCGTGATAGCCGCGCAAGAGCACAATTACTGCCGCCCGGCTGGACTCTTCCGCGGCCGGCAACTGCTTCTCAAAGCTGTCCGCCGCAGCGTAGAACAGACTGCCGTAAATGTAGAGCACCGTTACCCGGCCCGATTCCAGTCGCTGCGGCGCGGGACGTTCCACCGGCCAACCGCTATCCTGCACGGCCCATTCGACGATTCGCAGGGTATTTGACTGCTGGAAGACAAAGAGCAGAATTGAGATCGCCACGCCCAGAAAGACGGCATATTGCAGCGGCATGATCAGTGTGGAGCCGAAAGTAAGCAGCATGATGCTGCGGCTCACCAGATTGATTTGCCAGACTGTCTGGATGGCGTGCATGTTGATCATCTGCACTCCGGCGATAATTATCAATCCTGCCAGCGCCGGCATAGCCACCAACTCCACCAGATCGGCAAAGAGCAGCACAACGACTGCCACCGCGATGCCGGCGAAGATGTTGGCCCAGCGAGAGACAGCTCCCGCGCTGACAATCAGCGCAGTCCCCGAAGTGGAGCCTCCCGCCGGGATGCCGCCAAACAGGCCGCCGGCCAGGTTGGCGGCCCCTTGACCCAGGAAATCACGGGAGACATCCGGGTATTTGCCGTCCGGGTTAGGGAAGGCCTGGCTGACGCCTGCGCCCTGCACGAGTCCGATAATGCCGAGGGCCACCGCCGGCACGATGAGCTGACCAACGAGCGCCAAATCAGGTAGAACCGGTCTGGGCAGGGCGCGGGGCACATCGGCAATATCGCCTACCAGCTTGATGTCCGCCCCAAAGAACTCATTGAGCAAAACGGCTATGATGGATGCCGACAGGATAGCCAGCACCAAGGAGTACTTCGCCAGGGGAGTGGGCCTTAACAGGATGACCAGCCCAATTGTTGCCGCGCCGACGGCCAGAGTCGCCAATTCAGTTAGCCGCACGTTCAAAACCAGGTCCGCAACCTGGGCCACTCGGCCCGAATATGTGCTGTAGTAGCCGGTGAAGTCGCCGAGCTGGCCGATAATGATCAGCACCGCCACGCCGGTCATGAAGCCGGTCATCACCGGGAAGGAGATAAAGCGGGTCAGCCAACCCACCTTCAGTAGGCCCAGGATGAGCTGAAAGGCGCCGATGAGCAACACCAGGGTCACCAGCGCCGCCGGCCGGCTGCTTGAAGGATAAGTGAGCATCGTATCGCCGGCCGCGACGGACAGCGCGCTGGTCGTGGAGATATTCATGTATACCGCGCTGGAAAACATCGCCCCAACGGGCGTGGCCAGCATCAGGGTGTACAGGCCGGAGATGGGATTGACGGCGGCCAGCACGGCGTGGGCCATGGACTGGGGGATGTTGACCAGGGCAAAGGTTAGCCCGGCGACCACATCTTTCGATATGGTGGAGCGATTGATTCCAGGGATCATTGTTCTACCCAGCAAAAGAGAGCCCGGCACATGAATTTAGGTTGGTTATGAGTGAGACCGCCGGTAATCATATCACCGGCAGAGCTACCTCGCAGTAAATCGTGAATTGTGGATTGGCGGGAAGCCGGGGGATTGAAGGTCGAGATAAATGAGTGGGCGCGCGGGGACTTGAACCCAGGACCTCACGGATGTGAACCGTGCGCTCTAACCAACTGAGCTACGCGCCCTTGAGTTGCAAATATTATAGCACCGACGATCCCGGCTGCAAACGAACAAACCCCGCAGGTCTCTCCAGAGGCCGCGCCCGCAACAGACCTGCGGGGTTATTTGCTGTGAGGATGCCGGCTGCAAACGAAAAAACCCCGCAGGTCTCGCCTGATCCAGACCTGCGGGGTTTGTGCTGTGATGGCGCCGGCTGCAAGCAAAAACCCCGCAGGTCTCACTTGCGGGGTTTGTCATGGAGTGCCTCCGCGCCCGATCTTGAGTATAATGCGCTGCGTGATGCCGGGATGACCCGGCAGCTATCCCACTTGATTGATTAACAAAGGGGAACAACTATGAAGGCATTTGTTACCGGCGGCACCGGCTTTATCGGCCAACACGTGGTCGGCAAACTAGTAGCACGCGGTTATCAGGTGGTGGCGTTGACTCGCTCCGAGAGCGGCGCAGCGCGCATGCGCGAATTGGGCGCCACGCCGGCGATGGGCGACATCACCGATTCCGCCTCCATGCGCGGGCCAATGAAGGGCAGCGATGTGGTCTTTCATGTGGCCGGCTGGTATGAGACGGGCCGCCACGACTGGATGCAGGCGGAGATCATTAACGTCGGCGGAACCCGTAAGGTGTTGCGCCTGGCGCATGAATTGGGCGTGCCGCGCATCGTTTACGTCAGCTCGGTGGTTGTCTTCGGCGACACCAAGGGGAAACTGGTTGATGAAACCTACCAGTACAACGGGACATTCAGCACAGAGTACGACCGCACGAAATGGCTGGCCCATTACAAGGTGGCCATACCGCTGATGGAAAAGGGAGCGCCAATCATTATCGCCATGCCCGGTGTGGCTTACGGGCCGGGCGACCATAGCGGCATCATGGACCTGATGCGCTCCTTCTATCGCGGCATGCCCGTGCTGGCCGGCCCGGAAATGACAGTCACCTACGCCCACGTGGAAGACATCGCCGAAGGGATCATCCTGACGGCGGAAAAGGGGCGCATCGGCGAAAGCTACATTCTCGCCGGCCCGGCCGTTCCCCTGGGCGAGATGTACGACTTCTGGTCGTATCTGACCGGCAAACGCGCGCCGGTGGTGCGCGTGCCGGCTCGGGTGCTGCAGCCGCTGGCCCCGGCGATGAACGCCGTCGGCTCGACACTTTCTTTGCCGCCGGTGGTCAGCGCGGAAGGGGTCAATATATTGGGCATGACCTACATGGCGCGGGCAGACAAGGCCCGGCGTGAGCTGGGCTGGGAACCGCGCCCGTTGCAGACCGGCATGCTGGAGACCTTCGAATGGATCGCCGAGACAACGCCGGAGAGGCCGGGGCTGAATGATCGGCAAAAGAAGGTCGCCCTGCTCGCGTTGCTGGGGACATTGCTCGTGCTGATTTTGTGGCTCAGGTCGCGGCGCAAATCGGACTGAATCGCCGCCCGCGAATGAGCCGGCGAGTACGATGGTCGAATCGTCTGCGTCTGTTGCGCCGGCAATTCGCTGCTGCTACACTGTCAACTAATGGCACGTCTCTTTAATCTGCGTGATCTGGCGCTCGTCCGCCGTTTGAGCGAGCGGGGAACCGTATTACACACGGAAACGGCGCTTACCCGGCGCTGGCAGCCGCTGTGGGGAGCGTTGCACAGCCTGGTAGCCAACGGCGAAGAGGTGACCTTTGTCTGCCGGGGAGATAACAAGTCGGGAGCCGGCTTCGTGCAGATTCAGATCAGCGACGACAATTCTCGCGCCCATCTGGTGTTCATCAGCGCCGACGACGCCGCTGAAGCGGCGGAGCCATATCAGCTAGACGTACCCCCGGCTGAAGCCACTGAATCGCTGGACAAGAATCTCTGGCTGGCGTTGCTGGACGGCGCGGTGACGGAGATCGGCCAGCGTGGGGTGCACAGCCTGGTCGCCGATGTGGACGAAAGCGGGCCGGAGCTGATCATGCTGCGCCGGGCCGGCTTCGTTGTGTACACGCGGCAAGATATCTGGGTGCTGGAAGGTGAACCCCCAAGCAATGGCGAGCAAACACTGTTAGAGCCTTACCGGCCGGATGATGATTGGGAGATGGCGCTGCTCTATTCACACATCGTGCCGCCGCTGATCCAGATGGTAGAACCCACTCCACCCGATAACGGCGTCCTCTGGACGATGCGCGACGCGGGCCGTGAGCTGGCGGCGTTTGTGCATGTTCACGACGGCCCTGACGCGGTCTGGTTGCGCCTTTTCATTCACCCTAACGCACAATCAGAAACGGCCGGCATAATCGCCGCCGCGGTGCAGACTGCTGCTCCACGGGCGGATCATCCCGTCTACTGCTGTGTGCGCCGCTATCAAAGCTGGCTGCAAAGCTATCTGGCAGCAAGCGGTTTCCAGCTGTGGGGCAGCCAGGCGGTGATGGTGAAACACACCTTGCATCCCATCAAGGATGAGCAGCCGTCCTTGGCCGGACGCCTGGCGACACAGGGAGCAACCACTCCTCCGACGCCATACTTGCATATTCCGGACCGGCGGATAGCGCCCCCCGTGAAGAGTCGGCCGGCCGGCTCTGTTGTGCTGAATCAGGATAGCAGGAGCGTCAGGCGTGAGTACGACCGCCAATCCTGCGTGGACGGTTTGAGTAGATGACTATTCCGACAATTGCTGAGCAAGAGATAGAAGAACAGGCGCGAAAGGACTTACTGAGCTTATTGTCCATTTTGCCGGCGGACATATGTGAGCCTATCGTCGCCAGCGGGCGAGAAAGCGAACTGCTGGAAGTGGTGATGGATCTCGGCCGCCGGCCCGCCGCGCGCTTCGTAGACGGCGAGCTGATCCTGCGCCAGGCTGAGACCACCCGGGAGGAGCTGGAGGACATTGTCAGCCGGCTGGGGGCGTTCGATGACGATAATCGCGCCGGACTGGCCCGCACCCTGCACCGCATTTCCGCCATTCGCAATCGTCGCGGCGATATCGTCGGCCTCACCTGCCGCGTGGGCCGGGCCGTGTACGGCACCATTGACATCATCGCCGACATCGTTGAGGATGGGCGCAGCATCTTGCTTGTGGGCCGGCCCGGAGTGGGCAAGACCACCATGTTGCGCGAGATGGCGCGGGTGCTGGCCCAAAACAAGCGCGTCATCGTTGTTGACACCTCCAACGAGATTGGCGGCGACGGCGATATCCCACACCCGGCGGTCGGACGGGCGCGCCGGATGCAGGTCCCGCGACCATCCTACCAGCATGAGACGATGATCGAGGCGGTGGAAAACCACAACCCGGAAGTGATCATCATTGATGAGATTGGCCGGGAACAGGAGGCGCTGGCAGCGCGGACAATCAACGAGCGCGGTGTGCAGCTGGTCGGCACGGCGCACGGCAACACGCTGGAAAACCTGTTGCTGAACCCCACCCTATCTGATCTCGTCGGCGGCATCGAGAGCGTTACCCTCTCTGACGAGGAGGCCCGGCGGCGCGGGACACAGAAAACGGTGTTGGAGCGACGCGCCCCGCCGACCTTCGACGTGCTGATCGAGATTCAAGACCGGCAGCGGCTGGCCATTCATCAGGATGTCTCGGTAGCGGTAGACGCCATGCTCCGCGGGCGCTCAATGGGCGTTGAGCTGCGATTTCGCGATGAGGGCGGGCAAATACATGTCGAGCTGGAGCAGGGCCGGCCCACGTCGCCCGTGCTTTCCGGCCGGGCGGGGACCGTCCAGCAGCAGCCGGAGCGGATCGAGCGCGGGCAACGCAACGGCGTGCAGCAACAAAGCAGTGCGCGCGGTTCGCGCATGACCCAGCCTGCCGGCGGAAACGGCCGCGAGACGACCACCCGGAAACGCATCTTCCCCTACGGCGTGGCCCGAAACCGGCTCACTCAGGCGGCGAGGCTGTTGGGCGTCAGCGTCGAAGTCGTCTCGGATGCCGGCGAGGCGGACGTGCTGTTTACGCTGAAGAGCTATTATCGCCGCCGGCAGCGGGTCATCCTGGACGCGGAACAGCGGCGCATCCCCATCTACGTCTTGCGCGCCAACACGGTCAACCAGATGCAAAACGCGCTGGCCGAGGTCTTCGGCCTGGAGGCAACTTATCGCGACCCTTTTGAGTTAGCGCTATTCGAGGCCGAAGAGGCTATTGCCCGCATCCATGCCGGCGAGCCGTCCGTGGATCTCAGCCCGGCGGAGGCGCACATTCGCCGCCATCAACATCAGTTGGCGCGCCAGGCCGAACTGATCTCGCACAGCTATGGTCAGGAACCAAACCGGCACGTGCGTATTTACGATGGCCGCCGGGCGTAGTCGCGATAGCGCCGCTCATCCCACTTGAGCGCCCATTGCCGTTGTCGGAGATGCAAAGGCGGTCGCTCCTAAAAGTCGTCTGCGCCGCCGAAAGGCCCGCCCCCTTCGGCAAGTTCAGGCATTGACTGCTCAATTGATTCTGGCGACTCGCCCTTTTCCAGGCGGTCAACCACCTCATCGAATTCGTCGCCCATATCCTCGCCCATTTCACTGCTCATCTTGCGCATGAATCTACCCAGGGCGCGGGGGTCTTCCTCGTCCAGGCCGGCCAGGGCGCTTTCGTCCATCATCGCATCCATGCGGGCATCTTCCGACTTGGCGACGGCGACGCGGCCAATCCGCCTGCGCAGTTGCCGGCTGCCGCAATGTGGGCAGCTGGGGGTGCTCGTGTCGTATTCAGCGTAGCTCAAAAACAATCTGGCCGGGCGGCGACACTCCGCACAGCGATAATCGTAGAAGGGCATCGTATCGCTCCTCTGTTCACTATTTCCGGGTCATCCCAGGTATAATTGGGCCGGATTATATTGACCGCCATGACAGGTGCAACTTGGCAGAGCAAGACCCTTATCGTCGCACGCACTACCCGCTGCTGATCGTGATCTCCGGCCCCTCCGGCGTCGGCAAGGACACCGTCGCCCGCCGGCTCATTGACCGGGAGCCGGATGCGTTTCACTTCGTCGTGACCGCCACCACACGCCCACCACGGGCGGGAGAAGTTCACGGGGTGGATTATATCTTCGTAGATTCCGATGAGTTTGCGCGCATGATTGACGAGGGCGAACTCCTGGAGTATGCCGTCGTGTATAACGATTACAAGGGCGTACCCAAGCAGCAAATTCGCGATGCGCTGGCCAGCGGCAGGGACGTGATCATGCGCGTTGATCCCCAGGGAGCGTCAACCATTCGCCGGCTGGCCCCCAATGCCCTGTTCATCTTCCTCATTGCCGAGTCGGAGCAGGCAATGGTCCTGCGGCTAATGGAGCGCAAGTCAGAAACGCCGGAGGGATTGCGCCTGCGCATCGCCACCGCCCGGCAGGAAATGAGCCGGATAAGCGAGTTCGATTACTGCGTGATCAATCCAGACTCAGAGCCGGAAAGGGCAGTTGATGATGTGCTCTGCATTATCAAGGCCGCGCGCAGCAAGGTTGACCAACGGCCGCTGATCCTCTGACGGCCCCGGCTCCTTTTCGGTTCGCAGAAGTAAGTCCGGCCGGCATTCGGATCAGGCGAAGAATAGGGCAATTACGCCCAACACGGCGACGATGCTCAGCCCGAGCGTGGTCGCCAGGCGCAACACGGCCCCGTCCTGAGCGCCGGCGACGGTGCTGCAGCCCACCACCACTTTAGCGGGCGCAAAGGCGCTGCCGATCGCGCCGCCGGCTGTCTGCGCGGCCAGGATCACCGCCACGGACAGGTCCAGGGTAGTCGCTGTCTGCAACTGCAGCTGGCCGAAGACGACATTGCTGTTGGTGTTACTGCCGGTCATGAACGCGCCCAACGCGCCGACAAAGGGACTGAGGAAGGGGAACAGGCTGCCGGTGCGGCTGAGCGTCTCGGCCAGAAGCTGGGTCATGCCGGCGTGCTCCATTGTCACCGCCATCGCTACCAGCACCAGGATGCTGACCGTTGATTTGACCGAGCCTTTCACCGTCTTGCGCGCGATCGTGCGTGCGCTGTAGGGGGTTGTCGTTTGCAGCGGGCCTCGCCACTTGAACCAGAGGAAGGCCAGGATGCTGCCATAGAGCAGCAACGCGCCGGCGTGGCCGAAAACGTCAATACTGCGCCCCGGCCCGGCCGGCGTCGCCCAGCCATATGAGGTCTGCACCTGCGGGAACTGTATGTTCAGTTCCAGGAAGCCGAGCGGCTCCTTCAACACCGTCTGCCCAACGATGATGATCAGCACCAGCAGCAGATAGGGGAAGATCGCCCGCAGCACGCGGGGCTGGAAGAGACCATTGCCTTGACTGGGCCGATGCCTTTCCCCGGCAGGCAAGGTGAAGTCCAGGATTCCCGTTCTGAGCGCCAGCACCCCGACGAACAGGCCCGCCAGCCCGCCTCCGAGAGCCGCCAGGGTCCAGAAGCCGGTCACTGCCAAGAGCCATTGAACACCGCCCATCACCACGGTAAGCAACGCCAGCAAAGGCCAGCGCGCGCGCAGGGCTGAGCCTCTGCCGGCTGCCCACAACACCGCCAAACCGCAACCCAGGCAGGCGACCCACAGGAGCAGCGCCGATTCATTGGCAAATTGCTCGCCGGGCACGCCGGTGGCAGCGACCAACGAAATAAAGGATGAACCCAGCGACCCAAAGGTCACCGCCCACGCATGCCCGAGCAACGCGGCGGCGACCGCGATATTGGGCCCGAAGCTGAGACCGAGGAGCAGGGGAGCTACAACGGCCGCCGGCACGCCGAAGCCGGACGCGCCCTGTAGAAATGAACCAAATACCCAGGCCAGCAGCAGCGCCTGGCCGGCGCGATCCGGGGCCAGGTCCGGCAAGCGCTCGCCGATGACCTTGATCGCCCCGGCTTCGTTGACCACATGATACAGCAGGAGCGCCATCCAGATGATGTAAAGCACGAAGAGAGCCAGCAGCATGGCCCGGCCGGTGGCAACCAGTAGGAGCTGGGCATTGGCGCCGAAAAAGAGGACGGCGATCAGCGCGGCAACCAGCCAGCCGGCGACACCCGCCTCGCTGCCTCCCCAGCGCCAGCCGGCCATCAGGTAAAGCACCAACAGAATGGGCGTAGCCGCCAGCAGCACGTTGATGAATGAGAGCGGTGGCAGCGACATGGGCGGGAGTATATTCGCTTGCCCCAGCCGGGCAAGCATCATTGCCCGTGTGCACCGCCGGCTCATGCTTTGACTCGCTATCGTGACGGTCGTATGATCGTCGGGGAAACGACCTATGCAGCAGAAAAATGATGCGCTGCGCTGGAGATGGAATGCGGCCACTGGTGGGCACACAACTGAAACGTTTTCTGCGCGACTATCGCCGGGAGCATCCTCCGCGTCGGCAAGTGGCGGCGCTGCTGCAGAGCGTGGAGTATCCGATGAATGTCGGCTCGATCTTCCGCCTCGCCGAAGCTGCGGGGTTGGACGAGCTGGTTTTGACCGGCATCACCCCGCGACCTCCGCACCCGACCATTGACAAGGTAGGGCGCAACAAGAGCAGCCGGGTGCCCTGGCGTTACGAGGCGGATTCGGTCACCGCCGTAGAGGAACTGAAGCGCGCCAGCTATCATGTGGTCGCCATCGAATTGGCGGAAGGGGCGCGACCCTATCATGAGTACCCCTATCCGGATCGGGTCTGCCTGGTCGTTGGGCACGAAGATCACGGGGTGACCCGGGCGACGCTGGCGGTATGTGATGGGGCCGTCTTTCTGCCGATGTACGGCAAGGGGCTTTCGCTGAACGTGCACGTGGCGCTGGGAATTGTCGCCTATCATGTACTGCTCAGCGATTGACCTGAACAGTGACGGGCAAGAAGTTCAACTTCTGCCGGAAGTTGAGCTTCTTGGTCTACATTGCACGAAACCGGAGTGGAAATCTTGTGCACGTTTCCGTCCGATTATTCCTTGACGGCGCTATTTCGGCATGCTATGATGCGCGCAACATGAAGAACACTGCTTTCTATTTTGGCTTCTACTTTTATGGCAGGTCACCCGCGCCGGGTCGGCAGGGGCGACTGGTTTGCCTGGTGTAGAAGCAACGAAGGCAACCAGAATCGGTCTCTCAAAGACGCGGCGCGAAGCCGCGTCTTTTTTGTTTCCAGCCGGAAAGTGGAGCAGAAGATGAACCAAAATGGAGGAAATGGGCATGTTGGGAGCGGCGCCTGGCCGCAGCGGATGATGTGCCGCGGCGTACGTGGGGCCACAACGGTGACCGAGAATAGCGAGGAGGCGATCCTGGCGGCGACGCATGAACTGCTGGTTAACTTGATCTGGTTCAACGGCATCACGCCGGAGGACGTTGCCAGCGCCTACTTCACGACCACGCTCGACCTGACTGCTGCTTACCCGGCTATGGCAGCGCGGCGGCTGGGGTGGTATGATGTGGCGTTGTTGTGCGGCCATGAGATGGCCGTGCCGGATGGTCTGCCTCTCTGTATCCGCGTACTACTGCACTGGAATACGACCAAGAGCGCCGGGGAAATCGTGCATGTCTATTTACGCGGTGCGATGCACTTGCGACCTGACCGAGGCAGCCTGCCCATCATCCCGGCGGCAGAGCTGGAATCGGCCATCCGGCGCGGCGAACAGGTGTTTGCCGCCATACCCGGCCTGACTGAAGTTGGAGGCTAGATGATTCTGGTCATCATGGAACCAAACGCGGCGATGCGCGATATCTCGGCCATCATCACCCGCGTCGAAGATCTCGGCTACACCGTCCATCTCTCGGAAGGGAATCAGCAGACGGTGTTGGGCGTTGTCGGCACCGGCCATCCCCTCGAGCACCAGGTGTTTTCCAAGATGCCGGGGGTGGAGCGTGTCGTGCCCGTGCAGGCGCCCTTCAAGCTGGCCAGCCGTGACTTTCAGAAGGAAGACACTCATTTTTCGATTGGCGACCACTCGGTCGGCGGCAAGGGACTGTTGATCATGGCCGGCCCCTGCTCGGTTGAGAGCCGGAGCCAGATCCTGGAGACGGCGCACGCGGTGAAGGAAGCCGGGGCGCACGTGTTGCGCGGCGGGGCCTTTAAGCCGCGCTCCTCCCCATATTCATTTCAGGGTATGGGTGAAGAAGGGCTGCGCTACCTGGCTGAGGCGCGCGAGCAGACGGGCCTGCCGGTTGTGACCGAAGTGATGGAGCCGGGGCTGGTGCCGCTGGTTTGCGAGTACGCAGACATCCTGCAGATCGGGGCGCGGAACATGCAGAATTACGCCCTGCTGCACGCGGTGGGCGAGTCGCAGCACCCGGTGCTCCTGAAGCGGGGCATGAGCAGCCTGATGGAAGAATGGCTGATGTGCGCCGAGTACGTGTTAAGTCACGGGAATAAGCGGGTGATGCTGTGTGAGCGCGGCATCCGCACGTTTGAAACCTATACGCGTAACACCTTTGACATCAACGCCATCCCGGTGGTCAAGCATCTGTCGCACCTGCCGATTATTGCCGATCCCAGCCATGCCACGGGCAAGTGGGAATATGTCTCCGCCGCCGCCAAGGCCAGCGTGGCCGCCGGGGCGGACGGGCTGATCATTGAGGTTCACCCCCGGCCCGAAGAAGCCTTCTCGGACGGCTCACAGTCGCTAAAACCGGCGCGATTTGCTAAACTGGTGCAGGAGATGAAGGCAATCGCGCTGGCCGTTGGTCGCGATATTGAGTAAGTCGCACGGCCCGGACCGGAGCAATGAGCCTCATAGGTGGCCGGTATGACCAGAATGATTATCAAAGGTGAACACGCAGCACCCGGCGATGGGCCGGCAGGCCTTGCCTGGGACGGCGCATTGCTATGGAACGCTGACTATTCCGCCGGGTCCCTCTTTGCGCTGGATCCGACCAGTGGGGCCGTAGCCCATCAATTTCTCTGTCCCGGCGTGTTGAGCGGGTTGGCCTGGGACGGCAGTGCGCTCTGGCAGGGGATTTTGGAGGAGGGTTGGCTGCGCAAGATCAATCCCCAGACGCATGATTACGACCGCACCATTGTGGTCCCGGACCATGGCCGGCTGGCAGGCGT
>CAYVQP010000075.1:4882-6992 GCA_964452775.1 uncultured Ardenticatenaceae bacterium | reverse complement strand
TTAGGCGATGACGGGCCGGACGCGCACGCGGCTACCGGCTGAAGATACCATAGATCTGCTCCCGGATATTCTTCGGCAACAGGGGAATGTCGTCCAGCTTGCTCAACGGCACCCACTCCAGGCAGTAGACGTTGTGACTGGACTGCCGGTCTAACTCCGGTCCGCCCAAACACAAGTCCCCTTCATAGGTCGTCGAAAGGAAGTAATACTCCGGCTGCCCCTGGTTGTCGCACTCACAGAGCTTGCGCTCGATGACCACATCCAGGCCGGTTTCCTCTTTGACCTCCCGGATAGCCGCTTCGGAGAGTGATTCCCCCTCTTCGACGCCGCCGCCGGGTACTACATAGAAGTTGCGGCCGTACTTGTGGCGCCGTATCAGCAGGACACGCCCCATCCGCTTATCTACCACCACGACAGCCGCTCTACGTCGCATCCATCCCTACATGCGCTCGGGAACCTGAATGCCGAGGAGATCCAGTCCCAGAACCAGTTGGGCCAGCGTGTAGGCGGACAGCGCCAGCCAGGAGGCCTGTTGGGCGGGGTCCGGCTCGGTCAGGATATGATAATCGCGATAGAAGCGGTTGAAGAGCATGGCCAGGTTATATACGTACTCCGCCAGGTGATTTGGCGCCCGTGTCTCGTAGCTACGCGCGAGCACATCCGGCAATTGGGTGAGCTTCAGCAGCAGATCGCGCTCCTCCAGCCCGGCCGGCGCGCGCAGGGGACCAATTGCCAGCCGGAGCTGTTCCGCCTTGCGCAAGATGGACTTGATCCTGACCGCCGTGTACAGCAGATAAGGCCCGGTGCGCCCTTCAAAAGAGGAGAAGCGCTCCAGATCGAACACATAGTCCTTTGTGCGGTGGTTCACCAGGTCGGCGAACTTCAGCGTCGCCAGGCTGACCAGGTGGGCGATTTCGTCGCGCTCATCCTGGTCGTAATCCTGAGCGACCTTCATCTCGTCCAGCCGGCTGCGCGCCTTGTCCTCAACCATCTGCATCAGGTCACGCAGCAGCACAGGCTCGCCGGAGCGTGTCTTGAAAGGCTTGCCGTCCGGGCCGTTCATGGTGCCGAACGGCAAATGCTCCAGCACTACACCGGCGGGCGCGATACCGCTCTTCATTGCCGCCCTGAAGACCTGTTCAAAGTGCAGCGACTGGCGATGGTCTACCACGTAGAGGATCGCGTTCGGCTCAAAGTCATGCACGCGCTGGTAGATCGTGGCCAGATCGGTCGTGCCGTAAAGCGCTGTCCCATCCGACTTTAACAGCATCAGCGGCGGCATTTCAGCCTTGTCCTCCGGCAATGAGACGTCCACGATCGTCGCGCCCTGGCTGATCACGGCGGTCCCATTTGCCACCAGTTCATCCACCATCTTGTGCAGGATGGGTTGGGTGTCGCTTTCTCCCAACCAGTAATCGAAGTATACGTGCAGCTGATCCAGATCCTGCCGCAAGGCCGCGATCGAGATCTCCCGGAAGTGGTTCCAGAGCGCGAGATAGCCGGGCCGGCCCTCATGCAGTTGCTTCGTCGCCAGGCGGGCTTTTTCCGCCTCAGCCGGATCGACCGCGCAGCGAGCGGCAACCGCGGGGTACAGTTCCTGCAGATCTTCCATGGTCACCGGCGACTCGGCCGGGTATGGGCCGGAGAATGATGCGTCGAAGTACGGCAGGTCAGGGTAATGCCGCTCAACCTCGATGATCAGCATGCCCATCTGCGTGCCCCAGTCGCCCAAGTGGATATCGCCGATTAGCCGGTCTCCGCGAAAGCGAAACAACCGTTGCAGGCTGTCGCCGATGATGCTTGAGCGCAGATGACCGACGTGCATGTACTTGGCAACGTTTTGGCCGCCGAAATCCAGGACTATCGTGCTGGGAGCGGGTACCGGCGGGCAACCGAGGCGCGGGTCGCGCGCCATGGCGGCGACCGTTTCGGCCAGAAAGGCGTCATTCAGGTGAATATTGATAAAGCCGGGGCCGGCGACCGTTAGCTGTGCGAAGTAGTCGTTTGCCGGTAAGGCGGCAATTACTCGGGCGGCGATATCATTCGGCTTTTCCTGGTAGCGCTTCGAGGCCGCCAGCGCGCCGTTGCATTGAAAGTCGCCAAACTCAAC
>CAYVQP010000075.1:0-4782 GCA_964452775.1 uncultured Ardenticatenaceae bacterium | reverse complement strand
ACGTCAATATTGTGCCGGTGAGCGCCGGCGAGAAAATGCTCGGTGACGACGTGCAACATGCCGGAATACTCCGGGACCTGGAACGCCGGAGCCGTAGGTTGAAACACTTTTCCCAGGCCGATGGCGTTCAAAACGAAGAAGGCGCGGATCTCCGGTTCGGTACCGGAGGTCGCCACCTCGGGACAGGCTTCGCGGAAATCGCGGATCGCATCGGCATGGAAGGAGCCGACCAGTATATCGTCGCTGCGGCCAAACTCACGAATCATGTTGCATAGCGGCTGCACAATCGAAGGTTCAGCCTGCTTGATCTCGATGTTGAGTCGCATTTCGGGGAATGCCTCAAAGACTTCGCGTAACTCCGGCACACCCACCCCCTGTCCACGATAGGGGCGCTCGCCAATTGGGTTGTCATGGGGCCAGTGATAGGCGGCGTCCAAGCCCTGGATCTGGGTGATCAGCATCTCGCGGATAAAGCCGGAGCCGTTGGTGGTGCGGTCAACTCGCTCATCATGCATTACAACCAGTACCCCGTCTCTGGTGCTGTGAACATCCATTTCCAGCACATCGGCGCCCAGCTCCGCGGCGTACTGGAAGGCCATCATGGTGTTGTCCGGCCGCAACTTCTCCCCTCCTTGATGGGCAATGACAAGCAGATCATCCCCGGCAAAGAATGGATGCTCCGGCACCGGGCCGGAGGCGACAGCCAATATGGCGAGCACCACCATTGCCACAATGAAAAGCGCTGTCAGGTAACGAGCAACACGCCCCATTTCATCAGTCCGCGGAGAACAATGTTGGCGGAATATGAGCCGGCACAGCTCTGTCCGGAAAGCTCCGTTGACGCCAAGTTTAACATAAAACGTTGCCACCTACAGGGCCGGTTGCGGTCGACCAACCATCTAGTATAATCCCCCGGACTGATTTTGCTGCCAGGAGACCGTATATGCCCCGCTTGGATGTCTTTCCCTTTACCGCAATTGTAGGCCAGGAGCAGATGAAGCGCGCCCTGGTGCTGAATGCGGTGAACCCCCAGATCGGGGGAGTGCTAATTCGCGGGGAGCGCGGCACGGCCAAGTCAACGGCTGCCCGGGCATTGGCGGCCCTCCTGCCGGACATCAATGTGGTGTCGGAGTGCCGCTTTGGCTGCGACCCTTACCGGCCATCGGAATGGTGCGACGATTGCCGGCTGCGGCGGACGCAGGGCAACCTGACGGTAACCACCCGGCGGACGCAATTCGTTGACCTGCCGGTCAGCGCGACAGAGGATCGCGTCGTCGGCACCCTGGACATCGAAAAGGCCATCCAGAAGGGCGAGAAACACTTTGAACCCGGCGTCCTGGCCGCCGCCAATCGTGGCTTGCTCTATGTGGACGAGGTCAACCTGCTGGACGACCACGTGGTAGACCTGCTGCTGGACTCGGCGGCGATGGGCGTCAATGTGGTCGAGCGAGAGGGGATCAGTTTCAGTCACCCGGCTCGTTTCATTCTGGTGGGCACGATGAACCCGGAGGAGGGGGATCTGCGACCGCAACTGTTGGACCGCTTTGCCTTTGCCGTTCAAATCAGCGGCTTGCTGGATATGCGGCAACGGATCGAGATCATGGAGCGCCGGCTGGCATTTGAGCTTGATCCCGCCGGCTTCTACTCTCGTTGGGCCGATCAGGAACGACAACTATCGGAGCAAATCGCCAACGGGCGCGAGCTGGTGCATATGGTGCGCTATCACCGGCGGGACCTGGCTACCATTGCTCACCTGACCTCCTCGTTTAAGGTAGATGGGCACCGGGCCGACCTGGTTATCCTGCGCGGCGCCCAGGCGCATGCCGCTTTGCAGAGTCGCGAGGCGATCACCGAAGAGGATATCTTGCTGGCGGCTGAGCTATCGCTGCTGCACCGCATCAAAGGGCGCGCCTTCCAGGATGCGACCATCAATATGTACGATCTCGAGGAACGCCTGGAGCAGGCGCAAAGTGAATGGGGCAGCGGCGACCCCGGCGAACTCTCCGAAGAGCTGGATAACGAGACCAGCCCGGTAAAAAAAAACAGGCCCTCGACGCTGAGGTAGAGGAAGGCGCGGAGGTGGGGCAGACGGATGCCGGCCCGCAGTCCGTCCCCAAGGCTCCGCAAGAAGCATACTGGTGGGAAGGGGGGCAAAAGCGCGAGGCCGCCCAGGAGTTTACCGCCCGCCGGCTGGACACCCAGATCGACCGGCTGACCCGCCGACAATCCGGTCGTCGTTCGCAGACTAAGACGGAGCGCAAGCGCGGGCGCTATGTGCAGGCGCGCATCCCGCAAAAGGAACGGGTGACCGACCTGGCCTTTGACGCCACGCTGCGCGCCGCCGCCCCCTACCAAATCTATCGCGATCGGCGGAAGACCGCCCTGGCGCTGCAAAAGAGCGACCTGCGCGAGAAGGTGCGGGTGCGCCGGGCGGCCAACCTGATCCTCTTTGTGGTTGATGCCAGCTGGAGCATGGCGGTGGCGGAGCGCATGGAGGCGACAAAGGGGGCGATCATGTCGCTGCTCACTGACGCCTACCAGCGCCGGGATCGCGTTGGCCTGATCGTGTTTAACAAGAACAGCGCCCACCTGGTGTTGCCGCCGACCAACTCGGTGCAATTGGCGCGTAAAGCGCTGAAGGATATCTCGGTAGGCGGCAAGACGCCGTTGTCCGCCGGCCTGCTGATGGCCTATGAAGTGATCCGCCGGGAAGCCAACCTGCACCCCGACGTCATGCCGATGATGATCTTGCTGACCGACGGGGCCGGCAACGTCAGCATGAGCGATATGCCGCCGCAAGAAGAAGCGCATCGCATCGCCGAGCTAATCCGGCATGCCGATGTGCGGGCGGTGGTGATCAACATGGAGCACGCCGCCTTTGACCAGGGATTGGCCAATCTGCTGGCGCTTAAACTCGACGCCCCCTGTCATTCGTTAGCCGATCTGCGGGCGGATACGCTGTATCGAACGGTACTCGTCGAGCTGGAGTAAACGTCTCGATCAGCCGGCGCATTGCGGACAAACTCATCATTAGATGCTGATTGGCGGCGATGGTGCCTGCATTTTCCCGGAAACTGGATTGGGTCAATTGCAGGTATCCGATGATTGAGTGCATTTTCCCGGAAACTGGATTACGTCAATTGCAGGTATCCGATGAAGGAGTTTCCGGGAAAGTCGTTGATAGAGTTTCCGGGAAAATTGGTCCAGTCTCTGCATTTTCCCGGAAACTGGATTGGGTCAATTGCAGGTGTCCGATGAAGGAGTTTCCGGGAAAATCGATGAAAGAGTTTCCGGGAAAATTGGTGCGGTTCCTGCATTTTCCCGGAAACTGGATTGGGTCAACGATGAAAGAGTTTCCGGGAAAATCGTTGATATAGTTTCCGGGAAAATTGATACACTAAAACACTTGTCTTATGAATACTGACTCAAGAACCGGCCTTGTTGCCACACTGCACGACCCCGCGGGCCGGATGCTCCCGTTTCTGGAGAGCGCCCTGCCCCAATTGCGCCGGCTCTATGCCGCCATGGACGTCGTGGCGACTGCGGGGACGGATAGCCGGATGGTGGACGTGTTGCGCCGGAGCGAGGCGCGAGTTTCCACAGATGGGAGCGCGGAGATCGGCGCTAATCGCCGGCAGGCATTAGCCGGGGGCATGGCGCGCGAGGGCGCGGACTTCCTGCATTATTGCGACCTGGATCGACTCTTGCATTGGGCCTGCCATTACCCGGACGAGCTGCGGGCGACTGTTTCAGAAGCCATCCCGGCGGCGGATTACCTGGTGCTGGGCCGGACGCCGGCGGCCTTTGCCGGCCACCCCGCGGCGCAGCGAGAGTCGGAGTGGCTGACCAACCGGGTCTTTTCGCATACCTTCGGAGTGGAAATGGATGTAACCGCCGGCTCGTGCGGGCTATCGCGCCGGGCGGCAAGCGCCATCCTTCGTTGCTCGCAGGAGCCTACGAATGCGACCGATACGGAGTGGCCGATGATCATCTCCAGGCTGGCGCCGGCTGACTTCACGCTCGCCTACTTGCAGGTGCAGGGATTGGAATACGAGACCGCCACATTCTACGGGCCGGAAGCGTTCACAGCCGCAAACACTCCGGACAACTGGGCCCGGCGGTTGACCCTTGCGCGAGAGTCTATTGAAGCGGTGCTGCGGCTGAGCCGGCATCCGGCAGCCGAGAATGGCAAGCTGAGCACCAGTTAAACGCCTCCGGGCGAATGGCGATCTTCGAGCACTGTATCTTGCTGGAGGATTGTCCGCCTTATACAATCCGCCACTTATGCTTCTTGCAATTGATATCGGCAATACCAATATCACCCTGGGCATGTGGGACGGTCTCGCCTGGCGCTTGCAGTGGCGCCTGCGCACGGTGCACGACCAGACTGTGGATGAGTACGGCATTTACCTGAAGATGCTGCTCAGGGAAGTGGAGATGGTAGACGCCGTGGATCGGGTCATCCTCTCCAGCGTAGTGCCGGCGCTCACCGGCACTTTTCGCGCAGTTTGCGAACGCTACTTGAAGCTCACTCCGTTGCTGGTCCACGCGGGGATGGATTTGGGCATCCGCGTGGAGACCGAGAATCCGGCTGAGGTCGGGGCGGACCGTATCGTCAATGCGGTCGCCGGCTATCATCAGTACGGCGGTCCGACTATCATCGTGGACATGGGCACGGCGACAACGCTGGATTTCGTCTCCGCGGCGGGAGCGTTGCTGGGCGTAGTCATCTTCCCGGGCATGAAGGTAACGCACGACGCTTTGGCGAGCCGGGCAGCCCAG